>DAMCMT010000005.1:11435-86167 GCA_032108265.1 Bacteroides sp.
GCCAGTCCAAGACCTGTACCTCCCATTTTGCGCGAACGTCCTTTATCGATACGATAGAACCGCTCGAAAAGTCGTTGCAGATGTTCCGAACCTACACCCACGCCATTATCTGCAAAACTGAAATATAATAAGTCTTCGTTTTCGCGGAAACAGTTAATGGTTATTTGAATATGGTTTCCGGCATATGCGATTGAATTATCCATCAGGTTTCGGAAAATGGAATAAATTAGGGAATAGTTACCTCTTATTTGCAGGTTTTGTTTCAGGTTATTGTTTACGGTAATGTTTTTTTCTTCTAATTCCAAAGCTACTTCATTGATAATGCTTTGTACCACCACATTGATATCAATGTTTTCAACTTCAATCATATCGGCAGCTTCGTCCATGCGGGTCAGTACAGAAATATCGCGCAGCAGTAGTGTCAGGCGGTTACTTTGTTCGTAACAGCGCTTCAGGAAGATTTCTTCTTTTTCGGGTGGAATATCGGGATTATTCACAATCGTTTCCAGATAGCCCTGAATACTACTAACAGGGGTCTTTAATTCATGGGCAATATTCTGGGTCAGTTGGCGTTTGATAAGTAATTGTTCTTCTTCCTGCGTGATGTCATTGATAGATATTTCAAATGTATAGTCTTGGAAAATAATACATTCAATGGTGAACATCCGACCGTTTTTATTCACATTTACCGACTTACGTTTTTCTTCCGTACCAACAGGCTTTCTAAGAACTTTATCGATGAAACTAATTATATTCTGAAATTCGGGTACGTTGAAAACATCTTCTGTATTTTCAAGGTTATGGTCGGATATAATATTGGCATATTGAATAAAAAGCTTATTCACCAGGATTTCTTTTTTATCCTTCGTGAAAACTCCCAATCCTTCCCGGGATGTTTGCAAATGAGCAATTAGTTTTTCGCGCTCAATATATAGAGCCTCTTTGGTTTCGTGCAACCGTTGATATATGCGTATAATGTGTTGGGAGATTTCGCTTAGTTCATCATTCCCCGACATGGATTCGACGACCGATTCGTAGGGTTCATTCTGCTCAATCAGTAGCGCAAATTGCCGCAACTGGTTAATGGATGCACCGATGCTGTTGGTTACTTTATAGAATATGAAAATCAAAACGATTGCTACCACAAGTGCAAACCAGATGTAATTGTAATCCGTTTGCAGGTTCTGGAGCAGTGAATCCGAATAAGGAACAGCCGTTCGGATAATGTAATCCTGATACCGGGTAGCGGCATAGAAATAACACTGCCCGGTGGTTTGAGAAAGGCGTCCGGTATGTACCCCTGTACCGTAATTTAATGCTTTTTGTATTTCAATGCGATCCAGGTGGTTGGTAAGCTCTATTGAATCATTCGGGTAGCTTTCATACAGGATATTTCCGTCGAAGCCGATAATGGTAACCCGCATATCTTCCATCCCTACTTCCTGTAAGTACTGGTGTATGTCAAAGTCGGGATGCTGATTGAGTTCCTGGTAAAATATATCATTATAATCCAGCATTTTACTCCCTTGTAACTCGATCTTGTATACTTTTTCACGTTGATACTGATAAAGTATAAATGCTGTTACAAAAACAAGAAAAAGTCCTACTACGGAAAAAAATAGTTTCCGTCCGAAAGAAAATGCATATGATCTGGGAAACATCCGTATTTTATTTAGCTTCGAAGCAATATCCGTACCCCAGTCTTGTAACTATACATTTGCCATAACGGCCTATTTTCTTGCGAAGCCGGGTAATGTTTACATCAATGGTGCGGTCGAGTACATACACCTCATCCGGCCAGATATGACTTAGAATATCTTCGCGCGAGAAAACACGTCCTTTATTGCTAAGTAACAGATGGAGTATTTCGAATTCTTTTTTAGTAAGTGGTATTTCATTATCGTCTATAGTTACGGCTTTTTTACCCGTATCCATAACTAATGTCTGGAAAACGATTTGTTCCTGACCTTTTTCTTCGTTATCCTTCTGTGTACGCCGTAGCACTGCTTTTACCCGTACTAATACTTCGCGCAATGAAAACGGCTTGGATATATAATCATCAGCACCGAGGTTAAAACCGGTCACTGTATCATTTTCCGTATCTTTTGCAGTAATAAATATGATGGGAATTCCGGCAGTTTTCTTGTCTTTTTTGAGCATGCTTGCCATTCTGAATCCGGATATTTCACCCATCATCACATCCAGCAGTAAAAGATCGTAATTGTTCAGGTTTAGTTTAAGTGCTTCTTCGGCCGAGTTGGCGGTGTCCACAAAATATCCTTCGTTTTCAAGATTGAACCGGAGGATTTCACAAAGATCTTCTTCGTCGTCTACAATTAAGATTTTAAAGTCATTCATAATGCAATGTGGTTTTATTCGATTCGCTTACAGGCATTGGCCTGCATAAATTCGTGTATGCTTTCGACATAGTTTCCCTGAATAAGTATATGGTGATTACCCAAAGGATTTTTCAGGAAATAATCTGTCGTAGAATCGAGTCGTACCCGTACCTGTGTACGACACATATTTACATAGTTGGTGTTTTCAGTGAGAAACCCTGAACTTACGTAATATTCGTCCAGTGATTCGCCTCCGCATTTTACCAGGGTAACTTCTCCGATAGGGAGCAACCCCTGAATGGCTATTCCCATGTCGGTTTCAAAATGGCTTCTGATGATATATTGATTGGTTTGGTTTATTCCAATAGTGCAATGTCCCAAAACGATTTCATTGGAATACTCATTAATCATAGATGGATTAGCCATGAACCCGCTTTCTCCGGTCAGATTTTTCACGGCCAACAATGTAAAGATAGACTGAAGATCGCCTTCGCAACCGGCAATAATTCCTTCGTCGTTTAGTAGAGAAAGAGCCAGGCATCCGGTAGTTCCTGTTTTATCGATAAGTTTGAAGCAACTAACTGTAACAGCTTTAAGGTTTTCTTCAATGCATACTTGTTTGATAGCCTTGTACAGTTTCATGGCTTTCAATATGTCATCGGGCGAACCTTCCTGGCAGGCTAGGGCTTTACTGGCAAATTCGGCACATTCTTCCCCAACCTCATCATCAGTAATCTTTTCGAAAATATTGTATACCCGTTCCAGTGATATATCTACATATTCTACTCCCCAGCGACGCTTTGCCAGCAAATAGTCCACGTTACTGGCAATAAGCCATGCAGAGGGTGATCCTACAACACCAATACGAAGTCCGGCGAGTGAGCGTTGAGCTTCAAAATTGGAATGTAATAACTTTATTCGATTCATCACAGATTCTGTATCGCCATGCAGAATTTCGCTTTTCATGCCGCGCGAACGGAACCAGGCAGAAATCTCAAGGGCAGCGGCCAGTGAATTCTGATTTCCGTCGGCCAACATAACCACCGGGCGGGGCAATGATTCATGGGCGGTATGTACGTTGCTATTTATATTGTTTTCTGAAGCAAACGTAATAAGATTTATTGTCATTTCAAACTTCTTTTTCAATTCAATATGGCAAATGTATTTCTTTTCTTTTATATATTTATTTAAACTAAGTTAATATGATTTTAAGTTATGAGTTTTAAGTAATGAGTTATGAGTCAACCATGCGACATCGTAACTTAAAACTCATAACTCAAAACTCATAACTTTTATTTATCTTTGCACATCAAATATAAAAACAACTGAAACATGCCTGAAATTTCCATTCGCGGTATTGAGATGCCTGCATCTCCAATACGAAAGCTGGCTCCGCTGGCTGATGCTGCCAAGCAGCGGGGAACACATGTGTTCCACTTAAATATCGGACAACCGGATTTACCGACTCCACAGGCCGCGATTGACGCTATACATAATATTGACCGTAAAATACTTGAATATAGCCCAAGCGCAGGCTACAGGAGTTACCGTGAGAAACTGACCAAATACTACGATAAATTTAATATTCATCTGGATGCGGATGATATAATTGTAACTACCGGTGGGTCGGAAGCCGTACTGTTTGCATTTATGTCATGCCTGAATCCGGGAGATGAGATTATTGTTCCCGAACCGGCTTATGCAAATTATATGGCTTTTGCCATTTCGGCCGGTGCTGTAATCCGTACCATAACTACAACAATTGAGGAGGGCTTTTCGTTACCCAAAGTAGAAAAGTTTGAAGAGCTTATAAACGAACGTACGAAGGGAATTTTAATATGTAATCCGAACAATCCTACAGGTTATCTGTATTCGCGTCGAGAAATGGAACAGATACGGGATATGGTGAAGAAGTATGATCTTTTCCTGTTCTCGGACGAAGTATACAGAGAATTTATATATACCGGTTCTCCTTATATTTCAGCCTGCCACCTGGAAGGCATTGAACAAAATGTGGTACTTATTGATTCTGTTTCAAAGCGTTATTCGGAATGTGGAATTCGTATCGGTATGCTAATAACTAAAAACAGCGAAGTACGAAAAGCAGTTATGAAGTTTTGCCAGGCGCGTTTAAGTCCACCGTTGATAGGGCAAATTGCTGCTGAGGCTTCACTGGATGCTCCGGAAAGTTATACGCGCGAAACTTATGACGAATATGTGGAACGGCGTAAATGCCTCATAGACGGACTAAACCGTATTCCGGGTGTTTATTCGCCCATACCTATGGGGGCTTTTTATACAGTAGCCAAATTGCCCGTGGATGATTCGGATAAATTCTGTGCCTGGTGTCTTTCGGACTTTGAGTACGAAGGCCAAACAGTGTTTATGGCTCCTGCTTCCGGTTTTTATACAAGTCCGGAACTTGGCCGGGATGAAGTACGTATTGCGTATGTGCTAAAAAAGGAGGATTTAACTAAAGCCCTTTTAGTATTGCAAAAGGCTTTGGAAGCATATCCGGGAAAAACAAATTGATTTACGATTTACTGATTTACGATTTACGATTGGAATAACTGACAGTAAATCGTTAATTAGTAAATCGTACGATACTAATTTCAACCGTAAATCGTAAATTGGTAAATCGTAAATATTTTGAGCTTTTTATCGCCCGGCGTATCTACAGCGATAATAAAGACGGGAAAAAGGTTTCCCGTCCGGCAATTCTTATTTCAATGATTGGCATTGCATTAGGATTGGCTGTGATGCTCATAGCAGTTGCAATAGTAATCGGTTTCAGGAGCGAAGTTCAACGGCAGGTTATCGGCTTCGGATCACATATACAGATAACTAATTTTGATGCGGTACAATCGTTCGAAACTTATCCGGTAGCGGCAAATGACAGCCTTTTTGGCGTGCTAAATAATTATCCCGAGGTAAAACACGTTCAGCGATTTTCAACTAAGCCTGGTATTATTAAAACAGATAATGATTTTCAGGGAATGGTGCTTAAAGGTGTCGGTCCTGAATTTGATCCCACTTTTTTTCAGGAATTTCTGGTAGAAGGTGAAATTCCTGTATTCAGTGATACCGCATCTACTTATCAGATTGTTATCTCCCGCGTTTTGGCTCAAAAGCTTAGACTAAAACTAAATGACCGTATCTCTGCTTATTTCTTCGAAGATGAAATTCGTGCACGCCGACTGACTATAAAAGGTATTTATCAGAGTAATTCGACAGAATATGATAATGTTTTCCTTTTAACCGATATTTATACAGTTAACAGACTAAACAATTGGCAACCAGACCAGGTTTCCGGCGTGGAAATACAACTGAAAGATTATACACAATTAGGAGATGTTACTTACAGTATGGCCCTTGATATAGATAACCAAACCGATAAATACGGTCAAACTTATTTCGTACGTAACATCGAACAGTTAAATCCACAAATATTCGATTGGCTAAATGTTGTTGGTTTCAATATATGGTTGATTCTCATTCTGATGATAGGAGTAGCTGGTTTTACAATAATTTCGGGTTTGCTTATTATTATTATTGAGCGTACCAATATGATAGGTTTGTTAAAAGCACTGGGAGCCACAAATTACTCCATCCGTAAAATATTCCTTTGGTTCTCGGTTTTTCTTATCGGAAGAGGGATGTTGTGGGGAAATGTTATCGGATTAATACTATATTTTATTCAGCGTTATTTTCGGATTATCAAACTCGATCCTTCCACCTATTATGTAGATGCAGTGCCGATGTCACTTGATATATGGGTTATATTGCTTGTTAATGTGGGAACGTTGGTTGTTTCCGTATTAATGCTATTGGGGCCTTCTTACCTGATTACCCGCATAAACCCGGCAACATCCATACGTTACGAATAGGGTGTCTCCCATTTCCTCATAAATTCTTTTTTTCCGCGCATATTACGTAATATCTTGAAATTCAGGGTTTGCAGTGGCTGAAGTATATCGAATACCGGTAGGGTAAAATAGAATCGACTGGAGTTATTCAGACTTTTTGCAGTTTTGTTTATAACGATCGCCTGAACAATATATCTTATCAGCCAGAGTAGAACTGCCAGGGCACCAACTATCCAGTTATGGAATAAAATACTATAGACAATGGCGACAATTACCCCTGCATAAAACAATAATCGTGCGGAGGTTTCATTGCCCAGGATCATTCTTTTCACACCTTTATAATAAAACGAAGTAGCCATATGGCTGATTTTTTCTTCTTTCCAATCTTTTGTGTATTCCAAAGGTGTTAGCCATACTACGGCATCCGGTGATGTTTCAACCCGCGTGTTTTTCTTTTTTGCTACTTTGTTGATAAACAAATCGTCATCTCCCCGTTGCAGGTTCAGGTGCTCTGAGAAACCCTTACTTTTGTAGAACAATTCCTTTTTGTAGGCCAGGTTCCGGCCGCATCCCATATATGGTTTACCTGCTAATGCCAGTCCCAGGGTTCTCATGGATGTAAACAATGAATCGAAAGAAACCTTTTTATGGAGCCAATTTTTTCCTTTTTGGTATTGATTGCATCCAAGTACAATCTCAGTACCAGGAGTGAAGTTTCGTGCCATTAACCTCAGCCAGTTCGCACTGGCCGGCTGGCAATTGGGTTCGGTAAATACCAACCACTCATTTTTGCTGGCCTTAATGCCCAGCGTAATAGCCAGTTTTTTATGACTGATATATCGTGAGCCATTAGGGGTGAAGCTATGGTATAAATTCTTGTATTTATCTTCGAGTAATTTTAGAAAGTCGCTGGTCTCATCGGTAGCACTGTCATTAATTACAATGACTTCGAATTCCGGGTAATCCTGTTCAAGTACACTGGGCAGGAATTCGCGCAGATTATGTAAGTCATCTTTCGCACATATTATAACTGATATAGGCGGTAGTTCTTCAGTAAAATTCAACTTACCTTTGTCTACTGCCCGGTTTCGGCGATAGATACGGTTGTATAAAGACAAATAATATATGATTTGTACCAGAAAAAGCACGCTGAGACATGTCAGAAAAATCAGCTCCAATATATTGAAATCAGGTAATTCCATCAGTAAGATTTGTTTGCGGCTACAAAAGTAAGCAATTGTTTCTTATTTATCAGTTCTTTTCCAGATACTCTTTTTTAAAAATGTTGAAACAAAGAAAGAACAGCGATAATAATAACGGCCCGAAAATAACCCCCATAAACCCAAAGAGCGAAAAGCCTATCACTACACCGAAAATAGTGATGAGTGGATGTATATCAGCCATCTTCTTCTGAAGCATAAGCCGTACCAGATTATCAATTTGTGAAATTATAAGTATACCGTAGGCTAAAAGTCCTAAACCGTTTCCCCATTCACCGATAGCAGCCATATAGATGGATAAGGGTACCCAGATAAGAGCAGTACCTATAACAGGCATTATTGTTGCTATTGCGGTAAGGAATCCGAAGAATATAGGAGTGGGAACATCAAAAACATAATAACCCAATAAAGCTATTATGCCTTGAATTATTCCTAATAATGGAATCCCGATAGCATTGGATGTTACTATGATATTTATTTCGTGAACAACTACTTTCTTATTTGTTTCGTTGAAAGGCAATATCTGGAAAATATATTGTTCCATCCGCTTTCCTCCGATAAGCATAAAGTACAAGACAAAGAGAAGAACAATAACATTGATAAAGAAACTGCTCACCTGGTTCACCAGATATTGTCCGACCTTTGGAACTTGTGATATTAACGGCATCAGATTTTCGGTTTTTAATAAATCATAACCGGTTCTCTTCTCAATAAGAGATGCGAGATTTTCTAACGGTATCATTAGTTGCTGTGGGTCGATATTTAGGTTGCTTATGCGGTCCACCATTATCAATGCTATCAAGGAAACGGGTACAAGAAAAAATAAGATAACCTCGACCAGAATAAGTGATGCTGCCAATACTTTTTTTAGTTTCCGCTTGCAAACAAGAAAAGTCATTTGATTACGTACCAGGATATAAATAGTAAAAGCTCCCAGCAATCCACCCATAAAAGGGGTTAGCTCGTTATAAATAGCATAGCCTGAGAGTAGTATAATGGCTATTAATGCACATTTTCTATATCGTTCGATAAAGTTCATCCGGGATTATAATTCTGTTACTTAAATAAACAAGATTTTGCGTTAAAGGTTTAGAAGCACTTATACAATCTTACAGCCCATTTTTTACGTTGTTAACGTAATATAATTGTAAGTAGATGTTAAATTAGTTCATATAGTGAAAAAAATGATGGAATTTAAACACGGAGGCATAGAGCCACAGACCTTTTAATTGCCCGGAGGGCATCTATATCCATAGAAAATAATAAATGCCAATAAACACAACTCCCTTGGGAGTTGCATAGCACCGACTTAGCTGTGCAACCCGTATCGGGTTGTGTTTGTTGTTATTGTGCTTTTCTATGGATATAGATGCCCTCCGGGCAATTAAAAAGTCTGTGGCTCGTGCCTCTATGCTTCCGTGTCTCTGTGTTTAAATTCCCTCAAAACAGAAATGATTTAATTATGAACATTTACTAATAGCCTTGTTTTTTCTACAATAGTAAAACGTCTACGACATAATATCAAAGTTTGCGACTTTTAAAACCTGCTATATCTCCTAGTCTACTGTTTCGAATAAGTAACTCTTTGATTTAGTGGCGTATAGCCCCTTTGTACTAAGTTCTGCAAGTACTAAGGTTGAATGAATAAGATGAAAAAAAGATAAAATGAGGGATAATTGATAACAAGAATATGAACTAAAACATGGAGGGTGTACTCAAATTGAAGAAAAACTGCATGACTCGCATTTAATGATTTAAAAATAATCAAAGAAACTTTAGTGACTAATAATATATTATTTAATGTAATTAAAAGTAATTATGAAAAAAAACTTTTTGAAAGGAGTGTTCTTTGGAGCATTGATGCTCTTCGCTGCCACATCGTTCGTAGCTTGCTCGGACTATGATGATGACATCGATGATTTGAAAGGCCAAATTGAAACACTTAAGTCTGATCTGGCAGCTCTGAAAACAGCTGTTGGTACTTTTGTTAAGTCGGTTAGCTATAATGAAACAACTGGCGAATTAACAGTAGAATCTACTTCTGGTACTTCAAAAATGACCATTGGTAAAAGCACTGTTAAATACACACTTTCTGTTGAAGATGGTAAAGTCATTTTAACTGGTGACGATGGCTCAAAAACTGAGGCTACTCTTCCTGCAGGTTCTACAGGAGAAAGTTTTGACCCAACTAAGTTGACCACCAATGACAATGGTGAAATCCTTTATAATGGTGTTAAAACAGGTGTGACTATACCTGCTTCTAACTCTGCTTCTATGGTAGAAATCAAAGAAGGAAACGCTGTGGTTGGTTATACCATCAAAATTGGTGACAAAACAGCCGATTTCTTCATTAACGACGCATTGCCTCTGAAGAGCATAGTGTTTGAACCAGATTCTTATTTGGGCGGTGTTGAAGCAATGAAAGCAAGAACTGTGAAATATGGCATTTGGACTTTAAATAAGCTTTATGACAAAACGCCAAATCCTTTGTATCCATATGGCGATATTGAATGGTGGTATGCACCCGGTACAGGTACTGGCTATATTACACCTGACATTGTTGCATATTATCATCTGAACCCAGCATCTGTTACTGTAGATCAAATTAAGAGTTTAAGCTTCATTTCTGATGATAAAGAGTATGTAAGTAAATCACGCGCAGCTGGATTTGCTCCTGTAGCAACAAACTATAAGGTTGAGAATGGGAAATTAGTTGTGGACATTAAGTTTACGGGCGAAAAAATCGAAGCAATTGATTCTGATTTAATATCTGTATTGGCTTTACAAGTAACTACAAAAGATGGTGAAGAAATTGTAACTTCTGATTATGCTGCTGTATATAAAACAGTAATCAATGATTTGACACTTTCATTTAAAGATAAAGGTGCTCTTCCTCATAGACCACACTTATGGGGTGCATACGAAGATGGAAGAACAGATGCTGCGGGCGTTACCCTAAAAGGTAAGGCAGAAGATGCTATCTGGGATTATGTTGCTGGTGCAGAACGTGCAGCTGATTATGAAGTACTTTATAATGACACCAAAGGTATTGACTTAAAAGATAAAATCGAAATCCATTACAATGAATGGAGAGATGTTGCTAACCCAGTTGATCCAGATGACAGAATTGGAGATTACCACAAGATTCTGACTCCTGCTGAGCTTGCAAAATATGGTATGTCGCTTAACTTCGTACTTTCCGACTACTGGTCTGGAGGCAATAAAACACATCAGAAAGATTTCGCTTCAGTGACTGATGGCGTTTTGAAAGCTAAATTGTTTGAGACCGGTGTAGAAGACCCATATGCTGCTGTAAATCGTATGCCGATTGTACGCGTAGAGTTGAAACACGGTAACAACGTAATAAATACAGGTTGGATTAAGGTTAAGATTGTTAGAGAGAAACCTGAATCACAAGAATGGGCTAAGGAATTTAAATATATTCAACCAGAATGTGCTGGTGTGAAACTTCTCACTACTGTTGAAGAGATGAATACTCAGATCTATCAAAAGGTAGGTATGTCAAAAGAAGACTTCCACCGTATTTATAAATTGAAAGTAGATCCTTCTACAGATAACGCTATTCCTCAGAATACTGATTTTGCTGGTACAGTAAAAGAAGTTGTTGACCAAGGTCCTAGCACTCATACTACTCTTCTGGAATGGACTCTTCCTGCCGGAGAAGTATGGATGGATGCTGATGGTAAGTTCAAGATTACTGTAGTTTATGAAGTTGCCGGTGAACCTGATCGCGATTTCGTTATAACATTTACAACAGAATCGCAGAAACCAACAGCCACATACAACAATAAGATTAACAACTATTGGTATGATAATATGACTGCCATTGAAGTTAATGCTATTGTTCCACAAACTATGTCAAATGACGCTGATATCAATACTGATATTGACAACGTATTTGAATTGAACAAGCCTAGCTTTGCTATTACTTGGCCTTCAGTTACATATGAAAACACATCTACATCATTCAAAGCAGCAGATTTGACTTATTCATATTACTTTGTCAATCCTGCAACGGTTAGAAAAGATTATGTTTCTATGGGTGATTTGACTTATGGACAAAATGTTGTAGGTAATGATGGCAATAAATATACACTTGGTGTAGTAACTAATGCCAATGGTAGTTTCTTGACTGCAACTTCAGGTACTACTACACAACTTGTAGCATATATGGATCCTACAACAGGTGTTGTTACGTATAACAATAGATATGTAGTGGATGCTGATTATCGTAATCATAATACTACTCCTACTGTTGCTATTCTGCCAGAAAGGCCATGGCTTTATCCTACTAATATTGTTCCAGCCGGTATCTCTACAGCTGATACTTTTGCTAAGGCATTGTTGAATAAAGCTGCTCGTGGTACTACAGACGTATTCTATGCTTGGGTAGGTGTAAGACTAGTTAATGGATGTAACTTGGCATTTGAAAGTAATGAAATCTTCAAATCTAAATACCTACGTCCGGTTAATGTGGCTGGAGTTTCTCCTAAACCATTTATTGATGGTGTAACAGGTGGCTCAACTCTTAAGATGCTTGACTTAGCTGTATTGAGTGATTGGAGAGGTGAATCATTTGCTGATCATAAGTCTCATTATAACTACTATGGAGTTAAATCGATTACTATTGATGAGGCTAAAATTACAACTAACTTGAATGGTTATGATCTTAATACTAAACTGTTAAGCGAAGTAACATCTAATATCAAGATCACTCAAGCTCCCGAATATGATGCGGTTACACCAAACTTTGGTACTGTAACATATACTAATAATGGTAATACAGTAGGTGCTTTCAAATTGAGAATACCTGTAAATGTTGAATACTTGTGGGGTACAGTTAAAACTTATATCGTTGTTGATGTTAAAGAAACAGTAGGTTAATTACTGATGTGCACTAAAGTCCATTCTACAACTTAAGAATTAATTTTCTTGTAGAATTGGTTATAAGTTTAAAGAGGCTGTCCAATTGGACAGCCTCTTTTGAGTTTATTAGCTTACAAACTACAATAGGTTGAAGTTTGTATTTTACGACTTTTAGTTTACAGGATCAACACCAATCTTCACATATCCGGTTACTGTACCCCACTTATAAGTTACGGTTACAGGAACCCACATGTAATAAGTTTGCTGAACTGTAGCCATATTGGTCTTGTAGTTCAATACCCAGTCACTATCCACAGTAGAAGCACCGGTTGTAGTGCCACTAACTGTCAACTTGGTATAGTCTGGCAATTTCACATTGTTAGCTTGAGCTTGAGCTAAGGTAGTGATTGAGTTATCAGGCTCATAATCACCAGTAGTAGCATTCTTCTTCAAGTTAGTGAAAATTTTGCTATTATCCAATAAACCAGCTGTATTAGCAAACATGGCAGGAGAGAAGTACTGAACATCATAGAATTCTTCCAGATTTTCAGTTTTTGCACCATCAATTACAACTTTCTGATTTCTCCAGTCTGTCAAAGCAATAATGTCAGTCAACTTCAGATCATCACCAAAGTCCTGAGCATCTTTGAATTTCTTAGCAGCAGCTTCAGCTAAAGTCAACGGTCTTACAAAGTTTACATCAAATTTCTTAACCAATATATCTTGAGATAAGCCTGTAGCTATCAGCTCAAGATTAGTAATCTTTAATGCACCTGTGCTTAACAATGCTTTTACTGTCGCATTCTCAACCAGTTCAATAGTTTGACCTGTAGCAGTCGGAGCACTGATATTGGCGATTACTACACCACCAACCATAACTGTCAGACGGTCACCTGTAGTTGGAGTAAATGTTACAGTACCAGCACTTGAACCATCAGCTTTCAATACTTTCGTATCAGCAGTAAATCTGTATTTGGTTTGTACACAGCTGTAATCACCCTTAGTTGGTGCAGTTGGATTGAATGTCAGATCAAGAGCTTTATTTGTTGTCTTGAACAATGAGTTCAATTCTGTCATAAAAATACATTCCGCTGGTAGATATCCTGTTTCCGGAGCATTTACATTCAGCTCGGCTGTCTTTTCATCAGACCAGTAAGTCGTGATACGTGAAGCAGTGATAACAGGTAATTTAACCTCAAATTCAACTGTAATATTTACTTCCTTATATTGAACTGTAGATAAACCTGTAGTCATATTCAGTGTAATAGTATATTTACCTGGTAATATATCTTTGGTATATCCAAAATATACATAATTATTCTGAGAAGTAGCACTACCCCAAATTTGAGCCATATTTATAGCCATTTCGCTAGTCCAGAAATCAATTTTAACACCATCTTTTGTTGCTGAAACTGAAGTAATCTGATTATTATAGGTGTAGGTCTGTACAAATTGATCTTTGCTCATACCTAATCTATTGAAAATTTGGTCAAAGTCAAATTTGAATGCATCGTCCACTAATCCATTACTTACTGCTTGATTTCCCCAGAAATTATTAGGCCAGTCATTGGATCCTTTTATATTCTGACATCCTAATGCTTTAATACCCAAATCAACTGCCGGATAGTTCAATGTAGTCTGAACCATATCAACAACTTTCATCTTCAGCAATTTAGTCATAACCAATGTTTCGCCGATGTACATTTGTACTTTAACTACCGGTTCACGGTTAATTGCTGCTGTTACTGATTGATCAAATGACACAACGCCATCTTCCAGTTTCAGGTATCTGTTTGTTTGATCCACTTCTGCCAGTTTAAATTCTTCTTTTGTAAATTTAAAGGTCGGTGCATCAAAGCTCAGGCTTTCCAACAAATATTGGCTCTGTTTTGATTCAAATCCGGTAGTTGTCATAAATTTACGGGCAATACCCTCCATATATTCGTTCAAGTCTGTAGAAGCTTTAAAAGGAACTTCCAAAAGAACAGGAATATTTTTCAGCCAAGTTTGAACCTGATCAGCATTCGATGCTTTAGTATACATCTGATAAAGCTCTGTCAGATTAGGAGTTTCCAGAACTTTTTGGTTAGTAGCTTCTCTACTATCTGCTGGTGTTACAATGTATTTCGATGTTACATTTAAAGCGATAGATGTTTCTTCTTGCGGAACAACCATACGGGCAACAGGTATATAAGGAGCATCTACCGAACTACCATCAATATTAGCCTCATCTTCATTTTTATTAGATACCCGAAGCGATGCTGTATTTACTGCCAGGATATTATCGCTATATGGAGATTCTTCAACTTCACCAGCAGGATTGTTGAAGTTATGATCTGTTGCACCCCCAACATTTGCATAAGCATATGGATTAGTCCATGTTGTTTTTAAGTCTGTAGAATACAAAGCAAAATCTTTTGCATTAGCTTTCACTTTCAAAAGCCCATCCTCTCCTTTTACACTTTTAGCTTTGTCAATATTCAATGTAGTAGCAGCAGCTCTGGTCATTTTCTTGTACCAGGCACTTTCCATTGTAAAGGCTACAATGTCATAATTTGCCGGATTTACAGAATTTGGATTTACCCGATAGTTAAAATCAGCCCATCCATCAACCAAAGTAGTTGCAAATTTAGTATTGCTCTTATTATATTCGTAAACCTGAGCTGTTTTGGTAGAGTTATAGTCCGTACCGATAACTGGTAAGAATACTATATCTCCTAATTCATCACTAATAACTGAAGGGATATAAGTTAAAGATGACACAAACAAAGAAGAGAATTTATTTATTGCTAAATCTCCATAATCTTCTCCCGTTGCTTTTTTCAAACCTTTAATAATGTACTGACTATCAGTTTCTGCTACAGTGATTGTACTTTTTGATGCCCATGAGTTAGCGGTAACTTCTCTTTTAGTTTCCTCATCTGTAATGGTTACCTTTACCCAGTAGCCATCTTCAGCACCTGTAGTACCTGGTTCATAATAGATAGTTGGCGCATTTTCCCCTGCTCCGGCTTTAGCTGAATATCCTGTATCTACGCCATCGATTTCCCAATTGCCGTTTTCGCCAATTGTAACAACACTACCAGCTTTACCATTTTCTCCATTCTTCAATTCGAACGTTTTGCCATCACTAAGTGTTACAGTAACACCATTAGCTGAAGAAGCAACATTCGTAATAACAGATCCATTACCAACAAGACTATTAATTTTATCAATAGCCGTTTTATTAGCATCAATCTGTTCTTGCAAATCCTTTATGTCGTCGTCGTAGTCCGAGCAAGCAACAAATGAAATTGCAAACATAAGCGTAAATGCCCCAAGGAGCACTCCTTTCAAAAAGTTTTTTTTCATAATTACTTTTAATTACATTAAATAATATATTATTAGTCACTAAAGTTCTCTGATTGTTTAAATCATTTATAATTTCCGAAATAGTTTTCCTTCAATCTTCTTACACCCTCCATGTTTTAGTTCATATTCTTGTTATCAATATATTCCTCATTTTTTATCTATTTTCATTCTTAATTCATTTCAACCTTAGTTCTTGCAGAACTAAATTATTTGAAGTCTTTTAAATTTTCCTCATATAATTTTTGAGTCCTTATCTTTTGTTAGTAACCCTTTTCAGAGTACCCTCAACAACCTTCTTCACATTAGTTCACTTAAGACTAAGTTGATAAAAGTCAAGATGAATTCTATTATTACACACACTTAGCCCTATTTTCCGAGGTCTAAGATGGCACAAATATCAAACATTTATTTGATAATACAAAATAAATAATTGAATTTTTTAGATTAATTTATTGGTTAAAGGCATCCTGTGCAAAAAATAGTTGATTACAAGAGGATTAATTTTTGGCCTTTTTGTGAAAAAGTTATTAAGGGGGGAGATAAGGAGGAGGTATAAGAGGAGGTAAAGGAGAGATAAAAGAGGAGATATAGGTAAGGGAGCCCTGTGGCATTCCCCACTACTTTGTCCCCTTTTATAACTCCTCCCGTACTCCTCTTATACCTCCTCCTTTCCCTCCCCTTATTCCTCCTCCCTTTGTTTAATTAAAAATAATTTCTATTTTTGTAAAAATGCACCGACTAATCAGAATTTACCAATAAAATAAATACCGTATGAAAAACAAAGGTGTTAACAGAAGAGATTTCCTTCGACTCTCGGCTACAGTAGGAGCGGGAGCATTTTTGGTTCCTGAAGCTACGGCGGCAACTACCCCAAAGGTATCAACTGTCAATGAAGCAAAGCGTATTGAGATGCCCACACGTGTTTTGGGGCGAACAGGTATTGAAATTCCTATTTTGAGTATGGGTGTGATGCGGGCGGATAATCCCAATTTGCTACGTGCCTCTTATAATTCCGGAATATTCCATTACGATACCGCACATGGTTATCAGAATGGAAGAAATGAAGAAATGGTTGGTACCTTTTTTCAGGGAAAGCCTCGCGATACTTATTTCATCGCTACAAAAGTAGGATTTGGTTACCCATTGCAGGATAATTTTGAAGAAGACCTCAATGCAAAACTGGATATCAGTTTGAAACGTTTGAAGATGGATTATGTGGATGTTTTTTATGCCCATGGTCTAAAGGACAATGATGCCATACTCGACAAAAGAGTCATTACTGCCTTACAGAAAATTAAAGATGATGGTAAAGCCCGTTTTATAGGATTCTCCACCCATGCCCATCAGCCTGAACAATTGGATGCTGCTGTGGAAGCTGGCATTTATGGTGTTATTCTTCTCAGTTATAATTTCAAACTGAATAAATTGAAAGAAACCCAGGAAGCCATTGAACGTGCAGCCAAGGCAGGTATCGGACTGGTGGCGATGAAAACCATGACTGGTGGGGTGGAAGATGCCGAAGGTAAAAAGAAAATTAATGCACAGGCTTGTTTGAAATGGGCTTGGGAAAATCCTTATATTACTACCATCATTCCGGGATTTACCAATTATGATGAATTCGACGAATGCATTGCTGCAGTACAGGATACTAAGTTAACTGGTGACGAACGGCAGTATCTGGCGGAATTATGTGGTAAAGATATGCTTTTCTGCCAGCAATGCGGACAATGTACCCAACAATGTCCGGAACATTTGCCTATCCCCGATATTATGCGTGCATATATGTACACTTACGGTTACAAACAGTCGAACTTATCCAAAGACACCCTCCTGAGTCTGAATCTCGCAGACGATCCATGTGCGGGGTGTGGTAGCTGTAAAGTAATATGTCCTTCGGGATTTAAAGTTGGAGAAAAGATTGCTGCCATTACTCCGGTAATGAAAGTACCGACAGAGTTTTTAACTTAATACAAAACCGATAAGAAATGATGGAAACGGGATTGACCCGCACGGTGTAGGGGCAGGCCTTGTGTCTGCCCTATGAAAATGGTTTGCAATGCATACACCTTGCGGAATACCATGCGGTATGTGGGGCGGACACAAGACCCGCCCCTACACCATGCGGATCAAAACCCTCAAAACAGATAAAACAAAAAATACTCAAGTAACCAATGAAACATATTTATTTAATGATAGCCTGTTGGATAACTTTCCTTCCGGCATCATCCCAAACTCCCGAACAACTAAAATCATGGTTGCCACAAATAGACGGTTGGACTTTGTCTGATAAAGTAGAAGTTTTTACTCCCGATAATCTTTTCGACCGTATCAATGGTTCAGCCCCGTTATTCCTCGAAAACAATTTCAGGGAAATGACTGCCATGGAATATACCAATGGCGACGATTATATAACCATTCAGGCCTACCGGCATGGTAGCCCGGAAGATACTTTCGGAATGTATGCATCCGAACGTTCTCCGGAAATGAATTTCTTTCCTTTTGGTGCGGAAGCCCAGGGCGATGATACCAATATTTATTTCTTTGCCGGTAATATGTATGTAAAGATGTGGGCGAATGGTACCGGGGAGATGGGAGATGTAATGAAGAAAATAGCGGATGATTTTGCAAAAAATATAGAACCCAACCCGGCATATCCTGTATTAATTCAGAAATTACCGCAAGAAGGAAAGCAACCGCGTTCTGAAACATATATAACATCCAATTATATAGGTCATAATTTTCTCAATGGAGTATATACGGCTAATTATGAATTGAACGGACAATCCTTTCAAGCTTTTATTATTGATGCAAAGACGGTGGAGGATGCCCGGAAGATGTTATCGGCTTATTTTGATTTCACCAAACAACCGCAGGATTTTGAACAAGGGAAACTGATAATTAACGATAGGTATAATGGTAATATTCCTGTATTCTGGAATGGACAGTATATAATAGGTGTGTTTTCGGAAAGTGGCAAAGATATTGATGGTGCAAATGAGTTTCTGGAAACCTCACTCAAAGCCCTAAATACATGAAATCCTTATTACTTTTTCTCTTATTAATCTCCATTATCGGATGCACGCAAACTAAAGACGGTAATTTTCATTACAAAGATTTTCCCGAAACCATAGCCTTAAAGGCTACAGTTGTAAAAATTGATACTGCTCTATTCCGTTATCCTTTCCGTATCCGTATCGCTAACAACCGTGCCATTATCATGGATTTGCATAATGCCGATTATTTTTATCATCTATTCAATTACCCTGGTTTCAAATATTTAAGTTCTTTCGGCAAGCGTGGACAGTCTCCGAAGGATATGTTATCGGCAGAAAACTTCAGAATAAATGGAAGTCTCTTATATACTCTCGATGCTAATAAACGCGAAATAAAGACTTTTGAATTTTCAGGTAACCGTGATTCACTTCTTCTACAAAGCAGTGTTGCAATTGAAGAAGCTATTTTGCGTCCTCTCGATTTTGTTCAATACAACGATAATACATTTCTTATTCCCGATTATTCGGGCGAAAATCGTTTCTGTTGGGTAAATAAGGAAGGCATAATAATGGAAAGAACAGGAACTATACCCAGTAAAAATACAAAAGCCATGCAATCAGCTAAAACAGCTCTGTCTCAGGCCTGGCGTAGTTTCATCGACTATAACCCGGATAATGGTATCTTTGCTATGGCAACACAACTGGGTGAGGTGCTCGAAATATATAACTTTAAAGATAGCACCCATACAGTTATTGTGGGGCCGGCAGGTGAACCTGAATTTCAGATGTCCGGTAATTATGCTGTACCATCGGGAATTATGGGATTCAGTGATATTCGGGTAACTGGTAAATATATTTATGCCGTTTTCCATGGACGGTCTTTTAAGGAATTACAACAACAGAAGGAACTTATAGATGGAGGACAATTTATATACGTTTTTGACTTACAAGGAAATCCTGTCCGCAAATATATTTTAGATAGATTTATTTATGGGATAAACGTAGATGAAGTTAATCAGGTTATCTGGGCAACTGATGTTAATAATGACCAGCCAATTGTGGAATTTGATATTCCGAGATAGTTTTGAGGGTTTTGATCCGCTGGTGTAGGGGCGGGTCTTGTGTCCGCCCCACATACCGCAAGGTATTCCGCAAGATGTGCATTGCAAACCATTTTCATAGGGCAGACACAAGGCCTGCCCCTACACCGTGCGGGTCAATCCCGTTTCCATCATGTCTTCACCGTTTTGAGGTAAATTGTTGAATAGGATGATACTAATATTTTAATTCTCTTCTCAATATATAGAAAAGATCCCTCACTTCCCACACTAAATAATTATTGCCTCTGATTATCAGATAAATACGGTAGTGGTGTGTCTCCCAGAAGTGTCATTTATCCCTCACCAATCCCTCACTAAATTTTCACTAATCTATAATAACCCTTTGCACTACCCTGTATACAGTTCCCCGGCTCAATCTGCGCCAGGCAAATGTATTTCTTAACGAGCGTCCCAGATTTATTGTTGCCGTTCTGCTATATTTGAAACCTTTGTTTTTACCCCTGATATATTCAAGCATTTCGGTACAGGTTAGTTCATTGTATGGCTCATTCTCTTTCGGTTTGCGAAAATAGGCCAATACTACCTCTTCTTCGGGCAAAGTACGCAGAAAACGTTGGTTGCAAAGAGTGATGTAGGCTTCTTCCTCGTGATTAAACCAGTACCGTTCGTTTGTTCGTATTGCCTGCAAAGCCTGCGCATAGAGTTGTCTGTAGTCTATCGGCTGGCTATAATCGATAATACCCTCTATCTCCACACATATGAAACGGCGGTTGCCGGTAGGATCCGATAATAAATCGAAATTATTACTTGTAGCTATGAACGTAGCATACCGGCGGATGGCATCGGTAGTACCTGCGTAAGGCAAGCGGGTTTGTACCGTGGCTTTTTGAAGAATATGTTTCATAAATCCCTGGTAAGAAGGACTGATGGAATCGAATTCATCCATATTGATCAGGGCAAACCGTCCCAGAGCAAGTTCTACGTTGCGGCGGTTGCTGAAATCAATACTATCTGTATAGTAATCCCGAAGTTCGGGTGGTAAAAGGTTCAGGCAGAAAGTTGATTTTCCGCAACCCTGATTGCCAACTAATAGCGGTAACGTGCTGTTGGCATGATGGCGGTCGATTTGTTGCCAGTGTGCTACCATGGACAGGAACCAGATATAAAATAAATCGTGCCAACGGGGATTGTTGCATTGTATGGTTGCAGCCAGGGCGCGAATCCTGTCCTTGCCGTCCCAGGAAGGAAGCGAAAACAGAAATTCTTCGATAGGATTGTAAACCGGTATGCGGTCTGATTCAATATAGCGCTTGATGTCCGCATCCCAGGCATTCAACCCTTCGGCAGTTGCGTTGAGCGAAATGCTATTCATCACCTGTTTGGTAACCGGACGGAAGTCAAAATAAAAGGATTTCAATTCCCGGTATTCCACCAGTCCTTTTATCGTGTTTCGCCTGAACTGGTACCGGCGTTTCATAAATTCTTCCAACTGGGCTACTAATGTCATTGACGATGTGATGCATGGTTTGCCGCCGAATTTCCGCGACAATGTATATACACTTCTGAAGTTTGTCCGTATTTGTATCTCATACCGTTTCAGGTCGCGGTGCAATAATGTCCACTTAACCGCCTCTTCTTCGGGTATGCCCGATTGGTAACAATTCTCGGCCAGTTTGGTAAGGAAAGGCTTTAAATCGTCTTTTTCCCAATTAATTCCGCCTATCAGGTTTAGTGCCTCCAACAAACAGGTGTCGAACAGTGTCGAGATAATGCGGTTGCGCTCATATCCGGGCAATAATCGTAGTAACGGGTCGTTGGTTGTTTGTAGTATTTCTGTGAATGTCGCTTCTTCGGGCATACGAAGCGGTTGCTCCATGCGGATGGCTGCCGCACCGGGATTATAATACAGTTCCGGGTCGTACGACATCCGGCATCCACGTTCAGGCACGGGTTTCTTTAGGTCGATCTCCCTCCTTAGTTGAGGTTGATACCATTTTACCGCATCCCGGTATGCCTGTGCATGGAATATGTTTATTTGTTCCGGACTTTTCGGAAGTATACCATCCGGTAAAGTAAAAGGAATAATAATCTTTACACTTTTTCCACTTGCCCCTACAAAACAGGCCAGGGTTTGTGGAAAAGTCGAAGCCAGATCCCGTAACTTTCTAGCCTCGTTTATGCCTGTAAGTTTATTTACTTCCAGAGTAATGAGTCCGTTGTAGCAGGTAAGTACCTGTTCGCTTCCGGTTTTCTTGTAAACACCACCGAAGATAAATATGGGTAGTTTTTCAGTATAATCACTCCGCACACCCGGAGGAATGAATTGCAGGTTATGCCGCAAAGCCGATACCGGTTTCGATTTTGTTTCCGTGCGCATGGCATTCAATGCGTTCTCCAATGTCAGTATGCGTTGTGTCTCTGTTCCGCCGGTATTCCTGTAACTGGTTATTTTCATTTTGTTTTTTTGCGGTGTGTTAGTTTATATTTCAGGCTTTCGAGTATGCTACGCAGAATATTATCTGCTTTGAAACAGATACGTTGTGCCTTTACTTTGGCAGGGGTACATTTTTCGGGAGTATCTACCCCTTCACTGCTGGCCGATACAGAAAATACACCGATTCCTTTCAGGGAAACGGTACGTCCTTCCGACAAGTGATTTTGCAGTGAATCACTTACGGCACTTAGTACCGCCAGTACATCGCCCCGGGTAAGGGAAGCCCGCTGGCATATTTCGGTTGCTATTTCTTCTTCGGTTACACGGCCTGATACGACTGGAACACCGTAATACAATACTCTCTCCTTTTCTCCTGTTTTGTCTACTTTGGAACGTACTACATACAATTGCATAAGATTATGGGTTTAAATGTTTTTCATAGTTTGTTAATTGTTCGTACACCCGGGTCTACTTGCTTCGTACACCCGGGTGTACCTGAGCCGTACATCCGGGTGTACTAAGGTTGTACACCCGGGTGTACAAAGACTTATGATACTTGCAAATATAATAAATAATTGATGCAAATGCAAGAAAATGCGGTGCTGTTTTAAAGATTAAAAAATAAAATTTATTTAGTGAGGGATGGGTGATGGATAATGAGGGTTAATGAAAATGTCTCATTTGCGTAATTGGTTGATATTTAGATGTTTATGTTTCTGGTGAGGGATGTGCTTATGATTTTGCTTAAAAACTCTTGTTATTGATTTAATTCGGTGATTTAGGAAATATTATACCGAGGCTACAAAATTACAGAGTTTTATCGGTAAAACTACGGACTTTCATTTATAGAACTACCGACTTTTGCAAACAAAAGTGCAGAGTTTTGTATGGTAAAACTACAGACTTTTGTATGGAAGAATATGGACTTTTATAAATGTTCAGATTAAATTTGTAGGAATAATTATCTGTACATTATTTATAAGTCCTTCTTAAAACATAGAAGCCATCATCATCCGGGGCTGTATAAATGGTACAATTACATTCTGAGTTTTCAAAATTCTCTTTTAATCTTTTGATTGCTGTGGTCATATTCGAAATTGGATTTTCCTGTATAGGCCATAATGATTTCTTTAATTCTTCTTTATTAGCAAGTAATTCATTGTCAGCAAACATTTTCATTATTTTGGCCTGTTGACCAGTAAGAGTTATGGTTATCCCATCTATATTAACTTTCTTTGTACCCATAATTACCTTTGGACGAGATAAGGCAAATTTTAATTGGGCCTTTTTATTTTTTTTGGATGATTACTCCATAAATACCCAATCCGATGATAATAAATATGGAAGGATGGATACTAATTTAGAGTTAACCTGTATTCTTACCACCACACTTGCCCTTTGTCTGAATACGTAAAAATCCGTTCTTCTTTGCCTCTAGTTAAATTCCTAAGAAGTAGCAGGGCATTCGTTGGTGCATTATTGTATTCCAAAAATGGTTCACGCCCAGATTGTTTTCCCAATGAAATCCATTTATCTTTTTGCCAATAAAATAATTCGTATAAATCATCCTGGCGTATGTTATTGTCATCATTACGGGGAGCATAAATTATTTTTTCGATCGTTACAGGTTTTTTTAAATCCAATCCTACCCAAGGATATTCAATACTGCCAGAGGCCTCGAAATAATCCAGCGGCTCATCATTGAAAACCTTATGCTTTGTGTGTATGGTATCACCGTAAAAATAGGTTTCATCCGTTCCAAGTATTTGTCCCGATAATGGTGTATCTTTGTTTGGTTCATAAAAATCAAGCTTAGAGATATTAACTTGTCCGTACGGAGAAGATACATACCGCCAATAACGATATGTATCGGACGAATCCAATATTACAGAGTCTTTGCGAACTGACCATTTTTTGATGGTATGTATTGTTTTGGGATTGTTGAATAATTCGTTATTGGCTGCTTCTATTTTACCGTTTATCATATTCCATGCATGATTATACATCACTTGCGATAATCCGAATTTTCTATCAAGTACTACTTTTTGCAATCTTTCCGGATCAGGACCTAAATAATGAATATTATTTTTCAGATCCAGTATAAATGCATCTGAAAAAGGTTCGATTCCCTTTTCAGTATAAAAGACGGGTAAATAAACAATATCATTTCCTATATTCTCAAAAATATATTTATTACCTTGTCTAATGCCGTAACAAACCGGGATCCATTCTTTATCATTGAAAACGGCTAAATAGGCATATTTATCATTTCCAGATTTCCATTGAACAGGTACCTCGATACTAGTGCTTTTCATGTATTCTACCGTAACATCTTTCATGTGAATATTATGGAATGCTGGTGGAACATATGCCGACTCTTGTTTTAATTTAAGGATCTCTTTATTAATGGCATAGGTTTTCCGGTAAACTTTAGCCATACGTTGTCCGGGCATATGCAGTTCTCCGGGGCCATCTTCTCCACCTCCGAAAGCTGCATTTTGTCCATTATTCATTAAGACTATATTCCAGGTGTGGCCTAATGACCGGAAAGGCCATTGATACGTGAAATCAATCATTACCGGGATTCCCAGGCTACGCATAAATCCAACTGTAACAGGACACCGGTCGGAGCATGTACCATATGGGACTTTCGCTAATGTTGTTAATCTGTATACCAAAGGGGATTCTAATGGAGAGCCTTCCGGACAAATTGTTTCCCGCAAATATTTATTTATTGTTTTGCACGCCCAGTAAGCCGAATTTCTTAGTTCGGAAGAATAACGGAAGGTTTCTAATTTGTACAGTACTTCTTTCTGTATGCTGTTTCGTAATTTGCTTGGCCAATCTTCCTCGAACATGAAATAGTTATCTACTTTATATGGAAGAATATATTCGCAGAATTCATCAAAGTTAAGGTGTTGCGCCCACGGAAGACTTTGCCATTTCTCAAATGCCTCATCAATGCTATTAATTAAAAAATCCGATTTAATAAAAGTTATATCTGCTTTTACCATGGACTGGATATTCATATTCCGGAAAGCCATAGTCTGAATAGAGTCTCTAATTATTTTACTATCCCGGTAGTCATTTACAGGTGTTTTTGCCAGAAAATCCTCAAGCTGATTGTAAAAGATCTCTATATCATCATTAACAATAGAATAATGTCCGGGCATATTTTCAATTAGAAATTTAGCAGCCTCATATTTTAATGGTTCTTCCCGAAAATAATCTAACACTCTTTCCAGTTCCTTGCGGTTTTCTCCGGCAAGACTAAGTGCTTGTTCTAGTACGGAGCTTTTTTTACATCCTGCACATAGCATGATGAGCCAGATAAATAATAACGGTTTACACAAAAGATTAAAAAAATTCATAAGCTTTAATAAAAATATATTCGCAAATATTACAATTAAAAAAGAAAAAAACAAATTTATAAAGTAAATTTATCCCTCTTTTTTTTGTTTCGTTAAAAACAACTATATTTGATGCTCAAAACGGATTGTGAAAATTATATTTTTAAGTCAATGGCAAAATATGAAGCGACTCAAAATGCTAGACATTTCTTTTTTTATCATATTGTTGGTTTGTGCCTGTTTTTTCTTTATACACATTTATAATTCTACTGTCGAAGACATAAAAAAAAAGCAGAATATGCATTGAAGATAGCTATTGAGACTGAACTCAATGAGAAATTTGCTGTATTGAATATACCATTTATTGTGGGAGAGGTGAACAAAAACGAATATAAAAAAGTCGAAATTACAGATGAAACAGGAAGCTTATTTATTGAAGTAGATTCTATTAGTGATAAGAAAGTCATATCGGATTCATTTGAAAAGAATGCTCGCTATACTATTGTTTCTCACTCTTATAACCCTGACCCTGACCAAATAGACTCCTTATGGAATGCATGGTTTGTTGATAACAATATAGAATCAATGACAAAAGTTTGCGTATCAGTTTCTTTATCTGGAGCAATTAAGCAAATGTGCACAGACGTGTCTTCACTCACCGATTCGAACTATTTTACTACCTATTATGCCGGACTCAATAATGAGATTGAAATAAATACATATCTGAGTATAGGTTTTTTTAGTCCATTTAAATATGGTACACGGTCTGGAGCTTTATTACTTATTTTGTTTTTGATTGTAATTTGCGTTTCAATATTATTAATTTCATTAAACAAACACAGAGTAGGAAAAACAAACCTTCCAGCAGATTCCCAAAGATATGAAGTGGATGAATTTATAGATAAAACGGTTAATACATCACACTTAATGACCGATATATACCAATTAGGAGATAATTTGTATTTCAATCCCCATATTTCTATACTTAAATCAGATAGTAGAGAAATAAAACTACGTCCGCAATTATCCGAACTTTTGTTATTATTATTAACTGCTCCTGATTATTTTATGAAGAAGAAAGGTATAGCAGAAAAATTATGGGAATCGGATAATGAAATTGGAATCGAAAACAGACTTCAAAGACTTATTAGTGATTTACGAAAATCTCTTCAGCATGTCGACCCCGACATTCGGATTGAATATGAAGCTAAAGGATATAGGCTTTATCTCAAAGAGACATCTGTAATCAATTGACTCTCAGTTAGGCGTAATATATCAGACTTTTCTCAGGCTTTTTTATTGTTGATTTTTTCGGTTTATTTTATTTTTGCCGAAAATATAAAAGTATGAAGAAGTGTAAATTAATTTTTGTTTTAGTAATTGTTTTAGCAATTGTTTATGGGTGGAATCTTAATAATGATAAATCCGTTAATGACGTTCTGATTGGTAATATTGAAGCATTGGCAAACCCGGAAAACGCTAATTACGTATGTTATGGATATGGTTCTATTGATTGTCCCGTAACCAATAGCAAGGTGTATGGAGTGATAAAGGCATATGGTATGGGCTTTTGATATTAAGAATATATGAATAAAAATTTGTATTTGATATTATCAATAATATATTCTTTGTTCTTTTTTTCTTGCGTCGAAAGCGATAAAGATCGAATCACCCGTTTGGTGCGCGAAATGGAAGGAAAGGAGATTGTTTTTCCAGATGATATTATATATACGGTGTATGGGACAGATACAGTAGATTATGAAATAGCTAATAGTAAATATACGATTGTATCTTATATAGATTCGGTAGGGTGTACTTCTTGTAAATTACAACTTTACCGTTGGAGGGAATTTGTGAGTGAGATGGATTCTTTATCTGATAATCAGGTTTCATTCCGGTTTGTTTTCCATCCAAAAGATAAGAAAGAGTTGATATACCTATTTAAACGTGATAAATTCGATATTCCAGTATGGATTGATAATGTCGATAATTTCAGCAGGATGAATAAATTGCCGGAAAATAGTGTTTTTCATACTTTTTTATTGGATAACCAATGCAAGGTAATTGGCATTGGGAATCCGGTTGACAATCCTAAAATAAAAGAATTGTATCATCAAATTATTTTAAATGAGAAAGCGCTTACTGCTGGTAGCTCAGTTATTACTCAACTTGAAATAGATAAACCTGTAGTTGATATGGGCGAATTTAATTGGAAAGAATCTCGAGAGGTAGAAGTCAATTTGAGAAATACGGGGAATGAAATTTTGGTAGTTAATGATATAATTGCTTCTTGCGGGTGCATTACTGTTGATTATTCTAAAAAGCCAGTAATGCCGGGAAGAGAGTTGGGAATTAATATAACTTATAAGGCGGAGTACCCGGAATATTTTAGTAAAACAATCAAAATATTTGCGAATACGGAAGATAGTCCGATAGAACTAAAAGTGAAAGGGGCATCTATGTGAAATAAAAAGGGAACGAACAGGAAATCTGGTAATTATATGTTCGCTCCCAATAAAACCCTTAAAAGAAAGGAGGTTTGTGGCAAAGATAGTGTAATTTAGAAATCAGTGGCTATTGAAATGATAAATATGGCTGGTAAAATGAATTTTAACAATTAAATTATAAAAAATGAAAAAGTCTTTATTGAAAATTATGTTTTTAGCTTTTGTGGGAGTAGCAATGGGTTATAATGTTTATAATTCACAAAATGAAGTTGGATTGTCTGACTTAGCTTTGAATAATATTGAAGCATTGGCTAGATACGAAATCAATCCTGATTGTCCCAACGGATGTACTAGTGCTTCCTCTACTTGTTATTGCTTTAAAATTTACACTGGTATGAGAGAGGTCCATTGGAGTTAATATAATATAAATTATTGACTTTAATTTTTTTTGTTATTGGCCTGATTATTTTCCATTCAAGATGTTTCAGATATATATAAGATATTTGATTATATTTAAGATTAATTTAATTAAGATTATAAATATTCATTTATTTGAACTAGTTAAATCTATAACGTTAAGATTGTAAACTTTAATCAGGCTGAAATTTTTTAAAGATGAAAAATATTTTAATTTTAATTTTATCAATTACTTTTCTGGGATGTTCAAGTCATTCGGGCAGTCATAAGCATATACGTCACTCTGATAACATCATGGATGTGAAAGAACTTGTTACGGAGATTGTAATAGATACTCCTCTTATAGGTAGATTGACAAGACCCTATATAATAAATGACTATTTCGTATTGATTGACCTACAATCAAGAGATAATCTAATATATTTATTTGATAATAAAGACTTTTCATATGTTACCGGAATGGGACATCAGGGTGAAGGTCCTGATGAAATAACAAGTTTAGGTGAAATCGTTTGTGATGAACTAAACAATCGGATTTTTGCTGCTGATTATGGAAAAATGAAGATATCGGAATATAATTTGGATAGCGTACTGTTAAATTCTGATTGTTTACCCCAATATAAATATGATATAAACAGTACGACAATACCTATAATGTTATCATACGCCAATGATACTCTTTGTTATGCTTGTTGTATAACAGCTGAGCCAGGTAAACATTACCAACAATCATTAGTCAAATGGAACATGAAATCTGGAACTACTAATCAATTGATTAGTGGACATCCAGAAATTGAAAGAAAAAGAATAAGATATGCAATTTCACAAGAGAATAACCTGATAGCTGTTAGTTACGATCATCATGATCTATTAGCACTATACGACCTTCAAGGAAACCTTAAAAACTATATTTATGGCCCTGATTGGGATAACTCAACTAGTAATAGAATGATTTATTATTATGGGAATATCATTATTTGCAATGACCGGATTATAGTTGGCTATTCGGGAAACCAAAATCCAGCTACAGGAAATATAGTGGTGCCCCAATTAATAGTTTATGATTTAGATGGGAACTACATAAAAACTTTAAAGGTGGACTATAACATTGTTTTATTTTGCTATGACCCAAAATATAATCGCATAATTATGGCATTAGAGGATGAAATACAGTTTGCATATCTTGATTTAGATAATGTTTTAATATAGTATGAAGAAGTAATAATTGTTATGATATTGAACCATAATAGAATGAAGAGTAAATCAATAAAAATATTTAGTGCAATTTTAAATATTTTCTTTTATGGTTCTCTTGCATTTATTGTATTAATCCTTTTTCAGGTTTTCTGTTTTACTTCTTTCAAGATTCCATCTGATTCCATGGAACCATCTTTGAATGAAGGTGATAACATATTAGTTAATAAAATGATTAAAGGTGCTCGTTTATTCGATCTGAAAACTGCCTTTGCTAAAAAAGATTTCTCTATCAAACGTATTCCTGGTCTAAGTTCGTTTAAACGTAATGATGTTCTGGTATTCAACTTCCCATACCCGGTTAACTGGGATAGTATCAGCTTCGACATCATGAAATACTATGTGAAACGTTGTGTCGCATTACCGGGTGATACAATTGAAATTATAAACGGATTTTATAAGATAAAAAATAGCAATGAATTATTGGGCAATATTGAATCACAGAAAAAAAAATCATCATTGAGCGATACATTTCCCGAGAATATTCAATTCGAGACCTATCCCTGGAATAGACACATGAACTGGACAGTAAAAGAGTTCGGCCCTCTGGCTGTTCCGGAAAAGGGGCAAATCGTAAACATGGATAGTACGGCATATATACTTTATCATCAATTAATTCGTTGGGAACAGTCAAAAACTTTTAGAAGATCAGGTAACGATATTTATTTAGGGGATAGCCTTATTAATTCTTATAAATTCACCCATAATTACTATTTTGTAGCAGGAGATAAACTCGAAAACTCTCAGGACTCCCGTTATTGGGGGCTATTACCCGAAGATTATATAGTAGGAAAAGCCGTATTAATATGGTACTCTAAAGACCCTTATACAGGAAAAATACGATGGAACAGGCTAGGAAAAAGGATAAAATAATGTGCCAGTTGTATAATAATACAATTTGCCAATTAAATACTATAATGTATTTATTGGGTTATTTATTGTTAGCCGTAGGTATTATTTCTGTCTTGGGAGTTGTTAATTTAACGTTCCCTGAAATTCCTGTTGCTGATATGTCGGGGCAGACTCATTGGATTTCCATTGGTTGTATAATATTTGGTATTTGTGGTATAATATCCTATTTATTATTTATCTTTTCATCCTCTTATAAAGAATCAGATTTTACTACAATAGTTACCTGGATATTAACAGGTTTAGGTGGTATCCAATCCATATGGGGATTGCGGCAAATATACGGATACGCTCATTCTAATCATTCCTTATTTTCTTTAACCGGCTCTTTTTTTAATCCCGGTCCTTATTCTGGTTATCTGGCTATGATATTACCGATTTGTTTATACGAATTTCTTAAGTTTAACCGAACACAAAAAAAAACTATTCCGGATAAAGTTGGGTATTATTTATGCGGTTCTGTATTATTGTTACTTATATGTTTACTTCCTGCCGGTATGAGCCGTTCAGCTTGGTTGGCTGCGATTGTATCCTGTATGTTTGTATACGGGATTTATTATTCCTGGGGTAACAAAATAAAAGCATTGTGGTCGCAACATAAAAAAGGAATGATTGCCCTGACGTTAGCGGGAACTGTGATATTTATATTGGGATGCGTTCTTATTTTTACCATAAAAAAAGACTCTGCAAGTGGTAGGCTATTTATGTGGAAGATAAATACAATGGCTATCATGCAAAAACCACTTACCGGATATGGTATAAACTCTTTTCCCGCGGTTTATGGAGATGTTCAGGAAAGTTATTTTTCTTCCGGGACTTACAATGAACGTGAAGAATTTGTTGCAGGTAGTCCGGAGTATGCATTTAATGAATACCTGCAAATCGCGGTAGAGTGGGGAGTACCCGTATTGATATTTATATTGCTTATCATTAGTTATTGTTTATATTTAGGTTTAAAGAAACGGCGTATAGGTATATGCGGTGCCATTCTTTCAATCATGGTTTTTTCATTCTCTTCCTATCCTTTCCAGATACCTGTATTTGTGGTAACATTTGTTTTTCTTCTGGCAGCCTGCATATTCGGACAAAACCGTTTTTGGTTAGGCGTTTTTGCTGTTTTAATTGGTTTTTCAGGCTTTTATTTGAAGACGATTGATATTTACCATGAATGCTGTAAATGGAAAACCAGCCGGATGCTTTATCAGATAGGTGCCTATGACAGTGCTATCAAAGAATACACTGTATTATACCCTACATTAAAAAAGCGTCCGGCTTTTTTGTTTGAATACGGACATGCATATCATAAGGCAGGAGAGTATAAACGTTCCAATGAGATAATGCGGGAAGCAAGTACCCGGAGCAATGACCCGATGATTTTTAACATAATCGGAAAGAATTATCAATCATTAAAAGAATACGGAAAAGCCGAGTATTATTTTCTTCGTTCAGTAAACAGGCTTCCCGGTCGTATTTATCCCTATTATTTATTAGTTAAGCTTTATGCCGAACCGGAATTCTATCATAAAGAGAAATTGGATAATATGGCTGAAATTGTTTTAAAAAAAGAGCCCAAAGTGCAGTCAACAGCAATCCGGCAAATGAGAGATGAAGTTCGTACCATAGTTCAATCGTTTAGTAATTAAGTATGAAGAGTTGTATATTTTTGTTTCTCTTAGTTTCCGTTATTGCTTGTCAAAGACAGGATGACCTGGACTTTGCTCTTACATTGGCCGATGAGAACAGAACAGAACTGCGGAAAGTTTTGAATTACTTTAAAGACGATACACTGCACATTATAACAGATATACCGACTCGGCTTTGCACTACTGTGTATACAAATAATACTAATAAATACAGATATATGAGATATAAAGGGCCAGGGACAATTTTATCCGGAAAGGAGATTTGTAATTCTGCCGGTAAAAAGTATGCACAGGCTGACTCTTTATTATACTCGATATCAAAAAACTCTTTACTCTATTTAAAGAACCATCCGAGAGGTAAAGATGAATGAGTTTTTGAATATACCCACGGTATACAAAGGTTTTGGTGAAAAGATATAAACTCTTAATATGAAGAATTGGTGCGGCATTTTAATAATTGGCATATTAGTCGGATGTTCATTTCAAAAAAACGAACGTTTGGAACATGCATTGAAACAATCCGGGGAAAACCGGATACATCTTGAAACAGTATTGAAACATTATCAGAATGATTCTCTGAAATATAAAGCAGCATGTTTTCTGATTGAAAATATGCCTTACCATTTCTCCATAATTGAATATTTCCTTTCACCGAACGGAGAACAATACCGGCCGGATTTAGCACTGATAGGCGGACCTATGGAAGTTAAAATACATTGTGATTCTTTAATCCGGCAAGGCTATACTTCGCGTAGATATTATGAATACGATATAGTCGTAGTGGATAGTAGCTTTCTTATAAGTAATATCGAACTTGCTTTCCTCGTATGGGAAAAACCTTGGGCTAAGAATGTTTCTTTTGAAGATTTTTGTAGCTATATTCTTCCATACCGTTCGCAACAGGAAGTATTATCCAACCTGAGAGGACAATTAATGGAACGGTATTTACCGATATTGGATTCTTTAAAAATAGAGACCCCGTTGGATGCTTGTTTTGCACTAAATGAGGAATTAAGCAAAATAATGCGATACGACCAGACTGGTCTTCCGTTTTATCCTACGAATGAAGAAACCTATTACGGTGGCGTGAGCCAGTGTGAAGGTTTATGTAATTTGGGAGCTATGATTATGCGGGCGGTAGGTATACCAGTCGTAATTGACCAAACGGTATGGGTTCGGATGGATTTAGGTCATAATTGGTGTGCGGTATTGGACAATGGAAAATTCTATCCTTTTGGACCGGGGGAGGATTCGCCGGATTTAATTGCCAGTAAGTTCCGGAATAGTCATTGGCATCAGCTTGGAAATGTTTACCGGTTTAATTTTACCCCCAATCTCTCTAGAGTAAAGTTACCTAATGATGATGGATACAGAACCTTTTTAAAGAATATTATGTGGGAAGATGTAACAGTAGAGTATACTAGTCAATTAGTTAATATCGAGTTATCTGTAGATAAAAAGATTGAATCGGCTTCTCACCAGATATATCTTTGTACTTACAATGATAATATCTGGAAACCTATTGGTATGGGGAATAGAGATGGTAATATATGCTATTTTAATAATGTGGTCGGCGATAATGTTTATGCTGTTTGCTACTCACCTAATGGGAACTTTTTGCACCGGATTACAGTACCATTTTATGTTAATCACGAGGGGTATGTCAACAAATTAATTCCGAAAAAAGAAACTCATTCCTTTACTCTGAAAAAGAACCCGGACAAGTTGTATCTTCCCAATATTTTACGTTATTGGGAGCCTGAAAAAGAAGATTTTATAGAATTAGATTATGCGGATTTTACCGATACAACTCAATATTATGATAATATTCCTTTAAATGCATTATTGTGGTTTAGTGTACCTGAGAGAATGCATAACCAACGAATATTTATTATTGAAGATGATAGTTTGAGATATTATTGATATCAATATTCCGATATTCGTCCTTATAAATAAAAAATGAATATCAACCTTAAAAAACAATAATCCCAGTACGAAAACATCGTAATTCCAAATAATATATTACTTTTGCATTTGAACTAAGTCACATAGTTACGCAAACCTTATAGACCATGAAAATCAAGAACAGCTCCTTACCTCTTATCCTACTGATATTTATATTCAGTGCCTGTTCAGGCGAAAAGAAACCAGATATTTCCGAAGAAGGTGTATCTACCGTTCTACCCGATACTAAAAACGAAGTAGCAGTAATAACACTAAAGAAACAGGTATTTAACCACGAGCTTATCAGCAATGGTAAAGTTAGTGCCCGCGAAATGGCTGATTTGCGTTTCGAAACATCCGAAATCATTTCTCAAATCTGGGTAAAGAATGGCGACCGTGTACAGAAAGGACAAAAACTGGCCGAACTGGATAAATTCCGCATTGCTAATAAGTTGGCACAAGCAAAGGATGCAATGGATAGAGCCGAGCTGGAATTGCAGGATGTATTAATAGGGCAGGGGTATAACCTGGATAACTTGTCGAATGTACCGGAAGATATTATGCAACTGGCCCGGGTAAAAAGTGGTTTCGATCAAAATAAATCTTTATATGAAGTGGCTCAGTACGAAGATCGTCATGCTACACTGGTGGCACCTTTTGACGGTGTTGTTGCTAATCTCTTTTCTAAACCACATAATATAGCGAGTACTTCTGAAGTGTTTTGTACTATTATTGATTCCCGCGGTATGGAAGTGGATTTCACAGTATTGGAAAGCGAATTACCCCTGATAAAAAATGGTGATAAGGTAGTAATCAGCCCTTTTGCTGATATTTCATCAAAATACAATGGGAATATATCCGAAATAAACCCTCTGGTTGATGATAAAGGGATGGTCAGGGTGAAAGCCCGTGTAAATGGAGGTAATAAGCTTTTTACTGGAATGAATGTACGAGTAAGTGTATACCGGTCATTGGCCGACCAACTGGTTGTACCGAAATCTGCCGTAGTTCTCCGCTCCGGCAAACAGGTTGTCTTTACTTATAGCGATGGAAAGGCTTTATGGAAGTATGTACAAACTGCTTTGGAGAATGCAGAAAATTATACCATTGCAGAGGGATTAGACGAGGGCGATTCTGTTATTGTTTCAGGTAATATCAATCTGGCGCACGAAGCTCCAGTCAGTTTAATCACTAATTAAACTGAGATTTACGATTTACTGATTTACGATTTACGATTGAAAATACCTTTGGATATGGATTCTAAAGAGTTGAAATATAGATTTAAAAAATTTTCACTGAGAATAATCAAAATGGTAGATAATATGCCCAATACAATATCAGGAAATGCTATAGCAAAACAAATAATACGTTCGGGCACTTCTCCTGCTGCTAATTATAGAGCAGCATGTCTCGGAAAATCTGATAAAGATTTTATTAATAAGCTAAAAATGGTAGAAGAGGAATTGGACGAAACAATTCATTGGATTGAAATAATTATGGATGCCAATATGATTGAACCTGATAAAATGTATGCATTGCGGGATGAGGCTACTGAATTATATAAAATCATAGTTAGCTCCATACTTACTTTAAGGAACAAACAAAGTGTAATTAATCGTAAATAATATGGCAATTTCAATCGTAAGTCGTAAATCCGTAAATCGTAAATCCCTATGATTCGGTTTCTCATACAGCGGCCTATTGCAGTCCTTATGGCATTTACTGCCTGCTTTATTGTGGGGCTGATTACTTATTTTACCCTTCCAATATCACTACTGCCTGATATTGCCATCCCTGAAATTACCGTACAGGTTGCCTCGCAGAATACATCTGCCCGTGAATTGGAAAATACAGTTGTTAAACCTATTCGCCAGCAACTTATCCAGGTATCACGGTTGCGGGATATGACCAGTGAAACCCGCGACGGAGCCGGTATTATCCGGCTTGGCTTTGATTTTGGTACAAATACCGACCTGGCTTTTATTGAAGTAAATGAGAAGATAGATGCCGCAATGAACTATCTTCCTAAAGATACCGAACGGCCCAAAGTCATCAAAGCCAGTGCTACTGATATACCTGTATTTTACCTGAACCTGACCCTGAAAAGCGATACCGAATACGAAGAAACGAACGAAAGGGCCTTCCTGAACCTTTGCGAATTTGCCGAATCTGTTATTAAACGTCGTATCGAGCAATTACCCGAAATAGCGATGGTAGATGTAACCGGATTGGTACAACGACAGTTGCAGATTGTACCCGACCCGGACAAAATGTCTATGCTGGGACTATCATTGGGAGATATTGAGAATGCACTGGCACAAAACAATGTAGAGCCGGGAAGTATGACTGTGCGAGACGGATATTACGAATACAACATTAAATTTGCTACTCTGTTGCGTTCAGCCGAAGATGTAGAGAATATATATCTTCGTAAAGGCGACCGCATTATGCAATTGAAAGATTTCTGCCGGGTAAATATTATTCCAGTCCGCGAAAATGGAGTATCCGTATACAACGGTAAGCGTGCCGTAACATTGGCTGTTATTAAACAAGCCGATGAAAACATGGAAAACATGAAAGAGGCCTTAGAAGAAACGACCGACTATTTTGCCACTGTATATCCTGATATAGACTTCGACATTAGCCGGAACCAGACAGAACTGCTCGATTATACCATTGATAACCTGAAACAGAATTTTGTAATAGGTTTTATTCTGATGTGTCTTTGTGCAATCATGTTCCTGGGTGATGCGAAATCACCGTTCGTTATCGGTCTCAGTATGCTGGTATCCATCATCATTTGTTTCATGTTCTTCTACTTCTTTAAAATGTCTTTGAACATCATTTCCCTTTCCGGACTTATTCTGGCATTAGGTATGATGATTGACAATTCCATTATTGTAACCGAGAACATATCACAATACCGGGAGAAAAAATATTCGCTTCGCCGTGCCTGTGTTGTCGGAACAACTGAAGTGATTACGCCGATGCTCAGTTCATCTCTTACTACTATTGCCGTCTTTATTCCACTTGTTTTTATGAGTGGCATTGCAGGAGCAATTTTCTTTGATGAAGCATTTTCGGTTACTGTAGGCTTATTAATATCATATTTTACCGGCATAATCCTATTACCTGTATTGTATTTCCTTGTTTATCGTATAGGTATGGGACGTAAGAAAGGCTTCTTCGCACTTAAATTTAATAATCCGTTGAAAGAACATACCCTCGACTTATTCTATGATAGGGGTGTCGATTGGATATTCCGTCATAAGACTATAAGTTCACTGTTCTGCATTGTATCTATTCCCCTTTGTGTATTTATGTTCTTTTTTATCGATAAATCACGTATGCCCGAAATAGATGAGAATGAACTGATGACCCGTATCGAATGGAATGAAAACATTCATCTGGATGAAAACCGACGGAGAATAAACACCATATTCAATGCAGTAAGTGATGCCGTTGTAGAGCAATCAGCTTTTATCGGGCAGCAGGATTTTTTGCTTAATCGCGAGCAGGAACTTTCGTCGTCCGAAGCTGAACTTTATTTTAAGACAGCAAAGCCAGAAGAAATTTTACCTTTACAGCAATCTATATTCAACAAACTCAAACAGGAATATCCACTTGCTGTAGTTTCTTTCTCCCCACCCGAAACATTTTTTGAGAAACTTTTTGTAACCGGAGAAGCTGATGTCGTGGCCGAGTTGTATGCCCGTAACAAGGAGAGAACTCCTGTAGCTGATGAATTGAGATTACTGGAAAATCAGTTGTCTGCCCGTACAGGACAGATTCCCAGTGGTATTGCTTTTGAGAATCAGTTAAACATCAGTATTAGTCAGGAAAAAATCCTATTGTATAATATTTCCTATGATGAATTGTACAGGGAGCTTAAAACGGCATTTAAGGAAAACAGCGTTGCCATGCTACATTCCTATCAGCAATATCTGCCCATTACCATAGCCGGAGACGAAAAGACTGTCAATTCCGTGTTGCAGGAAACGCTGATACAAACCCGGGCCGATGATAAAGGCATGGTGAATTATATTCCTTTACGTGAATTGGTAACTATCCGCCCTTCCGAAGATTTAAAAAGTATTACTGCCGGACGCAACGGCGAGTACATATCTTTTGGCTTCTATGATGTGAAAAAGCCTGAACAGTTGATGGCTGATGTGAAAAAAGTTATCGACGAAACCAATGAATGGGATTTGACTTTTTCGGGTAGTTTTTTCTCCAACCAGAAAATGCTCAACGAATTGGTCGTAATTCTTTTCATATCCATTTTATTGATGTACTTTATTCTGGCTGCACAATTTGAGAGTTTCTTACAACCGCTCATCGTACTGATGGAAATTCCGATTGATGTAGCCTTTGCCCTGGTACTTCTTTGGGTTTGCGGGCATACGCTTAATCTAATGTCGGCAATCGGATTAATAGTAACATGTGGGATTATCATCAACGACTCCATCCTGAAACTGGATGCTATAAATGAACTCCGTAAAGCCGGTACGCCGTTGATGGAAGCTATACACGAAGCCGGCCGGCGAAGAATACGTCCGATTGTAATGACCTCTCTTACAACAATTTTTGCTATGGTACCTTTCATGTTTTCGAGTGATATGGGTTCTGAACTGCAAAAACCTCTATCTATTGCCATGATAGGAACCATGTTAATAGGCACACTTGTGAGTTTGTTTATTATTCCACTGATATATTGGTTTATTTACCGGAAACACGACCGGAAAGTTTAACTTAACAAAGAAGAATTATGAGACGGATAAAATCCATATACTACCTGATACCCATTAGGTTGCTGGCTTTGATTATCTTTTTATCATTTGTGGTATCTCAGGTTGGAGCACAAACCAAACTGAAGTTAAACCTGCAGAAAACTATAGATCTTGCAAACGATAGCTCCTTGCAATCTTTCCGTGCCGAAAACCTTTATCTGGCTGGTTACTGGGAATACCGTACCTTCAAAGCAAACCGTCTCCCGAGTCTTACGCTAAATCTAAATCCGGCAGACTATTATCGCGACATAACCAAACGGTATGACTCAGAGAAAGATATTGATGTTTATCGCAGCCAGCGCAGTTATTCAGCCAATGGGAATTTGGCTATCAGTCAGAATGTCGATTTTACAGGGGGTACCCTATTCCTCGACAGCCGTCTCGGCTTTATGCGTAATTTTGGCGACCAAACCTTTTCTCAATATACCAGTGTTCCCATACGTATCGGGTATTCGCAAAATCTCATTGGTTATAATGGCTTTCGCTGGGAGAAGAAGATTGAACCTCTGAAATACGAAAGAGTCCAGAAAGAATTTATATATAATATGGAAGAAGTATCGGAATGGGCTACTGATTATTTCTTTGCTCTTGCTATGGCTCAGGCCGAATTTGAACTGGCCCGGGAGAATGTACTTTCATCCGATACACTTTACCGGGTAGGTATGCAACGACATAAAATAGCGGCAATATCGCAAGCTGATTTGTTGACGCTCAGACTGGATTTTGTAAATGCGCAAAACACCCTGCAAACTAAAACGGCTACCCTAAAACGTGCCATGTCGGCACTAGCGACCTTTCTTAATCTGGACAGGAACACCGAGATAGAGTTGGATTTACCCAGTCGCCCGGGCGATTTAGTCATCTCTGTAGATAAAGCCTTGATGTTGGCAAAGGATAATAATCCGGCTTACCTTAAAATAAGACAACAAATATTGGAGGGTGAGCGGGATGTTGACCGGACTCTTAAAGAGTCACGTTTCAATGCAAGTGTATCGGCCAGTATTGGTTTTAATCAAACAGCCAATGAATTCCGCGATGTTTATAGTAATCCTTCCCGTCAGGAAATAGCTTCGGTAAGCATTAGTATTCCACTCATCGATTGGGGGGTACGAAAAGGCAAATATAACATGGCACGTAATAACTTAAATGTATTGAAAATATCCTCCCAGCAGGAAGAAATAACTCTCGAAGAGGAAGTTATTATGACCGTAAACGAATTTAATATACAGCAAAATATTATTGCCAGCACTGAAGAGGCTCTTGACCTGTCAATTATTGCTTATGAACAAAACAGGCAACGGTTTATCATTGGCAAAGCTGATATTAACAGCCTCACGTTGTCACTGAACCGGCAACAGGATGCTCAACGTAATTATATACAGGCATTGCACGATTATTGGTTGAGTTATTATAAAATACGGAAGCTTACCTTACATGATTTTGCCACCGGTTTTCCATTGTCGGTAAGGTTTGATTCTAAGCTGATGCATGGGCAGTAGTGTGAGGTAAACAAACGAATGAAGGAACCCTCTCAAAATACGAATCAGACAGGTGTGAAGTTGAAATTCTCATCCTTTACCCTGATAGTCGCTTTCATTGCCATTGCGCTGGTAGGGTTGGCGTTGGTTCCATTATTACCCGTTAAGCTCAATCCATCCCGGTCATTACCCGGATTTACCGTGCATTTCAGTATGCCCGGAAGTTCGGCCCGGGTTGTCGAAAACGAAGCAACCAGTAAACTCGAAGCCATGCTAGCCCGTATCAAAGGGATAAAAAACATGAATTCTAATTCGGGTAATGGTTGGGGAAACATCACCATTGAGCTGGATAAACATGCCGATATTGATGCCGTACGTTTTGAGGCATCTACCATTATCAGACAAACATGGCCGCAATTGCCCGATGAAGTCCGTTATCCGTATATACAGGTCAAAATGCCCGATGATAATGCCTCGAGGCCGTTTATGAATTTCACGCTTAATGCACCTTCGACACCTATTCTAATTCAACAATACGCCGAGGAACACATCAAAACCCGCCTGTCGCAGATAGCCGGCGTTTACAAGATTGAAGTATCGGGAGCCACGCCTATGGAATGGCGGCTGGTGTATGATAGCGAGCAATTGCGGATGTTAGGTATAACCGTCGATGGCATTCAGCAAGCCATTACCCGTTATTTCCGGAAAGATTTCCTTGGCACCTGCGATTTGGAGACTACTGATGGCGGTCGCGAGTGGATACGACTTGCACTGGTTCCCGAATTCGATACCAGCCGTTTTGATGCTTCGGAAATACTTGTATCATCTTCCGAAGGAAAAATGATACGGCTCGACCAGATTGTAACCGTCAGTTATGTGGAAGAAAGGCCGCAAGGCTATTTCCGTATTAATGGGCTAAACTCCATCTATTTGTCGATAACTGCCGAAGAAACCGCAAACCAGTTGCAATTGAGTACAAATATTTTGCAGGAACTGGAACAGATAAAACAGGTTTTACCGCAGGGATACGAAATGCATTCCAGGTATGATGCTACCGAATACATCCGTAAAGAACTGGATAAAATATATCTGCGTACCGGACTGACTATTCTAATCTTGTTACTTTTTGTATTTATCATCACAATCAATCCGCGTTATTTGCTGCTTATCATAATCAGTCTTACTATTAATGTGGCGGTAGCTGTAGTTTTCTATTATCTTTTCGGGTTAGAGATGCAGTTGTATTCACTGGCCGGAATAACGGTATCTCTCAACCTCATTATTGATAATACCATTGTAATGACCGATCATATCCTCAACCGGCGAAACATGAAAGCTTTCATGTCCATACTTGCCGCCACACTTACTACCATGGGGGCATTGGTTATTATATTCTTCCTCGACGAGAAAATCAGGCTTAACTTACAGGATTTTGCGGCGGTAGTTATTATCAACCTGGCTGTATCCTTGTTTGTTGCGTTATTCCTTGTGCCGGCTTTAATTGATAAAATACATTTGAGGAAACGCCGACCTAAATCTTCTACACGGTTTCATTTCTCATTCATCAAACACCCCGCTACACTTTTTAAGCGTGGGGTTGTCTACTTTTCCCGTTTCTACCGGCTAATGATACGTTTTTTATGTCGCTGGAAGGTAGCTGTTTTCTTTTTATTTATACTTCTTTTCGGATTGCCTGTTTTTCTGTTACCCGAGAAAGTTGAAGGCGATGGTAAATGGCGGGAATTATACAACAAGACTCTTGGAACGCAGAACTATAAGGAGAAAGTAAAACCCATAGTCGATAAAGCTCTGGGCGGAAGTTTGCGCTTATTCGTGCAGAAAGTATATGAGGGAAGTTACTTCACCCGGAATGAGGAAGTGATATTATACGTCAATGCCAACTTACCCAATGGTAGTACGCTGGATCAGATGAATAACCTGATTAAGCGAATGGAGGTTTACCTCAGTGAGTTTAAGGAAATCAAACAGTTTCAGACTTCCGTGTATAGTCCGCTACGAGCCAATATCAATATTTACTTTGTTGATGAACACCAGCGCAGCGGTTTTCCTTATACACTGAAGTCAAACATTATCAGCAAAGCGCTGCAACTGGGTGGTGGAAGCTGGACTGTGAATGGTCTTCAGGATATGGGGTTTTCGAACGATGTTCGCGAGGGTGCCGGTTCATTCCAGGTTAAAATGTTTGGATACAATTATGATGAACTCTATACTCATGCCGAGTTGTTCAAAGAAAGGTTACTCTCTCACCGGCGTATTAAAGAAGTTACTATTAACTCTGAGTTTTCTTGGTGGAAAGATGATTATCAGGAGTTTTATTTTGACTTAAATAAATCTGCCATGGCTGGTGCAGGTGTATCAGCCATGAGTCTTTTCGGAGTGCTTCACCCGGTCTTTGGACGGGATATGGAATCGGGTATGGTAGTTACCGAAAATGGAGTGGAGAAGATAAAACTATCTTCGCGCCAGTCTCAGGATTACGATATATGGGCATTAAAGTATTTTCCCTACACCATAAACGGCAACCAATATAAACTTGACGGACTGGCAACGGTTGAAAAAGGTCAGTCTCCACAACAGGTGGCTAAAGAAAATCAACAATATCGGCTTTGCCTTCAGTACGAATACATTGGTTCCAATGAGCAGGGCCGGAAGAAACTCGAAGAAGATTTGGAGGAATTTAATAAGGAACTCCCCATGGGCTATACAGCCGAATCTGAAGGCCGTAACTGGTATTGGGGAAAGAAGGATAACAAGCAATACCTGTTGTTGCTGGTTATTGTTGCCATTATTTTCTTTATTACCAGTATTCTTTTTAACTCGCTTAAACAACCATTGGCTATCATATTTGTTATTCCAGTTTCTTATATCGGGGTTTTCCTTACATTCTACTGGTTTAAACTAAATTTCGATACAGGTGGCTTTGCTTCATTTGTTCTGTTATGTGGTATTACTGTGAATGCCAGTATCTATATCCTGAACGAGTACAATTCTATACGTCGCCGCTTCCCACGGCTTTCGCCTCTGCGGGCATATACAAAGGCCTGGAACGCAAAGGTGATGCCAATTTTCCTTACTGTTGTATCTACTATTCTTGGTTTTATTCCTTTCATGATTGGTACGGACAAGGAATCTTTCTGGTTTCCACTGGCTGCCGGCACCATTGGCGGATTGGTAATGTCGCTCATAGGCGTGTTCTTCCTATTACCCGTGCTAACCTTAAAGAAAAGGCAACCGAGATGACTTGTTTTTGGAAATAAACTTATATTTTTGCAAGTATAAGCCAGTCATCCAATGAAAATACTATATTATATTTATCAGATTTGTATTGCTCTGCCCATTCTTCTGGTACTGACAATTCTTACTGCTTTAGTAACAATCATCGGCTCCTTAATTGGTGGTGCCCATATCTGGGGATATTATCCCGGTAAAATATGGTCGCAATTGATATGCTTTTTCCTGCTTATACCAGTGAAAGTAAAGGGCCGCGAGAAGATAGCAAAGAAAACATCATATGTATTTGTGGCCAATCATCAGGGAGCTTTCGATATTTTTCTCATTTACGGTTTTCTTGGGCGTAACTTCAAATGGATGATGAAGAAAAGCCTTCGTAAAATACCTTTTGTTGGCAAAGCATGCGAAAGTGCCGGACATATCTTCGTCGACCGTTCCGGCCCCAAAAAGATACTACAAACAATAAAAGCTGCCCGTGAGTCTTTGACAAATGGAACATCAGTGGTTGTTTTTCCGGAAGGTGCCCGTACCTTTACCGGACATATGGGATATTTCAAGAAGGGAGCATTCCAATTAGCTGATGAATTACAGCTTGCAGTTGTTCCGCTTACCATAGACGGGTCTTTCAGTGTTTTATCCCGTACTGGGAAATGGATAGACCCGCATCGTATGACTCTTACTATACATGATCCTATTCTACCAAAAGGCCAGGGAATGGAAAATATTAAAGAAACAATGGCCGAGGCCTATGCCGCTGTTGAAAGTGCTTTGCCGGATGAGTATAAAGGAATGATGAAGAATGATGATCAGGAAGTGGAATGATTTTTTGTGTGAATGGATTTATAGTTCCAAAAAAATGTTTAAATTTGTTGTGATGATGAATTGAAATGGTGATATACAGTGGAAGCATATACTACTAATATAGGAATTAATCTGAATAATGACGGTGAGTTTCGCCGTTTGTTTGATAACTTTTATGTTCCGCTTTGTATGTTTGCCGGTAAATATGTGGACGATAATCAACTTGCTGCTGATATTGTTCAGGATTGTTTTATTAAGCTGTGGCAAATTCGCGGCGACTTTTTTTATGTTCATCAGGTAAAGTCTTTTCTCTATACTTCTGTGCGTAACCGTGCGCTCAATGAAATAGAACACTCTAAAGTGGTCAATGAATATGCAGAGAAAATAGTTGCCAAAGGCATGGATAGCTTTTTTGATGATTTGGTTATTGAAGAAGAAACATATCGTATTCTCACGAATGCATTTGATAAGTTACCCAGTCAGATGAAGGCTATTATGTATCTGGCTCTTGAAGGGAGTTCGAATAATGAAATTGCAGAGAAACTTAGCGTTTCCATTGATACTGTTAAGTCTTTAAAGAAAATTGCATATAAGAAATTACGGGAATCTCTGAAAGAATATTATTATCTCATTCCGTTGGTTATTAGTACCTTGCGTCATATCTAATAAAAAAAGATTTCTTTTCCTTAAAATAAATCAATTTTCCATTCACCCTCTTTTTTATTATACCTGTTATCATAATAAACCAGGACATAATTCTGATGTTATGATGACACCTAAATTTTATATTGCCGAATTAATTGCTAAGTATTTATCCGGAACACTTACCCGAGATGAAGAACAGTGCCTGAACGAATGGCGTATAAGTTCTTCAGGCAATGAAGAACTTTTTCAAAAACTATGTAACTCTGAAAATCTCAGGAATCATTATACGCAAAGCGCGCAGTTTGATAAAAAAGAAGGCTGGGAGTTGCTTGACAAGAGAATGCGCTTATTTCGCCGAAGGAAGTTAATCTTTACTATTTCGCGTTATGCAGCGGTTCTTGTTATCCCGGCGGTGGTATCTTTTCTTTTATTTAATATGCTGAAAGATGATTATACGATTGCTGAACAAGTAAAGAATCAGACCGTACAGATTCTTCCTGGTGAGAAGAGAGCCATTTTAACACTGGATAGCGGTGAAACTGTTGATTTAAAAAAAGTCGGCGAAACTACCATGCAGGAGAAGGATGGTACGGCCATTATTTTAGATTCAGCTAAATTGAATTATAAATTGGTAGCCAGCCCAACAAAAAGCAATGAAATTATTTATAATAAAGTAGAAGTGCCTCATGGTGGAGAATATTCGCTGATACTAAGTGATGGAACTCGAGTATATCTTAATTCATTGTCGTCTTTGCGTTTTCCCGTAAGTTTTCAAGGTAACAGACGGGAAGTAGAATTAGAAGGAGAAGCTTATTTTGATGTAAAACCAGGAAGTGAGCCTTTTATCGTTAAATACAACAATGTCGCCGTCGAAGTATTGGGAACAACTTTCAATGTTTCAGCTTACCCATATGAGAATTCTCATACTACATTAGTTGACGGTTCGGTAAGAGTATCTATGGGAACCGGTGCTAAAGCAGTTTTAAAACCCTCGGAGCAGGCTACAATCAAGTCTGGTTCAAGCAACCTCGATATCCGTGAAGTTGATACTTCATTGTATACATCGTGGATTAACGGGAAAATCAATTTCAAGGATGAACGTCTTGAGGATATTATGATTTATCTTTCAAGATGGTACGATATGAGCGTTTTTTACAGTGAGCCCAGTGTGAAGGATCTGCGTTTCGGCTGTAATATCAACCGGTACAAGGATATTATTCCTTTTCTGGAGTTGCTGGAACAGACCGAAAAGGTACAAATATCTATTAATGGTAAGAATATAACTTTCAGACATAATAATTAATTCAATTTTCAAGCTTATGAAGAAGAACACACCCTATGCGAGTCTGCTCAGAAGCAGAATAACTATCGCAGTAAGTTTAGTTTTAGTTTTCTTGTTCTCTGGGGTTGTGCATGCAAGCAATGACTTGTCGGCGCAAACCGTAACTGCTAAATTTCGTAATGTCAAGTTAAGCGAAGTAATATGGGAGCTACAGAAGCAAACAGACTTTACTTTTATTTATAGTACAAACGATGTAAAGGATATAAAAGTAAAAAACCTGGATGTAAATAATGCAGTAGTTACCGACGTATTGGATAAATGTCTGCAAGAGTCAGGGCTTACTTATACTGTTCATAATGGTGTGGTAGCCATTAGGAAAGCAGAAGTAATAGCGGTATCGGCAGTTATGTCGCCTGCGCCTGAGCAGAAAATACCTGTTACCGGTCAAGTATTGGATAACTTTGGCGAGCCGATGCCTGGGGTAAATGTTTTAGTAAAAGAAACACGTCAGGGAGCCATAACTGATTTGGATGGGCGTTTCAATATTGAAGTGACTCAGGGACAGAAGGTTACTTTACAATTCTCCTTTATCGGGTTTATAACTCAAGAAGTTACCGTGACGCAGGGTAAACCTGTAAATATAATCATGCAGGATGATACAAATGTGTTGGACGAGGTAGTAGTAACAGGTTACGGTACATTCAAGAAATCAGCATATGCTGGTTCCGCTTCAACAGTTCGCACACAAGGAATGGAAGAAATACCGGCTGTTGGTTTTGCAACCATGCTTCAGGGTAGCGCTCCCGGTGTACAGGTAAACTCAATTAGTGGTCAGCCTGGTACTACGACAGATATTCAGATACGTGGTATGGGCTCTTTCAATGCATCTACTAATCCGCTATATGTTATTGATGGTGTTCCGGTAATGTCGGGTAATATTGGTACAAAATTCACCGACGATATCGGTACAGATGTGATGTCGACAATTAATACATCTGATATTGAAAGTATTACCGTAATTAAGGATGCTGCGGCCGCTTCATTATATGGATCAAGAGCTGCGAATGGCGTTATTATTATTACAACCAAATCGGGTAAAGAAGGAAAACCTACATTCAACTTTAAGGCCGACTGGGGTTTCTCTAACTTCTCAACCAAATTCCGTGAAACACTTTCCGGCCCTGAAAGACGTGAAATCTTTTATGAAGGATACTATAATCAGGCAATTGAGAAGTTAACTATGTCTAACCCTACAACAGAAAATCCGAAAGGAACACGGCCGTATACACAGCAGGAAGCCGAGGCTTATGCTCGCGAAAAAATAGAAGAAAATGCATTTGAACCGTGGAGTGGATGGACAGATTGGAATAAAGTATTATTCCGTGACAGAGCCCCTTTCCAGAATTACGAATTTTCGGCCTCAGGTGGCGACAGTAAGTTATCTTATTTCACCTCCCTTGCATATACAGATCAGGATGGACTTTCCTATCAGCAGAACTTTGAACGCATATCGGGGCGCGTAAATGTACGATACCAGATGAGTTCTAAACTCCAGTTGGGAGCAAATATTCTTTATTCTAATGTAAATCAGTCGGTAAACTCTGAGGGTGGTACCTACACTTCACCTATTTATTCTTCTCGTCATAAAGTATCTCCCACAGATGCAGTTTACAATGAAGATGGAACCTATAATCAGAACTTACTGTCGAATGGTCAAAGGAATCCAAAAATGGCGGCCGATATGAACTACAAGCGCCAGAAAGTCGACCGTTCATTCAATACAATTTTTGCTAATTATGAAATTATAAGAGACCTTCGATTTAATACTACTTTCAGTCTGGACCATACTAATACTAGATATAAATCGTGGGATGATCCAAGGTCCTCAGATGGAGCCAGTAGTAATGGAGAGGTAAGTTCCAGCTTCTATCAATATGACCAGATAGTATGGAAGAACAGCCTGAATTATATTAAAACATTTGCTCAGAAACATAATTTCGATGCTTTAATTGGTTATGAAACCAATGAGTACAAAAGAGATTACTTAAGCGGCACTATGCGCGATTTTCCATCGAGTGAGAAACAGGAAATTTCTAACGGTTCCTTGAAATACTCTTTGGGAGGAAGTTCCAGGGCATGGAGGCTACTATCTTATTTATCTCGTATTAATTATAATTACAATGATAAATACTTCCTAGGTGTAAGTGCCCGTACGGATGGTAGTAACCGTTTACATAAGGATAACAGATGGGGTACATTCTGGTCTCTTTCAGGAGCCTGGAGGATGTCAGAAGAGAATTTTATGAAACCACTGGAACCGGTAATGTCGGAAGTAAAACTGAGAGCTTCTTATGGTAGTAACGGAACTTTACCAGATGATACTTCCGAAGCAGGCATCTACCGCTATATGGATTTGGTTGGATTCGGCTATAAATACAATGAGAAACCTGGTATTATTGAATATCAGATTGGTAATAAAGACCTGACATGGGAAAAGAATTACAATTTCAACATTGGTCTTGACTTTAGGCTATTCAATAGGATAAATGCTACAATTGAGTACTATACTCGTCAAACATCAGATTTGTTGATGGATTACGAATTATCACGGGCAACAGGATTCAGCGACATAGTAAGGAATATAGGTAAGGTACAGAATAAAGGCATTGAAGCCGAGTTCAATGCTGATATTGTAAGAACCAAAGACTGGTTATGGAATTCATCTTTGAATTTCAGTCACAACAAAAACAAAATTAAAGATCTGGGCGGTTTAGAAGAAATTAAATCAGGCGCTTATACACATAGGGTAGGACACCCATATTGGAGTTTTTATGTAGTAGAGTTTGCCGGCATTAACCCTGAAACAGGCGTTCCCCAATTCTATGTGAATGATCCAAAGAAACCTGGTGACAGAGAAATAACCGAAAAGGCATCTGATGCGAACTATGTGCTTTATAAAAATGCCGAACCGGATTTGGTTGGTGGTTGGTCTAACATGTTTAAGTATAAATTCATTGACCTGAGTTTTACATTTACTTATTCATTGGGTGGATACTCTTACGATAGGGGTGCAGGTAAATTGGAAACCGGCGGTAATAACCCGGAAGATAATGTACAGGCACTTTATAAAGACAGATGGAAGAAACCGGGTGATAAAACAAACATTGAAAAATTTATGGTGGGTAATGATTATGATATGAGTAAAGTAACCAGTAGCCGGCGTCTTCATTCAACCGACCATCTCCGTTTAAAAAACATAACTCTGGGAGTTTCTCTTCCTAAGAATATTATCAAGCCTTTGGGATTAACAAATGTGCGGGCTTACTGCTCGGCAGTAAATCTATTAACCTGGGCTAGATACGATGGATATGACCCGGAAGTAAATGCGAGTGGTAATGTGTATTTTGAGTCTCCGAAGCTTAAAACCGTTACTTTTGGTATAGACATTAAATTTTAATCCTTAGAAACAAAGAAGTTATGAAAAAGATATATTTATTTTTATTTCCGGTTTGTTGTCTCTTCTTTACTGCCTGTGGAAATGCCTGGCTGGACGATCTGGAACCGAATACCTATGTTGAAAGTTCGAAAAGTATCAAAAACGATATTGATGCTGAATATGCACTTCATGGAATAATGGTACACTTAAGGAATTATGAATATTACGGTGCCCGGATGACATTCTATGCTGATGCAAAAGGTGATGATATGCAAGCTAATGGTAATTCCAAACGTGTAGCAAAATATTATCTGTTTACTTTTAGCAGGGAAGATAGTCCGTCAGGTTTCTGGAATTATCCTTATAAGGTAATTCGTAATGTAAATAATGTTGTAGAATATGTTGAAGGGATTCCTGAAGCCGAAAGATCAGATAAATTGAAAGATATTTATGGTCAGGTGCTTACTTTTCGTGCTATGGCTCATTTTGACTTAGTTAGAATCTATGGATATCCCTATACAAAAGATAATGGGGCATCTTTAGGGGTACCGGTTGTAGGTGAAAAGATAGATTACACTGAGAAACCATCACGTAATACAGTAGCTCAGGTTTATGATCAAATACTCAAAGATCTGAATGCGGGCAGTGCATTTATTGGTAAGAAACCAACAAATGTTGGGATAAACTGGTTTGGTAATCAGTTGCTGTTAGCCAGAGCATATCTTTATATGGGAAATGACGATAAAGCTTACGAGGTGGCAACTAACCTTATTACCGAAGCAAACGCCAATAAATACCGCTTGTGGACTAACGATGAATATCCTAATGTATGGGCAAAAGACTCTGATGATCTTGAAATGTTTTTCCGGCTTATTGTTAAGAGCGGAGAAGTGAACGACTCCAAAGAATTCATTGGCTATTTATATGCTGAGAAGCCCGGATACGATGATTCAGTACTTACATCCGATTTTATTGACCTCTTAAACGAAGATCCGGATGATATACGTCATAATATCGTGCGTAAAGGGAGTAAAAATAATTACTTAATGAAATACCCTGCAAATGCTTCTGATGCTGGCGACCATACATTCGCAGATATACCTGTTCTACGTTTATCCGAAGCTTATTTAATTGCTGCCGAAGCTGCTGTGAAGAAAAACGATAAGAAGAATGCTGCATTTTACCTGAATGCTATTGTAAATCGGGCAAACCCAGATATGAGAGTTGCTGAAGATGATGTAACGCTTGACCGTGTATTAATTGAACGCCGTAAAGAATTTGTTGGTGAAGGACATCGTTTCTTTGACGCCATGCGTAATGGAAAGAAAATTGAACGTACGGGGAAATCCCATACTTCAGTTCTTTTGACTGCAGAAGCAAAATCTTTCGATTGGAATTGGTCTAAGATAGTTATGGCAATACCGCGAGCCGAAATTGATGCTAACTCTAACATAGTACAAAACCCTGGATATTAGGGGGTGGTTGAACTTTACATTTAATATATTGTAACCGAAGTTTGACTGTTAATTGTCTTGGAATATCCGGTGATTTATTTTTCGTCGGATATTCTTTTTTTATTGAGTGAGATAATATTGAATATGAAAAATATAAATAGAATCCAGTGGAAATCTGCTCTTATCTTTATGTTATTCTTCTCTGTATATGCAAATGCAGATGAGGTATACCGGGCAGATGGCCCATATGTTTTCCACATAGCCGGTGGCGGAATAAGGGTTGTTTCTGTAGATACTGATAGTACCCTGGTTGATACAACTTATCAAACTATACCAGTTGGTTTCACTTTGCCTGTGAAGTCTCATGATGGCAAACACTGTTTTGATGCTAAGCTACACAAAGTTCAACGGCACAAGTGGAGTTCCGGACAGCCTGATAAACTAATGGTAATATCCGATCCCCATGGGAATATGGATTGTTTTGTCAGTGTATTGCGGGGAAATCACGTAATAAACAAAGAATACGAATGGATTTACGGTACTAACCATTTAATGATAATAGGCGATGTATTCGACCGTGGTAAGGATGTTTTGCCTATCTTCTGGCTAATATACAAATTGGAAAAAGAAGCAGAAGATGCGGGCGGGCAGGTGTCTTTCCTAATCGGCAATCACGAACCCATGATACTGGCAGGAGATTACCGTTATGCCGATGAGATGTATTTGCACCTGGCTGAAAGAATGAATATGGAATATCGCGGCTTTTTCGGACCCGATACCGAACTGGGTCGATGGTTGGCTACCCGTAATACAATACAGGTTATCGGCGATGATCTTTTTGTGCATGCAGGCTTGGGAGAAGCCTTTTTGGAAGCTGATCTCACTATTCCGGAAGTAAACGAGGGCATAAGTGCAGGATTATTTATGACCAAGGAAGAAAGAAAAACTCATTCTCCCATCACTGAATTTTTATATGGTAACCTTGGGCCGATATGGTATCGGGGCATGGTTCGTAACGATGAAAGATATGAACCTCTGGATGCTGATGTGCTTGGAGAAATATTAAATAGATATGGTGTGAATCGTATTATAGTGGGACATACCATATTTCCTGATATACGTGTACTATACAGTGGCCGGGTGGTTACTGTCAATGTGGATAATAAAAAGAACTTTGATGCAGTGCTGGGGCGTGGAATTCTAATTCAAAAAGATAAAACCTTTGTAATCGGTGATAAAGAAATCCTGAGAAAACTGGACTTTTAGATTAATATATTTATATTTGTAACAATCAAACTCAGCATGTCTCTTAGATATAATATTCTTTGATGTCAGTGACGTGCATCAAAGCTTATGATATGTTTGGGTTGATAAAATTTTGGTTTTTGGAATCCCGGGGTTGTGAAACTCCGGGATTTTTTTGCGATAGATATTGTACGCATAACCGTGGCTATGTATTAAATAATCAGTAAGCCTACAATTGGCGGCTGATGGGATTCCATATGGCGGCCCACTAAAACCTACAGGGATAACACCTTAAACTAATAAGGATAATGCCTTAATTGTACCGGGATAACCGCTTAATTGCAGTACTTAACGACCGCTAATATGCCTAATTGTTTTTCAGGCTAAAGTAAGAGAATTCTGCAGGAGCTTGCGGCTCTCCTATATGAATTAACCCAGGTCGGGCTACGCGATCCCACCGCACCAGATATTTGCAATCGAGTGGCGAAGGAAGTACAGGTGTCCAGGTCGTTTTATTATCGCTATACGAGAATGAGAGCAGACATCCCTTTTCCACATTAATCTGCAAATAAAGTTCTTGCTCGGTATAAGTTGATTTGAACAGTATTTCTTCTTTATTTTCTTTTACCGATTTCAAGATAAGCTTATTGTTCTCTATTCCCCAGATTATCAGACTTTTTTCATCCCCATACATGGTTAGTCCTTTTAAGCTACTGTTCTTATTCGTTATTTGAGCTTGGTAAGAATAATGAGGGCTTTCTGCACGTACACATAAGGCTGTTCCATACTTATTCTCTGCTTTTGGAGTTCCTGAAAGACTTAATTTGTTATTCCGGATTTTTAAGTCGATATCTGTGTATGGATAATTCCAGGACCATTCTACTTTTATAGCGCGTTGGTTGAAGGTATCTTCAAAATCGCTTTTTGCCTTTTGGGTAATCCCAGGATAGGGTAGAGGCTGTTGAGCAATACCGATATCACCAGTTACAAACTTTACCCATTGGTCGTCAGTAATAACCATTTCCTGTATGATAGGTTGGCGGCCGGCATAGAATCCGTCACCGCTCATATAAGCATGGCACATATAAAACATACGTCCGTCGGGCGTAGTTACTGCCGTACCGTGTCCGCACGAGATATAATCCTGGTCTCCACCTTTCAATATGGGGTTGTTGGCATATATTTCATAGGGGCCTTTGAAATCTTTCGAACGGGCTACATATACATCATAATCGCTATGCGGGCCACAACAGCCATGTGCGGAATAGATGATGTAGTAATAATCTCCGTTTTTGAAATGATATTGGCCTTCCATACCTATATTCCCATCGTCGATCATTAAAGAGAAAGGTTCTCCAATTAATGATAAACCATCATCAGATAGTTTAGAGGCAATAAGCTCAATTGGGCGTTTATCAAGCCCGTATGCTTTCCAACTGATGTACAATTGGCCGTTATCATCGAATATGAAAGCATCAATAGCTTCGGTTCCATACTCTACCAACAGACCATGATCGGTAAAAGGATGTAAAGGAGATTCTGCAGAGGCAACTCCGATATAGGATACATTATCCGATTGACGGCGGGCGGTATAGTAACAATATACTTTCCCGTTATGATGGTAAAGTTCGGGTGCCCAGAACGAATTGGATGTCCAGGAAGGTTTTTCACTGAAGATATGTCCTGTCTGTTCCCAATTGATTAAATCCCCGGATGTAAAAACGGGGTAGAAAGGGGCCCATTCCGACGATGTGGCGGTAGCGTAATATGTATCATCTATACGGATAATAGAAGGGTCGGCCATATCTCCATGTATTATAGGATTAGTGAATGTGCCTGATTGTGCCCATATATTGAGAGAAAAAGCACTGATAAATAATAAAGAATGAAGTTTTTTCATAATTTTCCAAGTATTTTGTCCATGACCCAGTTAACTGAAGTTGCGCTCTCGCCATCGCAGTTGCAGATTGATTTGCCCAATAAGTGGTCGACAACCGCTTGTATAAGTGGTTGTTGAACCGGTTCGGGATTTTCAATGACAAATTGCTTGATGCCATCTTCTGCGTGCAGAATAATAGGCTCGTATGTAAAGACAGCAAAAGTAACCATACCTTTGTCTCCGATAACCTCAATCCGGTCTTCCTGCGCCGATTCGTGGGCTACGAAACACCAGGAGCCCGAACCTACTAATCCCGAATCGAATTGGAAACAGGCACTGAGTGTGTCTTCTGCCTCATATAATCCACCGCGGTTACTTTTATATCCGCTGGCTTCGAGTATAAAACCGAACATTTCCTGTAATAAGTCGATCTGATGAGGTGCGAGGTCGTAGAAATAACCTCCGCCTGATATATCGGGCTGTACCCGCCACGGCAGGTTATCGCGGTCGTAATCTAATTCCCGGGCAGGTTGGGCGAAGTGAATCTGTACATTCAATACATTGCCAATGGCTCCTTCCTCAATCAATTGTTTTACTTTCTGGAAATAGGGCAGGTAGCGCCTGTAATACGCAACAAAGCAGGGAATTCCTGTTTCGTTCGAGATACGGTTAATGCGTGTACATTCTTCGTAATCAACCGCCATAGGCTTTTCAATGTATACCGGTTTACCGGCTTTCATTGCCATGATAGCATAGGTGGCATGCGAGGATGGAGGTGTTGCTATATAAATAGCATTGATGTCAGGGTCGTCCATAAGCTCCTGTGCATCATTATACCATTTCTTTATATTGTGCTTTTTTGCATATGCCTTTGCTTTTTCGGCATCCCGGCTCATAACCGCTATGACTTCAGAATCTTTGACTTGTTGAAATGCCGGGCCACTTCTTCTTTCGGTTACAGTACCGCAGCCGATGAATCCCCATTTAATGACTTTGTTACTCATTTTATAAAATCAAATATGCAGTATAATCATTTTTATGAACGACGAAGATACATAAAAATATCGAGATAAAAAGGATATGGAAATTTAAAACGAAGGGGGTTATTAGCCTTTCTTGAAGTATTTTCGATAAATAACTTCGTACTCCCGGCTCTGGAGAAAAATTGTCAGCCAATGGTTAAGGCTATCAAGCAAGGCCGGAGATTCTTTATTAACTCCCCATGCATAGAACTGCGTGAAACTGATTCCGGTATTTATATCCAGTTGTGGAAAAGAGTCAATAAGGGTAGTAGCAATATTTTCATCTGTTACAGCATAGTCAATATCACCGTGTGCTACCATGGCAATTAATTGCTCTTGCCCATATTTCTCTACTTCCTGAATGTATATGGTATCTGCAATTTCATCCTCCAAATTTCGAATGCGGAGTATGGATGGAGAACCTTTTTCTACATAGAGGGTCTTTCCGCCTAGGTCAATCTGGCTTTGAATATGCGTATGTATACTGTCTTCATCTGGTTGGCGCTGCACCAGTATCTGCCTACTACGTGTTATGGGAATGGTTAATGATAGTGAGTCTTTCCATTCACTGGTTAACGGAATTCCATAAGCGATAATGTCAAAAGTGCCATTCTGAAGTCCCTGCAACCTCTTTTCGAACGACATTTCGGGTATAATAACGACTTCTATCCCTTTATCGGCTGCAAATGCCCGGATAAGTTCGTAGTGAAAGCCACTGACGGAATTACCATCGGCAAAAAAGCTGATAGAGTTGTATTCGGTAATCGCCCGCAGTGTATCGGTGGCTATTATCTCGTTGTAATCACGAATATGAGGAGAATTATTAACTTCTTTTTTGCGAGGCCAGAAGAATGATATTAGTACCGCTATAATGGCGATTGTAAGGTATTTAATGATTTTGGCTGTTGTCAGTTTCATACCAGTTAATCGTAAAAATTCCAGGAGAGGCCGATTTTAAACAACCGTTGGTTGATAGGATAGTGTGGTACAAGGAAGGCATTTCGATTTCCCATTCCATTGTTTATATGATACATCATTACAAAGAACCTGGTACGTTTAAGATGGAAGTTGGCATAAACATTAACAATGGGATAACCACCAATTTCTACTCTGTCATCAACATTGTTTGTTTGTATGTGGAATTGCTGGATACCGGGCGAGTAAGCCGGAGCATAATATTTAGTAAAGTACCTCACATCAGCTCCCAGTTGAAGGCTCAAAACCTTTTTCGCCAGTTTAGCATCAATGTACAAATTAGAATATATATTCAAATCGGGTAAGGGAAGTTCCGTGTTATTACTGGATTTCTGCCAGATTACTTCATTGTCTAAATGAAGTATCCCTAATTTGAAGTTTTGATTAATACGAGCCGTCAGAATCTGGATATTTCCTGAATGTTGTGCCGGACGAGCTTCGTAATCAAAATAAGTATAGTTCTTTATATTCTCTACACCACCCCGTATATTAGTTCCCCATCTGTCAATATTCAATTCGCCTTCGATTCGGGTACGGAATTCATTGTCCATGTTTTCGTTGTCCCACCAATAGTGTCTACCATGATAATGGCGCATATAAAATACAGGTAAGGTATTGGTTATGGAAGCACGAGCAATGAAATTGACCGTATCCCTGCCAAGCCGGAAATTTAAATCAGCATCACCATTCACCTTGAATTGAGATATAGCTTCTCCGGCAATTCCTATTTCGCCAATGGCACGATAATGGAGTAATTCGCCCTGCTGCTTAGATAATTCTCCCCCAACGAACACTTCGTTCTCAGTGTAATTATATTGCTGAGTAGTGTCGCGAGCCATTAAAGTATATTTATTCAACTTGTGGGAGACGAATACAGTCAGACCTGCCTTGGCATACCGGTTGAAGCCTTCCAGAAGTGCTATGCCAAAGGTGTTTTTAACTCCGACGTATGTCGTCGTGTCCCGACTGGAATTTGAACTTCCATAGTTCAATTCGTTATACATGGGGAAGAAACCGTCCGGTTCGTTATTTGAATAGAAACGGTGTTTAGACCGTTCTATCTTTGCGGTATGAATAAAACTTGTGACTGGTACAAATTCTTCGGCCATTACCGAGTCATTTGGATTGGATAAGTCCATTTTTTCACGATAAAATCCCAGGTTATATCTATGTGTAAGGTAGACGTAAAAGTGATTATTGTAATTCCATGTTGAAGAAAGATTTGTAGACATAGATGAAGGGGGAACCTCTCTTCCGTTTACGGCTACAGCCTTAGGGTCGGTAATATACCTGTCGTCGGTTATTCCACCGTTTTCACCCATTTTCAAATTGAAAGAGTTGAAAAGGATATGGGCACGGTATTTATCATCAACATAGCTTCCAAATAGACCGGCTTTGAGGAAAGCAGTAGACTGATTGGAATAAAATCCGCGTCCGTACAGGTAATCGAAATTGAATCCAAAAGCCAGACGTTTATTTACATTGACGGAGAAGTATGCTTCAAACCGCTCCTCGCCATCAATTTTATTGCCAGCCTTGTGATAGGTTATATTAGTGTAGGGTATATTACTGTTAGCAAAATAGTGCTGATATGGCTGGGTAATGAAACCATTATATGGTAAAAGAAATAATGACTGGGAAGGCAGTTGTCTATCAAAAAAGATACGCGACAGTCTGGGAGAACCCAGGTTACCCAGATAATTATAGTGTCCGTTAACTCCTTCGGTGAAGTTCCTATTCTGAAATTGTAAATGAATAGTATCGGGTGGAACAGATATGATATTCCCCAGTTCTTCGCTTATTGTCCACATATACATTCTGGGGGGCAGGCTTATAATCTCTACCTCGTTATTGAGACTATCCGGATCCACCGGAACCATTGACGGGTCCAATTGTGGGTCATAGGTATTATAAGAATTTCGCTGACCGGGATTAACCTGGGCAAATACCGCAAGCTGGCAAATCAGAAACAGTAACAGATATATTATTCGGTTTATTCTCATAATTGGCGCAAATATAAAATAAAAATGCTATTTAATAAGAGAAAACAGCAAGTGTTTACTATTAATTAACGGGATATAAAGGGGATGAACCCGCAAACACAATTCGCGTAAGATAATATTTATAAGGCAGATAATTGATAATATTAACAAATAATGGCCGTTGCTTAAGGATTGCCATAATATAAAAAATATCCTGTGTATCTCCATTATTCTTCAATTGAATGCTAAAACGCTCTGATAATTAACACTTTATCTAAAAACGTAATATCGTGCTAATTCAAATGTGTATGAATTTCAATTTTTTTATTTATATTTGGTACGTGTGTGAACAAAATAGTCAGAATTATTGTTCATTCATTAGGTAACATTAACCCTCGCAGGGGATAGATAAAATGGATAGTCTTATTGGTGTACAAAAAGCAGCTTACATACTATGCTTGTGGGCTCTTGGTTTGGTGTTTGTTTCTTGTGAAAATAGTTTTCAACACCTTCCGGTATCCCCCGAAGAGGTAACCGGTAAATACAGTGGAACAATATCGTTTGATAAGTTTATATCCTATGATGGTGATACAGAGACGGTATTGAAAAAGGAAATTGAACTTGAATTCAGTAATGAACAGGTTAGTATTCCGAATTTTCCGGTTACGACTATATTATCGGTTATTGAAAAAGAGAATATAATCGGAGAAATAGAAAAAGAACTAGGGGAAATAAGTTATCAGATGGGATGCGTTTCGCAAATGGGTGAGGACAATAGTTGGGTACAACTAATTCTTTCTCCGGAGCCATTGAATTTCTCGTATATGAACGCTAATGGTGTGAGAAATGAAATAAACGTATTTATGAATACAGGTGTCAGGGTAAGCCATTACGAATCCCGACAGATGCAATTGAAGATTATTATTGAAGAAATCCGGGTTAATGGAAAGCCCCTCTTTATAATTGATGAGCAATATATAACCTTCAATGTTAATAAAATAAATGGTAAATAGGTAAAATAGATTGTTTTAAGGGAAAAAGATGCCGGAATATAGCAATGTAGCAAGTATTCCGGCACTTTTTAATTTAAACCTCTCTGATGAGTTCCATACCCTTTTGGATGGCTGCTTCATTCATTGGTATAAGGTGATGATGTCTTTCGGGGAGAGTCTTTTTCAATCCTTTCAGTACGCTGTCAATGCATACAACGGGTTTTACTTTTAACAGTCCTCCCAGAACAATCATGTTGAATGCTTTTGCATTTTTCATTTCGTTTGCAGCATCCATTGCATCGATACGATATACTGTAATATCTTTTCTAGTAGGCGGATGAATGATACCATAACCATCGTAAATAAGTATTCCTCCCGGTTTTACCTTGCATTCGAACTTTTCAAGGGATGGTTGGTTCAATATGATAGCCGTATCATATTGGCTAAGAATAGGTGAGGAAATCTTTTCGTCGCTTACTATAACAGTAACATTGGCTGTTCCACCCCTTTGCTCGGGTCCGTAGGCTGGCATCCAACTAACTTCCTTATCTTCCATCAGTCCGGAGTAAGCTAATATTTTACCCATAGACAAGACTCCCTGTCCGCCGAAACCTGCAATTATAATTTCTTCTTTCATTTTTCTTATCTACTGGTTATTATTTATCTTTCAAATCTCCGAGTGGATAGTAAGGAAACATGTTTTCTTCCATCCACTTATTGGAACCTTCAGGAGTCATTTTCCAACCCGAACTGCAAGTTGATACAATTTCTACCAGATTAGACCCTTTACCTGCCATTGAGTTTTCGAATGCTTTGCGTATGGCTTTCTTGGCTTTACGTATAGCAGGTACCGATTGCACTGATTGGCGTGTTACATAAGCTGTTCCTTCCAGTTGTGCCGCAATTTCGGTTATCTTAAGCGGATGCCCGTGCAGTTCAATATCCCGGCCGTAAGGGCAGGTAGAGGTTTTCATTCCTACCAGTGTGGTAGGAGCCATTTGTCCGCCAGTCATACCATAGATGGCATTGTTTACAAACACAATGGTAAAATTCTCGCCGCGGTTAAGTGCATGAATGGTTTCGGCAGTACCAATACAGGCAAGGTCGCCATCTCCCTGATATGTAAACACCAGTCTGTCGGGCCATAAACGTTTGATGCCGGTAGCTACTGCCGGAGCGCGTCCGTGTGCAGCTTCTTGCCAGTCGATATCCAGGTAGTTGTAGGCAAAGACGGCACAGCCAACAGGTGATACACCAACAGTTTTCTCTTCCATGCCCATTTCTTCAATAACTTCGGCAATAAGTTTATGAACAACGCCGTGGCTGCATCCCGGACAGTAGTGCATGGGATTATTGTTCATGAGAGTCGGTTTCTTATGAACCAGATTCTCGGGTTTTATGATTTGTTCTTTTGTTATCATGTTTTCTAAGCTTTAGCAGTTACCGATAGGTAAACCGGATAATGAATTCAATTAACTTAATAAAGAGAGTTGCTCCGCACATATAAAGGAATACTTTTTTATCGTCTACGGCGAAATATACAACCATTGAAATCAATGCACCAAGCAAGAAAAGCGAATTCAACAGCGTTCGTATTTTACTGACATTCATAGTTCCGGATTATTATCAGATTAGTTTTTCTTTCAGCGCCAGAACAATTTCGTCCGGGTCGGGTACAATACCACCAAGCCGTCCGAAGTGTTCAACTTTTATTTTGCCGTTTACTGCAAGCTTAATATCTTCAATCATTTGTCCGGCATTTAATTCCAGAGATAACATCCCCTTCACTTTATCAGCATACTCAGCTATAACTTTGCTGGGGAATGGCCACAAGGTGATGGGACGTAAGATACCTACTTTTATCCCTTCTTCGCGAGCAAGTTCCATTGCTTTCTGTCCGATACGAGCCATAGAGCCAAAGGCTACAATCAGGTAATCGGCATCTTCGCAATTAATTTCTTCGTAACGTACTTCGGTTTCCTCTATTACTTTATATTTTGCCTGGAAGCGCAGGTTGTTAACTTCCATAGCATCGGGCTGTAACTCAAGCGAAGTAATAATATTGGGTTTCCGGTCTTTCTTTTTCCCGGTTGCAGCCCATGGGCACTGCTCAATAACTTCCTCGTCGGTACGACGGGCTTTATATGGTGGAAGTACCACTTTTTCCATCATCTGTCCAACAACACCATCGGCAAGGATTATTGCTGGATTACGGTATTTGAAGGCTAGTTCAAAACCAAGTCCTACAAAATCGGCCATTTCCTGTACAGAAGATGGTGCAAGTGCAATCAGGCGGTAATCGCCATGTCCGCCACCCTTTACTGTTTGGAAATAGTCAGCCTGACTTGGCTGAATTGTTCCCAATCCAGGGCCACCACGCATAACATTTACTATCAGACACGGAAGTTCGGCACCTGCCAGATAAGATATACCTTCTTGTTTGAGGCTTATGCCCGGGCTGGAGGATGAGGTCATTGCCATCTTTCCGCTTCCTGCACCTCCGTAAACCATATTAATGGCTGCAACTTCGCTCTCGGCCTGTAGAACAACCATTCCGGTAGTTTCCCAGGGCTTAAGGTCAGCCAGTGTTTCTAATATTTCTGATTGTGGGGTAATAGGATAGCCAAAATACCCGTCGGTTCCGCAACGAACAGCAGCGTGGGCTATGGCCTCATTACCTTTCATTAGTACAACTTCTTCCATTATATTTAGAGTTTTGAGTTATAAGTTTTAAGTTATAAGTTAAATTATGGGTTATGAGTATCAAGTTTTTCCGCATGGAAACTTAAAACTCACAACTTAAAACTTATAACTTTATTTTGTATACAGAGATGCATCCGTCCGGACATACAATAGCGCACGAACTACATCCGTTACAGGTATCTTCGAGTATTTGTTGGGCATAGTTGTAACCTTTTACATTGACTTCCTTTGCCAGCGATATAACATTCAGCGGACATGCTACTGTACACAGATTGCAGCCTTTGCAACGCTCAGTGTCAACAACAATTGCTCCTTTGATTTTAGCCATAATTATTAGTAGTTTATTGATTGTACATATCTTTATTGTAAAAATTGAGTATGTCGATAACCATTTTACGGGCATGAACAGCCGGACTTTCCGGATTCAGTTCAATAGCCATCTGGTATTGATTCAATGCCTGTTGCCAGTTACCACTTTTTCTCCAGGCATTGCCAAGTAAATAATATGCTTCGTCGGGAGAGGGATTGGTTTTGTCTGATAGGTATTTATCTAATTCTTCGATTGCCTTTTCTACGTAACCCTCATTAATCATTTCTTTTATGGTCCTTAACTGATCCATTTGTTGGTTCTGAATTTTGTACCACAAAGATAACTTTTATTTATGTCTCTATCACAATTTAGCTTACTGATTTGTCTTGTTTAACATATAACAGTAAACAATGCACATTCAATTATGTTACCTATTTGCAGTGTTTCGATTGAGATTTTCAATTATAAAATATATACATATATGGCTTTACATTTAGTAGATTCGGATAATAGCGAAAGCATTTTCGATTTGTATGCTCAACCCGCAGCAACGCAGGAAATTCCTAAGTACAAATTATGTGATAATTCCAATGATCCCGAACTGGTGAAGGATCTTTTATTGGATGAGTTGTTGCTTGACGGTAACGCCAAGCAAAACCTGGCTACTTTCTGTCAGACGGATTTGGATAAAGAAACTCACGAACTGATGGATAGATGTCTGGATAAGAATATGATTGACAAAGATGAATATCCGCAAACTGCTGAAATTGAGAACCGGTGTGTACATATACTAGCCGATTTATGGCATTCGCCAATGAGTGCCGATACCATTGGTTGTTCTACCACAGGTTCCAGCGAAGCTGCCATGCTGGGTGGATTGGCCTTGAAATGGAAATGGCGTCAGAAAAGACTCAAGGAAGGTAAACCAGCTGATAAACCTAATATAATTACTGGCCCCGTACAAATATGCTGGCATAAGTTTGCTCGCTATTTTGATGTGGAAATCCGCGAAATACCAATGGAACACGGCAGGTTGCTGATGACACCCGAAGAAGTATTAAAGCGGGTTGATGAAAATACAATTGGAGTAGTTCCTACTTTTGGTGTAACTTTTACGTTGGAGTACGAAAATGTAAAAGCGGTAAGCGATGCTTTGGATCTGCTGGAAAAGAAATCCGGGCTGGATATTCCTATTCATGTGGATGCCGCCAGTGGCGGGTTTATCGCTCCGTTTATTCAGGAAAAAATAGTATGGGATTTTCGCCTGCCGCGTGTAAAATCTATCAATGCATCTGGTCATAAATACGGATTATCACCCCTGGGAGTGGGCTGGGTAGTATGGCGCGAAAAGACTGATTTGCCCGAAGAATTAATATTCCGTGTTAATTACCTGGGTGGCGATATGCCTACTTTTGCGTTGAATTTCTCACGTCCTGGTGGTCAGATTATTGCCCAGTATTACAATTTTATCAGGCATGGAAAAGAAGGATATAAGCGTATTCAGCAAGCCTGTCTGGAACATGGTATATATATAGCCGAAAAGGTGAAGGAACTGGGCTTATTTGAATTGCTCTACGATGGAAAATCCGCACTGCCCGGAGCAGCATGGATGTTGAAGAATGATATATATCCGGGATTTAATTTATACGACTTATCCGACAGGATGCGTGCGCGTGGATGGCAGGTTGCTTCGTATTCGCTTCCGGCAAATTGTCAGGATATGGTTATCCAGCGTGTATTAATCCGTCATGGATTTAGCCGTGATATGGCCGATTTATTTATTGAAGATATGAAACGCAGTATCGAATACTTCAGGAAGAATCCAGTAACCCATAGCTTTACAGAGCAAGAAGCAGGAGGTTTCAGCCATACCTGATTAGTGTTATTTTGAAGTCATTGCCGCTCCAGATTATATGCACGTTTACGCGAAATTTTATGGGGTAATTAGGGGTTTACTATTTATTTTGCAGGGATTTTTATTCGTTTAAATGCATTGTTCTTTTCGTCCGGATGCATTGTTTTTTTCGTTTAGATGCATCTAAACGAAAAAATGATATAGCTAAACGAAAAAAAATCCTTGTTTTAGAATTAGTAATTTAAGAATAGAGAAATAAAAAATAGGATTAATCTATTAAAAGGAACATATCTTCATAGTTTATTGTAACCTTGTTTACATTGATAAGTAAATCGTTTCCTAAAGTTCCGTCGAATAATTCCTGGATACCTGCTTCTTCGGTCATTACAGCCATATCGGGGATTCCGATGGTTTTCTGTCCTATAGTCAAAGAAAAGTCATTTAAAATGTACTTGTCGATATACTTCATTCCGCCAAAGCCACCTATTCCGCCACCTTGTTTCAGCGTACCGGCAGATTTAACTTCGTCTTCATGTTCCTCATAATACTTGGACGACAGTGCTGAGTATCCGGCACCTGTATCATAATGCAGCAATAGTCTTTCTTCGTTTGAAAAACTTTCGATAAAGGATTGTCCACCGCGAAGCATCATGTTCGAACCCGATGCCGGTTTAGCTGTACGCCGAATGGGGAATATTATTTTCTTTTCTTTGGGCAGAATCTGGCATTCTCCCATGGCTTTAAAAAAAACAGAACCAAGTACAGCATCCAATTGAATGGAATCTACCGGAAGTATATTATCGCCAGGACCTACGGTAAATGCCACATTCTGATAAGTTATATCACCGATTTTAATTCGGTCGGCTACACCAAGTTTTGCATATCCCGTATCTACACCATATAGGATAACTGAGTCTTGTAGTATCCGTATACCATTTTCGCGGGCAAACTTTTCGGTTACAAAATTAGTTGCATAAGCTTCGCATCCGGTGTCGAGAGAGAAAAGGACTTCTCTACCATTTAATACTGCTTTCGTATAAATAGTGTTTTTCATAAGACCATCTTCCTCATCATTATCTTTTAGTATAATGGGAATTTCACAATTGCGGGCAGGGCGATTAATCTCTGGCTTCATCAGGTCGCCCAGAACACCAAGCCGGTGTAATCCCATAAAAAAGTTTCGGGTGTTATTGTCTAGTCCATTGAAAGTGTCGGTTTGGTCCACGTAACTTTTAATTAATTCGGCAGCCGTGGCGTATTTACCTTCATATCTCAGGTTCTCGGCCAGCAGAGTCATACAAGCTGTTATACCATTTATACCAAGACCTTCCTGATGGTGGGTAATAAGGTCATATAACAACCGGGTAGCTTCTTCGGGCTTATTGGAGGCTGTTTTTATAAATGCTTCTGCCATTACCTGAATGGTTTTGTTGCTTATATTCTTTTTCTCTTCGGCATATCTTTGGGCAAGATTCAAATAGTCGCCGCTATTAATTAAATATGTAATTTCATCGTCGACCAGTTGTGAGAATAAACTTGTGCAAAACAATAATAATGCACCGCATAGAAAAGATTTGAGTTTCATACGTGGTATGGTTTTTAATTTAGGTTTCAAAGATAACGATTTTTAAAAATGGATGTTCTTTATTTCCACTTTATGCCACCGGATAAAATTAAAGTTCTAATTTTGCAGTATATTTTAACACAGTTTCACTGTACAATGCCAAACTAAGAAACTATGGAATGGAATGATAGCATAATCAGTAACCTGCAATGGTCTGATAAAATTATTAATCTGGAAGGAAAACAACGCGTAGCCCGGGAAATTGCCGCTAAAATGAAAGATGGTGATATTATTGGGGTAGGTTCGGGGTCGACTGTTTATGTGGCAGTTTGTGCCATGGCCGAACGAATGAAGCGTGAAAATTTAAAGATTCAGGTTATACCGGCATCTTTGGAGTTGTCGATGACCTGCGTTCAATTAGGTATTCCCCAAACAACTTTGTGGGATAAAAAGCCCGACTGGACTTTTGACGGAGCTGATGAGGTAGATCCTGCAAAGAGCCTGATAAAGGGAAGGGGAGGAGCAATGTTCAAAGAAAAATTGCTGATATCCAATAGCTGCGAGACATATATTATTGTTGATAAATCGAAATTTGTCGACCGTTTAGGCTCGAAATTTCCTGTTCCCGTAGAAGTGTTCACGAATGCTTTGCCCTATGTGGAAGAATCGCTTAAATCTTTGGGTGCCCGCGAAGTGACCTTGCGTATGGCTAAAGGTAAAGACGGACCAATCCTGACAGAAAATGGTAATATGGTATTGGATGCATGGTTCGATTCTATACACACGGATATGGAAAAAGAAATCAAGCAAATAACAGGGGTAATTGAGAGCGGTCTGTTTATAGGTTATGATATTCAGGTTTTATCCATAACTGAATAGTATCTTACTGGATTAATTCAAGGTAATAGTTCAATTCTGCCTGCTTTACGGTGTCTTGTATCTGGGTGGTAAGAAGTCTTAACTTGTTGTTTCCCACTACCTGTAAATACAGAATAGTGTCGTCCACTTCATCGGTAAGCTTATAAATCATTGCGTTGGGGTCGCCGGCGTTGCCGCGTTGTATTTCCATGTTGCCACGCGAGGTATTGGATTGCTGCCTGCGATTATTAATTGGCTGGTTGGTGGTTATTAATATATACTTTCCGTCTGATGCATACTCGCTCCGGGAAATAGTGAGGTCGTAAAGAGTTCCTGACCCTTCATTCTCCGGGATAATGCCTTGGTATTCGTATGTTTGCATCACCTGGGTTTGCTTTGCCGGATATTCATATCCGGCTATTTGATGACTGGTATTCCTATGTTGCTTTTCGCTTGGTTTGCAGCCAATCAAAGTTATTAATACTACCACACAACTCATCAACTTCTTCATTTCTTCAACATATTTTCAATCTGTTTCTTTATTCTTCTTCATTTTCTGTATTTCTTGTTACCAATAATTTATCTACTCGCTCTCCATCCATATCGACTATTTCGAATTCCAGGTTTTTATATTTAAATATATCACCTGTAACAGGAATCCGGCCAATCAGGAACATGGCCATGCCTCCGAGGGTTGTGAAGTCTTCGGATTCGAGCTCGTCGTAAGACATTATTTTCATCTCTTCCATGAAGTCGTCTATATTCATGGAGGCTTCTACCAGCATGGAGCCATCTTGTCTGGTTACGATATCCTCTTCTTCAGTTTCGTTCTCTTCGAGAATATCTCCAAAAACACTTTCGGTAAGATCGTGGAGGGTAATTATCCCTTCAGTTATCCCGTATTCATTAACAACTACCCCAAACTTATTTTTATTAGCCTTAAAGAGTTCCAGAACTTTCTTGGCATACAAACTTTCAGGGATATACAACGGTTCAATTGCTATTTTGTTCAGGTCGAAAGGTTCATTGTCACTTATCATAAAAACGATATCCTTTACGGAAATCAGGCCAATAACATCGTCTTTCAGCCTGTCTACCAGTAGATAATTACTGAAATTATGTTTCTTAATAATATCTAATACTTCTTGTTGGGTATCTGTTGGATGAAATACAATCAAATCTCTGCGGGGGGTCATCAATTCGTTAGCCTTTTTATTGGAAAACCTGAATACGTCTTTTATCATTGCGGTTTCCTGTTCGTCTAATATTCCTTGCTGGGCGCTTTGTCGTAGGAGCATTTTAATTTCATCCTGTGTCATGGCACGTTCTTCGTCACTATTTATTCCCAGTATTTTATTCAATAGTTTGGTGGATGCACTTAACAAAACCACGAACGGATGGGCAACTTTACTTAAAACAATCATTGCCGGACATAATGCAGTGGCGTATCTTTCGGGGTTACTTAGAGCTATAGATTTAGGTACTAATTCTCCGATAACCAAAGACAGGTAAGTAATCAGTGCAACTACAATTATCATGGCCAGTTCCTGAGCATACGGTTCAAGCAATGGAACTTGTGCAAAAACAGGAGCAAACTTGTGAGCCAGAGCAACGCCCCCAAATGCACCGGATATAATTCCTATGAGTGTAATACCTATCTGGATGGTCGATAAGAATTTCTCGGGCACTTCCAGTTGCTTCAGTACTTTTCCGGCCGATTTGTTTCCTCTTCCATACATGGTTTCTAACCGGGCTTTGCTGGAAGAAACCAACGCGATTTCATACATGGCGAATACTCCGTTTAGGAGTAATAGAAGAATGATAATTAAAAATTCCATATGAGTTTAAAAGTTTATCTAACGAAATTAACAGGAATTTGTGGGAAATTATTTGTATATAATATAAAATTAATGAACCTTAATATATGAGTGGGAATAAAACACATTGTCCGGGTAAAATGTTGATAACATTGAACCCGGACAAGGATATTATATTAACCAATTAGTGGTTACTGGTATGAGATGGTATAATCAATTTTGAGCAACGTGCTTATCTGCTTTCTCTTTCATCCTTTTTGCACGTTTCTCGCTGTCGGGGTGAGTAGAAAACATTTGTTGGATTCTGGATGCTTTCTCTCCGCCCGATTGAAACATTTCTACCAATTTATTCAACGCATTGGACATTGCATAGGGATCGATATTGTTTTGTAGACTGAATTTGAATGCATAATCATCGGCTGCATACTCTTGTTTCTGTGAGAATTGTGCACCTGCTAATGCATCGGCTAAAGCTCCGAGTTCTGAATCGCTTAGCTTTCCGGCTGTTTCGCTGACTGCTCCAGCGGCATTAGCAACGGCAGAGCGGAGGTAAGCTTGTTTCATTGCATCTTTTGAATCGGTATTTACTACATGTCCGATTTCATGTCCGATAACTGCCATTACTTCATCATCGGTCATAACATCCATCAGACCTGCACATATACGGATACTTCCATCGCCGCATGCAAATGCATTAACGTCAATAACTTCGTAAACACCAAAGTTAACTTTCATTCCTTCCACTTCTGTAATATGTCCTGTCATTTTTTGCAGACGTTGACCATATTCGGAATTAGAGGCAGTGAGCGGGTTGTGAGCATCCATCCATACCATATACTCTTTACTGAGCCTTGCAATATCTGCATCCGAAAGTGTTATTGCTTTTGCTGCGTCAGTTGCAGCCTGTGTAGCTTTTTTTACATCGATTTTTTTGTTTCCGATTTTAATTTGTGCTGATGTGTTAATAGCTAATCCGCAAAGCAGTAAAATAGCTAAAGTGAATTTTAATTTCATTTGATTTAAGACTTTAATTAGTACTAAATTTTCTTCATGGTTACGGATGCAAAGATAAGAAACTATTCGGAACCTTAAAACTCTTGTAAAAAAGTGAAGAAATAAAAAAGAGGATGTCCAATTGGACATCCTCTTTCATCAGAGCTGGAACTCTCTATTGACCCCTATCTTATTCCAGAATTACTACACGGTTAAGTTTGTTTTGTCCGAACATGTTAGCTGTTCCACCGAAGCCTACGAGTTCAAGTTGTGAACCATTTACGCCTTCTTTAACAAGAGCGTCGTAAACATTCTGAGCACGTTTTTCAGACAGCTTCTGGTTCCAGCTTACGCTACCAGTTGCCTTGTCAGCATAACCTGCAACTTTGTATTTCTTATTCGGATTAGCTTTGATGATTTTAGCAGCCAACTGAATGTTAACCATACCATAGTCATCAATGTTAGATTTACCAATCTGGAAGAATATTGCGCGAGGACCTGCAACTTCGATTTCTTTAACAACTTCAGTTGTAACAGGTTTCACGTTAGCAAGAGCGTTTCTGCAAGCTGCAAGTTCAGCTTCAGCTTCAGCCAATGCACTTCTGTATTTGTTGATTTCGTTGTTAAGAGCGTCTACGTCAACTCTTGCTCCAACAGGCATAAATTTCTTTCCACCGAAAGTGTAAGAAGCACCTACTTGAGCAGAGATAGCACCGTCGGTATAAGAGTTAGCGATTGTAGTGTAAGGTGCTGCACCAAGTTCGCCTCTAACTTCCAGGTTGATATCCCAGTTCTGGTTTACATTGAACTGTCCGAGTAAACCGATTGAACCATTGATCAATGCTTTTACGCCTTCAGCTTTGTATTTTCTTTCCCAGTTTGTACCGTTAACTTCAATCTTCTCATTTTTGTAGCCTTTCACAAAGTTCAGGCCAGGACCTGCAAAGAAAGACAGGTTGAACAAACGGTCAGGATTGTATCCTGCGATCCAGTTAGACAGATTCAACAAAGCGTCTGCGTGAAGACCAATATAGTTCTTATTGTATTCTCTTTCTTTACCGAAAACTTGTTTAGTATCGGCTCCTGTACCTGTGAGCGTTCCGTTGTTATAGTCGCTGAACATAGTTGTTTTCCAGCCGGCTACTTGTCCACGAAGACCCCAAACCGGAGTAAACCATTTACCTAACGATACAGAAACTTTCGGGTTAATAGCGTCTCCGAAATTATCGAAAGTCTGATCTGCTGTTCTTACCTGGGCGCCAACCCCTACACTGATAAAGATGTTGTCACCAACTTTTTCGCTAGTATATTTCTCTTTAGTCTGAGCAGTTGCAGTGATTGCTGCACCAGACATTAACAAAGATACTATGAGTAATTTACTTTTCATTGTTTCTTGTTTTTTATTTAATTTCAATTATTTATTTAATTGTCGACTCTTTTATTTGTTTTTCCGCCTTGTTATCTTTTACTTCAAGTGTATCAGGTAAGTTAGTCCGCCCGAGAAGTATTGCATTCTCTGCATCTGCACCTGTATGTGCACCCGGTTAAAAAGTAAGTAGGTTGCTCCAAACGCAAAATCTTTTGAATCATACTCAGCAATAATTCTCAGTTCGGGCAAAACCGTTGGGTTGTAGGTAATTCCACCTGCCGGTCCGTTCAGTTTGTAATCTTCCCGTTTGTTGTAGAGGTAAGATAGGTGAACTCCTATTTCCTCGCTTCCAATCTGGAATTTCTTACTTGCTGCCAGGAAAAACCGGCTGAAATATCCATTGCCTGATGTGGGTGCCGTTACTCCTCCGCCTGATGATGTAAAAGGGTCGGAAGTGCCTGCCACCACTGCCGGCATGTGTTCCCAAAACTGTCCTTCTTCCAATAGCCTAAGCCGTGCGGAGAAGTACCTATCCTGATTGATAAAACCTGAGTAACCGTATTTATCCATTCCTATCGACCTTGCATCAAACAAGGTACATGTATAAGCAACTTCAAGGAACGGTAATATTGTTACATTCAAAAAGTAATTGTACGTATGGTAGAACCATTTGGGAGGAGTCAACTCCCGGTTCAGAAAATTACCGCCTATCATTACTGTTTTGTCCTTTTGCATCTCTGCAGAAGGTGTGTGCAGTAAACCGGTGGTACCATAAGTCAATTGTGCTGAAAGCGTAAAACAGTAGCAGAAAAATAAAATTATAAATAGGAATTTCTTCATTAAGCTCTATTTTACAGCTTTCCAGTGATTACTTAAAGACTGTCCCAAATACCACCACCGGCATTCAAGTTGTTTCCATGACCGTGGTCGTGCCCGTGACCTGTACCACCATGTCCATGACTGAAGCTACGTGTTGCGTGTCTAAAGTGGTTTTTAGTGACGTTCTTAACTGAGATTGTTGCTACTTCTTCATTTCCTTTTGTGAATACATAAGTATCTTCTATAAAAGTTGTCTCAACCGTAATAGATACCAATGCTGTGAATGGAGCCAAGCTTATCGGGAATTTTTCTTCATAAAGTTCAAATTCCTTGTTACCGGAAATTGTACCATAGATGTTAGTAAGAATATTAGTTATTTCTTCCTTATATGCTGCGGGAAGCTCATTAGCATCGTAAGCTAAACCAGATGCAACCTTGATGTTATATAACAAATCTTTTTTATTATTGTGATCATTTACGAAATCTAACAATGTTGCATATTCTTCATCACTCGCATTGAATGTGAAAGGTTTTGTTGTCGTTTTGCTAGTGTATGTATACTGAAGATCATCTTTACTACTACCACTAGCCAGAGCTATATTGAGATATTTCACAACTTTCTCACCAGCATTTGCCTTTTCAAAAGTTATTGACCCTTTTTTAGGTTCATAACCGGTTTTAGTAGCAGTAATTTCATACGTTCCAGATTCTTTAGTAGTAGCTGTATATGCACCGTCTGCAGAAGTAAAACTCAATCCGGTAGCAGTAACAGTTGCATCGGTAAGTCCATTCTCATCAGTTACAGTAACAACAGCTGTATAAGTAGCATCCAGCGGCACATATGGGAATGGTACATCTCCGTCTTCCTTCTCATAGCAACCGGTTAATACTGTACCACTAATGGCCAGTAGGGCTAACGCCATTTTAGCGTTGAAGCCAGAAAAATAACTTTTCATTTTCATCTTAGATAAAATTAATAATTTAATAATTCTGATTTAATAAAATATGGGTTATATTTTGTATCATATGCATAAGTACTACCCAGTTGCGGGGTGTACGACTTACCATAGTACCGTTCGTTTCCTCCGTTATACAACATTCCGAAGTAATCTGAAGGCCTTACTCTTACATACTTCCGCTTATATTTCTTGTAAGGTGGAAGGGCAATCTGAAAATAGAATCCTCCATTTTTCGGAGCATTCTGAGCTTTCATAGCATAAAAACCAATTGTTGCATACCGGAAATTACGCATTACATCGAACCTTATTCCTTTTTCACTCAGCAGATACTGTTCGGCTCTTAAGCTGGCTTGCATATTGTATTTGGGCCAATAAAAGTTACCGCCCACAGACCAGGTTACCCTTTTAAGCGGACTCACATACCATTTGAAATTATCAAATCGCGACATACCTGTATATCCGATTCTTCCTTCCAATGAAAATCTTTCGTCTTTCATCAATATGTGTTTTACTTTTAAATCCATACCCCAACGCAAATTGTTAAATGTACCGACATTTGCCGTAACGAATGTATTGTAAGGCAACCGTACGCTTTGTGTTAAGGCTATATAGCCTTGTCTTACTTGTTTCGAGTTGTCACTGAATACATAATATTTATCATTATTCCAAACAGGAATGATGAGTTGCGCCGTAAACTTCATTCCTTGCCAAAGGGATACTTCGACAGCCGGATTCAGGCTAAATATTACCTGATACACCTGATTCAGTATCAAATTGGACATCTGCAACTCCGGATAAACCACTATGTCAACTTTAAACAGCGAGCTGTTTGCTTTTTTTTGTTTCCTCACTTTTTCCCAACTACCACCCAGGTCGTAACTCACTTTCCAGTCTTGCCGGGTTACGGCTGGTATGGTATCTCCAGGAATTGGATTGTAATATAACGAAATCATTGGGATATTATTTTCCAAAACAATAACCCTACATGATTTTTTATCCGGAATTCCATATTCCTGTACTTGGTCTATAGCTTTTCCGACTCCAACTCCACTTAACCGATATGGTGTATTCTCAAATACATATACCCTTTCGGTTTCATCCTCGTGCCAGGATACGTTCTCGAAGCCCATTTCAACTAATTTATCAACAACTGTGTCGCCTGACTGGCAATTACCTTTCAGAGGTAATAAACAGAGTATCAGTACGATTGTTCCATATGTTGTTGAGATATTAATGTTTAGCTTCTTTTTCATTAAATATAAAGCGTTATCCCTGTATTTTTGTTTAAACTCTATTTAATAAAATAAAGCAAAACTTGGTGCAAAAATAGACACAATTTTAAGAATACCAAAGAAATTTACAATAAAATGGTGAATAAAACCGATGAATTTTTACTTAAAACCTCAAATTTATTTAATTGTGCAAATTTTTTCCGTGAATGTTGTAACTTTGTCAACTGAATATGGGTAGAATATTTGCAATTGATTACGGAAAGAAGCGTACAGGGTTAGCTGTGAGCGATAATTTGCAGATTATAGCAAATGGTCTTACAACTGTTCCGACACATCAGTTATTAGAGTTCATTCAGAATTACATGAAAACCGAGACAGTTGATGAGATAATAATTGGTAAACCCCGGCAGATGAGTTACGAGGATTCTGAGAATATGCCCCGAATAGAGGCTTTTGTCAGTTTACTTAAAAAACATTTGCCCGATATGCCTGTATCTTATGTTGATGAACGATTTACTTCTGTTTTAGCGCAACGAACCATGCTTGAAGCAGGTCTGAAAAAAAAAGCCAGACAGAATAAAGCACTAGTGGATGAAATAAGCGCAACTATAATATTGCAAGCCTATCTTGAAAGTAAGAGATTTTAATTATAATATAGTATGATATTACCAGTTTATTTATATGGACAGCCAGTATTAAGGAAAGTTGCAGAAGATATTACTCCGGATTACCCGGATTTGAAACAGTTAATAGCCAACATGTTCGAAACAATGCACAATGCTGATGGGGTAGGACTTGCAGCTCCTCAAATCGGACTTCCTATCAGGGTTGTTGTTATTGACCTTGATGTCTATTCTGATGAACTTCCTGAATTCAAAGATTTCCATAAAGCATATATTAATCCG
>DAMCMT010000005.1:86177-106322 GCA_032108265.1 Bacteroides sp.
GCATATTATCGATAAGGATGGCGAAGAGATTTCTATGGAAGAAGGCTGTCTGAGCCTGCCAGGAATTCATGAAGCAGTAAAACGATCCGATCGTATCCGGGTGAAATATATGGATGAAGATTTTAATGAACATGATGAAGTAGTCGAAGGTTATTTGGCCCGGGTTATGCAGCACGAATTCGATCATCTCGACGGAAAAATGTTTATCGACCATATATCCCCACTACGAAAACAAATGATAAAAGGCAAGTTAAATGCATTACTAGCAGGGAAAAGCCGATGTGGATATAAAGTAAAACCTGTAAAGTAAACTCTTGTTTGATTTTACAAAAAAAGATAAAAAGTATTGATGAATTCCGTGAAGTAATATAAATAGTATATTTTTGCTCCTTATCTATATAATAGGAACACGATTAACTCATGAGAAAGAAACTTTTATTTGTTCTTTTTTTATTTCCGATATATCTTTCTGCACAGATTAATACGGATAGGGTAATGATGATTGCACGGAACGCACTCTACTTTGAAGACTATGTGCTTTCCATACAATATTTCAATCAGGTTATTAATGCTAAACCTTATTTGTATGAGCCCTATTTTTTCAGAGGACTAGCAAAAATGTATCTGGATGATTTTCAGGGAGCAGAATCAGACTGCACGGAGGCAATTCAGCGTAATCCTTTTGTAGTCGGGGTATATCAGATTCGTGGATTAGCCCGTATCAGACTTAATAAATTCGATGAGGCAATTGCAGATTATGAGAAAGCACTTTCTTATGACCCTGAGAATATTGTACTATGGCATAACCTTACATTATGCCATCTTCAGAAAAAAGATTATGAAGCAGCGAATGCTGATTTAGCACAATTGCTAAAAATATCTCCAAAATACACCCGTGCTTATTTGATGAGGGGGGAAGTTTCTCTCAGGCAGCAAGATACTATAAGGGCTTTGCAGGATTTTGATAAAGCCATTGAAATAGACAAATACGACCCTGATGGATGGGCCTCACGAGCAATTGTAAAATTGCAACAAGAGAAATATGCTGATGCTGAAACTGATTTAAACCAGGCTATTCATCTGAGCACCCGAAACTCAGGCAACTATATCAACCGTGCATTAGCGCGTTTCCATCAGAATAATTTGCGTGGAGCAATGAGCGATTATGATATTGCTCTGGAAATAGACCCTAATAATTTCATTGGTCACTATAACCGTGGGCTTTTAAGAGCCCAGGTAGGTGATGATAACCGGGCAATTGAAGATTTTAACTTCGTTATTCAGATGGAGCCTGATAACATGATGGCTATTTTCAACCGTGGAATATTACGTTCGCAAACCGGTGATAATACCGGGGCTGTTTCGGATTTCACAACTGTAATCAATGAGTATCCTAACTTCTTGGCAGGTTATTATCATCGGGCAGAGGCTCGTCGGAAAATGGGTGACCGTAGGGGAGCAGATGCCGACGAGTTTAAAATTATGAGCATTCAGTTAGATCAAAGAAATGCGGTTAATCTCAATAATGCTGTAGCCGATAATACGGATAATTCAGAAAATCCTGGAGATTCTGAAGAAGAAAGTGGCGATAAAACTCGTAAGAAATCTGATAAGAATATGAATAATTACCGGAAGATTGTTATTGCCGACAGTTCTGAAGGTGAACAAAGATATACAAGCGAGTACCGTGGAAAGGTTCAAGATAAAAATGTGAATATCCAGGTTGAACCATTATACGCCTTGACATATTATGAAAGAGAAAATGAAGTCAGACGGATTATTCATTATCATAAATATATTGATGATTTGAATTCCTCCAATATATTACCCAAACGTCTTCAGATAACTAATACGGAATCTCCGCTGACCGAAGATCAAGTTAGTTTCCATTTTGCACTGATTGATAAACATACAGCGGATATTGTTGCCGAACCGGAAAACGCCCTGAAACGATTTGCCCGTGGAATGGACTTCTATCTTGTACAAGACATTACCAGTTCTATTGAAGATTTTACTCAAGCCATACTTTTGGATGATAGTTTCTTTCCGGCCTATTTCATGCGTTCTTTAGTACGGTACAAACAATTGGAATATCAGCGGGCCGAAGAAGCGTTGCTTCCTGTTGCACCTGGTGCTTCACAAAATGCGAAAGAAACAAATAATCTTGATTTCGAGCTCGTTAAGACAGACCTCAATAAAGTGATTTCTCTTGCTCCCGATTTTGTTTACGCTTATTATAACAGAGGTAATGTTCTGACTATGTTGAAAGATTATCGTGCAGCAATTGTAGATTATGATAAAGCTATTGAATTAAATCCTGATTTTGCTGAAGCCTATTTCAACAGAGGTCTTACCCATATATTCCTCGGCAATAACCGCAAAGGAATTGCCGATTTAAGTAAAGCCGGCGAACTGGGAATTTACTCAGCATATAACATTATCAAAAGATTTACAGAACTTCCCAAGTAGGATTATTTTTATAAATCACAATATTTATTTAGCTTTGCACCCTGAAATAGAAAACGGAAATACAAACAAAATATGATTAAAATAACTTTCCCCGATGGCTCCGTACGCGAATACAACGAAGGAGTTACCGGACTAGAAATCGCAGAGAGTATCAGCTCAAGGTTAGCTCAGGAAGTATTGTCCATTAGTGTTAATGGTGAGACATACGAATTGGGACGACCGATAACCCAAGACGCCGAAGTAAAACTCTATAAGTTTGAGGACGAAGAAGGTAAACACACCTTCTGGCATACAAGCGCCCACCTCCTGGCCGAAGCATTGCAGGAATTATATCCCGGCATTCAGTTCGGTATCGGACCGGCCATCGAAAACGGCTTCTATTATGATGTAGACCCGGGAACTGCCGTAATCAAAGAAGCAGACTTACCTGCGATTGAAAAGAAAATGCAGGAACTCGTTGCAAAGAAAGAACCTGTAGTGCGCGAAAGCATCACTAAAACCGATGCCATCAAAATGTTCGGCGATAGAGGCGAAACCTACAAAACCGAATTAATCTCCGAACTCGAAGACGGTACAATTACCACCTATACCCAAGGTGCATTTACCGACCTTTGCCGTGGACCGCACTTAATAAATACCGCCCCGATAAAAGCAATCAAGCTGACATCCGTAGCCGGTGCATACTGGCGTGGACAGGAAGACCGTAAAATGCTGACCCGTATTTACGGAATCACTTTCCCGAAAAAGAAGATGCTCGACGAATACCTTGTTTTACTGGAAGAAGCCAAGAAGCGCGACCACCGTAAAATAGGCAAGGAAATGGAACTCTTCATGTTCTCCGAAGCAGTAGGAAAAGGACTCCCGATGTGGCTGCCCAAAGGAACAGCCCTTCGTCTGCGCCTGGAAGACTTCCTGAAAAAGATACAGAAACGTTTCGGCTACCAGCAGGTAATGACACCGCATATCGGAAGCAAGTCATTATATGTAACATCCGGCCACTATGCTAAATACGGAAAGGATTCATTCCAACCCATACATACCCCGGAAGAAGGAGAAGAATATCTGCTGAAACCCATGAACTGCCCCCACCATTGCGAGATATACAAATGGCAACCCCATTCATATAAAGAACTCCCTTTGCGTCTGGCCGAGTTCGGAACCGTATACCGCTATGAACAAAGTGGTGAACTTCATGGTTTAACACGCGTAAGAGGGTTTACCCAGGATGATGCACACATTTTCTGTCGTCCCGACCAGGTAAAAGATGAATTCCTCAGTGTAATGGATATCATTTTCATCATTTTCAAAGCATTGAACTTTGAAAACTTCGAAGCACAGATATCCCTGCGCGACCCCGATAACCGCGAAAAGTACATCGGTAGCGACGAAAACTGGGAGAAAGCAGAGCAATCCATCATCGAAGCCTGTGAAGAAAAAGGCCTGAAAGCAAAAATAGAATACGGTGAAGCCGCATTCTACGGACCTAAGCTCGACTTTATGGTGCGCGATGCCCTGGGCCGTAAATGGCAACTCGGAACCATTCAGGTAGATTACAGTCTGCCCGAAAGATTCCAACTGGAATACACCGGTGCCGATAACCAGAAACACCGTCCGGTAATGATTCACCGTGCGCCATTCGGTTCAATGGAAAGATTCGTAGCCGTACTGATTGAGCACACCGCCGGTAAATTCCCATTATGGTTGGCCCCCGACCAGGTATCCATCTTACCAATCAGCGAAAAATTCAATGATTACGCTGAAGAGTTGAAAAAATATTTTGATACCATTGACATCCGTGCCATTGTTGACGACAGGAATGAGAAAATAGGCCGTAAGATACGCGACAACGAAATGAAGCGCATTCCTTACATGCTGATAGTAGGCGAAAAAGAAACCGAAAACCGCGAAGTTTCTGTCAGAAAACAAGGAGAAGGAGACAAGGGCAGTATGAAATTTGAAGAATTCGGTAAAATTTTGAACGAAGAAGTTCAAAATATGATAAATAAATGGTAAATTTGCGGCCGATTGTAAAGCACAGTATCAATGATGCTCTAAAGTCCGCTTTTACATAAATGATTTTAAAAATTTGGCAGTAAACAAAAAACAGTCCGGAAACCGTTATTCAGCAAAGAATGACACCAAAGGCCAGTACAAAATCAATGAACAGATTAGGGCCAGGGAAGTACGTATCGTAGGCGATGACATTGAACCAGGGGTTTATCCTATAACTCAGGCTTTGAAAATGGCTTCAGATCTTGAATTAGATTTGGTAGAAATATCTCCCAACGCAGAACCTCCAGTATGTCGGATAATAGATTACTCTAAATTTCTTTATCAACTTAAAAAACGACAGAAAGAGCAGAAAGCAAAACAGGTAAAGGTAAATGTAAAAGAAATCAGATTCGGCCCGCAGACTGATGACCACGATTACAACTTTAAACTGAAACATGCTAAGGGATTCCTGGAAGATGGCGATAAAGTGAAAGCATACGTTTTCTTTAAAGGCCGTTCCATCCTTTTCAAGGAGCAGGGCGAAGTATTGTTATTACGTTTTGCCAACGACCTGGAAGACTATGCAAAGGTAGACCAGTTGCCCGTTCTGGAAGGTAAGCGTATGACTATTTTCCTTTCTCCAAAGAAGAAAGAACAAAAAAAAGCTCCCAAGCCTGAAAGAGAACCCAGGGCAGAAGAATAAAGGAACACGAAATGCGTAACGCCCAATGGTATAGTGCGTTACCATTATATTAATAATTAAATATCAATAATTAAGATGCCAAAGATGAAGACTAACTCCGGTGCCAAAAAAAGGTTTACCCTTACCGGAACAGGTAAAATCAAAAGAAAGCACGCTTTTCACAGTCATATTCTGACTAAGAAATCGAAAAAGAGAAAAAGAAATCTGGCTTACTCTACAACAGTAAACGTTGCCGACGTAAATCAGGTGAAGGAACTCTTAGCGATGAAATAACCAAAGCGTAAAGTATTATTAAAAGTATTAATCGGATGCATTAGCCCAAAGTTCGTTACGTGAAGTAACGGCGCTAACATTCAAAATTGAATTAAAACTATGCCAAGATCAGTAAATCATGTTGCTTCAAGAGCAAGAAGAAAGAAAATCCTGAAACTAACCAGAGGTTATTTTGGTGCAAGAAAAAATGTATGGACCGTAGCTAAGAATACCTGGGAAAAAGGTTTGACTTATGCTTACCGCGACCGTAAAAACAAGAAAAGAACCTTCCGCGGATTGTGGATTCAGCGTATCAATGCTGCCGCACGTCTCGAAGGAATGTCTTATTCTAAATTGATGGGCGGATTGCACAAAGCAGGTATCGAAATAAACCGCAAGGTTTTAGCCGATTTAGCAATGAACCACCCCGAAGCTTTCAAAGCAGTGGTTGCTAAAGCTAAAAGTGCTTAAGTTTCAACAGAATACATAGTAAAGAGGCTCACCCGCAAAGGTGAGCCTCTTTATTTTGCACTAGTTAAATAAAAGTATAATCGAACAAATAATCCGATTTTCTTGTTTATGTTCCGAAAAGTACTTATATTTGTTATAGAAAAATAGCCGCATTGGTTAGATTGGGAAACTCATCAATTAATACTGAAAACCGAGACAAGCTTTCGTTCTCAATGGCGGGCCACATCCTTCGGGATAACTTTTAAGTCGGTGGATTACAAAGGGGGCGGGCACTCAAATCATGTCATTCGGAGTTTCATCACATCATCAATGCGGCTTTTTTCTTTAAACCGAAAAAGCGGGATTACAATCTGAAAAAGAATGTAATCCCGCTTTTGTTTTTCAATGTAACATTAACCCTGCACGGAAAAGTCACCAATTCTCTTAAGAGAAGTCGGCACTTCTCTTTGGAAAAGTCACCACTTCTCCGGGGGGAAAAGTCACCACTTCTCTTAAGAGAAGTCATCTCTTTTCTTAAGAGAAGTGGTGACTTTTCTAAGCTTTGTAAGAAAATCGGTTGTTTTATCCCTTATTTTTCTCTTAAATCTTTTACCCTTACCGCCTTACCTTCACTTTGCGGCAAGGAGCCTTTCTTCACCAGTTTTACCTTTGGGGTTATGAGTATTTCGTCTTTCAACTGCCGGGTAATGTCTTTGCGCAGGTTTTCGAGCTGGATATAATTATCGGTAGATAAGTCGCTCAATTCCACTTCAACCACCATTTCGTCCTGAGAATCGCGTGTGCTGAGGGTAATAAGGTAATTGCTTCCCAGAGCGGGGAATTGTACAAGTATCTTTTCTACCTGCATCGGGAAGATGTTTACACCTTTTATAATAAACATATCGTCGCTGCGGCCTTTGATGCGGTCGATTCGCAGGTGAGTACGTCCGCAAGGACATTTGCCCGGAAGAATCCGCGTGAGGTCGCGCGTGCGGTAGCGGATAAGCGGCATCATTTCGCGGTCGAGGGTAGTGAGTACCAGTTCGCCGATTTCGCCAACCGGAACGGGTTCTTCGGTATCCGGGTCGATGATTTCCACATAGAAACAATCTTCCCAGAAGTGCATACCGTTCTGCTCGGTGCATTCGAAAGCGACGCCAGGGCCGTTCATTTCGGACATCCCGAAGCTGTTGTAAGCTTTGACGCCAAGCATTTTTTCAATCTTCTTACGTTGTTCGTCGGTATGGGGTTCGGCGCCGATGATAAGAGTTGTCAGGCTGGTACTACGTGGGTCGATACCCTCTTCTTGAAACACTTCGGCCAGTCGTATAGCATAACTGGGAATAGCGTGCAGGGCGGTAGTACCAAAGTCGGTGATAAATTTTATCTGGCGTTTACTATTACCTGCCGCAGCCGGAACAGTAAGCGCTTTTAATCTTTCGGCACCATATTGAAACCCAAGTCCTCCGGTAAACATACCGTAGCCCGAACTGTTTTGGAATACATCCGTCGAACGCAACCCTACCATGTACAGGCAGCGGGCTACCAGATTGGCCCATGAATCGATATCGTGCTGAGAATGAACAATTACCGTCGGATTACCGGTTGTTCCACTCGATGAATGCAGGCGAACTGCATCGCGCATATCACCGGCCACCAGTCCGAAGGGATAAGTATCCCGCATTTGGGCTTTGGTAGTAAATGGTAATTTGCGTATATCATCCAGTGTTTGTAGTGAATCTGCCGTAATGCCATGTTTACTGAAAAGTTCCTTATAATAAGGAGAATTTGCTGCTATATTTATTGTTTTTCTGAAACGCTGCAATTGCAGTTCCTTTAACTTTTCAGGACTAATGGTTTCTATGTTTTCTTCCCAGTATTTTGTATCCATGGTAGTAAATGTAGATTATAGATTTGGGCGGATACGTCATTGCGAACCGTAGGTGAAGCAATCTAGTATGAATTATAATCTGGATTGCTTCGTTCCTCGCAATGACGACTTACTTTGTCTTTATTAATAATTCGGCACATTTGCAAACTTTCTTCCTGCATCAAGCGCCAGAAGATTCATTTCCACAATAGCATCTCCTTTACGACCGAAGATATCGCGTATGCTATCTTGTATCTTTACATAATCAATGCCAAGGAAAGGTGTAGTGGCTCCTAACAGCACAATATTTGCCACCCGGGCTGATCCAACTTCTTTGGCTATTTTATCAACGTTCAATACTACCTTATTCGGTAATTTATCTATTTCGGCCATAATGGCATCAACCTCCGGATAATTGGGAATGTTTACAAACGGTGTGTCGTTGGTAACCAGCCAACCTTCGGGTGATAGGTATGGTAGATACCGGAGTCCTTCCATCGGTTCGAGAGAGATGATAAGGTCGCATTGGGCTGATGGTATCAGGTCGGATGATATAGGGCGGTCGCTGATACGCAGGTTCGACTGTACGTCGCCGCCGCGCTGACTCATGCCGTGTACTTCGGCCTGTTTCATGTACAACCCGTCTTTGAGGGCAGCCTGGCCGATAACTGTGGCGATAGACAATATTCCCTGGCCGCCTACACCTGATAATATGATATCTTTTTTCATGCTTATTTATTGATTGGTTTAAACTTGGCTGCGATGCCTTATCGCCGTTTTCTTTTTAATGTCTGGATACACTCACGGCGGGGGATGATTACTGAAACGCCGTTGTAATTCAGTTCGTCGCGTATCAATTGCGCCATTTCTTCGTGGTTCTTCTTCAATGGAATAACTACCCGGATGTGGGCAGGGTCGACCCCGATTCCGGCACAGATTGATTCGATGCGTCCTGTTCCCGCCGAATCCTGACCGCCTGTCATGGCAGTAGTTTCGTTGTCGGATATAACGATTGTAACGTTGCTGTTTTCGTTTACGCAATCCAGCAAACCGGTCATTCCCGAATGGGTGAAGGTTGAATCGCCAATCACCGCAACCGATGGATGCAATCCGCCATCTGCGGCACCCTTGGCCATGGTGATGGATGCCCCCATATCTACGCAACTGTTGATTGCATTGAACGGTGCATTTGCTCCGAGCGTATAGCAACCGATGTCGCTGAATACCTTATGCGAGGGGTATTCTTCTTTCAACACCTGGGTAAGAACGGTATAAACGTCGCGGTGTCCGCAACCGTCGCACAGGGCAGGCGGGCGCATTTCTACCAATGATGGTATGGTGAATATGGATTTATTTTCTTTGCCGAGTGCGCGGGCTACGTTGTCGGGGTTCAATTCTCCGTCGTGGGATAGCGTTCCGTCCAAACGTCCTTTTACCTTTATGCCGATTCCAAGATAGCCTTTCAGTAGTCTTTCAACAAAGGGTTGACCGTCTTCGAGTACGAGGATTTCCTCGCAGCTTTCTACCAACTGCAACAATTGTTTCTTCGGCAGTGGGTACTGGCCTATCTTGAGTACCGGATACTCGCAACCCTCCGGATAGCTTTCCATGAGGTAGTTGTAGCCGATTCCGCAAGCAATGATACCGAGTTTCTTGTTGGGTCCGTCGATGTATTTATTGTAAGGAGATTCTTCGGATGCTTTAACGAACTCTTCTTGTTTTTGCAGCAGCGCTTTGTATCTGCGGCGGGCGATACCGGGAAGCAGGATAAACTGTTTGGGGTCTTCGCTGAATGATATTTCGTTTTGTGGCTTCTGCTCGCAGGTCTGAACTCCCGAACGCGAATGGGCGAGGCGGGTAACAATGCGCATTAATACGGGTTCGCCACACTTTTCGGAGAACTCGAATCCGTTGTAAACCATGTCGTAAGCTTCTTGCTGGTTGCTCGGTTCGTACATCGGGATGAGGGTGAAATCACCGTAAAAGCGAGAGTCTTGTTCGTTCTGTGAGGAGTGCATACTTGGGTCGTCGGCGGCTAAAACCATGAGTCCGCCGTTAACACCGGTCACACCCGAGTTGATAAAACAGTCGGCAGCCACATTCATGCCTACGTGTTTCATGCATACCAGTGCACGTTTTCCCACGAAGCTCATACCTAGTGCTGCTTCCATAGCGGTTTTTTCGTTGGCGCACCAACGGCTGTGGATGTTGCTGCCTTCGGTTGCAGCTTGTATATACTCTGTGATTTCTGTTGAGGGTGTACCCGGATAAGCATAAACGCCCGAAAGTCCTGCATCCAGTGCAGCCTGAGCGATAGCTTCATCGCCAAGTAAGAGTTGCTTGCTCATTTTTATTGTATGTTATTATAATTGTTCACTGTAAAATAGATTAGAACACAGAGACACAGAGGCACAGAGATTTAATTAAGAGGAAGTTTAATGAAAAAACTCTGTGCCTCTGTGTCTCTGTGTTCTAATAAAAAGTTAGGCAAAGATACAATATTACTGTCATTTAGTAAAAGATTACCTGAAAATCTTGCGCTGATTCAATGCTTGTTGATATTTGCGCGCATTGCGGTTGTGCTCAGTCAGGGTCGTGGCAAAGTTGTGCGAACCACTGAAATCCTCTTTCGCGCACATATATAAGTAGTTATGTATTTCAGGGTTGAGAACACTATCGATGGCCCGTATACTGGGAATCCGGATAGGTCCTGGTGGCAATCCGGCATATTTATAGGTATTATAGGGGGAATCAGTTTCGAGGTCGCGGTTGGTTACACGCCGTATTTCAAAGTTGCCGAGGGCGAATTTTACAGTTGGGTCGGCCTGCAAAGGCATTCCGCGCTTTACCCGGTTCAGGTATAAACCTGCTACAGTGGGCTTTTCGGCTGAATCGTTGGTCTCTTCGTCTACAATGGATGCAAGTGTGCATACCTGTTCAATAGTCAGGCCGAGGGCTTTGGCTTTAGCTTTTCTGTCTCCATCCCAGAAACGGTGGTACTCACGTTTCATTCGTTTCATGAAATCATCGGCGCTTATATTCCAGTACACTTCATAGGTGTTCGGTACGAAAAGGCAATATAAGTTTTCGGGAGTAAATCCCAATTCGGGTTGACCAATGTATTCAGGATTATAAAGCAGGTTGGCTATTTCGGTAGAATCAATCATCAACTGATTGGATACGGCACGGGCCATGCGGTCCCAGGTGCGTACACTGGGCACGGTTACATTGACAGGTGTTTGCAAACCACCGCTCAGGCGGTTGAAAACTGCCCGGGTATTATCACCCGGATAGATTGCATACCGGCCGGTGTGTATATTGTTATCATTAAAGTCTTTATATTTGGCTAGCCAACGGAAGCCATCGATGTTTCCCACATTTCCCTGAGCCAGTATTTTGTTGTAAACGGAGTCGGTAGTATCATCTCTGTCTATATATATATAGGTGGTTTTCTCAGGATGGAACTGTGGAGAGATGAAATAATACCAGCCGGCACCTCCTATGGCACCTCCTAAAATTAAACCAATCAGGAAACAAGTAATGAATATTTTTCGCGCTTTTGCCATTGTTCTTTAAATATCTCCTGCAAAAGTAGTCAAAATCCTGTTAAATATCCAAAGATTATATGTAAGGTACATTAAAAGAGTATTGGGTAATATAAGTAGTCTGATATTAGGCCTTGAAAATATATTTTCAGACTATGAAAAAAAAATTTCATGGTGTGATATGATTATTATTTAACTTTAAAACTAATTTAACCCCCAGTAAATTTTGTCGAAAAATGATTCAATGAGATATTCCGTACTATCAGGCAACTGATGGAAAAAATCAAGTCCGCATACCCTTTCCACACTATCAACTGATACGGCATATTCAGAAAGCGGTTTAGTAGAATGGGTATTCTTGAACAAGAACCCGATAGCCTGTGGTGGAGATGCAAAGGGGGAGAGGATAACCTTGAAAAAACCGTCGGGGATGCTTACTTTATTCCGTCCTATCCGCCGGCATTTATCGTTTAATAGCGGGCCACATACAACTATTATTAAACTGTCGGCCTGTGCCCAGTCGCGTACCCGTTCTTCGAGTTGTTTCCATGCCCTCCGGTTCAATTCGGGGTGTTGCGGGCAGATATTGCTCAGGTAGAAACTCTCGGATATTGCATCCTGGCTCCATTTCATATCGGCTGCGGGTGCCATATGGCCACGGTCATATCCTGAACGGGTATAATCGCTGGTATGAGCCTGGTTGCATTGCAACTTTGGGTCGGGCACAAAACGATCTGTCCGGCTATGCTCCCCAAAAGTTTTTCCGACTGTTAACTCATAACCTACCCAGTAAGGCAGTTTATGGTCTTCATTATAACTAACAGTAAATCCTGTATGAATAATAATTTGTTGCTTATTTTCACTGATAAACCGAGGGACTTCCAATCCGGTGATAAGCTGATTTTGTACAGCCGGCCGGGTGGACTGGTATAACGCAGAGTCCGTTAATTTGCGGTGCTCATTTTCCAATAGAAGGAGAGAAAGCACTATACAGGCGCTCAGGAATAGCGTTAGCATCCAAAGCCTCTTCTTATGCGGCTTTGATGATTTCTTTTTGCGTTTGCTTCGTTTCTTGTATGTCGTTTTACGTGCGCACATAGTTTTGTAAATGCAAATGTAAATATATTCCCAGAACCAAAAAATAAAAAGTGAAATATTGCAATGCAGTCTATAGGATTAATTGTTATATTTGTGAAAAACTTGCAATATATGATACGTGTTCTACATACTGCGGACTGGCACATTGGACATACTTTTTTTGGATATGATCGTACGGCCGAGCATTTACATTTCTTGGAATGGCTCAATAATCAACTGGCAGCTAACAGGGTAGATGCCTTGCTTGTTGCAGGGGATGTCTTTGACTCGATGAACCCCTCGGCAGCATCTCAGAAAATGCTTTTTAATTTTATTCGTAATGCTAAAAAGGCTAATCCTGACTTGCAGATGGTATTGATTGGCGGTAGTCACGATTCAGCCGGACGTCTGGAAGCTCCTATGCCACTGCTCGAAGATATGGATGTAACAGTGTAGGGTCAGTTGATGAAAGTTAAAGATGAGCCTATACTGGATGAAATGATTGTAGCACTTAAAGGCGATACCGGACAAACGGAGGCTTTGTGTCTCCTTATTCCACATATGTATCAATCCGGCAATTCCAAGGATGAAAATATTGAGGAGTATTATAGGCAGTTGATGCATCGTGCAGCAGAAATAAGAGAATCCAAACAGGCAATAATAATACTTGGATATCTGAATGTTGCTGAAAACGATGAAACAATGAAATCGGATATATTTAATGACCTGAAGCCGGTTTCTGCTGATATTTTCAATGAATCTATAGAATATGCAGGGTTGGGTTATAAACATAATCCTCATCAGGTAAACGGATGTAGACATATACGGTATGCAGGGAGTCCTCTGCCACTAACTTTTGAAGAACGTAGCCTGAAACGCAGTTGTATGTTGCTAACTATGCCATATAAGGATACACCCATTGTCGAAGAATTGGAGTACAAGCCAATGACGCAACTGCTTTCCATACCCGAGGGCGCTTTAAGACGCGAAGATGAGATTATGGAATTGCTCGCCCAATTACCTGACAGGGGCAAGGATGCATATCCTCCATATCTGGAAGTACGGGTGCTAATATCAGAACCTGATCCGATGCTTCGTATGCGTATTGAGGAAGCCGTGGAAAACAAGAATGTACGTCTGGCTCGTATTGTAACGGTTTATCAAAACGCTGGGGATCATTATACAGAAGAAGAAGTAATGACGGCTGGACTACGAGATATGTCGCCCATGCAGATTGCACGTATTGCATATGAGAAAGCATATCAGGAAGAAATGCCGCCTGATTTGGAAAAACTATTTGATGAGATATGCTCTGTTATCAATTAATCGCTTAGGGAGTGTGCTATGAAAATTTTGTCTATTACATTAAGAAACCTCGCCTCAATCGAGGGAACTAATCATATTGATTTTACCTCCGGGCCATTATCAAAGACCGGGATTTATGCAATCTCTGGTTCTACAGGGGCTGGAAAATCTACTATACTCGATGCTGTTTGCCTGGCCTTGTACGATTGTACTCCGCGCTTTTCAGTACCCGGTGAAAACCTTTACCTTCAAGATGTAGGTGATAACCAGATTCACCAGAATGATGTGCGCAATATACTTCGACGCGGCTCGGGAGAAGGTTTTGCTGAAGTTTCTTTCGTAGGCATCGACGGTCACCAATACAAAAGTAGATGGAGTGTTAGCCGAGCGAAGAATGACCCGACAGGTCCATTAATGCCACAAACAGTTCAGGTAACTAATCTTCATACCGGAGAGGAGTATGTAGGTACAAAAGATGAATTGCTTGGGCGATTGGTGCGTATAACAGGCCTTTCGTATGAGCAGTTTACGCGTACGGTATTACTGGCTCAAAATGATTTTGCAACTTTCCTTAAAAGTACCGAAGGGCAAAAGGCTGAACTTCTGGAAAAACTTACGGGTACTGAAATATATTCTCAGATATCTCGCGCTATTTATATAAAGAACCGTTCTGTTCATTCAGAAATAATTTTTCTCAAACAATCCATCAAGCAACTTGAGATCATTTCTGATGAAGAGTTACAGAAAATGGCTATTGAACGCGATCAGCTTGCTCCTAAGCGGGATTATGCTCATAGGCAGCTATTGGTACTCAATGAGCAGTTACGTATAGTAACTGTTTTCAGACAACAACAGGAATTGTTGAAACAAAAGGGAGAGGAGCATGATTCTTTCAGAGAGGCTTTCGATGATTTGTTGCAGCAAAAAGCCAAACAACAGGAAAATTATAAGGCTTTCCGTCAATATGCAGAGTCGCTTCAGCCTGAACTTGAGCAAGCCGCGGCGTTGGATATGAACATACAGAGTTTTAGCGAAAGATATAGAAATCAGGAGGATGTATGTGCATCCATTTCTCAACGGAAGATAACTATTGCAAAATCTGTAGCAGATAAAGAAGCGCTCTTTGCCCGTGAATTGGATTTGCTCAATAGTGATAATGAAGAGTCGAGCAATGAAAAGTTAATCGAACTGCATAAATTTGTTGGGAAAGAAAAGCTACTCTTGGATAATCTGCACTCGGAAAATAAAGAGCGGATCGTTCAACTAAATAAATATGGTATCAGTAGGTTGGCTAATGAGTTGAATGCAATTTACAATGAACTGAAGTCTTTGTTACAGAAATCAGTTTCAGAAGGGGCTGACTATGACATCAATGAAAAGCTTCTTTCACTAAATCAGAGGCAGGAAATACTAATCGGGCAAATGAACGATTATCAGGCCTTATATGATGAATGGCAGTCGACCGTCGAAGATATCCGACAACGGTGGCTTGCATATGATAAGTTGAAGGATTCTTTATCCTTTTGCCAGTTACTTTTGCAGGATGTTAATTCGGAGAAGGAGCAACTATCCTCCGTGTCTTCCATTGAACTGGAAGAGAATGCCCGTTTGGCTACTCTCGAAGCAAAACTGAATGCTTTGCGAGTTGAAAGGTCTCAATTATTGAATGGGGAGGTTATTTCGGATGTGCAGGCAACACTTCAGATGCAGGAAAACGAAATTATGCAGCAAATTGAAATTACAACCAAAGAGCTGGATAAATGCAACTCTTCTTTATTGTTCCTGGATGGTGAAATCAAGCAGTTGACTATAACGGTGAAGGCGCTTGAAATGGAGCACCAGAACATTGATAATGTCAATGAACTACCAATCGTTATTACGCGTCAGAAAGAACTTATCGAAGAAATGGATCGTCGTAATGCATACATTGAAAATAAGTTGCTACAACAACAAGAGAATCGCATTACTTATAAGAAACTGGAATCGGATTTAGAAAAGAAACAGGAAATTGCCGGTAAATGGGAAAAACTCAACTGGATAATCGGTAGTTCCGACGGTCTTAAATTTAAAATCATCGCACAAAGCTATACGTTGAACCTGTTGTTATTACATGCTAACCGGCATCTGACCTATTTATCCAGCAGATACCGCTTGCAACAGATACCCGATACCCTTGCCCTCCAGGTAATTGACCATGAAATGTGCAACGAAGTACGAACCATCCATTCCCTCTCCGGCGGTGAATCGTTCCTTATTTCATTAGCATTGGCACTCGGACTATCCTCCCTTTCCAGCAACAACCTGAAAGTAGAATCCCTCTTTATCGACGAAGGATTTGGCTCTTTGGATAACGAAAGCTTGAATACAGCCATGAAAGCTCTCGAACAGTTGTACGTACAGGGACGGAAGATTGGCGTCATCTCCCATATACAAGAGATGACCGAAAGAATCCCCGTGAAAATCCATGTAGAGAAGACCGTTAACGGCAAAAGCCGCATCGAGATAATCGCCTAGGATATTCACGTCACCCCGAGCGAAGCCGAGGGGTCTGCCAGACTATCCACATTATTTAGGGATAGTTGGTAGGCCCCTCGGCTTTGCTCGGGGTGACGATTAAATATCACCAACCATCTTGCGTGGGTCAACGGCTTCGTCGAATTCTTCGGGAGTGACGAAGCCGGATTCAATCGCCGCCTGACGCAAGGTTATATTCTCTGCAAACGCTTTCTGCGCAATGGCTGCTGATTTGTAATAACCTATCTTCGGATTTAATGCCGTTACCAGCATCAGAGAATTATTAACGTATTTCTCTATAGTTGCCGGCACCGGTTCAATACCTACGGCACATTTATCATTGAAACTTACACAACCATCGCCTATCAACCTGGCACTATGCAGAAAGTTGGCAGCAATGACCGGCTTGAATACATTAAGCTCAAAATGCCCCGTTGCCCCACCAACGCTAATAGCCACATCATTCCCCATCACCTGAGCGGCAATCATTGTGAGCGCTTCGCACTGCGTAGGATTCACTTTGCCCGGCATGATGGACGACCCCGGCTCATTATCCGGTATATGAATCTCACCAATACCGCAGCGCGGGCCAGAACTCAGCATCCGGATATCATTAGCAATCTTCATCAGACTTACGGCAACGGTTTTCAAAGCCCCGTGAACTTCCACCATGGCATCATGACTGGCTAAAGCTTCAAATTTATTCGGAGCCGTGATAAAAGGAAGTCCTGTTAATTCAGCAATGCGGCGTGCCACCCTTTCTGAGAACTGCTTCGGAGTATTTACCCCCGTTCCTACGGCTGTACCGCCTAAGGCCAGTTCCGATAAATGCTTCTGCGCATTCTGAATGGCATGCAAACCGTGGTCTAGTTGAGACACATAACCACTGAATTCCTGACCTAACGTCAGCGGAGTTGCATCCATGAAGTGGGTACGACCAATCTTCACCACCTTCATATACTCCCGGCTCTTTTCCTCCAGTGTATTGCGTAGCTTCCGGATGCCGGGTATAGTCTTTTCCTCCAACATCTTGTACGCCGCAATGTGCATAGCGGTTGGGAAAGTATCGTTGGACGACTGCGATTTATTCACATCATCATTGGGCGATATAAACTTCTCATTATCCGTTAATTTACCTCCATGCAGTATATGCGCACGATTCGCTATAACCTCGTTCACATTCATATTGGTTTGCGTGCCGCTACCCGTTTGCCATACAACCAGCGGAAAAGACTCGTCCAGGCTTCCCGAGATAATCTCGTCGCATACGCTCACAATCAGATTGCACTTTTCTTCGCTTAAGATATTGGCTTCCCTGTTGACCAATGCGGCAGCCTTCTTCAGGTAGCCGAAAGCATGGATAATCTCTATCGGCATCCGGTCTGTATCGCGTGCTATTTTGAAGTTATCGATGCTACGTTGCGTCTGAGGGCCATATAGCGCATCCGCAGGAACCTTTACTTCGCCCAGTGTATCTTTCTCTATCCGGTACTCCATAATATATATAGTTAAACTTCGATTACTATCTTTCCGGTATTGCCACCCTCTTCCAACTGTTGTTGTGCCTGGGGGATTTCTTCGAATGCAAATATCTTGCTGATGTACACTTTCATTGCTCCCTCTTCCAGCATCCGGGCAATTTGTTTCATATCGTCCCCGCTGGAATGCATCAGTATATGACTGTACCCGTTAACCTGTTGCTCGCGGGCAGCCTTTTCCGCATCTTCCTTCTTGTCCGAGGGTAAGAGAATTATTCTTCCGTCATTACCCAGCACTTTGAGCGAGCGTACAAAGTTCTCGCCGCCGATGCTATCCAGTATCAGGTCGAAACCGTCTGTAAGTTCTTCGAATTGTTGAGTCTGATAATCAATGATTTCATCCGCGCCGAGGTCTTTGACAAACTGAAAGTCCTTTCCCGCTGCGGTTGCGGTAACGTTGGCGCCGAAGCTTTTGGCAATCTGTACGGCATAGTTCCCTACGCCACCTGCTGCACCGTGAATAAGTACTTTCATCCCCTCGCGCAGTTTCCCGGCTTTCACTAAAGCCTGCCAGGCGGTAAGTGGAGATTGGGTAGCCGCAGCAGCTTCCGGATGAGAAATGTTCTCCGGCTTTTTGGCAAGTTGGTTGGCCGGAGCGGCAATATATTCGGCATAAGCGCCACCTGCACCGGGGAAGTTTATTGTGCCGAACACCTCGTCGCCCGTTTCAATGTCGGTAACGTCTGTACCTTTTTCGACCACTACGCCTGATACATCCCAGCCGAGGATAATAGGACTTTCCGGCGGGTACTTGGATGCCATGCCCGAACCCTTGCGGGTTTTGATATCAATCTGGTCAATCCCGATGGCGTGTATCCTAATCAGTACTTCGTCCGGTTTAACGTCGGGGATGGGTACTTCGCGAATGGCGAAATTCTCTATTCCACCGAATTCATTCAATATAACTGCTCTCATATTCTTTGTTTTACTTATTAATATAGTAAAACAGATGAAAGCAGTGAATTGTTGGAAACGGCCGGAATGTTCTTTCCCTTATTTCAGGCTTTTCTTGTAGCGGATGATTTCGTACAAGTCGGGCAACTGGTCTTTGCGCGTTATCTGTAATATAAGAGGTATAAGTTTGCCTACTTTCTCATTCCTGGCAAACTCTTCCTTGATACTCTCGGATATGGGCAATGCTGTAATTCCTTCCAGGTGTTTCTCGGTGAAGTAAAAGCCCGTTTGAGCGTATGTATCCCAGATTGAAAGCCAGAAAACCGTTTTCTTCTTGTTCGTCACTTTGCAAAGCCACGCCTTCCCGTCGTTGTAATAACGCCATTCGGGAGTCAAAGAATAAGGCTCTGCCGTTATCGTTTCCGTTAACTCGTGGTATACCGGGAAAACATCGCCCAGAACCCCGGCCAGCACTTCATCCGTCGGGATGATATCCGGGTCTTTCAATTGAACTGTACTCATATTATTGCTTTTTAGTTCCGTTCTCGTAAACGCCCTCTTCGCGTATCGTTCCGTCGTCTTTGTACTCGACGAACTTACCGTTCTTGCGTCCGTTGGTATAGTTATAAACGGATTTTAGCTGTCCTTTCGGCTGAACGTAATACTCTTTCGCTTCACCTTCCAGCTTTCCGTTTTTATAATTCTCCTCTTTCTTCTTTTCGCCGGTTTCGTATATTTCGGAATGCGCTCCTTCCTGCTTTCCGTCCACAAAGTTGCTGGTTACGGTAAATGTGCCCCAGTTGCTGAACATCCTCTTTTTCTGTGGGCCGTCTTTCTTACCGTCCTTGAAGTTCATTTCGGTAACCAGTTCTCCTGTTTCGTAGTCGTACGAACGTTCCACACCATGCTCTTTCCCTTCTTTATATCCTTTCTCTTTTTCAACTTCACCGTTGGTATAATAGGTTATCCACATTCCGTCGGATTTACCTTCTTTGTACGATTTGCGAGCCTTCGGGGTAGTGCCGTCCGAGAAGTATTCAGTAAATTCGCCGTGCTTGCGGCCTTCTTTGTATGCACCCTCCTCGGTTAGTGAGTTGTGCTTGAAGTGTTTGTACTTGCCATCGTAAAGGCCATTGGTGAACTCAACCAGTTTGTATTCTGAGCGGCGTCCGTCGATAATACGGAGTTCGCCCTGAATGGGCAGATTGTCGCTTACCGTGCGGTGAAGCAGCCGTCCATCACCCAGGTTGATAACTGTTATTGATTCTACATTAAAATCCGTTTGAGCAAATGCACCCGGTATTAACAGGCATAAAGTTATTAAAGTGAAGTAAATACGATTTTTCATTTCTTTGCGTTTGTCTAATGTTAATACGGGCAAAAGTAAACATTTATTTTTATAAACCGTAAAGTTAATGGCTTTAACCTCAATGCTAAAACTACTTGCAGTCTATTTGTGTTATATATAAGCTAATTAATTTATGCGCTTATATACTTGTTTACACTAAAACGGGAAAGAAATGACTGAAGCCACAA
>DAMCMT010000006.1:0-67899 GCA_032108265.1 Bacteroides sp.
CGGCTACGCTCGGGGTGACGTGAAAGATGACTTTTTAGACACCCTTCTTCCCATTCACAAACTCTTTCGGCGTCATATTATATGTCTTCATGAAGACTTTAGTGAAATATGATGCCGAATTAAATCCTACGTCAAAGGCTACTTCGTTTATCCGCATATCTGTTTCAACAAGAAGCTTACAAGCTTTTCGCAACCGGTAGTTACGCAGATAATCTCCCGGGGTCGACCCGCAGATTCCTTTCAGTTTACGTTGCAGGTTGGAACGGCTTACTCCCAATACATCTGTTAATGACTCTACAGAGAAGCTTTCATCGGACAGATGTTTCTCTATTTCATCATTCAACTTATTAAGGAAAGCTTCGTCACTTTTATTCGTAACCAGTGATGAGTATGAAGCGAGTGGAGAACGGTTGAACGATTCGAGTATCGTACGGCGGTTTTCGAGTAGACTATGTATCTGTGCTTTCAGGAAAGTGGTCGAGAAAGGTTTCTCCATAAAAACCTCGGCGCCGGAGGTTAATCCTTCTATCTTCACAGCATTATCAGTCTTGGCCGATAATAAGATAACTGGGATGTGGCTGTAATTCAGGTCGGCCTTGATACGTTTAGTGAATGAGATACCATCTACATCCGGCATCATGATATCGGAGATAATCAAGTCATAACCCTCACCTCCCAACAAAGTCCACGCATTCGTGGCGCTGAGGGCTGTATCTACCTGGTATTCGTTTTGCAGACAGTCTTTGATGAAGGAAGTGATTTCCGGATTATCATCTACTACTAATATGGTATTTTTCCGTTCGTTGGGGCTTTGCGCATTATCCGGTTTGTTTAAGACGAGCGGTTCTTCACGGGTAGTATCTTGTGTTGTTACCATTGCATCAGTAGATATATTCGTGAAGGTAAAACGGAAAACGGAACCACCTGTTTCGCTGTTGATAACTTCGATACTGCCTTTGAGTAAATGAGCCAGATTCTTTGCCAACGACAAGCCGATACCTGTTCCATTGCCATTGGTTTTTATCTGGTAGAAGGGGTCGAATATCAGCTTCTTCTGTTCGTCGGGTATACCCTGGCCGTTGTCTTCAACGCTGATAGAGTAAGTACAGTCGTCTACCCGTTCCAGGGTTAAGATGATACGGTTTGTAGTAAATTTAATGGCATTGGTCAGCAGGTTTCCCACTACTTTTGTCAGCGCATCCGGATCGGAGATGACGGGCATTATTTGTTCTTCGGGAGTCTGGAGTACAAAATCTATCTCCTTACTCTGTGTTGTTTTACGGAATCGTTCGTATATTTCGCCGATATAATTTTTCAGGTTGATGCTTTCGGGTGTAACTGTATAGTTCATTGAGTCCATTTTCCTGAAATCAAGTAACTGGTTTATTAATACGCTTAACTGATTGGAATTCTTTTCGATGATGGCAAGATTCTGGCGGGTATTCCGGTTGCCGTCGCCAGATACCAGTATTTCTTCCAGCGGAGCCTTTATAAGACTTATCGGAGTACGTATCTCATGGGCAATGTTGGTAAAGAAATCAATGCGCGACTTTATGGCTAGTTTTTCCTGTTCGTCTTTGTATGCTTCCAGTTGCTGGGTTTGCTTTCTTTTGTACTTTCTCTTGTAATGGCTAAATATCAGATAGCATCCGGCCACAAGAACAAAAGCATATATAAGCCGCGCGGGAAGTGATAACCAGAAAGGAGGTAATATCTCTATTTCGACCCGGGCGCCTTCATCGTTCCATATATTGCTGTTGTTTGACGCTTTTACCCGGAATACATAGGTGCCGGGAGAAAGGTTGACGTAGGTTACCGATTTATTATTTCCGGCTGTAGTCCAGCTCTTATCAGTTCCTTCGAGCATATAGGCATATTGGTTCTTATTCTGCGAACAGTAACTCAAACTAATGTAGGATATGCTGAAAGAAGATTTATTGTAGGGCAATACAATTCGTTGTTTCTTATTGAGCCGGGTACGTACTTCCTGTTCCAAATCGGATTTATTGTTGTCCAGAAGCCGTATATTTGTGATTTCTACAGGCGGGATATGATTATTTTGCAATAGCGACAGTTCTTGTGGATAGAAACTATTAAAGCCGTTAATCCCTCCAAAGTAGAATTTCCCGTTATGTGTTTTGTAACTTGATTTATAATTGAATTGATTACTTTGCAGCCCGTCTTCCTTATTATAGAGTTTATATTCGCGGGGATTATTAATATCAAGGCATACAATACCTTTATTACAGCTTATCCACAGGTTGCCGAAAGCATCATCCAGTACCCCGTAAACTACATTATTAGGTAATCCGTCGGCTTCGGATATATTGCGGAAACTATCAGTCAGGTAATCATAAATAAAGAGTCCGCGTCCTTCGCTGGTGAATATTAACCGCTTCTGGCTATCAATATAAACACTGGTTAATTTGCTGCCATGTATGGGGTTGGTGTCTTCTACAATATCTTCATATCGTTTCCAGGTGCGGGTGTTTGCATCAAACCGGATGACTCCTGCCCCGTAATTGGCTATCCAGAGATTTCCCGTTTCATCTTCTTTCATATCATAAGCAAAGCCGTGGGCTTCGGGTATACGGATGAATTGTTTCTTCTCTCGGTCGAATTTATTCAGTCCTGCGGGGGTGCCGGCATAAATATCTCCGTTGCGCGTTTTATAGAGTAAGAATACACAATCGTCATTGAGCGTAGATTCGTCTTTGGGATTTGCACGGTAGTTTACCAGTTTACCTGTACGGGTATTGTAAATGTCTATTCCACGTGAGAAGGTGCCTATCCACAGGTCGTCTCCATCCAATAAGAGGGCATGGGTGTTGTGGTAGCTGGTTTGTATGGGTTGGGTGATTCGCCGGGTTTTTACTTCGAGGAAGTTCACTCCACCATCTTCGGTGGCTATCCACATATTGCCGTCGCGGTCTTCGCAGAACTGGCTCACAGCACGCCCCGAAAGCATACCGTGTTTCATGTCGGGGTAATAGGTTTCGATGGGTAAAAGGGAAGCATTGAGGTAGTTTATTCCGCCGAAGTAGGTACCAATCCATATTCCTCCTTCGCGGTCGCGGGCAATGGAATATACATTCTGGTCGCTGAGGCTATAGTGAGATTGAGAAACATCGACCCGGGTAGCTTCGTGGGTTTCGGTATTGAACAGGTAGAGACCATCGTCCGAGCCTATCAATAGGCGGTTCGTATCGTACTGGAATATAGCTCGCATATGGGTAACGTAGTAATCTTTACTGTCCAGTCCGAAGAATGTTGTACCATCGTATGTTTGTTTGTTATAGTACCATAATCCGTTAGCCCAGGTGCCTAACCAGAGGTTTCCTTTAATATCTTCGAACATACAGAGTATTTCGTAACCTGAACTTTCACCCGGGTTGAATAGTCCGTCGACGGCTTCCATCAGATTAGTCTGGCGGTTGTAGCGAAGTAATCCGAAGCGCGTTCCCAGCCAGATGGTTCCCGACCGGTCGCCATAAATACACCATACAGCATTATTTCCCAGGTTATAATGCATCAATTCCACTTTCTTCAATTCTCCGCTGGATGGGATATAGGTGAAAACTCCCTGGTACATGGATGCTATCCAGATTGTTCCGTCTTTATCAGCAAACAAATTGTTTATTGCACTCACAAGGCGGGTGCCATCAGTTGTCTCTTTCCTGATAAGAGTAAAAGTTTCGTCGGCAGTATCCATTATGTACAGTCCGACATCTGTACCGATATAGAAATTACCGTCCTCTCCTTCCAGTAAACTACGTATAAAGTTATTGCCCAGCGAAGCAGGGTTGGCGTCATCATGCCTGAATACCCGAAAGTTGGTTCCATCAAAACGGTTCAGGCCGTCTTTGGTTCCGAACCAGATGTACCCTTTTGAATCCTGGAGAATGCAAAAAACGGTATTTTCGGACAGGCCTTCATCAACCTGTATGTTTTTGAAATGGAAGTTAGTATGTTCTGCCGCGTATAGCTGAGGTAGAACAACAAAGAATAAAATGGTAAATAGTAGTCGCCGGAGTTTCATGGTGATAAAATTACGAATAAAATCAATATACCCACATAGAGGAATGATGGTAAATTCGGTTCAAATATTGTAATAACAAGCCAAAGTATCTTTAACGGTTGTTTTTCTCCTGTTTTTAAATGAAATTCATCCTTTGAATTGAATAACTTATTATAATTCCAGATACGATGAAGAAAATTTGTTTTGTATGCTTGCTACTTTCCTTTGTACTGATTGGATTTAAAAGCAATCCACCCGTAGAAACAGCCTGGTTACCCATTGCCGATCCTTACATTTTATTCCATGAAGGCATATACTATGCGTATGGTACCGGAGGTACGGCAGAGGGCGAAGGTTTTGCATGCTTCTCTTCGGGAGACCTGAAGAACTGGAAACGCGAAGGGCAAGCCTTATACGCCGGCGACTCTTACGGAACATGGGGCTTTTGGGCGCCTGAAGTTTATTACATCGAATCGAAGAACAAATTTTATCTTTTCTACTCTGCAGAGGAGCATATTTGTGTGGCTACAGCAGATAGCCCGAAAGGGCCTTTCAAACAGGAAGTAAAGCAACCCATCTGGGAAGAAAAGAGTATAGACACTTCTTTATTTATCGACGATGATGGTACACCCTACCTGTTTTTTGTACGGTTTACAGACGGTAATGTTATTTGGGTAGCAGAGATGAGTGAAGACTTGCTGACAATCAAGCCCGAAACACTCGCCGAATGCATCAAGGTAGGAGAACCTTGGGAACTTTCTCAAGACAAACCTGCCCGAGTGGCTGAAGGTCCATCTATACTGAAACGAAACGGTATATACTATCTTATCTATTCGGCCAATCACTACCAGAGCAAAAACTACGGCGTAGGCTATGCCACAGCCGATAATCCGATGGGTCCCTGGACGAAATACGAAGGAAACCCTGTTCTGATACGGGCCAACGGATTGGCTGGCACTGGTCATGGCGCTCCCTTCCGCGATGCAGATGGTCAGTGGAAGTATATTTTCCATGCGCATTGGGATACGACCGAGATACATCCACGCACTTCGTATATAAAAGACTTTACTTTTTCGGGCAAGGGGGAAATAATGTTTGGAAGAGATATTATTAAGCCACAGGTGGTGGGTGTTCTCCCTTAAAATGATTACTTTTGTGTATTAAAGTTTAAGGTGAATATGTCATGAAGAAGAAAAACAAAGAAGAGAAAAAAGAAGAAAACGCATTTCCCGACTTTTGTAACGAGCCCAATGTAGCATACAGTGCCGACACCGGCATTGATAATGACATTGACGATAATGAGTTCGATTTGGATGCCATCCCTTTTCAACGTATTCCCGGCTTGCCCTATACGCTCGAAGAGCGTATAGAGTCGCTGAGACAAGGAGAAGAGGAAATTTCTGCAGGACTTGTATATGACCATGAAGAGGTAATGGATGAAATGTTTAAATTTATATGGGAAAGCGAGTAAAGTGGGATAAGAGTGCAAAGAAGCAATTGCGCGAAATTCTGACCTATTACAAAGAAGTGGCTAATCGGTGCGTGGCCGATAAGATAACTGTAAAAATACATAATACCATCCGCCTGCTACCAGCTCATCCTCTTCTTGGCCACACTGAACCCGGCCTGCCAGATAACTACCGCAGTATACTTGCTTATTCTCACTACAGAATCATATACCGTATCGAAAAAGAAGTAATTTATATCACCGGTATATGGGATTGCCGACAAGATCCGACAAAATTGAAACATCAAATATAAACAAAAACAATAATAACCGGTTTTTACTACTCTTTGCTCCAATATTATCATTCCAAAAGAAACCTATAGCCTACCTTTGAGCCCAGTATTTTGTATCATTACAGAGAACAATAAAACACTAACCGTATGGCTCAAAATCAATTGTTAACCCTCATTTTATTTTACCTCTTATTGACCGGTTGCAGCAATACCGCCAATGCCGGAAACGTGGTCAGCCCGGACGACGGAAAATACAAGAACCCCGTGGTTGACACCAGTATGCCCGACCCGACCATAATCCGCACCGCCGACGGCACATTCTATCTTTACGCCACCGAGAACATACGGAATACACCTATCATGAAATCGACCAACCTTGTCGATTGGGATTTCGTTGGAACAGCATTTACCGATACAACCCGCCCCGATTTCGAACCGAAGGGTGGAATATGGGCCCCCGACATTAATTATATTAACGGACAGTATGTACTTTATTACTCCATGTCTGTGTGGGGTGGCGAATGGACATGCGGTATCGGCGTAGCCGTAGCTGATAAACCCGAAGGCCCGTTCACCGATAAAGGTAAGCTATTCCGCAGCAATGAGATTGACGTACAAAACTCTATAGACCAGTTTTATATCGAAGAAGATGGAAAGAAATACTTATTCTGGGGCAGCTTCCGTGGAATTTACGCTATTGAGCTTACGGCGGATGGTCTTTCAATAAAGCCTGGTGCAGAAAAGATTAAAATAGCCGGTACCGCTTTCGAAGGAACATATATTCATAAACGGGATGGATACTATTACCTCTTTGCATCTATCGGTAGTTGTTGCGAAGGGATTAAAAGCACGTATCAATTAGTAGTCGGCCGTTCCAGGTCGTTGTTCGGTCCTTATATAGACAAGGAAGGCAAAGATATGATGGATAATGGCTATGCTATTGTCATCGGCCCCAACTCCCGGTTTGTTGGTAATGGACACTGTTCGGAGATCGTACAGGATGATGCCGGAAACGACTGGATACTATATCACGGAGTAGATACCGAGAACCCACACGGCCGTATCCTATTGCTCGACCAGGTTCGTTGGGATGCCCAGGGTTGGCCGTATGTAGAAGGTGGAAGCCCGTCGTTATCGGCTGATAAACCAATGTTTAAATAATATAATTTACCAATTAATAATAAACCATGAAAGTAGCAAAACTTATCTGTTTAGGCATACTCGTTGCCTTGTTTGCCTGCACCGGCAAGCAGAAAGACGAACTTCCATTGATCGACAAATCGGCGTTCGAAACCGAGATTGACGGCAAACCTGTATCATTGTACACACTTCGTTCACCGGGCGGTGTGGTAATGCAGGTGACCAACTACGGTCTACGGGTTGTATCGCTTTGGGCACCCGATAAAGACGGAAAATACGTAGATGTAAATCTGGGTTACGAAAACATCGACAAATATGTGAACAATAAAGGCGAACGATACCTGGGCTGTGTTGTAGGCCGTTATGCAAACCGTGTTGCCAAAGGTACTTTCGAAATTGACGGCACCGCTTACCACCTACCCATCAACAATAACGGACAAACGCTTCACGGCGGAACAGCAGGTATCGACATGGTGGCCTGGAACGTGGATAAGGTAACCGACAATTCCATTCATTTCTCATATACCTCGCCCGACGGTACCGACGGATTCCCCGGTAACCTGAAAATGGAAGTGGTATACAGCCTGACTCCCGACAATGAATTCAAACTGTCGTACAAAGCTACAACCGATAAACCGACAGTTTTGAACCTTACTAATCACGCCTTCTTTAATCTTAAAGGCGAAGGAAACGGTACCATTACCGACCACATCATGACTATCCATGCCAGCCACACTACACCGGTTGACGAAGTACTGATTCCCACAGGCGAAATCGCACCTGTAGATAATACTCCGTTTGATTTCCGCCGCCCAACCCGTATCGGCGAACGCATCGACATGGACAACGAGCAATTGAAAAATGGTCGCGGCTATGACCACAACTGGGTACTCGACAAGAAAACTCCTGGTAATGTAGAATTGGCTGTAACAGTGTATGAGCCTGCAAGTGGACGCGTAATGGAGGTGTATACCGACCAACCGGGTGTACAGTTCTATAGTGGTAACTTCTTCGACGGTTCAGGTATCGACAAATCCGGAAAACCCATCGATTACCGTAGTGCTTTGGCACTGGAAACACAGCATTTCCCGGATAGTCCTAATCAACCTAACTTCCCTTCAACACGGTTGAATCCGGGAGAAACTTATACTCATAATACCATTTATAAGTTTTCTGTAAGATAAAAGACATCGTCATCCCGAGCGTAGCCGAGAGAACTACCTACTAGTATTGTTCTGTAGGCCCCTCGACTTCGCTCGGGGTGACAAACAATTAATCCTAAATAACCAATTGTAAAAACATGAAACAACTATTACTCTCAATCATCCTCATCCTGTCAGTACAATCAGGATACGCACAGTGGAAGCCGATGGGCGACAAAATCAAAACCAAATGGGCTGAACAGATCGACCCGAATAACGTATTACCCGAATATCCGCGTCCTATCATGGAACGTACCGACTGGACAAACCTGAACGGACTTTGGGATTACGCTATTCTTCCTGTCGGTGAGGCAGAACCTACTGCTTTTGACGGTAAAATACTTGTTCCTTTTGCGGTAGAGTCAAGTCTCTCGGGCGTTCAGAAAGAACTGGGAAAAGACAAAGAACTGTGGTACAAAAAGACATTTACTTATCCTTCATCCTGGAGAGGTAAAACCATCCTGTTGCATTTCGGTGCTGTGGATTGGAAAACCGAAGTATACCTCAATGATGTCAAAATCGGTACCCATGTAGGCGGATACACTCCGTTTAGTTTCGATATTACTCCTTATTTAACATCAGGAACTCAGAAACTGGTGGTAAAGGTATGGGATCCAACAACCGACGGTTATCAACCGGTAGGAAAACAGCATAATAATCCTAACGGAATATGGTACACGCCTGTATCAGGAATCTGGCAGACAGTATGGCTCGAACCGGTTAATCGCAAGCATATCTCTAATGTACGTACCGTATCCGATATCGACAGCCACAAGCTGAAAGTAAGTGCTTGTACTGAAGGTACTTCACAAGGTGATATCTTCGAAGTAGTGGTAAAGAGTGGCAGTTCGGTAGTTGCTACAGCAAAAGCTGCTGTTTGCCAGGAACTCGAAATAAGCATCCCGAACCAGATACTTTGGTCGCCCGAGAATCCACATCTGTATGATATGGAAGTAAGCTTGTACTCGCAAGGTAAATTGCAAGATAAAGTAAAGAGCTATGCTGCTATGCGTAAAGTATCTACCAAACGTGATGACAACGGCATCGTACGTTTGCAACTGAATAACAAAGACTACTTCCAGTTCGGCCCGCTCGATCAGGGTTGGTGGCCTGATGGATTGTACACCGCTCCAACAGATGAAGCCCTCGTTTACGACATCCAGAAAACAAAAGACTTCGGTTTCAACATGATCCGTAAACACGTAAAAGTTGAGCCCGCACGTTGGTACACTCATTGCGACCGTCTCGGTATTCTTGTATGGCAAGATATGCCTAACGGTGGTCGCTCTCCACAATGGCAGATGCACAACTACTTCAACGGATCGGAAATGATACGCAGCGCCGAATCCGAAGCCAACTACCGCAAAGAATGGAAAGGTATCATGGATTACCTGTATTCCAATCCTTCTGTAGTAGTATGGGTACCGTTCAACGAGGCATGGGGACAGTTCAAAACTGTAGAAATTGCTGAGTGGACAAAAGCTTACGACCCATCACGCCTGGTGAACCCTGCCAGTGGTGGTAACCACTACCGCACAGGAGATATGCTCGACCTGCACAACTACCCGGGTCCAAGAATGTTCTTATACGATGCCGAACGTCCAACCGTTCTGGGTGAATATGGTGGTATCGGTATGCCGCTCGAAGGACACTTGTGGCAAACAGACAAAAACTGGGGTTATGTTCAGTTCAAGAGCTCGAAAGAAGTAACCGACGAATATATCAAATACGCAGAAATGCTTAAGACAATGATTCGCAGTGGCTTCTCAGCAGCCGTATATACTCAGACTACCGACGTGGAAGGGGAAGTTAACGGATTGATGACTTATGACCGTAAAGTTATCAAACTGGAAGAACCTCGTACACGGCAAGTTAATCAGGAGATTTGTAATTCGCTAAATAAATAATTGCAGTTTAAATAACCGCATGGTGTAGGGGCGGGCCTTGTGTCCGCCCTTTCTCTATTTGTAAGTCCTGTAAATAAGATATTTTCCGCGTGCATGAATAATGAAACTGTCAGCAGTTGCCTCATTCAGAGTTCCCTGCCACCAGTTATCGAAATCCCTTAGCGGATACACCAGATTCTCACCCCTCACTCCAGTGGCACCGAAGTTAACCATAGACACCTGTTCGCCCTTAATACACTTAAACTTACCACTATCTTTTGCGGGAGTAAAGAATCCTGAATCCGTAGCCATTTCCACCTGTACCTCATCCACATAATCCATTAATAGGCTTATGTTTCCAAGTGTATGGTCTTCCCGTTTTCCGGTAGCACCCACGATAAGCAGATTCTTTTTACCAATCGTAAGACAATGATTCACCGCTTTCGTCTGGTCGTTGGTTTCCTGGTCATTATTGCAGAATAGGATATCAGCAAAACGGTTTCGGTTTTCCGGTGAAATAGAATCGCCATCACCCACAATAGCATCGGGAGTATGTCCGCGGCTGATGTATTCATCGGCGGCACCATCGCAGCAAACTACATAGGGGGCGTTTTCGAGTAAATACAAAGGGAGAGGGTGCGACGGGTATTCTCCATTGGCAAGAATAACTGCATCAATGCAACTATTCATCGTAAGTAAGGGGTAATATTTCATGTATATTCTTTCTGCATTAACTTTTTCCAGTTCAAGTAGCCAAAGATAGCAATAACTGTATAAAGAGCATACAACGCAGAGGTAAAATATAATTCCTTATAAATGTAAAGTCCTGAACTTACTATATCAACAACAATCCACACAAGCCACTGTTCCAGGTATTTACGTGCCAGCATCCACATACCTACAATACTCAATGCAGTGGTAAAACTATCGAACCAGGGAACATCGCTGTCAGTAAAGCGGATTAATATCCAACCAATAACAAAAAAAGAAACCACGCAAACCAACGTCATAGGAATTACCGTTTTGCGGGGCGTGCGGATGATTGGTAGTTCACCGCTTTCGCTTGTTTTCTTTCCCGCCAGCCATACGGCCAGTCCGTAGAATGCTGCACCCAGGTAGTAGATATTAATCCCCATATCTGCATACAACTTAGCATCGTAATATATGAATATGTATATAGCCGGCATAATTAGCCCGGCAATCCATAACCAGATACTTGCCTTATATTCCAGCCATAAATAAATGAGGCCGACGATGGTTCCAATGATTTCTAAGTAGTTCATGAATAAATGGAAAATGGAAAATTGAGAATGGAAAATTAAGATTGCCGGATGGACATTTTCAATTTTCCATTCTCAATTCTCAATTTATTAAAATTTCAACATCACATTCACCAACACATTCGTTCCCGCCATAGGATAGAATCGTGGGTCGTTAGCTATCTGGTATGTACCGTCCGTTTGATAAACGGCGGCCGACTGCGAATACCCGTTCGTTTCGTATTTCTCGTTAAACAGGTTATACACCGTTGTCCCGATGTTAATGCTCTTGAAACCGCGTAAATTGAATGTATATCCTGCATGCAGGTGATTAACAAAATACGCATCCAGAGAGTTCTCCTTATCACCGGTATTATCCAGATACTGGCGGCTGACATACTGCGACTGGAAACTAGCCTCCCACCCTTTGTGGTCGAAACTAAATAAACTACCCGCCATAAACGATGGCGAAAAAGCAATCGGAGTTGTACCCATCTCAACGGCAGTCTGTGTATAAAGTTCATCCCAGTTTTCGTCGTAATCGCTATAATAAGCTACGTAATCCTTAATGCGGTTTTTACTCCATGTTGCATTCACATCCCAACGGAGCGAGGTGCTCAGCTTAACTCCCGCAGTAAGTTCCATACCCATTCTGTAGCTGTCCTTGACGTTCTCAGCCATGGGTTCACCAATTTCGTTCAACCGGCCGTTCAGTACAAGTTGGTCGGAATAATCCATATAATACAGGTTTACTCCGGCAGTGAATCGGTCGTTGGCAAAGGTATAGCCTAATTCGTAATCGAACATCTTTTCCGGTCGGGGAAATTCTGTAAATAATCCGTCGGTATAATTATTACGCGTTGGTTCCTTTTGTGCTACAGCGAAAGAGGCATAGGCAGTATTGTTACGGTTTATCTGCCAGAATGCACCTGCTTTAGGGTTGAAGAAACTGAAATCCTCGTCAATATCCAATCGTTGTAAACCTTCCGGTTTAGCCTGCCAGTTCCATTTATCATTAAATCCGTGTATGGTATAGCGAATGTAGCGATACTGCAAATCGGCAAACAGGCTCACACCACCGCCCACTTCGTAATTAGCTTTGGCGTAGATATTGCCATCGCCTTTCTTACCTTTATTGCGGTAATATTCATGATCGGGGTCGAGCTGACCGATGTAGTTTTTTATCCAGATAACCTTTCCGTAGTGATAGTTGGCACCACCGCCGATAGCTGCATCCAGTTGTTCGTTCTTGTAATTAAGCGAAAATATACCGCCACCAAAATCACTCTCAACCAGTTTCTGACGTACCAGGTTCATTTTCGTATTTTCCACACCATCCACGGTAAAAGGCTTCAAACCGTATTCTACCAACGTGCGACCGTTTTTATACTCCTGGTAATAACCATCGCCCCGGGTGTAATGTAGTGTTACATTCATTCGCCATTCCGGAGTAAAAATATGGTTAACCAGTAATTGATAATGTGTTTGCTTGTACACATCCAACTGATCGTCGTAAAAACCGATAACCTTTCCCTTGTTAATATTATCATCTTTTATTTCACCATTCGGGTTGTACCGCCGGTTCGTTTTCAGCATCTCGCGGCTAATACCGTCCCAGGCATGATACGTTTCCTCGTTCCCACCAAAGGTAATCAGTTTTACGGTCGTGTTATCGCTGTAAAAACCTCCTTGCAGGAAGTACGAAGTAAGATCAGCCGAAGCCCGGTCGCGATAACCATCACTGCCGATTTTCGACAGTCGGGCATCCAGCGCCCAGTGATTATTCAGTAACCCCGAACCGACTTTCAAAGTTGTTTTATAGGTATTGAATGAGCCATACGATCCGGCCAGTTCAGCATACGCCTTGGAAGGCGTGTTTTGAGTACGCATATTGATGCTGGCGCCGAAGGCACCTGCCCCATTAGTCGATGTACCTGCACCGCGTTGAATCTGCATATCTTCCAGCGACGAAGCAATATCAGGTGTATTCACCCAATAAATAGAATGGCTCTCGGCATCGTTCATCGGTATGCCGTTTGTGGTGATATTAATGCGCGAAGCATCCGTTCCGCGTACACGTATACTGGTGTACCCTACTCCTGCCCCGGCATCCGAAGTGGTAAGTACCGAGGGTGTCGATGTGAGCAAAAACGGAATATCTAGTCCGAAATTCTGCTTTTGAATCTGTTCTCCCTTAACATCGGTAAATGCAACCGGAGTTTTTGAAGTAGCGCGTGTTGAAATAATCTGCACCTCGTCCAGGTTGACGTGTTTTAAACTGTCTACAGGTGCGCTTTGGGAATACGCACTCATCCCGGTACACAAAATACCGGCAAGCATTACTGCTTTCCTTTTCATTTCTAATATGTCTTTTTAGTTAAACAAGAAAAGGGGCACTTTTCTCTATCTTCCCTACGCCGGTACTAACCGGATCAGGTCAATGGGTATGATCTCAGCCCGTAATATTAGGGCACCCCTCAATGATATATGTTGCCGTGTAAGGACAGTTCGCGACCTGCACCTGCGGCTAATGCGGTGCAAAAGTAAGGATTATATACGAAATGACCAAAATGAGAGTTAAGTAAAGTCAAATTATGCGTATTACTCGCGCATGAACCGTACTGATTGTGCATACGTTACAGGGTAATCAGTAGGTGTTCCCAGAACGGTATTATCATACGAAAGCCTTATAGTGGTTGGATTTCCGCCTCCGCGAGTAGTCGACCACCAATGGCCATTGTTATATATATTGGTATATGAGCCGTTGGTTTGCCTAAAACCTCCAGGTATTCCGTGAAATCCGGTAATATCGCTATTATTATTTCCAAGATTAGTCCAGAGTTCATTCGCTTTCAGTTTTTGCCCAGCCGGAGTACCAATATACTGGAACATTGAATAGAAATCATCGTAAGAAAAAAGTCGCCATCCGTCCGGGGTAATGTCATTCTCATTCATCATTGTATCCCATGTATATAACAAACCGAATGTATTTACATTTGCCGGGTCATCATTATAATAATATGCCGTTAAAGGTGTACCATTATTGAATTGTTGTACACGCAGATTATCCGTCATCCAATATTGACGTCCAATTTTAACAGTCGAATAAGTATTTCCTTCAATATCCACCATTCGGTAAGGTGTAGTTAATAATGTGGGAATATAGGTATCCGGTGCTTCTGCCAATGTACCGTCATCAAGAAATACAATCCTCTTGATTGCTGCACTTTTGCCCGCACTATAAGAGTTGATTGAATTGCCCGTAGCCCAGTTTACCCGACCACCATGTATAGATGACGTTGAAGGTGTATATTCGAAAGTTCCGGAATTATAACTCATTACCTGAGCCACAAAACCTGTATTTATATTCAGACTTCCTTGTGCATCTACCGTATATATTACTATTGCCTGAGCGTCTATACCATTGCCTCTTAGGTACTCACGGCATACTTCGCCAATCCATAACCCATTGTTATAAATGCGGTGAATGCGCGAGCTATTCCAATCCAGATTCTCTATATCGAGTACCCGCGGAAGTGGCGTACCTATTTCGCCTTCAATAATTTCCGTAGGTTGCCATTCGCTTATTTCGCTTACTGTTACACTCAGCCCCAGACGGGTGATAGTGATATTAATTGCACGTTCTGTTCCCGGTTCGAAAGATATAGTTGCAGAGGGAATATAATGATACCTTGTACCGTTCGACGGAAGTTCGATACGTATAAATGGTTGCCCTTCGGTAGCTTGTTGTGGGATGATAATTCCCTCCGTACTTACCAGATAACCCAGGGCAGGTGTGATATGTTTATAGGTAATAACGCTACTATCCGTATTATTTCCGGAAGCCGATACACTACCATCGCCCAGATTGATAATCCCTGTTGGATTTATATTGAGAATACTGATTACAGCATTCTGAACATCATCTTCCAGTATTTCCACTTCCGACCGGACATTTACCTTAACTTTACTCAACCGGTGCCCGAAAATAAGTTCCACAGGTTGGCGGGTTGGAGAAACACCGGCAGTGTTAGACCACAGGAAATCACTTGATTGATACCCCAATTTAGTTCGCTGGTCGGCATTAACTGTAAACGAATACTGAGTAGGATTTAGTTCATTTAATGCCGGATCGTAGGGAAAGTAGGCATACAAATCTACCGGACGGGTAGCCGACGGCCAGGCCAGTTTACCGCCCGAAGGTAATAACCACGAACTTTCGTGATAATTATGTTCGGCATTAACGGCATAGGTCGCTGTTTCTATATTACCGGGTGTAACATTATCCTGCTCATAAGGAACTACATATAAGCCGATGGCATCATTCTCTTCGAATTCATTGCCGTTAATCTTACTCATTCCGGTTTCAATAAACGGCGAAATGGTAATAAATTCCTGTTCATCCGATGGAGCGTTACTGTCGCTATCTGAACAACTGTTTAGTAACAGGAAGACGAGTGCAGAGATGATGAGTGTCCACCAGATTAACGTAGTAATGATATGTTCCTGTCTCGGCCTGTCCATAATCAGATATTGTCGGTTAATAATTTCATTGTATCCGAACTTCCGGACCGTGATGGAGACTGCCCGGCAACAAGATTGAACTGATATGATTCCTGTGCAACCATATTAAAGTCGAAAGGTAACTGATACATATATGTTTCTCCGGCAAGTTGAATGGTAAAAAAAGGAGTACCGCTTGTGAGGTTTTGCGGGATAAGTATGGCATCATATGTATAATCATATCCGGGAGTGGTGACAATATTTACTGCCGGAGTAATGATGTCTTTTATATTTCCAGCAGTTACCTCTCCGTTGCGAAGGTTTATAGTACATTCCGTTCGCGTATTATATACCCTAAGCGCAGGTGTGGTAGTAGTTTCAACTCCATCAGCCAGACGGATATTGATTTCGCACCGGCACATGAGATGTTGGAATACAATCGGGGCAGTGAAGTTGCTTGCCGAAAGTGCAGGTACCTTCGCCCAAAGGAAATCACTCCTTTCTCCCCCGTCTGTCTGTTGGTCGGTAATGATGGCAAACGGGTAAGCCGTAAGATTGGTTTTTCCGGGTTCGCGACTCATTTCTTCATCGTATGGGTAGTAAACATACAAATCCGACGGTTCTTCGTTCAGGAAAATATCAGTTCCGTCCTTACTATACCAGTAGCCGGAATTATCGAAAGTATATTCCACATTCACTGCAGTGGTGTGGTTTATATCTCCCAACGTTCCCGGCGTACCGTTAATATACGAAACCAAATATACACCAATACAATCGTCCTGTATAAAGGCTTCCTTAGCAATAACCGTACTATGTATCGTTGCGTTGATATCGAGTGCAGCACTCTTTAGCCCGCATTCTGCTTCGTCGGTACACGACGATACACAGAACAGGACAACAAGTGCTGCTACTATGATATCCGGGTTCCTCATTCAATAATTCCTTCGCCTTCCTGGTCTTCGGCTGCGGTCCACGGTTTAATGGATGAGGTTACGGTAATCGTTGCTCCGGTAAGTGTCAACCGGTACGTATAACTTGTACCTGCTGCAAACGATGCGGGAGCAGATGGTGTATATGTAAAGTTCACTCCGTTTATCGTCATGCGGAATAATGGCTGGTTGGCAGCGAAAGTCTGCGGAACAATAATGGCTGCAATATCCGATGCCTCATCTGGTTCTACGGTAGCATAATCATCCGCAAGTCCGTAAGCTGTTACGTCGATAGTCGGGGCAGCCGTTCCGGTTGTAACGGCACCGGTGATGGTATTAAGAACCGCTTGTTGCTGTGCACCCAGAATCTCTATACTGCTCAGTCCGGTAAGTTCGGTTCCGGGTCCTGCTATTACTACAAAGTTTACTTTAGCCAGCTTATGTTCGAAAGTCAACCGTACAGGGTTACGGCTTGGGGCTATAAGTTCTTCTTTTGCAAACAAAAGGTCAGAGTTGAGGAAACTTCTGATTTCGCTCTGATTTTGTTGTACATTAAAATTATAATCAGTACCCAACGTTATGGCATTATAAGGATGGATAGCATAGAAATCTACTCCAGTTGGATAAAGTGGGTAATACAGGGTTGTATTACTGGCACCTCCGTATGTATAACTAAAGTTTCCACTTCCGTCGGCCGTCAGCATGGCATTGTTGTAAGCTATTTCTCCGGGTACGCCAGCCTGGGTGACGAAGAAACTAACTTCCTGTCCGCCCGCAATCTGGGTATCCTGACGGGAAATTCTCGGTAAGTCTACAGTTAGCCTGCTCGAGAGGCTGATAGGAATTCTTCCGTTATCGTTATTATCATCATCATTACAGCTTGTAAACATCAGAGCTGCAAGCGCTACAAATAATATTTTCTTCATAATTTATTGAATTGAATTTGTTCTTTGTATATAACAATTCTGTCAGATAAATGTTGAGGGGTGTTTTGGCTGAACTTTCATAATTTATAATTACTTTTGAACAAAATCAAGCAAATTTATTAATCATGGAATTGAAATTACGCCCCTGGAAGATGGAGGATGCCGACAGACTAGCCCGGCACGCCAACAATTACAATATAGCCCGTTTCCTCACCGATGCTTTTCCGCATCCATATTCGTACGATGATGCGGTGGCTTTCCTTACTATTATAACTAAGACAGACCCACCTACCGTTATGGCTATTGAGGTAAACGGGGAGGTAGTGGGAGCTATCTCTGTAACTCCCCAGGCTGATATACATTGCAAAAATGCCGAGATGGGGTATTATGTTTTTGAAGAATACTGGGGCCGGGGTATTATGACTCGTGCCATACGCGAAATGCTTGATTATGGTTTCCGCACGTTTGATGTTACACGAATATTTGCACGTCCTTTCGCTACTAACGGTGCATCACAAAGGGTATTGGAGAAATCCGGATTTGTATTAGAAGCACGGTTCCCCAAAGCTTTATATAAAAATGGTGAATTTATAGATGAATTATACTACGGTATGACCCGTGAACGTTTTGAATGCCTACAGACGGACGTTAATTTATTGTGACAATAAATTTAAGCTTCCTGTATGGCCGCAGTACACTCAAGTGTATAGCTGCTATAGACCGAAGTGTATAGCTGCTATACACCTGACCTTATAGCCGCTATACACTTGAGTGTACTGCGGCTATAACAAAACGGGTCGTGAGTATGCTCTGAGCGGGGTATTATTTAGATTTTTCGGAAAGTCGGTATAAATATCATTCACCTCAATGATTCCGATAATATTACAATCAATTTAAGCATTTGCTTTTTAGTAGTTCAACCCATCCGTTTATACGGCTGTCGGTTTCATGATTAGTTATTGGTTTTAATTTCGCTACAAAGATGCACGAAATGGTTCCCGATAACAATACCCAAAAATGAGTATTTTGAAAGGGGTTTATTGCAGTTTCTTTTCGTAAAGCCGGTGTATGCCCATAATAGCCACACCAAAAGCGATGGCTATGAGTATAAGGATAAGGCTCTCCTTACCCTCTACCCGGAAAGAGAGTTTAAGCAATATGGTAGAAATAATAAAGCCCGAGTTACGGATAACTTTATTGAACTTATCGGATAGGTTAAAGGTAAACAACAGCAACAATACCTCCAACAAAATCAGTGCGGTAAAGAAGCTGAAGAAGAATGCATTATTCTCCGTTCGCATAGCCTGGATGATTCCATTAACCGTGAATGGTATGCGCTGAAGGTCGATAATACTTACGATAAACAAGTAAACAAAAGTTACCATCAGGCACAAAGCCAGTATTTTCTTCAATATTACAAATTTCTTTTCTTCAGTAGTCTGGCAACTATTCTCATCCTTCCGGATACTTTTATTCCCGCTTAATTTGTAATAACAGAATATAAGCAACAGTATCAACGTCAATGCAACAAAAGTAACGATAAGGGATTTTATACTGGGTTCATCATAATGTCCATTGTCGAAAGTTAACCGTCCCAAGTCGTTAAATATCTTACGGATAACAATAAGTGCTACGATTTCGTACTGTTTTCCCAGATAAATAGTGATGGACTTAGGTAAATAGTAAATAAGCAGGTAAATTTCGTATAACAGGATAACTGTAAACGGGGTATAAATAGATATAATGGGATTCTGTTTTCCCTCGATACCCACCAGACTTGCAGGGAATATTCCCGAGTTGGCAAGGATAATCACCAGGAAGTGTAAAATGAAACTAACAATAGCGAAAATGAAAACTACCCGTTCGAATTGCCTGCGGCTCTGCTCCGAGAAAAACAACGAAAAGATACGGTTTATAACTTTTACGAACATACGCTATAGCCCATTAGTTAATCTCTTTTTCTTTTCCCGCATTCACGAAAAGAATATCACCCATGCCCTCAAAAGAAGTGAAAAAACCAATACCCGAATGTTTAACCTGCTTTTCGTTAAAGCCGATGATAGTCAACCCGGCAGTTTTCGAGTATTCGCAAATGGCTTCGCTCAATGTATGCCCATCGTTCAGTGTAACTATTTCGATATTGGCTAACGTTATTGGCAACCGACCGTCGGCAATCTTACGGCCCAGGTCTTGCTTCACCTCTCCTATCTCGCCTGTGCTGCTGGGAATAAATATCTTAATATGTCCTTTCTTCCAGTCGGGATGCGCCAGGATAATATAACCCAGCAATATCATGAAATTGGTATTCTTCTCGTCGCCCTCGCGTATCCAAACGTGTAATCCGTTAACGGGATGCACAAAACTTTCCGACCCAGCAAAAATACAAACATCGAAGTCGCCCGCCCGTACCAGATTAACATTTTCCAGTATACGCGTCAGCTCTTCCGGGTGTCGCTTGTCGTACTCAAATAAAACCATATTATTTTCCATTCCCGAGATTGACGGCGACTGGATAACCTGCGCAATAGCCGAAGTGTACGAAGGCGATATCATGGTATCTATATACATGGTACCCCCCGACTCTTTCTGTGTTTGCACCAGTAATTCCAATATCTTTTGAGATTCCAGGTAAGTCTGCCTGCTGTAGTACCCCTCGATAAGATGGAAATACGTTCCAAAACCATGTTGATAACTAATCCACTTCATAACCTGCAACACCTTGCCCCGCTTAAAAGAGTTAGCCGAAATACAAATAGCAGCAGGACGCCACTCCTGGTCTTCCATTCCCGACTGATGCTTCTGCATATATATCTGCAGATGGCGGTTAAGCTGGAACAAAGAGCCTTTGAAAATATTTACCAGCCCTTTCTGGTCGCTGTTATTATGTTCTACAAACAGGTAGATAAGAATGATAACAATATATGCCAGAATGGTATAAAGCGGATTAATCATAAACATTACCCATACCGATAGCAGGAAACCCGCCAGCGATATATACCATTTGCTTTTGAATCGTGGCCGGTAAGATGGCGGAGAGCCAAAATGATTGAGAAACGAACTGAGGCAAAGTGTACCGTATGTTATAAGGAAAAACATGGTGATAATCTCGGCCACCGAATCTACATCGCCAAGGATGATGAACATTAAAGCAATAAGAAACGATAACAGCGAAGCATTCCGGGGTTCGCGCGCCGGCCCTTTGCCACGTGCCAGAAAGCGGTTCACCCGGCTGAACGGGAATGTTCCATCCAGTGCAATGGCTTGCAACGTGCGGGGAGCAACCATCATAGCACCAATGGCCGAGGATGAAGTACAGGCAGCCAGCCCGATAGGAATAACCACGGCTCCAAAGATAGCAATGCGTGCCATGATAAGCTGGTCGGCCAATAAATCGGCCTGCGATGCCGAAACGGATAATTTCCAGATAACCAAAATATAAACGACCAATCCGGTAATAGTACCCAACATGGTGCCCAGTGGAATAGACTTACTAGGGTTGCGGAGGTCGCCACTTAATCCTACACCTGCCGTCATCCCTGTAAATGCAGGGAAACAAATGGCAAAGATGATAAAGAAGTTATTCATATTATGGAAACCGAAGTTTCCCAAAGCGATATTTTCAGTACCCACTGCAGGTTCTACCGGTTTACCCAGGAAGAACATCAATAGGGCGATAAGTAATAGAGCATTGACAATATACAGTAACTTCATACCCGAACCACTTCCTTTTTTCAGTATAATCCATGCCAGAATAAGGAATGTAGGTATGCTGATAGCTTGCCGGGGCAGTTCGAAGCCAAACCGTTCGGCAAACCATAGGAATAACGGTTGAAAGGATTCGGCAAAAGCAATGGTATAGAATGCGATACTGATAGTTTGAGAAAGAAAAAGCGTTATCCCGATGGTGGCTCCTAGTTTCAATCCGAAGGAACGCGAAATAATGAAGTATTCGCCACCACCTTCTACCCGGGTATTAGTTGCCAGTTCGGAAATAGCTAAAGCAGTGGGAATGGTTATCATGTGTCCCAGCAGTATAATCATAATGGCACCCCAAAACCCTAACGTACCGGTTGCAAACCCCAGACGCAGGAAAAGGATAGCACCCAATATGGATGATATAGCGGTAAAATATACTGCCGCTGTTCCAAATCCGTTCTTATTGTCGGCTGCCTTGAATTTCTTCATGCAGCTAATGTAGTCATTATTTTCCATTAATCAAATAGATGCTTTCCGTATCGAATGAATAAGAAAAGCTATCAGATAAACGGAAGAACAGCCGAAAAGTTTGCGAAAACTAAAAAAGCATGATGTTATGTATACGGGAAACCGGCTTTTGCCCGTAGCGTAACCGATTACAAAGATTTTCCACGCTCAGTCGATTTATACCGCAAAGTATTAGCCGAACAACCCGACTCATCGGTTTATATCGTTTCCGTAGGTTTCTCAACCAACCTGGCACAACTTCTGGATACTCCGGCAGATAAATATTCGCCACTCACCGGGCGGGAACTGGTTGCCCGGAAAGTTATCCTTGTTTCATCCATGATGGGGCATTTTAAAGATAAAAACTTTGCCGAATTCAACATCAAATGCGATATTCCGGCCGCCCGGAAGTATATTGCCGAATGGCCTACACCGATTGTAGCATCGCCCTACGAATTGGGAGATGCCATCCTTTACCCTGCTTCGAGTATAGAGAACGACTTTCAGTGGTTACAACCCAACCCCCTTGTAGAAGGTTACAAAGCCTACCTGCAAATGCCTTACGACCGGCAAACGTGGGATTTAACATCGTTGCTGTATGTTGTTGAGCGTGATAAAAAGTTCTTCAACTCATCCGGCCCGGGAACTATTGTAATTAACGATGAAGGTACTGTTAATTTCATCCACGAAATAAACGGTAAGCATAGCTTTCTGACGGTTACAGATGCCCAGGCACAGGCTATTAAGGAGTACTTTATTGAATTAATAACCCGGAAACCGAAAAAATATAGCAACTTATAAATATGCAATAAGCATTTATTTGCTATTGTTATTTTATACTTCTATTTTTGTATAAGCAAATGTTTACGAACACCTAGGTCTTCGCACCCGGAACACCTAGGTCTTCACAGCAAGAACACCTAGGTCTTCACATCTGGAACACCTAGGTGTACTGATAATTTTGATTATTTAAAACTATAAAAAAGAAATAAGCTTATGCAATTGTATGTAGTTCGTTCCAAGGTTGATAAAATTGGAGAAGATGGGAAAGTACAGTATTACGGGGTTCCGGTATTATCGGGTACGGTTAATGAGGATATTATAGCAAAAGAAATATCCACACGTTGTTCGCTCACTCCTGCCGATGTATTGGCTGCACTCAGCGCATTGAGCGATTCTATTCAAGAACACCTGGAAGATGGCAGGTCGGTAAACCTGAAAGGGATTGGCGTTTTCTCTGTATCGGCAAGTAGCGAAGGATTCGATATTCCCGAAGCGTGTACACCGGCAAAAGTCAAAGCACGTCGTATATGCTTCCGTGCTGATAATGCTTTGCGCGGGGTTCTTGACCGAATGAAATACCAGTTGACAAAACGCGGGAAAACGAAGTAAAACTATTCGGCTTTTACTTTGGCAGGGCGGAACTGCTCACGGAAAATCTCGACCAGTATATTGGCCAGTAATCCACCGTATATGCTGTTGACCCACCACTCGGACGACATCGGATAGTTTCCCCAGTAACATCCAAAGAAGTACCAGTATATATATCCCAGAATAAAACCGCCGGCAAATATCAGCAATGCGGTTTTGTTGATATGGAAGAATGTATGGATCTTTTTCATCAGATTAATCGTTTAAGAATGTGTTTAATATTCCTGGTCGAAACTTTGCCCATTGCCCGGGCCGTTTCCTTACCATCCTTATAGAACACTACTACAGGAGTGCCTGAGAGATTCTGGCTGAAAAACGGTTCGGGATACTCTTCAACGTTTAATTTAAACATGGGAATATCTTCAAAATCGCTTTCTTTAACCTCGGCCAGATTACTTTCCACTTTCGGATAACCGGGAGATTCGGGCATATAATAAAGTACACACATGGTACCCGGCTCCGATTCAACTTTATCCATCAACACATCATCATCAATCAGAACAAGGGAGGAGTCCTCCTCCGAAATATGGCTCTGCGATTCCATATTATCAATGAGAAAAACTCCTATTGTAAAAATCACGATGGTTACAAACCAGAATTTTTTATTTAACCTTATAGGCATACCTTTTTGTTTTTACCGACAACTACCGTCGTCTTTACCAACACTACTGTTTATCTTTTCGTTAACAGCGCGCTCTGCCTGACTTATGTTATCCTGAAGTTCCAGGCTTTTTTGCTTCGCTTTTACTTTCTTATCTACCTCGGGCTGGCTGAGCCAGAGGGTTAGTAACATATAATACATACGACTGGTTTTGGGTTTTATTGTATAATTGGATTTTTTAAGGTATCTGCAATAACTCAGTGGAGACAGACAGTATATCTGTTTTTTTGCTCGAATAACTTATTTACTATCTGCCTCCGCCTGAGTAATCAGTGATGAAAGAAACTGATTTTTAAATAGCTCCGGTTTAGGTTAGAATCTGTATGCAATACCTAATGAGATTCTTTGTGGTAACATGGTAGCATCGTCTTGCTGCTGTAAGCTTTCATATCGGATAACAAATAGTTTGACATGTTGGCTTCTGCTTTAACACCGTAAGTAATGTTTTGTGCGTTTACCTGGGTCATCCCGACTCCAAGAACTACCATGACTGCTAAAACTAATTTTTTCATAACTTTAATTGTTTAGGTTTTAATAATTCAATTAATCTCTTAAAATTTATACACAATTTGTTTTATTTTGATGTAACAAAGATATAGCATAAGTTAATGCACTTAAATGGAAAACATACCGGAGTGTAGAAAACGGATACCGAAATGCTGTATAGGGATACTGAATATTTAACGGTGGATGAACGGAGTATGTGCGGGAAGGTTGTTCAGATGTTTTGGTTACATAGAAACATACTATCTTCGGGCTGAAAGCCCTGTTTAATTCAGCCCCAGGCAACGCCTGGGGTAGGCATATACCTACCCACTGCGCCCTGTAAGGGTAGTTTAATAACAATATCAATGTTATTGATTTTTATTAAGCTGCCCCTCCAGGGCGCAGTAAACTTATCCTACTGGTACCCCAGGCGTTGCCTGGGGCTAAATTACCCTGCCACTTCGTGGCGGAGGACTGTGTTGATATATATATAATGGGGTCAATAATCTCTAGTGAACCACGTTTTGAATTCGGTGGTACGCGCTTTGCTTACAAGTATCCGCTCGGGGGGGTTAAGGCATAGGTTGACAGATAGTTTTCCGGAGAACCATATTGAAAGGTCGGTTACTGCCTTGTGTGCCACTATATACTGGCGATTAACACGGAAGAATTGATCGGGATTGAGGTGTTTCATAAGCTCTTCGAGCGAGAAATCCAGCGTATAGCTTTGACCATTGTAACATACTACCCGGGCTATTTTAAGTTCTGAATAGAAGTAGGCAATATCTTCGACTGCCAGCGGTAGTAGTTTATCTTTATATGGAATCAGGAAGTGAGTCTTGTATCGATTGGGCTTGGCATTCAAAGTCGCTACCAATTCATTGATTAGCTGGTTGTTGTCTTTTTTGTAACTGAAATTCCCGAATTTGGCAATAGCCTGCATCAATCTTGTTTTATTAATAGGTTTCAACAGGTAATCAATACTGTTTACTTCGAACGCCTCCAGTGCATATTCGTTATAAGCTGTAGTGAATATGATGGGGCAATCTATTTTAACCTTCTGGAATATCTCGAACGATGAGCCATCGGCCAGATGTATATCCATAAAAACAAGATCGGGATTTGTGTTTTCCGTAAACCACTCAATGCTTTCTTCAACACTTTGCAATACACACAAAATATTGAAGTCTTTTCTGATTTCTCTAATTAGCCGGGATAGTGCCTGGGCAGCAATAATTTCATCCTCAACAATAACAATATTCATGGCTCAGTTATTTCTAAGTTATAATTCATAATTCAATATGAGTTTCTCTTTCTCTTTGATTGTATTAATCAATGGAATCTCAACCGTAAATACTCCATTCTTATTGGTGATATTAATCGTTTTATGAAACAAGATGGAGTAGCGATTTGTAATATTGGCCAATCCTACCCCACTGCCATCGCTTTCTTTCGACCGGGGATTAATGATGTTCTGCACAATAATTGTATCATTAGCGGTTGTTTCGATAAGAATAAACAAAGGCTTCTTGTTGCTGATTATATTGTGTTTTATTGCATTCTCGACCAGCAATTGCAAACTCACGGGTATTATATAGTAATTCCGGTATTTTTCTTCTATGTTGTAGCGAACAACTAAGTTATCTCCGTAACGTATCTTCAGCAGGTTTACATAAGAATTGACAAACTCAATTTCTTCGCTCAGCGTACAGATAGTCTTGCTTCGCAATGTATACCTGAATACTGATGATAGGTTATCTACATATTCATGTGCTTTATCATCATCAATTCCAATCAACCCGTTTAGCGTATTAAGCGAATTAAATAGAAAATGCGGATCTAGTTGGTTCTTCAAAGCCTGATAACGGGTCTTGATATTTTCTTTCATCAGGTTTTGATTGATAATAAGGGTTTGATTACGCTTATATGTAGAGTATCTTATTCCGGTTTCTAACAACGTCATAACCCCCAAAACAATATCTTTTATCAGGTTGAATGCAAGGAAAACATTAAATCCCTTTTCTTCAGTGATATTAAGATTATACAGAGACCATTGTATTTGAGAAAGTACAGGACTCATAAAGCCACAGATTAGCAGGGTGCCCAGAATAAGATGAAAGGTAGCCCGACGCCTCACTCCATTTTTCGCAATAATCCAGTTACCAAAACGGTATAATACATAAAGCAGCATCATATTGCATGCAAAATGGTAAGCAAAGAATTCAAGCGTCTGGTTCCATTTGATTTCAACAGCAGGATTTATACGGAACGACAGAAATACGAAACTTACTACGATGATTATATTAATAACAATACTCAAAGACAATGAGGATGATAAAGCTTGCCTTTTACTAAAAGGAAATTGGGAGTATCTTTCTTTCTTAATCATTATACGTGCTATGTTGCCGTTTCTAAATTACCTGTAAAAGTAGGAATATCCTTCGAAAAACCCCGTTAATAGATACTGAAACGGGTAAAAAAATGACCGAACCATTAAATAATACGACTGAAATAATATAAAAACAGAAGTTTTTTCTTAGTTATATTCAATATTTTTCCCGTAATTTGCTAACAATTAACAAAGATATTGGATGGAATATCAAAAAGTTAAAGAGTTACTTATATCTATAGCTTCTGGAAATCAAAATGCCTTCAGGAGTATTTTTCTACATTACTTCCCTAAAGTAAAACAATTCATTGCCCATTTATTGAAAGATGAAATGCTTGCGGAAGACCTTAGCCAGGACATATTTGCAAAGCTTTGGATAAACCGGGAAAAGCTACTTACCTTAACTTCATTTGATGCTTATATCTATCAAATGGCAAAAAATGCTGTATTAAATGAGATCAAGAAAATAGGAGTTGTAAATAAGTACAATTCTTACGAATATTCGCGCAATAACCAGTCCATATCATCCATCGAAGAAGAGTATCTGGCGAAAGAGATTGAGCTTCTGGTAGAATTGACTATTGAGAAAATGCCCGAACAACGAAAGAAAATATACCAAATGAGCCGCCATCAAGGACTGACAAACGAAGAAATAAGCCAGACCCTCCATATAACTAAAAAGACTGTCGAAAATCATCTGAACCTTGCACTTAAAGAAATACGTAAGACTATATCCCTCGCTATTGTGTTTTTTATCTAAAGATATTTTGGCTTCACATTGGGTGTAAACGTAGACTACGTTGTCATTATGTTCAAAACAGGAACAAATGGCAACGAGGAAACACATCATAAATACTTTCTTCAATAATTTATATACGGATGAGCTTCGGATTAAATTTTACAGATGGCTATCCGCACCATATAATATAGAAGAAAAAGACAGCATTCTGAAATCTATTTGGGATGACCTGGATGTAACTTATGATGATTCTACTATCCGTTCATTAAAGAAGTTAGAAAAAAGATTAAACTTCAAGGGCCACAATAAACCTACCAGTCGCCTTCTATTAAAAAAAATCACCCGGATTGCGGCTATCTTTATTTTACCATTAATATCAGCGCTTATAACCTATCTTATTACAAGTACCGAGCAAGGGCCTATAGCAGTGACTTTTGCCGAATGTTTTGTGCCTTATGGAGAAATAAAGACAATATTATTACCTGATAGCACTACTGTAACAGTAAACTCGGGAAGTACTCTTATTTATCCCGAAAAGATGGAATGTGGCGAACGATATGTTTATCTGAATGGAGAAGCTTATTTTGAAGTTAAAAATCAAAACGACAATCCATTTAAGGTAAAGATTGACGGATATGAAGTAGAAGTTCTCGGCACAAAATTCAATGTTTGTTCTTATTCGGACGACCCCGAGGCCACCACTACACTCAAAGAAGGTAAAGTTAAGGTTAATTTCCGGAACGATGGATTGCAACCAATTACCCTACAACCTACCGACCACATTTCTTATAATAAAGAAACAAATTTCACCATCCACAGAAAAGTTTCGGAAGAAACAATAGCATCATGGAGGCAAGGACATTTCATCTTCCAACGCGCGTCCATATTTGATATTCTAAAAACTTTCGAACGCCGTTACGGTATCACTGTATACCTTAACTCGAACAGATTTGATGAAGATGTGATTACTGTAAAATTCATTTACGGTGAAACACTGGAGGAATCTTTCAAAATACTAAAGGAAATTACGCCTAGCCTTCAGTACAAGATTAGTGACAATAAAGCTTATGTATTTTAAATAATTAAATAGAAAAGGAGGGAACATGAATAAAAGAACGGCAAGGACCAAGTTTACTGGCCGTTTGAAATCCGGATTAAGCAAATGGATAAACAAAGTCTGTTAATTTAAAATTTACTAATCTAATAATTTAATATTATGAAAATGATAAACGTATCTAAATCCAAAGATAGATGTAGTTTTAGGCTCATAACCCTACTGCTATTTCTGGGAATGACACTAAGCTCATTTACACAAAATGAAAAAATCACCTTACCCAATCATCGAATTACCATCGAAAAGGCATTCGAGGAGATTGAAAAGCAAACCGGCCTTACAGTAGCTTTCAATGAATCTTTATTAGATGTTTCGCAGGTTATACAACCTGATGTGCGGAATAAGTCGTTGACCGATGCATTATCTGAAGTACTGAAAAACACATCAACTACTTTTACAATCAGAGATAAACACATCTTGATTGTACAAAAAGTTCAGCAACAGATCAACAAAATCACTGGAACAGTAATTGATGAATTAAATGAACCAATTATAGGTGCAAACATTGCTATCAAAGGAACAAGTACTGGAACATTAAGCGATATAAATGGCCAATTTTCATTGGATGTGCCACAAGGTGCAACACTTATTATTTCATTTATTGGATATCAGACACAGGAAATAGCTGTCGGTTCCAGAACATCCTTAAACATCACTCTTAAAGAAGATTCGCAGGTTCTCGACGAAGTTGTGGTAGTAGGTTATGGCGTACAAAGGAAACGCGACCTTACCGGTGCTGTATCTTCTATAAAAATGGATGATGCCCCTATAGCAACTTTCTCCAGTGCTGCTCACGCTATGGCGGGTAAAGCTGCGGGATTACGCGTGACACAGGCCACTGCACAGCCTGGTGCCGGAACAAAATTTCGTATTCGTGGTGAAACATCCATTAATGCCAGCAACGACCCACTTGTTATTGTAGATGGTTTTCCTATTTCAAAATCTGCAGAACCAGGAAGTGGTAACCGATATAACGCTGGAAGCCAGGATAATATTATGGAAATGATTAACCCGAATGATATAGAAAGTATTGAAGTGCTTAAAGATGCATCAGCTACTGCTATCTATGGTTCGCGCGCAGGACACGGTGTTATTATTATTACCACCAAACGTGGAAAATCGGGAAAGCCTAGTGTAACTTACTCGGGCAACGCGGCTGTTCAGACAATGAGTGCTAAATATAATATGATGGATGCACCCGAATATATGCGACTCAGCAATATGTATGAACTGGAAAAATGGAGACGCGATACCGGATATGGAGCTTATGCAAACTATGTGACTCCCAAGCCGGGTACAGCGGATTACACACCCATATATACAGATGCAGAAATAGCCAATGCCAAAACAACAGACTGGATTGATTTAATTACTCGTACGGGCTTCCAACAGTCGCACAATGTTTCGGTAACCGGTGGTACTGAGAAATCAAAATACCTGGCTTCCTTAAACTACTTCAAACAAGAGGGTGTACTAAAGAATAGTAATACAGACAGGTTTACTGCAAACCTTAATAGCGATTATGAGTTCTCGAAATATGTTAAGGGAGGTTTATCATTTAATATAAGCCGCAACTCATATGATAATGTACCTTTAGGTACAGGCGAGAATGAATATTCAGGAGTTATTGCATCGGCTGCTTTCTTTGAGCCTAATATTCCTGTATACGACGAAAATGGTAATTTCTCGGAATCAAATGTATATAAACAGCGTCCAAATCCGGTATCATTGTTGGATATAACCGACAAGACTACAAAAGATAGGGTATTGGGTACGGCCTTCCTCTCGGTTGAACCAATAAAGGGCTTGATCGTAAGAGCTAATTTTGGGTTCGACCGTAAGGTATCGAAGCGTAAAACCTATTTGCCACAAACTACTTTATTCGGTCAAATATCGGAAGGTGAAGCATACCAACGGCAGGATGACGGAATTGATTACCTGTTCAACCTCACGGCAAATTATATGAAAACGTTCGGTAAGCATAACATTACTGCATTGCTTGGTTACGAATGGCAACAGTTTGATTCAGAATGGTTTAGCGCAGGAAATAAAAAATTCTCTATCGACAGGTTTATCTACAACAATCTGGGAGCTGGCACAGGAGATAAATCAGTAGGTTCGAATGCAACAAGAGATGCATTAATGTCAGTATTCGGACGCGTAAATTATTCTTATGCAGATAAATATCTTCTTACAGCTACACTTCGTGCAGATGCCGCTTCAAACTTTAACCCGGACTATCGATGGGGTTATTTCCCATCCGTTTCATTCGGATGGCGTTTTGTTGAAGAACACTTCATGCAAAATATCCGCCATATTGTATCGAATGGTAAATTACGTGGCGGATATGGCCAGACGGGTAACTCAAGCGTAGGTAACCGTGTAGACGATTATTTTAAAGCAGATGTCTATACCAATTATGCATTCGGAAATGCCGGAACAACAGGTATGAAAGTATCTTCATTGGGTAATTCCAGAATTACCTGGGAAACCACAAGCGAGTGGAACATCGGACTGGATCTAGGCTTCCTGAACAACCGCATTAACTTAACGGCAGAATATTACAGCCGTGTAGTATCTGATCTGTTGGTAACTAATAAACGTTTGCCCTCCTATAATGAAATCACAACGATTGCTGCCAATATCGGTTCAACTCAAAGTCAAGGGTTAGAGCTTACATTGAATACAGTAAATATTCAAAAGAATGATTTAGTATGGACTTCGGATTTGACATTTTCAAAATATAAAGACCGTTGGAAAGAACGTGACCCGAACTGGATACCTAATGCTTACCAGTCCGTAAACGACCCGATTCGTGCTATCTTCTCATATTTATCGGATGGTTTGCTTAAACCGGGCGAGGCTGCACCAGCATGGCAACCAGGATTACTTCCGGGACAAATTAAATTGGTTAACCTGAGCGATGAAGGAGCTGTTAATAAAATGACCGATCACGACAAAGTATTAATTGCTTCGAAGGACCCCGATTTCTATTTCGGATTTAATAATACTTTACAGTATAAGAACTTCGATTTCAATATATATTTTTATGGTGAAGTAGGCCGTTGGCGCGATGCCAGTTATTATGACACTTGGCTTCCTTACCGTTATTCCGCACCGGCAGGTGGGCTCTACAACGGTTCCAAAAAGGCTCTACAAAGTTGGACGCTTGATAACCAAAACACTTCGACCCCCAATCTCTTGAAACCAGACACGGACAGAGGTGACTATTTCATAAAGAAAGTATCATTCATGCGTTGTCGCAATATAACCATCGGCTATACACTTCCAAAAACTAAAAACCTGTTTAGTAATATGCGGGTTTATGCCAGTGTAAACAATCCGTTTGTTATTAGTAACTGGAATGGGCTTGATCCGGAGACGGATTACAATCCGTCGGATGCAAATACGGAGAATGCAGGGGCTTATTCTTACCCGAATGTACGTACATTCAGTATTGGATTGGATATTAATTTTTAATTTAAAAGAATTTAGATATGAAAAAGATAAGTTCTTATTTGCTAACGTTATGCACGCTATTATATCTGCAGAGTTGTACTCTGGAGTCTTTTAATTACAGCGAAGTCAGTTCTTCTATTTATCCTACAACTGAACGCGATGCTTTTGACCTGGTAACAGGTAACGCTTATGCAGGATTCCAAAATAAGGGATATGATGGTGCTTTCAATGCTGCCACCGGATTTCACCTTTTGGGTGATATGGCAACCGACTTCGGTCTTTGCTCATGGGGCGAAGGCGACTGGGGACCACTTGAATACGCAAACTTCCAAAACCAAGATGGAGCCCGAAATCCTAACAGGAACTGGGAACCTTATTTGCCTTGGATAAGTAGAATGGAGTTGACGATAGATCGCATTCAAAATATTGAAATGAATGAAGAGGTAAAAAAACAATATATTGCAGAGTTAGAGTGTGGTCAGGGTTTTATGGCATTTCTTATATGGGATTTTTACGGACCTATTATCCTTGCAGACCTCGAAACTTTAAAAAAACCTCAACAAGAAGTAATTCTGCCGAGACAGACTAATGAACAGACCATTGCATATATTGAGACCAAGCTGAGAGCTGGTATCGGAACTCTTGCTAAAACTTATGATAAAGGTGATGCCAATTACGGACGTTTCACAGAAGGGTTGTGCCACATGTTATTATTGAAATTGTATATGCAAACGCATCAGTGGGATAAAGCCATTACTGAAGGGCAAGAATTAATGAAACCGGAATATGGCTATGAGTTAGTAACCGATCCGGGTGACAAAGAAACAGCATACGCCAACATATTTTCTTCCGCCAACGAAGGTAATAAAGAAACTATCTGGGCGGTTAATTGTATCAAAGAGTATCAGGCTCATTTATGGTATCCTCATGTTGTTTCATGGGGTGGTTATAAAATGACTTATGATTTTTATAATACCTTTGAAGAAGGGGATGAGCGTATTCTCGGTGGTACTATTAATAATACAGGTGCTGCCGATGGTGTGCTGCCCTTGAAATATGATATGGTAGACCGCGTTGGTAGCGATTGCTATACCGACTGGATTGTATATCGTTATGCTGATGCAATAACTCTGTTGTCTGAAGCACTCGTACAAAAGAGTGGTTCTGTTTCCACAGAAGCGTTGGGATTACTAAACCAAGTCCGCACTCGTGCCGGATTGGATGCTTACACAATGACAGATTTCAGCAGTAAAGACGATTTCATTGATAAATTGTTGTGGGAACGTGCTCACGAACTATGGTACGAAGGTTGCCGTCGTCAAGACTTAATACGTAACAACAAATACGTAGAAACTATGTCAAAGAAATGTATTTCATTTGGTAGAACAGATTATATCACTTCACTGGGAACGAATGCGCATCTTTTCCCACTCCCACCTTCTGCTGTAAACGAAGGAAAGAAAGGTGGATTCGAATATCAGAATCCCGGTTATGCAAACTAACCTTGAATATTATATAAATTATTGATTTAACACTGTAAGAGGCTGATCATAATATGTGATCAGTCTCTTTTTTATGGACACAATAACTTGGATTACCGGAATATCCGCTCTATCTCTTCGTCTTTTATTGTTCCCAGAATGGCATATCCATCGGGGGTATAATTGGGTGTTGTAGTGGCAAAAAGATTGTCGACCAGGCAACGCATTTCATCGGAACTTAGTACCTGCCCGTATACTATAGCTGCGGCACGAGCCAGGCTAAGCGAAAGTATAGTTTGAATTTCTTCTTTTACATCATTACCTTTCTCTATGGCTGTATGTACCATACTGCGCAATAACTCGACCGGGTTTAACCCTTCTATACCCGAAGGTATACCATTTATGGCATAACTACCGCCACCAAGGTTACTTACATCGAATCCAATTGCCGTTAGTTCGTCCATAATAGATTCGAGTACTGCTGCCTCGGAAGCCGGAAGTTGGAGGATCTCGGGGAAAAGAACTCCTTGAGATACTCCCTGTTTTTGCTTTATCTGTGAAATGTATCGTTCGAAAAGTACCCGTACGTGTGCACGGTGCTGGTCGATAAACATTAAACCTGATTTAACGGATGTCAGAATATACCTTCCTTTATATTGTAAGTGCTGGCTACCACTTTCGATCGTAGAGGTACCGGTATAGAGATTAGACGCAGTATCATCGGGTTGTGGTTCGGTTTCCGTTTCGGATGGTTCGGTTCCAAATAAATCACCCGACGAATCGGGCATACAAACAGGCTGACGAGAACTTGTTCCGATACCCATATACAATTCTTCCCATTCAACATTGGAACGCTTGTATCCACTACCTCCGGTAGATTTGAATGGGTTATAATCTTTATCTATATGTATTTGCGGTGGCAAAACCGTGTTGTTACCGGATCCAATAATGGGTATATCAGGCATTCCTTCCGTATCAAAATCTATTGAAGGTACGGCACTGAATCTACCCAGGGCTTCTTTAACGGTTGCCGAAAGTATTTGCCAGATAGCCTGTTCGTTCTCGAACTTTATTTCGGTCTTTGTAGGATGGATGTTTACATCAATATTAGCCGGGTCGACATCGAAGTATAGAAAGAATGACACCTGCTCTCCCGTAGGTATTAACTGATCATATGCATCGGTAATTGCCCTGTAAAAATACGGATGCCGCATATAGCGTCCGTTTACAAAGAAATACTGGTGGGCGCCTTTCTTGCGGGCAGCTTCGGGTTTAACAATGTACCCGGATATTTTAACGAGGGTGGTTTCTACATCAACAGACAATAACTGCTGATTCAGTTTTTTACCAAACACGGACAGTATACGTTGCTTTAAGGATGATACCGGAAGGTTAAACGATTCGGCATCATTGCTATGCAGCGTGAATGCAACATCGGGATGTACCAATGCAATACGTTCGAACTCAGCTAGTATGTTGCTAAGTTCTGTTGAGTTTGATTTCAGGAACTTCCGCCGGGCAGGAACATTAAAGAATAAGTTTTTAACTGAGAAATTACTTCCTTTTGGGCATGATACCAGTTCCTGGCTCATGACTGTTGAACCAGCTATATTTATCTGGGTACCCAATTCATCTTCCTGGCGGCAGGTTTTTAGTTCAACCTCGGCAACAGCAGCAATAGAGGCTAACGCTTCGCCGCGAAAACCCATGGTACGCAATGCGAAAAGGTCGGCTGCATTTCTTATTTTCGAAGTAGCATGACGCTCGAATGATAAGCGTGCATCGGTTTCGGACATTCCTTTTCCATCATCAATAATCTGTATATTGGTGCGTCCGGCATCGGTAATAAGTACGTGTATATTAGCAGCTCCTGCATCTATGGCGTTCTCAACCAGCTCTTTTACTACGGACGCAGGACGTTGTATTACCTCTCCGGCGGCAATTTGGTTAGCTACCGAATCAGGCAACAGATGAATTATATCGCTCATGTATTAATAGAAATCCTCTTTTTACAGTTAAAAACTCCAACTACCAGTGTACAGATAGTGTCCTAAAAGTATCAGAAGTACTAGAAGGACAATCATTATTCCCAAATGAATGGGTTTACGACCACTTTGTTTCCTTCGTTTCAGGTGAACTGTTTGCTCGACAAATTTGCCCCGGATATCTTCCGGGTTGAATTCTTTGGGAGGTAACATCCCCAGTTCGCGTTTAGCGCTTTCTTCCATTTTAGCCAGCTTTTCTTTCCGCTCATCCACGTATATATACGGATGGTTGAAACGGCGCGGCTTTCTTATTCCACTATTAAATATTCCCATAGTTACTTCGGATTTACTAATTGACGGCTAGGTGTAGTAACAGCTTTCCGCGTACTTTTCCGTAATACAGCATCTGCTCTTTTCGGTCGCCACTCGAATATATCATCTTTATTGAGCGGGCGTATATAGTCGAACCACACAAAATTGGGGAGTCGCATTTTATCGGGGGGTATTTGATCCATAGGGTACAATACACCGTTCGATTTGGGACTCATAACCATTCGCTTAATTTGTCTTTCGCGCAGGTACACATTCAATAAACTGGTTTCAGAGTTATTTAGGCCGATTCTTGACCCATCACTTTCTTCCATTAAATATATGACGAGTACATTGCCAATAACATCGACTTTCCGTATATCACCCTCAACAAAATAAGCTTTCATCTCCTTTCCTGCTACCTGGTTGTAGTAAAGAGAATCTTTTTGTTCTACTGTAAGAGCCTGGTTAATAATATGCGCCCAGTCAATAGTACTATCATTCATAAATACCCTGATTTCTTCGCCAAGTAGTTGCTGTGGTCCATTCCATAAAATAGGATCGGTATACATATAAACACACGAATCTTTGGTGTTATATACAAGCGAATCACATACGCCCTGCATATCGGTACGGAACATCCGTACTTTATGATAGGCCCGCATTTCGCGGTATACCGTATCGGTATTCAAGTTAAAAGATATCATTTTCAGGGTATCGCCATGCAAATACAGGCTATCCCCTTGCGAATAATCAATGGCAACGGCTCGCCGGGTAGCCATAGCATATTCTGTGAGTTCGTTATAATAACAATAATCGCCGGTAAGCATAGTACGGTTAATAGTATCGTTCATTACCACATTTTCGAATGCTTCGCCATAGCCATCGCGCCGGCTGTAATATACACTATCACCCGTAAGCTGTTTACCCTGATTGGTAACAATGGATCGGTCCAGTAATTCGGCAAAGTCATTGGTAGTATCATATATTCCCCTTTCAGAGTAAATATGATTTTCTTCGCTCACAATATTCGATGGCCCGAGTATAGTTGCTATCTTGGTTTCGGTATGGTATTTCAACGTATCGGAATAGAGTGTGAACTGCGGATTTACCAAAACTACTTCATGATTAAAGACGGATATTTTGGTAGCTGGACTATATTCTCCCCAATCAGACGTGAGGACATTTTCCTCATCAGTCAACATACCTCCTTCAAAATAATATCCCAGGTCGAGAATGCGGTCGTAGTTAAGACTATCGGCGTACAGTGTGGTATTGCGGTTTATCAGTTTCACGTTGTTGCGCAACTGAGCCAGTTGGGTCATACCGTCGTAATAGAGATAATCGCTGTAAATGAATAATGTATCGCCTTGTTCCATACGTACATTCTTCGGGAATATTTAGGTTCTTAACCAAAGAATCAGCATAGATCAAATCGACCCGTGTTTTCTTTCTTTCCTGTTGAGGAGCCGGAATACTGTCAGGCGAGACAGTCTGCGCCACGACCGAAGTTAGACCAAACAGGCATAGAATACCCATAAGTATTCCATGCCTGATTGAATGATTATTTTTTCTTTTCATTTTCAGCATATCAAATGAATGTGTGCCGGTTTAATCTTTAATCCAACCCGGATACTTGAATTCACAATGTTTCCAGTTTTCATTGATACGTACATAGGTTGTTTTAAGCTTCTCAAGAATCCATTTCTGAATGATTTCTTCTTGCTTCTTCTCGATAACTATGTTCTTCAGACGCTGATAGTCGTCATTGATAGTGGCTTTATGCCCATTAATCCTACTTTTAAGTTTAACGATTGCACAGACTTCTTTTCCGTCTTTCTGATTTACCATAGAGAAAGCCTTGGAAATTTCGCCAACATTCATGTTTTCTACCATCTTAGCAACTTCGGGTGGAAGTTCCTGCATCTCGAAACGGGTAGTATTGGTATATGGGTTTGCCATTAATCCATAATTATTTCGCGTTTCCTTATCGTGAGATAAAGCGGTTGCTCCGGCTTCGAATGTAAATTTCTCGCTTCTGATATCATCGGCAATAGAATCCAGGCGTGCAGTTGCTGCGATAATTTCAGTATCCGAAACTTTAGGTTTAAGCAAAATATGACGGGTGTTGATACGGTCGCCACGTTTTTCAATTAACTGGATAATATGAAAGCCAAATTCCGATTCCACTATTTTAGAAACCTTGGTAGGATCTTGTAGGTTGAATGCTACATTTGCGTAGGCAGGTTCCAGATGTCCTCTACCCAGAAATCCCGTCTCACCACCACGAAGCGCCGTTCCACGGTCTTCCGAATATAAACGGGCAAGCGTACTGAATTCCATTTCGCCGGAATTAATACGGTCGGTATATTCTCGCAAGCGTTGCTTTACATCGTCTATTTCTTCAACAGGTATTTTGGGGTGCAGAGCTATAATCTGTACTTCAACCTGGGTTGGTATATACGGAATACTATCATCAGGTAAATCTTTGAAATACCGGCGTACTTCGGAAGGTGTAATTTTTATATCTCCTACGAGTTTTTGTTGCATCTTGCGTACAGTTTCACCATCCCTTACATTCTCGCGCAGGGTTTCGCGCATCTGCGTCGGTGTTTTATTAAGGTATTCCCTGTAATATTCTTCCAGCTTTTCGCGCGAGCCAATGGCTTCGATCTGGCTATTAAGCGTATATTCCACGCGTTGAAGTACTTCGGACTCACTTACTTCCACACTATCGAGTTTGGCCTGATGCAGAAATAGTTTATTCAATGCAATTTCTTCGGGTATGATGCAATAGGGGTCTCCGTCGAATTTACGACCGCTCTGGAGATATTCCTGGCGCATTTCTTCCACTTCTGACCTGAGAATGGCATCGTCGCCAACCACCCATATCACTTCATCAATTACATTGTCTTGTCCGTAAACTCCAGTAGCACAAGCCAGTGCAACCAGTAGAAACAGGAATTTAAAGTTAGCAAAATCTTTCATGCTTTATTTTAATAATTGAGTTTAATCCTATCTTTACGCAAAGCGTTGTTATATAATTCGTTCTTCATGTTTTTCATGAAATCTATTTTCTTTATGTTCACCAACATATCTTTTACCTCCGGACGGGCAAAGTCGTATGGTTCCTGATCACCTGGTTTGAGGTAATCTGTTACATTCAGAAAATAATGATATGCTGTATCCTGAAGTTCAATATTCCTGTTACGGTTTATATATTGTTCGGGATCAGTTTCTTTCAATGGCATTTTGCCCAGAATCTCAGTTACCGGCGTCCATCTGTCATAAAAGTAATCGTAACTGACTGCATTCAGCAGACTGTATTTCTCAAGTTTCTCGACTGCCTCATAAGTTTCAGTACGGTACCACTTCCTGAGATCGTTTAATTGAGGAGCATTCAATGGAACCTTGATAAATAACCCTTTAATCAATGGCCGCTTAGCTATAAACAGTTCGCGGTTGCTTTCATAAAACCGGGTAATTTCGTCTTCCGGAATGTTTGTTGATAGCCGCTGGTTAATCAATTCTTGTTGATATGCATGCACAATCAGTGATTTCCGGTAATTCTGAACCAGTTTTTCGATATCCTCATTGTTGCGTATATTCTCTTCGGCAATATCATACAGCAGAATGTCTTCAGCCCAATTACGGATGTAATTCTCGGCAAACAATAAGCTGTCGTCAGCAGAAAGTCCGGTAGGCAAGGCCGACTGAAGGTCTTGCTTGAATAAGAAAACACCATCGATTTCGGCTAAAACATTCTCTCCGGCTTGTCTGCCATTGTTTTCACAAGCCACACAAACCAGCAGTAAAATGAGGAGAAAACTTATGCTACCGACAGTAAACTTTCTTATATTCACCGATAAAGGTATTTAATTCATGTTTTAGGTTACGAAGATAGTGTAATAATCGTTTGCATCTATTGATTATTAACTGTTTTTAAAACCTCTTGGTTAATTTCAACCTTACTTTTACTGTGTAAGTTTCTTATCCATCGGGTTTCGAGCGAGTTCCTGTAATCGGCAAATATTCTTTCGGATATTTCTTCGTAACTCTCAGGACCTTTCACTTTCCTTCCCGCTACAATAGTAAAAGGATGCGACGGTATAGGAGAAGATTTGCCTACTTTAAAAACCATTTTATCAATATAATCGTTCTGCCCTACAGCAAAGGTTCCATATTCGAACAAGGCTTTTTGTTGTGAAGAATTATTGTAGTTTTGATTAATATATTCCACCCATTGCGACTCATGGATTTTCTTTAGTTGTTTCTTTATTTTCTTTCCGGTACGTTTATTCTCACAATGAACAACAATCCCTTTGTAGCGGGGCAAATCCCAGTAGTAATCCTTTTTATTCTTATTGAAGTAATCTTCTAAATCCACGGGGTTTACTGTCCGGGAGTCTCCCAGTTTCCGGTTATTGATTTCATACAAAAGGATTTCATCCCGATACCAGTTCATTTGCGTATTGAACTCCGGATGTTTAATTTCCAGCCGGGTGAGTTCATAGTCGTATAAAGATTTTGCAATAAACTCTTCGAGCCGTACTTCGATTTTCCGTGGATTATCCTGGGAAAACCGTTCGAATTCAGTTACTGTGTATGGACGACCATCGATAGTAAAAAGAGAGTATTGAGTACTACCCGCCGATAACAATTCGGATACGGCAGTCTGGCTAACTACAAAATTGTAGTCATTTTTTATCTCATCAAGAGCAGCATTATGATTCGTACTATACTTAACAGGCCGTTTGTTTAAATATTCTTTTTGCTTCAAGAGAGGTGCATCATATTTACGATGTATTTTTACAATATGGATCCCCTGAGGAGTAAAGAAGGGTTTGGATACTTCATCTGCCTGAAGAGTAAAAACTACATTCTCGAATTCTTCCGGAACGGTATATGGATTGACAATGAAGATGTTTTTATCATCTGAATATTTTTCAACTATCTGGTAAAAATCAATGGCGGGATCCCGGGCAATTACATTATACAACGAATCAAAACGGGCATTTACCCGATTTACCTCATAAACCGGTGTATTTTGAGGAAGATATTTATATATATGATATCCTTCGACAGTTGCCGTATTTCTTCCAATGGGATTCGTTATAGAATAAGCGTCAGACCCTGTACTTTTTTCAGCCAGTAGGTATTTCCTGGTTAATTGTCTATGGTAATTCTTCATTTCGGATTGAAAGGAATCAGTACCGTCGAGCCCTAGTGAAATAGCTTCAGCTATTTTCAGTTTGTTGTTGATGAATTCATCCATATATTCCTGAGAAGATACTGCCGGCTGATTGCCGGATTCCCTAAACTTTTGATAATAATATTGAAATTCCGACCGGGATATTTCCACACCGTTTATCCGCACTAATACCGGATTTGATTGGGAAAAACAATTTATCGAAACCAGATAAACCAGAGCAATGATATATCTTCTCATTGAATTCATATTTGTTGCTATAGAACATTCATTTAGCCGAAAATGTTTGTAGGGATTGCGAGTGGTATTACTAAGCAGCATAACCTTACATTTAAAGCCCGGCTACTTAACATACTAAAGGTACGTAACCTGGTATCCTCAAGTACCTATACTTGAATCATCTAGTACGGTTACTTGATATCTCAAAGGTACGTATCTTAGCAACCTCAAGGTACGTAACTTGATACCCTCAAGGTACGTAACTTGGCACCCTTTACCTACGTAACTTGACACCCATAAGGTACGTACCTTGACACTGACAAATTGTCATACATCAAACTGCTGTGAACCAGGCTATTCCGGACGGCTATAATTCGGAGATTCACTGGTAATGGTTACATCGTGCGGATGACTTTCCATTACCCCCGCATTCGTTATACGGGTGAATTTGGCCTGATGAAGTTGCTCGATATCGGCCGCTCCACAATATCCCATACCTGCACGGAGACCACCGGTAAGCTGATATACAACTTCGTACAATGTTCCTTTGTAAGGTACACGTGCTGCAATTCCTTCCGGAACCAGTTTTTTAACGTCGGCTTCTCCGCTTTGGAAATAACGGTCTTTTGAACCATTTTCCATAGCTTCCAACGAACCCATACCACGATATGATTTAAACTTACGTCCATTAAATATGATAGTATCACCCGGACTTTCTTCTGTACCGGCCACAAGCGAACCAATCATAACCGAGCAACCACCTGCCGCGAGTGCTTTTACAACATCGCCCGAATAACGTAAACCGCCGTCGGCAATCAATGGAATGCCGGTTCCTTTCAATGCTTTTGCAACATCGTAAACGGCCGAAAGCTGCGGAACACCAACACCTGCAACTACACGGGTGGTACAAATAGAACCGGGTCCGATACCTACTTTTACGCCATCGGCACCAGCTTCGACCAGCATTTTTGCGGCTTCCCCGGTAGCTATGTTACCCACTACGATATCAATTTGCGGGAAGAGTGTTTTGGCTTCTTTCAGTTTTTCAATTACGGAGGCCGAATGGCCGTGGGCAGTATCGATTACTATTGCATCGACACCTGCATCAACCAATGCGGTGATACGCTCTATTGTATCTGCAGTAACACCAACACCGGCTGCCACACGCAAACGACCTTTCGAGTCTTTGCAAGCCATGGGTTTGTTTTTGGCTTTGGTAATATCTTTATAGGTAATCAAACCTATCAACCTTCCGTCTTTATCGACAACGGGAAGTTTTTCTATTTTATATTTCTGGAGAATGTCTGCTGCCGCTTCAAGGTCGGTCGATTGGTTTGTTGTAACGATGTTCTCTTTCGTCATTACCTCATCAATATGTTTGTCCATATTCCTTTCGAAACGCAGGTCGCGGTTGGTAACAATACCTACCAACATTCTATCATCATTGACAACAGGAATACCACCAATTTTATATTCGGCCATCATGGCGAGGGCATCACGAACCGTCGAGCCTTTCTGGATGGTTACAGGGTCGTAAATCATACCGTTTTCGGCACGTTTTACAATGGCCACCTGTTTAGCCTGATCCTGAATAGACATGTTTTTGTGAATAACACCGATACCACCTTCACGCGCTATGGCTATAGCCATTTTAGCTTCTGTAACTGTATCCATTGCAGCGGTTACAAATGGAATTTTCAACTCGATGTTGCGTGAGAATTTTGTCGTTAAATCAACTGTGCGGGGTAATACTTCAGAGTAAGCGGGAATAAGGAGGACGTCATCAAAAGTTAAACCGTCCATCACTATTTTTTTAGCAATAAATGACATATAAATATGTGTTTAAATTTTATTGCGTGCAAATATACGGTTTTTTTCTGAGTTATAAGTAATAAGTTTTAAGTTCTAAGTTAGTTTTTGGAGCACTTTAACTTATCACTTAAAACTTATTACTTATAACTTATAACTTAATTCGCCATTTCCGAGATGAACTTGATACGAACCAGGCGGATTTCGTCTTCGGTATAGTCTTCGCCAAGTTCTTCCTGGGCATCTTCAACTTTATCCGTAGTCGACTCGCGGAAATAATCGTATATATCATCCAGATGGTCTTCGTCCATAATTTCGTTCAGGAAGTAATCTATATTCAATTTTGTTCCTGAGTATACAATGGCCTCTACTTCATCCAGTAACTCTCCGAATTCAATTCCTTTGGATAAGGCAATATCGTCCAGAGCTACTTTACGGTCGATGGACTGTATAATGGATACTTTGAGTTTCGATTTATTGGCTACTGTACGTACCCGCAAATCTTCCGGACGTTCGATTTCGTTTTCTTCGCAATGGCTTTTAATCAGTACACAGAATTCCGAACCGTATCTCTTGGCCTTTCCGGCACCTACACCCGGGATATTCTGAAGTTCGTCCAATGACACCGGATAAATCGTTGCCATAGATTCCAGAGATGGATCCTGGAAAATAACATACGGAGGAACACCCAGCTTTTTAGATAATTTCTTCCGTAAATCCTTTAACATTGAATAGAGAACCGGGTCTACAGCGCCAGCTCCACCACCACGAACCGGAGTTTCTTCTTCCGCTTCCTCAAAATCATTATCCTCAGTTATCTTGAAAGACTGGGGTTTTTTGAGGAATTTCCTACCACTATCGGTTACTTTTAAAGTACCGTAGTTTTCGACATCCTTACTAAGGTAGCCGCCAATAAGTGCTTGTCTGATTACTGCGTTCCAAACCTTATCCTCGTCTCCCATTCCTGAACCGAATACTTCCAGGTCTTCATGCATGTGCGCCTGAACTTCAGAAGTTTCGCGTCCCTGAAGGACATCAATAATATAATCTGCTTTAAAGTTTTCTTTAACTGCAATTACAGTTTCAATTACCGAACACAATAATTCTTGAGCTTCCACTTGCTTTTTAGGGTTTAAACAGTTGTCACAATTCCCACAGTTTTCGTCTGTGTATTCTTCGCCGAAATAATGTAATAATAGCTTCCGCCGGCATACGGAAGACTCGGCATATGCAGCAGTTTCCAATAAAAGCTGCTTACCGATTTCTTGTTCAGCTACAGGTTTTCCCTGCATGAACTTTTCGAGTTTCTGGAGGTCTTTATTAGTGTAAAATGTTATACAACGTCCTTCGCCACCGTCTCTTCCGGCACGACCGGTTTCCTGGTAATAACCTTCGAGACTTTTGGGTATATCGTAATGAATAACGTAACGCACATCCGGCTTATCTATTCCCATACCGAATGCAATAGTGGCTACGATTACATCAATTCTTTCCATCAGGAAATCGTCCTGGTTCTGGGTTCGGGTAGCCGAATCCATACCGGCATGATAAGGGCGGGCATTAATGCCGTTGGCCTGAAGTATCTCGGCCAACTCTTCCACTCTTTTCCTGCTAAGGCAATAGATGATACCCGACTTTTCGGAACTATTCCTTATATATTTAATGATATCCTTATCAATATTGTTCGTTTTGGCGCGTACTTCGTAATAAAGATTCGGCCGGTTGAAGGATGATTTGAATACGGTTGCATCAATCATACCCAGGTTTTTCTGGATATCGTGCTGCACTTTGGGTGTAGCTGTAGCGGTAAGGGCTATTACGGGTGCTTTACCTATTTCATTGATTATGGGGCGAATACGTCGGTACTCGGGCCGGAAATCATGTCCCCATTCCGAAATACAATGCGCTTCGTCTACCGCATAAAAAGAGATCTTCACATCGCGAAGAAAATCTACATTTTCTTCTTTTGTCAATGATTCGGGGGCTACATATAATAGTTTTGTTTTCCCGCTAAGGATATCTGCGCGTACCTGGTCAATGGCACTTTTATTTAATGAAGAATTAAGAAAATGCGCTACGCCGTCCTCTTCACTGAAATTACGCATGGCGTCAACCTGATTTTTCATCAAGGCTATAAGCGGAGAAATAACGATAGCCGTACCATCCATCAGCAAAGAAGGCAACTGGTAACATAAAGATTTGCCTCCGCCGGTCGGCATCAGTACAAAGGTATCATTACCTTGAAGTAAGTTTTGAATGATTGCTTCCTGGTTCCCTTTGAATTTATCAAATCCGAAATGTTCTTTTAACCGGCTTGTAAGATTAATAGTTCCTGCCATTATTTAAAGTGCTAAGTTCATTTGTTTGCTCACATGTATTAAAACACCCACCTGGTTTCAAACAAAGTTAGAAACAAGTTCTAAATTAGCAAGTAATTTTCCACTAATATTTTAAAGAAAAAAAGCGCGAACGCAGTATTATCATTTTTAGTACCCCTATGCAGTCCTTAAACTGGCGAAGTTCGCCTTCTCAAGTTGTTTGCGGGCATAATCCAGGGTAATCACACAACTATCGACATCCTTTTGCGATGGTACCATAAACATGGTGTCAATCATAATGGTTTCGATGATTGAGCGCAACCCACGGGCTCCCAGCTTGTACTCAACTGCCTTATCGACTACGTAATCAAATACCTCAGGCTCAAATGTAAGTTTCACATTATCCATTTCGAGTAACTTGGTATATTGTTTAATTACGGAGTTCTTGGGCTCGGTAAGTATTTCGCGCAGAGCTGTACGATCCAGCGGATTAAGGTATGTAAGGATAGGCAAACGGCCAATGATTTCGGGTATAAGACCAAATGATTTCAAATCCTGAGGTGCAATATACTGCATCATGTTGGTACGGTCTATCGCATCATTCTTCTGAACTGAATTGTAGCCTACTACGTGTGTATTGAGTCGCTGGGCTATTTTCTTTTCAATTCCGTCGAACGCACCTCCGCATATAAACAGGATGTTCTTGGTATTTACCTGTATCATCTTCTGATCCGGGTGTTTACGGCCTCCCTGGGGTGGAACGTTCACTACCGAGCCTTCGAGTAATTTGAGTAAACCCTGTTGAACTCCTTCGCCGCTTACATCCCGGGTGATAGAAGGATTGTCGTTTTTACGGGCTATCTTATCAATTTCATCAATAAATACAATGCCTTGTTCGGCTTCTTCTACATTATAATCTGCCACCTGAAGCAGACGGGTAAGTAAGCTTTCGATATCTTCGCCTACATATCCGGCCTCGGTCAGTACTGTAGCATCAACAATTGTGAAGGGAACATGCAGAAGTTTGGCAATGGTGCGTGCCAGCAACGTTTTACCGGTACCCGTATTGCCTACCATGATGATGTTCGATTTTTCAATTTCCACATCATCGGCAGTATCTTTTTGAAGAAGTCGTTTATAGTGATTATACACCGATACCGAAAGGTATCTTTTGGCATCGTCCTGACCGATAACGTATTGGTCGAGAAATTCTTTAATCTCAGCCGGTTTCGGTAGCTGAGTCAGAGTGAGTTTATGGAAACCTGTTGTTGAAGGTTTGCTTTCACGCAAAGCTTCCTTAGTTATTTCGTATGCTTGTTCAGAGCAACTGTCGCAAATAAAACCGTCGACACCTGTAATCAGAAAACCTACTTCATTCTCCGGTCGTCCGCAAAAGCTGCATCTTTTCTTGTGATTCTTTTTAGTAGTTTTCGAGTCTTCCATTTTTTAAGTTGAAAATTGAAAATTGAAGATTGAAAATTGAAAACTAAAAAGAATCGTCTTATCGTTTTCAATTTTCAACTTTCAATTTTCAATTAAATTATAACGGTTTACGTTCCAATACCATATCAATCATTCCGTAATCTTTCGCTTCATCCGCATTCATCCAGTAGTCTCTGTCCGAATCGGCCCAAACTTTATCAAAGTCGGTGTGCGAATGCTCGGCTATGATTGTATAAAGTTCTTTTTTCAGCTTTTGAATTTCGCGGGCAGTAATTTCGATATCCGAAGCCTGTCCCTGAGCGCCACCCATAGGCTGATGAATCATTACACGCGAATGTTTCAGTCCTGAGCGTTTACCCTCTTTACCCGAAACCAGCAATACAGCCGCCATCGAAGCTGCCATACCTGTACAGATTGTTGCTACATCGCTACCGATGAACTGCATGGTATCGTATATACCCAGTCCGGCATATACCGAACCACCGGGAGAGTTAATATAGATGGAAATATCTTTTCCCTGGTCAACCGAATCGAGGTAAAGCAATTGAGCCTGCAAAGTGTTGGCAGTATAATCGTCGATCTGTGTTCCGAGGAAAATGATACGGTCCATCATCAGACGCGAGAACACGTCTAACTGAGTAACGTTTAATTGTCTCTCTTCGAGGATATACGGGTTGAGATAATCCCGCTGCGACTTGATAACGCCGTCAAAAACCGAACTACTCATTCCGAGATGTTTGGTTGCATATTTTCTAAAATCATCCATTTTTATTCCTATTTAATATTAAAACAAGAAGAGGCTGTTGACCCCTCCAATTTTTCAAGCTAACAAAGTTACAAAAAAGAAATCATATAATTTGCTTTTTGTTTTTATGTTTGACTTGATTTTTCGGTCAAAAGCCTCCCCTTTAGGAAGTTTTAGCACATTGCACCGTTTCCTGCCGTTTTATTCAAATAATTTATTGAATTCGTCGACAGAAACAGTTTTATTTTGCAATTTCACTTTCTCTTTCAATGCTGCCGACAGTTTAGTCTCTACCGCGCGGTTTACCAGGCTGTCTACAGTTTCTTTCTTTTTCAGCATCTCCATGGCGTAGTTATCCAGCAAATCATCCGGAATATTAGCCATGCCGTACTGAGCAAACTGGGCGCGGGTAGCGCTCTTGGCCATGGCAATCACATCTTCCTGCTCAACTTTAACATCATACTCTTTTACCAATTTTTCTTTGATAAGATGCCAGGTTAATTCTTCGATGCTCTTGTCATAATTTTCATCTACAAACTCTTCGCCTTTATCTTCATTATTCAATTGCATAACGCGTTTCAGCAAAGCATCGGGGAACTCGAGTTTACCAACCTTTTCGGTCAGCATTTTACGGGCATCCAGTAAGAATCTGTAATCGCTGTCGGTAACAAATGTCGATGCAATGCTTTCTTTGGTTTTAGCACGGAATTCTTCTTCTGTTTTCACCACGCCTTCGCCATAAACCTGGTCGAATATTTCCTGATTCAGTTCGCCTTCCACAAAGCGGGTAATTTCGCTTATCTGGTAGCTGAAGTCTGATTTCATTTCGGCCACAGCTTCTTTTTCTATTTTTAGTAACGAAGCTATTTCAGCATCGTGACCGTCGTAAGCAATATATGGATTGAATGTGATGATATCATTAACCTTTGCATCGGCAAAAAGGAATTTTTGTTCCTCGCTTTTCATATATGCAGGCATCAATACGGCATCTTCAACCTGAATACCTCCTTCTTTGGTGCTTCCATTTTCAAGTTCAGACAGGGTTCCTTTCAGCATATCTTTATCCTGGTATGCTTCGACCTGCTCGTACTTGCCATTGCGCTGTGTGTATTGTTTTACCTGATTATCAACCATTTCGTCGGTTACGTCGATTGTATAATAAGGTACTTTATCTTTCGCAGTAGCTTCTACGGTAAATTCGGGAGCCAGGGGAATATCGAAAAGAAATTCGAATTCTTCCATTGTATCGAAATCAACCGCGGGTTGGTTTTCGTTCGGAAGGGGTTCGCCCAACATATTAATATTGTTTTCGCGGATATAACTAAACAGGTTTTCCGAAAGAAGTTTGTTTACTTCTTCGGCTACCGACGATTTACCGTACATCTTTTTTACGAGGCTCATCGGAACCATGCCTTTGCGGAATCCTGGGATTTGCGCTTTCTGGCGTATTGATTTCAGCGATTTGTCAACTTGTTCCTGATAATCAGACTTCTCTATCTTCACTGTAAGCAATGCGCTTACTTTGTCAATGTTTTGTAATGAAACGTTCATTCCGACAATTATTTATGTTTTGTTTTTAGAATTCGGTAGTTAAAAGCCAGAATACAGAATGAAAGAATAAGAAGAGTTCCCCAAACTTCTAATTACTGAATTCTAACTTGTGAAATAGCGTGCAAAATTAGCGTTAATCTTTTAATTATCAAACAACATACCATCAATTATTGTCTGTAACACTGCAAATGTGGAAAAAAAGAGATAGAAAAATTGTTTTCCCGGAAATAATTCTTTCCTTTGCCCCCGAAATAATGGTTTTATACCATTATATTTTTTATTCACTTATTTTATTTTTGTTATGAATATTTATGTAGGAAACCTTAACTACCGTGTTAGGGAAGCAGATTTGCAACAGGTAATGGAAGATTACGGATCAGTATCTTCAGTAAAAGTTGTTACAGACCGCGAAACAGGACGCTCTAAAGGCTTTGGTTTTGTTGAAATGGACAACGAACAGGATGGTGCAAAGGCAATTGCTGAACTGAATGGCGCTGAATTCGAAGGCCGCACAATGGTAGTAAAAGAAGCAAGGCCAAGAGTCTAAAAAGATATTTTAGAATTTGCATTAAAAAAATGAGCATCCTTTTTTAAAGGGTGCTTGTTTTTTAACATAGAATTGTGGTAATATAAACAAACATACAAATTGAAAATCCCGCACCGGTTTTTTCATATTTTAAACAAATAAGCACCGTTGTAGGGCTTCTGAACAGGGTGAACACCCCCTTTTGCAAGAGTGTACACTCTTACCCCCTAAGAGTGTACACTTTTACCCCACAAGAGTGCACACTCTTACCACCCAAGAGTGTACACTCTTATACCATAAAAGTGTGCACCCTTACAAAGCAGTTATTTAATATTACAAATAATGAATAAAGAATCTGGATTAATCCGTATCGAAAACAAAAACAATGAGAAAGAGAAATACCTGGAATTACTTCTCATTGCCGACCCTTCCGTAGAGATGATTATGAAATATCTTCCAAACTCGGACCTATATGTGATGTTTGAAAATGATTTGCCGGTTTGTGCAACCGCAGTGTTGGTGGAAGAAACTACAGCAGAGGTTAAGAATATTTGCACCGCACCCGAACATCAGCAAAAAGGATATGGGAAAAGGATGATGCAGCATATTATCCAACAATACGCCGACTCATACGAAATTATCCTTGGTACAGGTGGAACAGGTATTCCCGGCAAGGAGTTTTTCCAAGTGAAATTTTACCGGGATTGCGGTTTTAAGGAGTACAAGATTATCAAGAATTTTTTCGTAGATAATTATCCTGAGCCTATTATTGAGGAAGATGGGAATCAATGTGTGGATATGGTATATATGAAATATGTACGTTAATCCCCCATTTAAATCACTTCCGTCTGGAAATCTTTCTTGCGCAGCACGAAACTATTACTAAGATATTTTTCGCGTACGATTTTATTTTCGGCCAATTCCTCGGGCTTACCCTGGAACAGGATTTTTCCTTCAAACAACAGATAAGCACGGTCGGTAATACTAAGTGTTTCCTGTACGTTATGGTCGGTAATAAGGATACCGATATTTTTATCTTTCAGGCGCCACACAATTTGCTGGATGTCTTCAACCGCAATGGGGTCTACTCCGGCAAAAGGTTCGTCGAGCATGATAAACTTCGGGTCGATGGCCAGACAGCGGGCAATCTCGGTACGGCGGCGTTCGCCTCCCGAGAGTTGATTTCCCTTGTTCTTCCTTACCTTTTCCAGGCGGAACTCGGCAATAAGACTTTCCAGTTTATCTTTTTGGTAGTCTTTGGGCTTATCGGTCATTTCGAGAACAGAAGCCAGATTGTCTTCCACGCTCATCTGACGGAAGACGGAGGCTTCCTGCGCCAGATAGCCGATACCGGTGCGGGCTCGCTTGTAAACAGGATACTTGGTTATTTCGAGGTCGTCGAGGAATATACGGCCTTCGTTGGGTGTAATGAGCCCTACGGTCATGTAAAACGAAGTGGTCTTGCCAGCCCCGTTAGGTCCGAGCAGCCCGACGATTTCTCCCTGCTTCACGTCGAAAGAAACGTGATTTACCACAGTTCGCTTCCCGTATTTCTTTACCAGATCTTCTGAACGAAGAACCATCTTGTTCTCTTCCATATCCTCGTTATTTTCGGCAAATGTAGTAAAATCCAACTAAAATAATTGTACATTTGCTGTCAAATTAACTATTTATGTTCAAAGCGTTAAAAACTCTTGGAAGGTACATACTGCTGATGAAGCGTACATTTGCGCGTCCCGAAAGGCTGCGGATGTATTTTAAACAATATATTAAGGAGATCGATCAGTTGGGAATTGACTCCATTGGCATTGTATTACTTATCTCTTTTTTCATCGGAGCCGTTATCACCATCCAGATTAAATACAATATCGAAAGTCCCTGGATGCCCCGGTGGACGGTGGGATATGTTACCCGCGAGATTATGTTACTCGAGTTTTCTTCGTCCATCATGTGTTTGATACTTGCCGGTAAGGTCGGTTCCAATATTGCTTCGGAACTGGGAACCATGCGCATCACACAGCAGATTGATGCACTGGAGATTATGGGAGTCAACTCGGCCTCTTATCTTATTCTTCCGAAGATTGTTGCCATGCTTACCGTTATTCCGGCACTCGTTATATTCAGTATTTTTGCCGGTATCATCGGCGCGTTTGCCACTGCGTGGTTTGGCGGTATCATGATGGCTACCGACCTTGAATACGGTTTGCAGTATGTATTCAACGAATGGTTTGTCTATGCCGGCATTATTAAATCGTTCTTCTTCGCGTTTATCATAGCCAGCGTTTCGTCTTTCTTCGGCTATACCGTCGAAGGCGGCTCTATTGATGTAGGTAAAGCATCCACAAACTCTGTTGTATCGAGCAGCGTATTGATATTATTTGCCGACCTGATATTAACTAAACTCCTGACAGCATGATTGAGGTAAAAGGTTTGTATAAATCGTTTGAGGATAAGCCCGTATTGACAGATATTAATGGCCGCTTTGACGAGGGTAAAACCAATCTTATCATTGGCCAAAGTGGATCGGGTAAAACTGTTCTTGTAAAATGCATCGTTGGATTGTTGCAACCGGAAAAGGGTGAAATCCTGTACGATGAACGTAATTTTCTTGCTATGAGCAAGAAAGAAAAGAAAATGCTTCGCCGCGAAATGGGAATGATATTCCAGAGTGCGGCGCTTTTCGATTCGATGAGTGTACTGGATAATGTGATGTTTCCGCTTAATATGTTCAGTAACGATACCTTGCGCGAACGCAAAAAGAGGGCTATGCTTTGTTTGGATCGTGTAAACCTATCGGATGCCAGCGAGAAATTCCCCGCCGAATTGAGTGGTGGTATGCAGAAACGTGTAGCCATTGCCCGCGCTATTTCACTGAAACCCAAATACTTGTTCTGCGACGAGCCAAACTCAGGATTAGACCCGAAAACGTCTTTGGTAATTGATGAATTAATTCATAGTATCACCACAGAGTTTAATATGACAACGATTATTAATACCCATGATATGAACTCGGTAATGGGTATTGGCGAGAATATCATTTTCATTTATGAGGGCCATAAAGAGTGGGAAGGATATAAAGACGATATATTTACTTCGAGCAATAAACGGTTGAATGATTTTATCTTTGCTTCGGATTTATACAAGAAGGTGAAGGAAGTGGAGATTCATAATATTGAGGGGTAAAGGAAGAGGGTGTCCAAAAAGTCGCCTTTCACGTCACCCCGAGCGTAGCCGAGGGGCCTACAGGCTACCCACAAGCTTTCTGAATAGCCTAGTAGTTTCCTCGGCTACGCTCGGAATGACGAAAATGGACTTTTGAGTCCCCCATTAAATATATTACTTTCCAATATAACAATTTGCATATCTATCTCTATACTTATAGCCATACAGTCTGTGGTTTTGCGCTTCTTTATCATCATCAACAAAGCTAAGAGTTGCCGGGTTCCATTTTACCGGACGTTTCAACTCAGTAGCAATATTAGCCAGACAACAAAGTGTATTGGTACTGCAACCTACTTCAACCGAAGCTACAGGTTTCTTGCGCGAGCGTACACAGTCGATGAAATTCTGCATATGTGGCGAGCTTACTTCAAATTCTCCGGCTTTAACGCCTGAAGTTTTCTTTTCGGTATCTTGTAAGATTTTCGGGTCTGAAGCCTGGAGGAAGCCACGGGCAACCTGTATCCAACCTTTGGTTCCGATAAATTTGATGCCTTGTGCATTCAAGTCGTCATCTCTGTACGGTTGTTCGGTCATGATAATACCATTGGCATACTTCATTGTCAGGTATTTTGCACCCTGATAGCCTTTCGGGATGTATTCAACCGGAGCAGAGCCATCCATACCGATAGCCGCCTGTGCAATATCAAACATATGCGCACCCCAGTCGGCGGTAAATCCATTACCGGTTTCCTGGTACCAGCGCCATGCTCCCCAGAGTTGCTCGTTTTGTTTAGGCTCTATAGAGATAACCGGACAAATATCTGAGTGATAATGTACATTCGGATTATTAAGAGGGCCCAGCCATTCGTTGAAATTGAGGTTGGCAGGTACCGGCATTTCGGGTAAGTCGAAAGGTCGTGGAGGATCACCCACCTTTGCATATATTTTCTCAATGTGTCCGATAGCACCCGCTTGTACCAATGCAATGGCTTTAATAAATTCATTGCTCGAACGTTGCTGGCTACCTACCTGCAATACCCTGTTGTTGTCGTTAACGGCTTTTGTCATGGCCCAACCTTCGGTAATAGTGTATCCAAGAGGTTTCTGGCAATAGATATCTTTTTGCGCCCGGGCCGAGTCTATAACATTCAACGCATGCCAGTGGTCGGGAGTGGCAATAGATACAGCATCAATGTCTCTTCTTTCGAGCATATCTTCATAAAATTCGTATTTATCGCACCTCTGAGGCGAGTTATTCGATGCCTGCCATTTTTCAATAATATTTTTGAAGCGTTCCCTTTTAATTGAGTCAACATCGCAACAAGCGGCTACCTGTACACCCGGGCAACTACTAAAGCTTCTGAAATCAGATACTCCTTGTTGTCCAAGTCCGATGAAACCTAATACAACTCTGTCGGTAGGTGCAATGCGCCTTCCGTTCATACTCCAGCTTGGCATAATAGTCAGACTGGCGAGACCAAGCGCTGATAATCTGAGGAACTCGCGCCGGTTCAATCCCAGTGTTTCGTTTTTCTTTTTCATATTCGTGTATAGCGTTTTTAAGGTACCCGCACATAACAGGCGGATAGGGTTTATGAATGTTTTATTTTATCCTCCTGCTCCTTTGGTTCTGGTGTATCCTTCTTTAAGAAGCAAATCCAGTATCTTTTGTTTAAAATCTCCCTGGATAATTATTTCACTGTCTTTGGCTGAGCCGCCTACACCGCATTTCGTTTTTAGCAATTTGCCAAGGTCTTTCAAATCCTCATCAGTTCCTATGAAACCGGTAATAAGGGTTACCACCTTACCACCACGGTTCTTCCGGTCGAGCTGTACACGAAGGTTTTGTTTCTCCGGTGCAAGGGTTTCCTGCTCCTCTTCGCCTTCAGCTTGGTAATTATAATCGGGATTGGTAGAATATACTATATTCAACCTCTCTTTCCAATCATTCTTTTTCATGTTCTTTACGTTATTGCAGGTCAAAATTAATATTTAGTTCTTAACTTTGCAACATTATGTTACTTTTGACGTCTAATAACCGGATAATTAACAAACTACCTCCTGACTATGAAGCGAAACCTACTCTTCTTCCTCATGCTCGTCATGTACATATCACTTTCTGCGCAAAATTTTCGCGGTAAGGTTACGAATGAAGCAGGCGAAGCCCTTCCATACGCAGCTATTTATATACGCGAGTTAAGTTCAGGGTTTGTTACAGATGATACCGGCTTCTTCCATACTACGCTGCCGGCGGGAAGCTATACCTGTGAAGTCTCATCACTGGGTTATACCAAACAAGTTGTTGCTGTTCAGATTCCACCGGAAGGACTCGTTAGAGATATCATCATGCCCGAACAGGTATATCAGTTACACGAAGTACGTATAACCCGGGACAATGAAGACCCGGCCTATTCGGTCATGCGCAATGCTATAGCAAACGCACCGAAACACCGTTATCAGGTGGCGACTTATACCGCCGATACATATCTGAAAGGTTCGGGCAAATTAATGGATGTTCCGGGTATCATGATGCTGTCGAAAGAATTTCGCGAAATGGTTGGTAAATACATGAATCGTACTTTCCTGCTCGAGGAACAAAGAAAGGTTACTTACACTGCTCCCAACAACTGGGATAATGAGGTAATTGCTTATACCAATTCTTTCCCGGAGAATATTATGATTTCCCTGCAAACAACGGACATCAATCTCTATACACCTGAAATTTTCGGTAAAGTTTCTCCGCTTAGTGCGGGTGCATTCAGCTTCTATGATTTTAAACTGGATGGTTGTTATAGTGAAGGAGATTATCTGATTAATAAAGTCCGCGTTATTCCTAAAAAGAATAATCCTCAACTTGTATCAGGTCATTTATATATTGTAGAAGAACTTTGGTGCCTTTCCGGATTAGACCTGGGTATTACCGATACAGGTCTAAATGCCGGCATAACCGTGACGTGTAACGAAGTTCAACCCTCTCTTTTCCTTAGTACCTCTATCAGCCTGAAAGCGTCTATGAGTATGTTGGGATTGAAAGCCGAGGCAGCCTATCTTTCTTCCATTAAATATCAAAAAGTAGAAAAGGCGGAACTGAATCAACTTTTTACCTCAACGGCAGCGGAAATCTCGCAACCTTCTGTTATCTCCAAATTGACGCCGAAGCAGGAAAAAACAATTGAAAAGATTCAGGAACTCACGGCAAAAGAAGATTTGTCGACCCGTGAGGCATATAAACTGTCCAAACTCATGGCAAAATCCATTCAATTATCGGATACCACCCGGTCTAAGTATAAATACGAACGTAAGTTGCGGAATTATCAGGAAAAAACCGATTCTCTGGCTACCCTGCGCGATTCCTTGTATTGGACGAAGGTGCGAAGTATTCCACTCAGTGAGGAAGAACTGGCCAGCTACGAATATAAAAAAGAACTTACGGGAGATTCTGTGCAGGGAAAAAAGAAAAAGGGTTTTGGGAACGAGTTGCTTCAAATTTTATTAGTAGGCAAAACATATCAAACCAAAAATAAAAAGGCCTGGATTACCCTGAAAGATTTACCATCTTATGTTCCCGAATATAATTTTGTCGACGGTTTATGGGTGGGTGCAACACTTGAAACCGGATTGAAGCTGAGTGAAACAACCACGATGAAATTCATTCCCGAAGCTTATTACACCACTGCCCGCAAGGAATGGATTGGCAAGGGTACTTTAACTCTGGATTATGCTCCTCGTAACCTTGGACGGTTCTGGTTAACAGGAGGTATCGCTTCATCAGATTTCAATACGGAAACAGGCGAATCGAGAATGATAAACAGTTATTCCTCCCTTCTTTTCGGACGGAATGATATAAGGATGTTCGAAAGGAAATACCTTACCGTTGGTAATCAGGTTGAAATTATAAACAGTATGTTGTTTACCTCCATCCTGGACTGGGAACGTCGGAATACACTTGATAATCACGTAAATAAAAGCCTTTTTGGTAAAAAGGCAAAGCCTAATATTCCCGGAAACGATGGATATATACCTATGCCTGAGAATGATGTATTGAAAGCCACCGTATCGTTATCCTACACTCCGGCGCATTATTACCGGATGATTTACGGACGGAAGATTTACGAAAACTCTTCCTGGCCCACTTTCAGTATCCTATATCAACAGGCATTCGCACACGGCGGAGCCGACAAGCTTACTCCGTCTTTTAAGCGGTTCGAATTTTCCATGGAGCAAACCATTAAATTCGGAATGTTCAATAACCTGTACTGGTATGTGAATGGTGGTACTTTGTGGGATAAAAAGGATGTGCAATTTGCCGACTTCCGTCATTTCTCGGCTACCCGTCTGCCGGTAACCGAACGGGCTTTCAATCAAGGTTTTACCATGCTTGGAAACTATTCGTTGTCTACTGATTCCCGCTGGGCACAGGCAAATGTAATGTGGAGTACACCCTATCTGTTAATAAAACATCTGCCTTTTCTGCAACGAAAACATTTTGATGAAGCTTTACATCTACGCACTTTGTTTGTCAAGGATCGGGATGCTTATTCGGAGGTTGGCTATTCTATCGGATTACTGGACATGGGGCGTGTAGGAGTATTTGTCAGTTTCGATAAGCTGGATTATCGTTCAACGGGCGTATCCGTTTCATTGCCAATAATGAAAATACTGGGTGAATAATATCAATTACAGAAAAAAATCTTTAATTTTGTCAGCCACTAAGAAAAGAATTAACCGCACTTAATGCAATGAATAACGAAAGACGCCATAAAGCGATACCTAAAGTGCCGGAGCCTACATTACGCAGGCTTCCGTGGTACCTTTCGAACGTGAAATTGTTGAAGAAGAAAGGTGAGACATTCGTATCCTCCACCCAAATTTCCAAAGAGATAAACATCGATGCATCACAGATAGCCAAAGATTTATCTTACGTCAACGTATCAGGTCGTACCCGTGTAGGATATGAAATCGATTCGCTTATTGAAGTGTTGGAAGATTTTCTTGGTTTCACTAATATACACAAGGCGGTACTCTTCGGGGTAGGTAGTTTGGGAGGTGCATTGCTGGGAGACTCCGGACTCAATCAATTCGGACTCGAAATCGTTGCTGCTTTTGATGTAAATCCATCTAAAGTAGGAAAACAGATAAACGGTATTCCTATTTTCCATTCGGACGACTTTGCGGAAAAGATGAAAGAATATGATGTTAACATCGGTGTACTGACCGTGCCTATCGAAATAGCCCAACAGATAACAGATACTATGATTGAAGGCGGTATTAAAGCCGTATGGAACTTTACCCCTTTCCGTATCCGTGTTCCCGAAAATATCGTTGTACAAAATACTTCCCTGTATGCCCACCTGGCCGTTATGTTTAACCGGCTAAACTTTAATGAGAACGACTAAATGAAGATTATTGCCGTAGGAATGAACTATGACCTGCATAAAAAAGAATTAGGTCATACCGAAGTGAATGAAAACCCCGTTATCTTTATGAAGCCCGACTCGGCGCTATTGAAAGATGGAAAACCTTTCTTTATTCCCGATTTTTCCAAGGAAATACATTACGAAACAGAACTGGTTGTACGTATTAACCGTCTGGGAAAAAATATTGCTCCCCGCTTTGCACATAGATATTACGACGCTCTTACCATCGGCATTGATTTTACTGCCCGCGACCTTCAACGCCAATTCCGCGAAGAAGGCCATCCCTGGGAATTATCAAAAGGGTTTGATAATTCGGCTGCTATCGGAAACTTTGTCCCGGTAAGTAATTACACGGATGTACAGAAACTCCATTTCAACCTTACCATAGATAATAAGGAAGTTCAGCATGGATTTACAGGAGATATGCTGTTCAGTGTTGATGATATCATAGCTTACGTAAGCCGCTTTGTAACTCTTAAAATCGGAGATTTACTCTTCACAGGAACTCCTGCGGGAGTAGGCCCGGTACACATCGGACAACATCTGCAAGGGTATCTTGAAGGAGAAAAATTACTCGACTTCCATATTCGCTGATCGACCGGAAAATATCCATCTTCGATACAATAAAGTTTCTTTTTTACAGTTTGATTTATAGAATAAGGTATAATATTTTATTCACCGCAGATTATGAAAAAGAAACTGTATTTACTCGCCACTTTCTTATGTATTTCTGTCACTATCCTGGCACAAAAAGATCAGTTTAACCCTATTCAGACTGGTGTCAATTCTCTTGGAATATCTCCCGATTCCCGTGCCGGCGGAATGGGCGACGTCGGTGTAGCTACCGAACCCGATGCCACATCGCAGTTCTGGAATCCGGCTAAATATCCTTTTTCCACTCACCGGGCCGGGGTTGCTCTTTCGTATACCCCGTGGTTACGTAAATTGGTAAATGATATTAACCTGGGATACATTTCGGGATATTATTGCATTGGCGACTATCAGGCTGTAAGTGCATCACTGCGTTACTTCTCGCTGGGCGATGTGCAAGCAGGCGAGAATGGAGAATACACCATTCATCCGTACGAAATGGCGATAGACGTTGCGTACTCCCGTATGCTTTCATACCATTTCTCGGCTGCTGTTGCCTTGCGTTATATACATTCCGACCTGGCTTACAAGCTAGATGAGGATGTTTCATCTGGTTCGGCCTTTGCTGCTGACATTGCTTTCTTCTATACCAATACCATAATGATCGGCTATAATGAGTCCGTTCTTTCTTTCGGACTGAATGCTTCAAATATAGGTACAAAAATATCATACGATAGTGGTAATAACAGCCAGTTTCTGCCAACTAACCTACGGCTCGGGGCTTCCTGGCTTATCCCTATGAACGATTATCACTCCATCGGATTGCACCTGGATTTGAATAAATATATGGTTCCAACCCGGCCGGTAAAGCGCGATGATGAGTCGCAGGAGGATTACGAAGAAAGGTTGGAACGCAATTACAATGATATATCGCCCATCAGTGGGATATTCCGGTCGTTTAGTGATGCACCGGGCGGATTCAGCGAAGAGTTAAAAGAAATACAATGGTCGCTGGGAGCCGAATATACCTACAACAAACAGTTTTCCGTACGTACCGGTTATCACTGGGAACACAAAAGCAAAGGCAACCGCCAGTTTTTCTCTTTTGGCGCGGGTTTCAAAATGGATATATTCTCTATAGATGCTTCATATCTGGTATCGACGGCTCAGAACAATCCGCTCGACCAGACTTTGCGGTTAACACTGGGTTTTAATCTGGGAGGAATAAGAGATATGTTCGGGAGGTAAATTTTACCCTTTTTTACCACAGTGTACACAGAGTTTCACAGAGTAAAATGTATATTTGCAGTAGATTTAAAACTCAGTGTAACTCTGTGTACCCTGTGGTGAAAATTTTAATAAAAATAGTCATGAAAATACGTGTAGGATTGGGGTTCGATGTGCATAAACTGGTAGAAAGCCGCGATTTATGGATTGGAGGCATCCGCATTGAACATGAAAAAGGTTTACTGGGTCATTCGGATGCTGATGTACTGATACATGCTATCTGCGATGCATTACTGGGTGCAGCAAATATGCGCGATATAGGTTATCATTTCCCCGATACATCCGGTGAATATAAAGATATCGACAGTAAAATCCTACTACGCAAAGTAGTTCAACTGATTAGAGATAAGGGTTACGAAATAGGCAATATCGATTCGACCATCTGTGCCGAGCGACCGAAACTCAATCCCCATATACCCGCCATGCAATCGGTAATGGCCGAAATAATGAATATCGATACGGATGATATTTCCATCAAAGCCACTACCACTGAGAAACTTGGATTTACCGGACGGGAAGAAGGAATATCGGCTTATGCTACGGTATTAATTATTAAAATCTAACTACCAATCTGTTCACCACACCATTTAAGAATAAGAGGATAAAGTTCAGCCACATTCTTATCTTTATTTGCTATTCTCAAATCAATCAGTTTACGAAAAAATGAGGTATGAGCTACAAAAAGACCACTTTCTTTATTGCCCTATACGATTTATAATATAGCCCTATATTATTTACAGTATAGCCCTATACGCTTGGAAGTATAGCCCTATACGCTTGAAAGTATAGCCCTATATGATTTGGAGTATAGCCCTATATGATTTGTAGTATAGCCCTATACCATTTGCAGTATAGCCCTATACGTTTTAACCCACATACAAGGGGTAAAAGAAATTGCAGAATCAGAACGGATAACCGATAGCCAGGTGCAACCCTATACCATCCTTAAATTTCGGGATATTGTAATATCCGCTTTTGGTAGTTTCGTAGGGAACATGCAGTGCCACGCCGCAATCCAGGCGGACAACCAGGAACGTAAGGTCGTATCGTAATCCTGCCCCGGTACCTAATGCAATGTTGTCGGGAAAGTTTTTCATAGTGAATTTACCTCCCGGTCGCTTCTCATCCTCCCGAACAATCCATATATTACCGGCATCCAGAAATAATGCTCCATGCAGGTCTTTTATAATACGGAAACGGTATTCCACATTTGCCTCCAGCTTTATTTCTCCGGTTTGGTCGAGGTAAGAATATCTTTTACGTATAGCAGGTACATACGTACCCGGCCCAATAGTACGGATAGTAAATGCACGGATACTATTGGCGCCACCTATAAAAAACTGCTCGCTATATGGTGCTCCCTTTTTACTCGGCCCGTAAGGATATAAAATACCACCCATAAAACGGGTAGCCAAAGCCTGGTTTTTGGAGATATTCCAAGTATAGCGAACTTCACTGGTAAGTTTTACGAACTGAGCCATTTTAGATCCTAACAGAGTTTTCTCGCCATCCTTACCTTTGCCCAATAAAGAATATATACCCGAGGTTATATTACCCGCTGATGTAATACTTGATTGCCACCAGAAATGATTTCTTCTACGTTGCAATTGTCCATCGTCATACGTATAAGTATAACTCATGGATGGTACAAACTGGTCTTCCATACTTTTGGCTAATGCTTCATTCTCTTCCAGTATATCATCAAATGCATCTTCCCTGCTTTGCAATACATTAAATGTAAGCCTGAAAGGTGTTATAGAATGCGTGCTTACCCGGGTTGGTTGAAAATTATATGTTATATTTCCTCCGAAAGATAACATCCTGAAAAAGCGGGCGCGGTTCAGCAGGTCGGCATTCAGGCTGATAACGGTGGATGCCGGGAAATTCCATTCCTTGCTTCCCAGCCAGGGAAAAAGAATTCGAGGAAAATTAAGTGAGGTATTAATACCTATTTCATACGAATTAACCTTTGAATCACTTGCACCCGGTGCTGATTTGGTTTGCCATTCATACGAACCTTTCAGACCCACGGTAAGACTTTCGCCTCCCCGGAATATGTTGCGTTTTGTAACAGTGAATCCGGCACCGGGCCCGGCATAGTCGTTGCTCTTCGTAGCCAGGTTCAAGTCGAATTGTCCATCGTACTGCAGGTCAAAACCCGATTTGATATCCAGGTTCAACAAGTCGTTCGTTGCGGTCGAATCTTTAGGTGTAAACTGCATTTCAGTATACCTGAATATACCCAATTCAGCAAATCTTTCCTGCGTGTTGGCGCTTTGCCGTTGTGCATACAGTTCTCCGGGTTTCATCCGGATACGGTTTAGAAGAACTTTCGGTCGTACCCGCAGCTTATCGTGGTAGTAAATAGTGAGATCTTTGTATCTCATCGAATCGTTGGGCACCTCGCCATATACACCGAACAAATGCACAGATACATCGCCAATACGCCATTGTTTGCGCACTTCGGGCGGAATACCAGGTTTTGGCAAAACTCGGAGGTCGACCAAATACCGCATACGAGTTGTATCTGCCTGATAAGCAACCATATCGGGGCGGAAATAATAATATCCCTCATTACGAAGCTGTCGGCTAATACGCTGACGCTCGTTTTCCAGGTCGATAACATTGAATTGTGCACCTTTATGTAAAAGACCTTTAGGGCCTCTGTCATCAAAAATAATCCTCATTGCTTCCTCCGGGAAATTCCGGTATTGAATGGAATCCAGAAACCATGGCTCGCGCATGTTGATGTAATAATTGATGCCAGCTTTCTTTGGATTCTTATCGTTGGGAATTACTTCGAAACCGGCTGTTCCGTTAAAGAATCCGTAATCGTGCAGCAGATTGGTTGCCACTTTGGTACGCAATTCGGGATTAACGGTTGATATAAATACAGGATCGGCTGCAAATTTACGGAAAATCCATTTGCCAATGCCACTATCCGAGTTTACAAAGGCGTTGTATATCCACAAGCCGAAAGCAAAGGGATGACGCAGGGATGAACTACCGAAAAGCGAATTATTGGGTGCTTTAGCCAATGCTGCTTTTACTTCTGATACGGCTTCCTTCCCGGTTTCTGTTTTGGACTCGTTCTCTATTTCGGTTTTCTTAATACCGGTATAGAGTACCTGCCCTTCCGGCAGGTTCTTGGTGGTAGAGCAAGAAGCCAATAAAAGAACCGGAATTACAAAACCCGCTGTATATTTTAATATTTTTTGTATCATCGTTGTTGAGTCTGATTATTATTTCTGTTTCTCCGGAAAATAAAGAGTTCTCCCAGCCTGTTCACTTTCTTACGAAGTAAAAGACCGACTCCGGTTTCTACTATTTCGCCCTCGAATACGTTTTCGTAATTCCTGTCATGGTACACACGTACATATCGGGTACCCGATTTATCCAGACGATATTCCAAAGAAATATTGTCGATAAACGAATTGGTTACTTCCGCTTCATTTCCGGTAGTAATGGTACCGCCGATAACTACCTGTACCCTGTCATTGAACAGACGTTGCGAGTATTTGAAGTTGTAGTCGGTCCGGTCGGAACCGTTATCCTCATAGCTTTCCCTACCGAAAGTGATGTTAGCTGATTTAAGTGCCGAACCTGCCAGACCGAACAACTGGTTCTGCACCAGGTTATTCAATGCCGATCCCAGGTTGAAGTCTCCGCCACCGGCTGAACCGCGGGCCATATATATACCTGTAGCCATCATTGCTACAGCCTGTTTGCTGCGCTCTTCAGGAGCCATGGCTTCCAGTTCCTGTCGTATATCCGGATCTTCAGGAGCAACAATATCAAATACTAATTGCAGGTCGTCCAATGTATTTTGTAATTCGATGGATACATCGAAGCTTACAATCCGGGTATTATTATCATCTTCCGGCACCTGTACACGCATCCGTTCGGTTGCTTTCACGTTGAGGCGCGGATTCATCGGATCTCCTACCCAATCGATATAGCTACCCGGATTGATGGCAAATTCTTTCAACGGAATCACCGGAAGAGAATATTTCAGGTTTCCATTGTTAACCGTGTACCGTCCTGTGAGCGACATATCGCCCTGAGGTGTGTACTGGAATGAAAGGTTCCCACCACCTTCGATATCCACATAACTATCGCGGTTGCGCGTAAGGTCGACACCTACTTGTGCGGTTTCTTCAATATTAATGGTCATAGCCATATCAATACCGGTTAATGTGGAAGCGGGTTCCTCGGCAACCTGAACGGTATCCGAGAATGAAACAAATTCTACCATATCCCCCAACCTGTCTCGTACGGTGAGTGGCGAATCAGTTAGTACATAATGTGCCTTTGTATTACCAAGCAGATTAAGGTTACCACGAATGGCCAAAGCATTTAACGGGCCACGGATAGTAGTATTCAGGTCAATATATGCCTGTCCGTACAAAATACTGTTATCTGTACGCGGTGCATTGAGTAATTCGTAGTTATTGGCCAGTAAGGTAAGATCTGCCCGCGCATTACTCAGGTTACTGAAATCTACTGTACCGTTTATGGTAAACGGATTATTACGGTTTGCCGTGTATATGGCAAAGTCGTTAAATGTAAGCAGGCTGTTTGTTATTTGTAGCGGACGCTCATCGAGATTAAAGCTAACACCATACTGAGGAGAATTTACTACAACACTATCAAGTTTTAATTCTCCGTTTATCATAGGTTGTGATGTTGAACCGGTTACGGCCAGGTCACCATCCAGATCGCCGTTCAACGCAATCAGACCCTCGGGTACGAAAGCATTGGCTACATATAACGGGAAGTGTTCCAGAGTTGCATTTACATTGAGATTATCCTGCACTCCTGTCTGTAAAGTTCCGTTGGCGGTAAGCACCTGGTTTCCTTCCAATCCCAGATAAGCATCGAGGTAATGGCGCCCTTCACTGCCGGGAAGCCAGGTAGCTCCAAGTCCGATATTACCTACACCCCGGCCTTCAAATACCAGGTCGTTTATATTGGCCTCGGCAGATAATTGTATGTTTTCCGGGGTTTGCTGAAAGGTTGCTTCCAGTGAGAATAATCCCGAGAAGCTGGAATAATAAGGCAACACCCGGCTGATATCACCTAGTTCGATACGTCTGATTTCAATGTCGAGATTTTGCAGATAAGTCGTATCGGGAAGTGAATGAACGCGAATTCCCGTACCGAGACTGTCGAGCATTTCCAGATTGGCTAGTACACGACCGTTATTCCGTATAAAGACTTCATTCTCGTAAAAGCGGAAGTTACGGAATGCAACAACTGGCGTTTCAGGAATAAACTGTATCTGCACTCCGTCGCTTGTAGGACGTACATTGGCACCCAGATGCATACCCCGTTCGCCCCGTTCGTTCAGATAATCAAGCATTACTTCGGCATCCTCACTGCGGATTTCTCCTGTCAGTGAGCCACGGAAGGTATATTGTGGATTCTGCGGGCCGTTAATTACTCCCGCACGCAGGTTCAGGCGGGCTGTATCCTGGAAAGCAACAAGATAAACCGTATCCAGTTGTAATGTGTCGGCATGTAATCCACGCACAAACATGGCACCGTTAAGTCCTCTTTCGGGAGTAGCTGCAAAAACGGCGGAGAGATTATTAAAGCGGATATTATTCATTGCCACATAGCGGCTGACGGGGTTATTTGGCCCTGCTTTCAGATTCAGCCGGGCAGTAGGAAGCGCTTCTCTCAGTTCGACGTGATTCAATCGGCGGGCATCAATCTGCTGCATCAGTTCATTTGCAAATGTCGTCGACCGGTTGATTAGTTCCTGTACGGGTCCTTGTGCGCGAAGTCGTGCTTCAAGGTCGCCCGAGACTACGAATAGTTGCACTGAATCCTGTTTGGCCTCGGCTGACAGGGCAAGAGATAGCGTATTCTGCATCGGGCGGTCAATTATACCGAGCTCCTGCAAATTCACATCGGCTACATTTACCGACGCGCGGGCGTCGATGTAGCGGGTATTCATCCGGTATTCTCCCCAGGCATCCATTACCAGAAGTTCATTGTTGCTGGTTATATGGGCAGTTGCAAGTGCATTCTTAAGTTCGGCTGTAATGTCGATGTTGGTAATCTCGTAGCGACCGTATTGTAGCATATCCACCGATGCCTGGGCAGTAGCTGTTGTACGGGTAGAAGCAAAATCAATACCGCGCCCGGTGGCATTGGCGCTTGCCGAAAGGGAGTATATTGAATCTCGTGGAAGGAAGTGATTTACCTGTAGCGAGTCTATTTTAATATCAGCTTTATAAGCGTCGGAATTTATATTATATGTACCGTTCAGTGTTACAGTTCCTACACTTTCGCGAGCAAGTAGATTCGCAGCAATCTGCGAACCATTCATCTTTACTCCGGCATTCATAGAGAGAGGAGGAATAACGATGGAGCCATCGCGTTTTATACCCGCGAGACTCAACAGGAAGTCAAGCCGTTGTGTGCGCAATTGCATATTAATATCAGCCGAGCGGTTGATGCTGTCTGTTATTTGTAATACCTGGCCGCTTCCTGATAAAGAGATTGCTCCGGGAAGTTCGGCCGAGATACGGGAGATTTGCAGGTTATTCATATTACAGTCGGCCGCAAGTTGTACAACAAACGGGCGCGACGGATAATCGCGTTGGAATGAAGCAGGCATATCGCCGGCCAGCAACAGTACATCCTGCTTACCCAACCGGGCATTAAGATTCGCCTGTAAACGGTCTATCTGGAAAGTAGTTTGTGGTTCCCAGTAGGTTTGGGCAGTAAAATCTATCTCAGAGTGAGGAGTTTGCATATTAAATGCCGGTACGCGCAACATGGTTGAATCGGCATATAACCGTCCCGACATGGAAGTAATGCTAAGTCCGGAACGTTCATTCATGGTAAGTTCGCGGATAACGGCAGCCATTTCCTGTCCTCGGTAGAGTACGGAATCTATTTCGATACGAACATCGCGTACGGCAATGTGCGACGGGTCTAATCCCCGGGCGGGTGGTAGAATTCCTTTGTCGTAGTTAACCCTGGTTTGTTCAATCGAAATGTTATTGATATTATAGGTTTGGCTACCCAGGTCGGCTATGATGTCTTTTATTTGCCCGTCGCCAATGTAAGCATTTACATTCATGGTATCGGCGGGTATCTCCATACTGAAAGCAACGTTTTTAACTTCCAGGTTGGGTAAAAGGATTCTCCAGTTCATTGCTGTCTGGGTAGTGTCGGTATCTACCACAGCGGTGTCGCGCATTGTTAGTAACAAGTTCGCATCATTCAACTCGGCAGTTTCAAGGTCGACAAGTTGTTCGGAAAGACGAATAACTTTGGTATCAACATACAAACGTCCCAATTGCCCGCGAAGCTGCATCGTGGGAATCATATTGGCTGTATTTACGGCTGCATTCTCAAGGAATACGCCGTGTGCTTCAATATCTCCTTTTAATAATGGCCTCAACCGCACTTTCAGCCCCATACTTTCCAGTGCCAGAATGGTATCGGGCGATTGAATGACACGTACATCCTTTGCAACCAGGTCGAGAGGAAAGCGGATGTTTACATGGTCGATAGTTATGTCCATCCCGGTAGTGCGGGATATATATGCAGTGACCTTCCGTTGCAGAAAATTCTGAACAGGGGGAATATATATAAGTATAACAATTAGAATGACTAATATTATAGGAATAGAGATAATAATCCCTATCCGTTTAATCCATTTTCGCGACATGCCAGATTTTTTAGTGAAATGAATGATATACAAAATAAACAAATTTTTGCCTAAAAAGATTAGTATAAATCT
>DAMCMT010000006.1:67909-80143 GCA_032108265.1 Bacteroides sp.
ATAACAATGCAAATTTTTTAAAGAATACAATACAAGAGCCGCAGGATTAAAGCGGCTCTTTAACCCCATATCCGAATCCATAAACTATAGGAGAATACTCTGTGGATATGCAATTAGTAACTTATTATACCATGAATTATTATTTGCCCGAAGCAATTATTGATAATATTTCCTGCATTTTTTCAATTCCCTGCTGTGTATCCATTTTTATATCCGGATTGAATTCCTTTCCAGTTGCCACCTCCAGCCTTTGTAATATAACAACTGTTTCGTTTGCACCGATAAGTTTTAATAGTGGAATAAGTTTATGTGAGATGAAAGCTATAGTATCCACATCTTTATTTTCGAGGGCTTCCTTAAGTGTATTAAGGTTATTGCCGGTCTGAACCATGAAATTATCCAGGATTTCCCGTTCTTTTTCTACATCTCCTGCGGCGAATTGCGTTAATCCAGAGAAATCCAGTTTATCAGTTACAGATAAAGATGCGGAATCACTCTGTATATACGGCTTATATCCGGAAAGCGTATTCAATAATTCGGTTGCATTGAATGGTTTATTCAGGTAACCGGCAAATCCGTGTTGTTTATATTGTTCTCCATTGATTTCGCTGCGGGCGGTTACTGCAATAACCGGAATGGTTTGGGCTTGCGGTATATTGGATGCACGGAGCAACTTCAGAAGATCGAAGCCACTCATGGCAGGCATTTGTACATCAGTCAGGAGTACATCGAATGTTTCATTGCGTAAATGTTCTATCAATTGGTCGAGTTGTTCGCAACATACAGTTGTTATTCCGGCTCTTGACAGCATAGCAGATGTAAGATTAAGCTGTATCTTATCATCGTCAATAAGTAAAACATGGTTGGTTTGCTTCGTCGTACCTCCACTTAATGACGATTCTACGGGATAAAGTGGCAACTTAACAGTGAATGTGCTACCCTTTCCTTGTGTACTATCCACTTCGATACTACCTTCGAGCAGATGGATGAGTTTTTTGACAATAGACAGCCCTAATCCAAAGCCTTCCTGACCTTGAGCACCCGAAAGGCGGGTAAACTCCTGGAAAATGCGCTCTTTATCTGCCGGTTCCATACCTTTTCCGGTATCGGCTATCGAAATCACCAGATGGGAGGAATCGTATTTTACCGATAAAGTTATACTGCCCGTAGGAGTAAATTTCACGGCATTGGACAACAGATTATTCACTATTTGCCGGATACGGTGCGGGTCGCTTATATAAGTATTATCAAGTACGGAAGCAATGTTGTATTGAAAGGCTAATCCCTTGTTTTGGATAAGAGGTTCGAAACTGATTCTTACCTCGTCGAACAACTGAGCCGGATTGAAGGTTATCCGGTTTACTTCCGCTTTATTCAGGTCGAGGCGGTGAAAATCGAGTAAGTCGGTAACTAGTTTCAGAAGATGGTCGGACGAACTTTTCATGTTTGCCAGATACTCTTTCCGGCTATTATCATCTGCATCAGGTTCTGAAAGCAGATCGATGTATCCGATAATTGAACCAAGCGGAGCTTTGAAGTCGTGACTGATAGTCAGCATCAGATTTTCGCGTGCCTGCAATAGTTCTTCGGCGCGTTTATTTGCTACCTCAAGCTCGCGTCGGTAACGATCGCTACGGGTAATATCGCGTAGTATGATTACAAGGAATACAGCACATAACAGAATAGCCCCCATAGCTATCCAGGCAATGGTTTGTGTGGAACGGCGACGTATTTCCTGCTGATTTTCGGCTTCCTGTGTGGCTTGGGAAATGATTTCTTCCTGATAATCCTGTATCAGGCTATCGATACGTGCTGTAAGCAATTCATTCATTTCCTTCATCCGGGCATTATTACGGCGAAGAGCAGTACGGTGGGTATCTTTTTTCTGCTTGGTTACCTGTATTATTTGCTGTTGCAGACTATCGCCCGGGTTATATTCGTTAAGCAGGGTATCTGTAGTGAACTCCATGGTGGTACTTACCACTTTAGCGGTATCTTTCTTAGGTACAAATACCTCACCGAGCCGTTTGAAGAAGCCCTTTTTCTTCACGGGAGTAACAATCGAATCGCGGCTTGTAACAACCCGGTGCTGTACACGCTGTTGAGTAATTACAGTGTCCTGCCGGGCGATTATTTCTTCCAGGTCTTCTACGGATAAAAGCCGTTCGTTGGCTTCGTTCAGTTCGCGAAGCATATGGATGGTGTTTTCGTCTTTCTGGCGAAGCAAAACCATCAGACTGTCGCTCTTAAGAAGTTGTTCGGTATCAAGTACAGATAAGTTCTGTATCTCCCTGTGAATGAACATCAGCGCAAAGAATATGACGGATAACAGAAGGATATATCCAGCTGTAACCTTTATGAGTGTGAAACGGGAGGGTTTGCTCATATGATTATTATTTTGAGTGAGGTAAAGAGTGAGGTAAAGTGAGGTATAGGAGACCTAACTCTTTTTCTCAATAAACATCTTCGTCCTTTTCCTGAACCGTAGCCAAAACATTACACCCGCAGTTGTTAACCCGAAAGGAAAGGCCATCCATACTCCATACGTTCCCATCTCGAGTACGAAACCGAAGAAATAGCCTACCGGTAGGGAAACAATGAAGTAGGAAAAAAATGCCATAACCATCATCGGCTTCACATCGGATATACCGCGGAGTGCATTGGCAAAGGTTATTTGTAATCCGTCGCCAAACTGATAGAGCAGCATAGGAATAATCAGTGAAACGACAGTAAGAGATACGGCCTCACTATCCGTAAACCAGCCGCCAATCTGATGGCGGAGCAGGAACAGGACAGTAGAAATAATTAAAGCCATACACATGATAATATGAAATCCACTGTAGGCCGAGCGTCGTACATTTACCCAATCTCCCTGTCCGCTAAAATTGCTGACACGGACTGCTACGGCTGCACCCATACCGTAATACATCATAAAGGCAAAGGTTGAAATAGTAAGCATTACCTGGTGTGAAGCCAATGCAATGGTACCCAACCATCCGATCATAATAGTGCTGAGGCTGAAAGAAGCAGTTTCCATACCCATTTGGAGTCCAATCGGCCAACCGAGACTGTTGAGTTGGGAGAAAAGTTTCTTCGTAATACTCAACCGGGTAAATCCCATGCGGTACTGCATAAATCTTTTACTGAGGAAAAAGATTATTATAAACGTAAGTAGCATCAGGATACGTGATGCTAATGTACTTAGTCCGGCACCTACCAATCCCATTTCGGGTAAACCCAATTTACCGTAAATTAGGATATAATTACCGATAATGTTAAAAGCGTTGCCACCCAGTAATATCCACATGGCCGTGCGGGTATCGGTTATACCGTCGGTAAATTGTTTAAAAGCATTGAACAGCATAACAAATACCAAAGATATCAGTAGGATAATATAATACGGACGGATAAGCGGCAATAATTCTTCCGGTTGCCCAAGTTTGTCGACGAACAGGTAAAGGATAAACATAAGTAATGTGAGCAGCAATCCTATCAGGAAGTTGGCAAGCAGACTATTCTTAAGTGCCTGACCTGCTTTCTGAAGTTTCCCGGTACCGTACAATCCACCTACAATGGGGGTTAATCCGTACGAGAATCCGGTACTGAAAATAATGGCAAGGTTAAACACATTGTTCACAAAGGAAGCGGCTCCCAGGTCATTCGTACTGTAATGACCAATCATCAACGTATCGGCAAAGCCCAGGATTATTACTCCCAACTGCCCGATGACAATAGGTACACCCAGTTTTATTAAGGCTTTGTAATGGCCTGAGTATTTCACTTTACCTCCTCTTATAATACAATACACAACTATTAGCGGGTTGCAGATATATATTAGCCAGTTCCTGTATCTGGCTGGCTGTTACTGCCCGGTAATTAAAAACTTCACTGTCCAGGTCTTCGGCTTGTCCGATAAGTTCGAACCAAGCCAGGTTAGTTGCCACATTCAGGTAGTTGATATTCCCGAAAATGTGGGTCGACTCAAATTTGTTTTTTACTTTCTCCAACTCCTTCTCGTCCACAAGGTTATTTCGCAGGGAATTGAGTTCTTCCCATACAGCTTCTTCGGCTTCTTCCAGCGAGACTCCGGTATTTGGTTTTCCACTGATATTGAGTAAACCCGGGTCGATACTTCCCGATATGTGCGCATCAATGGTTGAAAATATTCTTTTTTCCTGTACCAACCGTTGACGTAACCGGCTGGAATGCCCATTGCTTAATATATCCGAAAGGATATCAAAAGCATAGTATTCAGGACTGAAACGGTCGCTCATCTGGAAAGTCATGTACAGTGCATCTACCGGAACATCACGTTCAACAATTTTCCGGCGTTGAGCGGTTTGTACGGGTTCAATTGGCAGATTTCTTACCGGAATATCCCGCATGGGAATGGCGCCAAACCACTTTTTGGTCAGCCTGAGGGCTTCATCGAAAGTAATATTACCCGTTACTGCGATTATTGCATTGTTGGGGGCATAATAGCGGAAAAAGAAATCCTTTACTTCATCCAGTGTAGCATTGGCAATGTGCGAAAGTTCGAGGCCGATAGTAGGCCAACGGTACGGATGAACTTTATAGGATAAATCCCGTATCAGGTGCCCCATATCGCCGTAAGGTTGGTTAAGGCACCGTTGTTTGAATTCTTCCATTACCACCCCCCGTTGCACTTCAAGCACTTTGGGGTCGAAGTTAAGGCTTAACATCCTATCCGATTCGAGCCAGAAACCCGTTTCCACATTCTGCCGTGGAATGGTGAGGTAGTAATTGGTAATATCGTTGTTTGTCCATGCATTATTCTCTCCTCCGGCCCGTTGAAGCGGTTCGTCGTAATCGGGTATGTGCACGGATCCCCCGAACATCAGATGTTCGAAAAGGTGCGCAAACCCGGTATGCTCCGGGTTTTCATCGCGGGCTCCCACATCGTACAAGATGTTGAGAGCCACCATTTGTGTGCTTACGTCCCTGCTGTGTACCAGCCTCAGACCGTTGGAAAGGGTATGCTTGTTTATTTCCATTTATTGGACGGTAACTTTCAGGATCTTCACGTCTTCGTTAGGACGGTCTTGTCCGTTGGTTTCAACTTGCTGGATTTTTTCAACTACGTCCATTCCTTCAACAACTTCGCCGAATACAGTGTATTCATTGTCCAGGTGGGGAGTACCACCAACGGTTGTATAAGCTTGAACCTGCTCAGGAGTAAATTTGAATTCGGGCATCTTTGCAGCTTCTTCTTCAGCCTCTTTAATCAGTTTTTCCTGAAGATCCATTAAACCATCCTGGTCATTGGCCTTCTGCATCTTTTCTATTTCGTCTTTGTGCTTTCCTGCAAGACCGTAGAAAATCTGGTTCACCCGGCCATAATTATCATTCTTTTGTTGTTCCATAGACAACAAAGCTTCATCATCATACACTTTGCCGGTAACAATATAGAACTGGCAACCCGATGATTCTTTATTCGGATTTACACTATCGCCCATACGTGCGGCAGAAAGTACACCTTTCTTGTGGAAGTATTTAGGATAAACAAACTCTGCCGGGATGGTATAACCTACATCACCACTACCAAGCATCTGGCCCGGGGTAGCTGTTTTTGAATCCGGGTCGCCGGCCTGCACCATAAAGTCTTTTATCACACGGTGGAAGAGTGTTCCTTCATACGTTCCATCCTTAGCCAGTTTTACGAAGTTATCCCTATGTTTGGGGGTTTCATCGTACAGTTTTACTACGATGTCGCCCATCGTTGTTTCAATTTTTACCATATAATCTTGCTTTTTGCCCGACTGGCACGATGATACGATGCCTGCCAGAACGATTAAAACCGTTAATAAACTCTTTCTCATTTGGGTTGCATTTTTATTTAATAGTAAAGAAGGAGGTATCGCTTCGCTCAGTGAGGTACCGCTTCGCTTAGTCAGGTACCGCTTCGCTTAGTAGAAAATTGAGATATTACACTTTAAACTCTTTACCTCACCGAGCGAAGCGATACCTCACTGAGCGAAGCGATACCTCCTTCTTTACTCCAATTATTTTCCTGCAAAAGTACAATTTTAAAACTAAAAGGTTTTACCTTTGTATGGTAAAAGAAGCAAAAAACCTACTTAATGACGTGCATACTCTTAGTTGAAGATGATATTACTTTTGGAATGATGCTGCAAACGTGGCTTGAAAAGAAGGGTTTCCAGGTATTTTCGGCAACCAACATTGCCCGCGCGCGTAAATGTCTTGAAGAGAATACGGTAGACCTTATTCTGTCCGACCTCCGCCTGCCCGACGAAGACGGTATAGCATTGCTTCAATGGATGGCAGACAGGAAAATGACCATTCCTTTAATCATTATGACCGGGTATGCCGAAATCCAGTCTGCCGTAACAGCTATGAAACTGGGTGCGAGCGATTATATCTCCAAACCCGTCAACCCGGAAGAACTTTTACGTAAAATGGATGAGGCATTAGCGATGCCGGCCGGAAAGAAGAAAGCCAAAGAAGCAAAAAAACAACCATCCGGTTCCCAAAGCCCATACCTCGAAGGCGAGAGTGAGGAAGCTAAAAAGCTTTATAATTATGTTTCGCTCGTATCGCCCACCAATATGTCGGTCCTGATAAACGGTGCCAGTGGAACCGGGAAAGAATATGTAGCCAGGCGAATCCACGAGCAAAGTCCACGAAGAAATAAACCTTTTATTCCCATTGATTGCGGTGCAATTCCACGCGAGCTGGCTGCTTCCGAATTCTTTGGTCATGTAAAAGGCGCCTTTACCGGAGCGTTGACTGATAAAACCGGAGCTTTCCTGGAAGCCGATGGTGGAACTATTTTCCTGGATGAAATAGGCAATCTGAGTTACGAAATACAAATTCAGTTACTACGCGCTTTGCAGGAACGGAAAATTCGTCCGATAGGTTCGGGTAAAGAAATACAGGTAGACATCCGTCTCATCTCGGCAACGAATGAAAATCTGGAGCAAGGCATTGCAAAGGGCAGTTTCCGTGAAGATTTGTTTCACCGGATTAATGAATTTACACTGCATATACCCGAAGTAAGGGAAAGACGCGAAGATATTCTGTTGTTTGCAAACCATTTCTTGCAGCAGGCAAATGAAGAATTAGGCAAAGATATATCCGGATTTGATACGCAATCTACTGCTGCCATACAGGAATATCATTGGCCGGGGAACCTGCGTCAGATGAAGAATCTTATAAAGCGTGCAACCCTGCTGGCGCAAGGAAATCTTATCACGCTCACCGAACTGGGCGATGAATTGGTTAATCCGGCTACTCCTGTCACAACGATGGCTCTGCACAATGAGGAAACAGAAAAAGACCAGATACTCCGGGCGCTGCAACGTACCAATAATAATAAAAGTAAAGCGGCACAATTATTAAATATAGACCGCAAGACTTTATATAATAAAATCAAATTGTACGGGTTAGATGTATAATCACCCCCGGGTGTGGAATTTTTCCACACCATTTCCCCACTTTCCCCACACATTCCCCATTGCACAGTTTCAAGTATCTTATTGATATACAGCAGTATAAATCACATTCATAACTTTGGCATATGGTTTGAAATACTATATATAACTAAATAGTTTCCCTTAGTTAGTTATAACAACAAAAACCTTGATTATGAAAAAGTTAATGCTTGCAATTATGTGTTTGTTCGTACTTAGTAGTACAACAATTGTTTTGGCACAAGACCCCGTGAAACCTGCTACAGAGCAGAAAGATGGGGACAAAGAAACCGTAAAGGACACAAAAGATGAGAAAGACGCTGCGAAGACTGAGAAGTCGGAAACAGAAAAACCGGCAGAGAAAGCAGACACTGATACGAAAGAAGCTGAACCTGCCAAATAACAGAGTATTAGCACGCTCATTAAAAAGCCAGCCCTCCTTGTCTATTCTGGGTCTGGCTTTTTTTTAGTTACGGTACCAGGCATCTCAAGTAGCGGTACTTGATATCTCAAGTTGCGGTACCTGACAACCTCAAGTTGCGGTACTTGACATCCTCAAGTTACGCTACCTGACTTCTCAAGTTACCCTACCTGACTTCTCAAGGTACGTTACTTGACATCCTCAAGGTACGTACCTTGACACCCCTTAGTTACGTACCTTGATACCCTTTAGTTACGTACCTTGACACCCTCAAGTTACGTAACTAAGCACTGACAAAATGACGTCACAGATCCGGAACATTTACCGGGTTCAATTTCCGGAAGGCATATACTCCAACCAACGCGGAATCGCGCCTAATTCACGTTCCTTTTTCACCTCATAAAACTTCAGGTTGTTGTAAAAAACATTTCCTATCGCATTATTGAATGACACACCGAAATTTCCTGTACCGTAGATATTAATATTTTCCAGATACAGGTTCTCAATCATTTTCTGGTTTTTGGCATCGATGAAAACAGCATTCCATTTGGAGTTATACAGGTCGATATTGGCGAACTTTATATTCTTCAAATCATATTTATCATAGCTGGTTATATGGATGGCTCCGGCTTCTGTTCCGTCGATAAAATCGCCGTAGAAACCTAACGGGCCGGTACGGCAACCGGCATTGTAAACGGAAATATCTTCGTACAGTATCATGCCTTTATCGCTGAATGGTTGTCCGGGGAAGTCAGTGGTTACACGCAGGGCGGCTTCCATAGAATCGATAATTACCAGATGGTGGGCTTTATGACCTTCGCCGCCAAAGAACCCGACACTGGACGCGCGCCAGTTATTCTCCGCGGTGCAATACCGGTAGGTGTTGTATTCGCAACGTACGCGGCCGCTCGACCACGAGGCCATATCGTCGTCGCCGTTGTTGCGGAAACTGCAATGCTCTACTACTGAGTTCTTACTACCGCTTGCCAGATTGATGCCATCGGCATAATGATTGCGGAAACGGCAGTGTTGAACGGTGAGATTATCGGCACGGTCTATCCAGCCGCCGCATTCGAAATGCTCGTTCCATACGTTGCGGATAACGGAGCCGGTACCGAATGAACCCATTACCCCTTTTCCGACTAAACCGTTGCGGCCGCCGGGCAGGATAAAATACCTTCGGTCGTTGGCAGTATTCATGAAGAATCCTTCCAGGAGGATGTTATTCTGGTTGGTTTCGATACCCCTTTTGGCATAGGTTTCAGCATTATCGGCCGAAGCTGAGAAGAACAGTTCGGTGTACCACATTCCGGCACCGATAATACGGGTGTTCGGTTTGCGGATATGGATGCGGTCGGCTACATCGAAGCGGCCTTCGGGTATGTAAATGGTTTTACCGTCGTGGGCAGCTATGAAGTCGATAAGCGGGCCGTCGGATTCCCGGTACATTACTTTATCGGCTGCCTGAATGGATTCGAAAGTTACTGCCGGGGCAATGAGTTCCAGCTCGACGAAGTCGATGGTATAAGGAAGATTGTTGTCGTCGGCCTTTACCAGTTTGAACCGGGCATTCTTCGGTATTTTACCGGATAGTTTCACACGTACGTCGTCAAAGCGCATACGGGCAAACTTATAGTCGGACGGGGTGTTGTCGGGATAGGTTTGCTTACCCGCCAGGGCGGCATACTGCCATGCCCAGTACGAATCGAGGGTGATGTTCTGTACGAACTTATTGTTCACATATAAGGCTATTTCTCCTTTGATTCCGCGGCCCTCTTCCGCATCGGGAATGGAGAAACGAATGACCATTCCATCGGCTGCTTCATCGTTTTTCCATTCTACATACGAGCCTTTTTCAATGAGTTGCAGGGCGATGGCGTTGGATGCTTCGCTTTGCAATTCGGTCTGTACCCACGTGGGTGAAAGGAATGTACCGGTTCCGGTACATCGACCCGGTTCGGCTTCGTAGCGTTTGTATGGGCGGTCGTAATAGCCGCGTTGTTTGCTGTCGTCGGGGAAAGAGACGCTTTGCGCCGGAACAATATGAGAGATGACACTCAGTAAAAAGAGTGCGGTAATTATTCTTTTCATATATATGGATGTGTTTTACTGGTTAAAGATATTGTAAATTGAATTGTTGGCCTCTATTGCTTCGGGTAGTTCGTTTCCACCGTCGTTCCAGAGGATTGAGTTCCGGATAGTAACATTCGTTGAAACTTTTTCTTGTTGTTCGCGTACGGGATATCCGAAAGTACGTATAAAGCAGTTCTCGACCCGTACATTCTGCGAAGAAGCGATATCGACGCCATCGGTCTGGGCACGGTATCCGATTATTTTGATATTGTCGATTACTACATCTTTCGAATCCTGTACATCGATAGCCCATTCGCTGGGGCCTCGGAAAATAACGCCTCTCATCCGGATGTTTTCACCATGTACACGCACTGCCCGGCGCGAATGGGTGGGGATGTCATTGAGGCAGACGATTCCCCGGCCTTTGAAAGTAATGTTTTTACCATTCAGGTCGTACATATAGAATTTATCGTAATTCTTTTGTTTGGTTACGGGGTTGATGGTGTACCATTCGTGTGGCCCCACATAACAACGGACAACTGAGCCGCCGGCTACGTATACCGTCATCCCGTCTTCGATTTCCGCTGCCGGCAAGCGGTAACTGCCCGGGCCGAAATATACTACATTGGGGTCTTTGGCATCGGGTATATCGGTTTCTTCTCCGTTCACAAAGAGGTGGAGGCAGCGTACTTTATCGCCGTTAATTACTACAGTAAGGTTCTGGGGATGGTCGACGGTGAAAGTTAAGGATTTTCCGTTCAGTTGCGGAGTGATACCGGCGTCCTCGGGCAGAATATAAGCCTCCTTGATGGCCTCGTCCACCGTTACAGTAACTTCTACAGAACCCGAATGTAAATCGAAGTATGTCATTCCGGCCGTTTCGAAATAATTCCCGGAGGCGGGTATGTCCTGCCGGGCTTTCTGCCTCAGGTCTTTGGATGCTGAGGCTACTTTGACATCGTACACCGGAGAGTTTTCTCCATTCACCGTTACCCGGTAGCGGGTATTTAACACTTCGTTTTCGGGGGCGGTATATACGATGAAGTTCTTTTTCTCCGGGGTTGTTTCTTTCACTTCGCCCGCGGTGGGAGAAGTGCCGGCCTGACAGGATAACAAAGTCAGGTAAACAAAGGCGGATATAGCGGATATAGCGGATATAATAGTTTGCTTTTTCATGTCGGCTTTCATTTTACAGTTACGTCATATACATACGGGTTGGTTATGATATCTTCCCGTGTGAGTTTCTTTCCCTGAACAACTACGTTTTCCACCTGTACGTTGCGTACGGCATGGCCTTCGTCAAATCCCAGCAACTCCATTCCTTTAACCAACGGTGTGGGGCTGTTAACAACTATATCCTTGAATACTACGTTTTCGATATGTCCACGCTCGGGGTCGGTAGTCCACGTTGCTTCGTTTATCCAAAGGGAGGCAAACTTTACGGCTTCCTCTATGCGGATGTTCTCGAAGCGGATGTTTTTTACCATTCCTTTATCGCACTGGTACACCCGGAGGGACCATTCGCGGCAGTGGTCGCCAATAATATCGCAATCCGTAAACGTTACCCCGTCTACCAGTTGTTGTATTTCGGCGCCAATGCTCAGGGCATGGGCTACTTCGTTCCAGAGTACGCATTTACGGGCGAGGATATTGCCCGAACCGTTTTCGCGGTTATAGGTCTTTACTACAATGAGGTCGTCCAATGTGCGGATGAAGCAGTTCTGAACCAGTACATCCCAACTGTCGCATATATCGATTCCGTCGGAGTTCGCGCGGTGGCCTAATAGTTTGATGTTATCTATTTCTACCCGGTCGGCTCCGCGCAGGGAAACTGTCCACACGCTGGAATTACGGAGTATGATGCCTTCCATTTTAATGTCCTGTCCGGTGACGGCTACCATTTGCCGGGCTTGCATGCGGTAAACATTTTCCTGGTCGATGATTCCCCGTCCGCGGAAAGTAACGTTCTTGCCGCTGAGAATGAAACTCTGGCGACGGGCGCGGCGCATGGCTTCGCGGTCGTTCTTGTCGACACCCTCTACATTGTAGCAACGTACCACTGCCCCACCGGCAACATACACGGTTTTATTGTCGGTTACTTCAATGCTTTCGGATATCTTATGGATTCCGGGGCCGAAGTAAATAACATTCGGGTCGTTTGGGTCGGGAATATCTGTTTCTTCCGGGTTTACAAAGATGTGCAGCGACCGGATGTGTTCTCCGTTTATCTCTACCGTCAGGTGTTGCGGATGGTCGATTTCGAAGCTAAGCGATTTCCCTTTAATCTGC
>DAMCMT010000006.1:80153-101401 GCA_032108265.1 Bacteroides sp.
GGAGTAATACCGAACGAGGTGGGCAATACTTTGGCGGTTTTAATATCTTCGTCTACGGATACGGTTATCTTTACCGGGCCGTTCTTCATATCGAAATAGGCAAAGCCCGCAATATCGTGAAACAGGTGCGAGTTGGGCTGGTCGTCCATGGCGCGTTCGCGGTTGGCTCTGCGTTCCATTCCTACTTTGGCTATATACACGGGTACATTCTGCCCTTGGGCGGTAAGTTTGTACCGGGTATTGAGTGCCTCTCCTTCGGGAGCTTGGTATATAACCACATTATCGGGGGCGTCCTGACACGAGACGGCAAGGAAAGCCCCTATGAACAATAAAATATGTATTATTTTCATGATAGTTACTTCTTAGTTTATTTGATTCTTTGTTGTTAGTCTGTCCTCCCGGGGTCGGGGATTATCCGGTTGGCAGCGGGTTGCTTGCTTTTGGCGAACAACCAGTTTCCCATCACCAGATAGTCCATACCGGTACTCATAAAACACCGGTAGGCATCGCCGGGAGTACAAACAATGGGTTCTCCCCGTACATTAAAGCTTGTATTGATTAGTACGCTACATCCGGTCTTTTCGCTGAACGCGGTGAGCAATGAATAAAACCTCGGATTGGTTTGCCGGGATACGGTCTGCACCCGGGCGCTGTAATCCACATGTGTAACAGCCTGAAGCCGGGAACGTTCCTGATAAAGTTTCTCCTGATACGGCATTGCCGCGTAATTATCCGGAACAGGCAACCGGTATGCTGTATGTACATCAACCGTTTTGAGCATATACGGAGACGGAGTATCCGAATGAAAATAGAGCGACGCTTCTTCTTCCCGCACCACCGGAGCGAAAGGGCGGAAACTCTCACGGAACTTAATTTCCAGATTCAGCTTCTTCTGCATCCGGGTATCGCGGGGGTCGGCAAGGATGGAACGGTTGCCCAAGGCTCTGGGGCCAAACTCCATTCTTCCCTGAAACCACCCGACTATACAGCCATTGTTCAGTAAAGTGGCTGTTTCCCGGTATAAATCACTTTCAGGAAAGTATGTTGCTACGGCTCCGGTATTCCGGATAAGGTTTTGTATTTCCTTGTCCGGGTATTCGGGACCCAGCAGGGCACCCGACATTATATCGGGCAGGCTGACGTCTCTTTTTTCTTTCAGGTAAATATGCCGGGCCGCCAAGGCTGCACCTAAAGCTCCCCCGGCATCTCCGGCCGCGGGTTGAATCCATATCTGTTCGAACAAGTCGCTTTGTTCCAGTTTGCCGTTGGCTACGCAGTTCAGGGCAACACCACCGGCCAGTACAAGGTGTGTACAACCGGTCAAGCGGCGGGCAGTCGCAGCCAGTTTCAACATGATTTCTTCCGTAACCTGTTGTATGGCGTACGCTAAATCCATGTATTCCTGTAGGATTTCGCTCTCCGGCTGGCGGGGAGGAATACCGAAAAGGGATTGCCAACGCTTATTATCCGTCATCGTTAGTCCGGTGGCAAACCGGAAGTATCGCATATTCAGTAAGAACGAACCGTCTTCGCGGATATCTACCAACTGTTCCTTTATCAGGCGGATGTAGTTCCGGGTTCTCTCGGGGTCTGTTCCGTAGGGAGCCAAACCCATAAGTTTGTACTCGCCGCTATTGACGCGGAAGCCGCAGTAATAGGTGAAAGCCGAATACAATAACCCCAGCGAATGCGGGAAATGCAGTTCGCGCAGGGAGGTTATCTTCTCGTTTTCACCGATGCCGATTCCGGTGGTTGTCCATTCGCCCACACCGTCGACCGTCAGTATGGCCGCTTTGGCAAAAGGCGATGGATAGAAAGCACTGGCCGCATGGGATAGATGGTGTTCGGGGAAAACAATCCCGCATTGAACTCCCAAAGTAGCCAGCTTCTTACGAAGAAGATTCTTCATAAAAATCTTTTCCTTTATCCATACCGGAATGGCTTTACTGAAACTTCTGAACCCTCGCGGAGCAAAGGCGTGGTAGGTTTCCAACAGACGTTCGAACTTAATGAAAGGCTTTTCATAGAAAGCTACGAGGGTAATATCCGCCCCTTGCAACCCAGCCTCGGCCAGAACATACGACACGGCGTGTTCGGGGAAAGACGAATCATGCTTTATGCGGGTGAAACGTTCTTCCTGCGCGGCCGCGACAATCCGGCCATCGATTAATAGAACCGCCGCGCTGTCGTGGTAAAAGGCTGATATTCCCAGAATAGCTTTCATATCAGAATATTGAATAGATAAAAGGAGCCAATGCCGTTCCCTGCGTAAGGACAATCAGTATACCGAAAAGCAAGAGTATGAGTATCAATGGAATTAACCAGTACTTTTTCCTTGTTTTCAGGAATAAGAAGAATTCTTTTATAAATTCCATATTATAATAGTATTAAAGTATGTATCAAAATTGATTCTCCAAATCCGTAGACTGATAGGTTGTTTCCTTTTCAAGGAAAACACTACCGGTTCCTTTTTTAAAACTCCGTATTCGCATACTGTCCTTGCTGAACCACCGACGCAATAAAGCTACCGGGGTAACTAGCAAACAGAACAATACAACGAGTAGAAGCGTAGAGAATACCCGTTCGAGTATGGATGCCAGTCCGTACCAGAGAAAGGAAAACGGAGTGTACAACACCGGAAAAAGAATACTAACGGCAAGTGTGCCGATAGATACTATAAATAACGCATCGTACCGCAACCAGATACCGCAAATAAGCAGTACCAGCGTAAGCACCATCCCGAAGTCCGTATTTTGTTTCCGTGTTATCATGGTTGAATATATTTAGCAGCGGCTTTCGTATTCCCGATAAGGGTATAGCTGCCGGATATTTGTTGTTTCAACAATTCCTCGTTTCCCCAACCGTTGGCCAGAGAATCCTTACAGGCAATTACTTTCAGCGCAATGTCCTTCATCGGGCGGAAGTTAACAGGATAACTCTTGTCGATTATCACCTTATCTATATATGGAAGAGCTTTTTCGGGCAAATCGAGCTTAAGCAACGCAATCACCAGATTGGAAGCAGTATCGGATGTAGGCGAAAGCTGGTATAATTTATGAAAATAGAACCAAGCCTTCTTATCCTCGTCCATTTGCAGGCAAAGCTTACCCGCCAGCTTCCAGTAATTCTCCACATACGGAAATTCAAGGCAGATGCCCTCCATTACTCGCAAAGCATTTTCTTTATCTCCTTTTTGCTCGTAATAACGATATAGGCGTTCCATAGATTCATACCAGTTCAACTGCTTCACGGCGCAGGCTCCGGCTATCTGTTCTTCAAAGCTTTTGACGTGCGCCGGGTCTTCTTCCGGAAGCGGTTCGTTGAAAGGCCAGAGTTCTTTTAATAATAGAACAGAGATATCTCCGAATATAGTATCGTAGGGTGTGAAAGGATAACCGTCCGGTTCAACGATGGTCACTGGTGCATCTCCCTGCCCGCCGGATACTAAGCCTGTTTCTTTTAATACCTTATAATATGTTTCAGCTATGAGTTGTTGCCCGGTCAGATTGGGGTGTACATGCTCCAACAGAAGCGACGAGCCGAGAATGGAATGGGGCGAATGTTGTTCTAAAGTATTCAATACATCCGCAAGGTGTACATTCCCGGATTCATCGGCTAATGAACTTATAACCTCGTTAAACACACCGGGCGTCCTGAAACGTAACTGGTCGTAATCCCTCGCCTTTAGATATAACGCTTTGGCTGTTTCGTAATCGCCCCGGTTGTATGCCTCGTTGGCTTGGGCAAACACATCGTCCGCGTTGGTATCATCCTCACTGCTGATGAAAGGCGGTAAATCCCGTTCGTTAGACACAAGTGTGCCGAGTACAACCGGAATATGATGGGTGCGGAATATTTCTATTATATCGCCCATGTTCTTCCGGTATTGTTCCAACCCCTGATTAAACATTTCCGACTGGTAAGGAACCGATTGTTCCTTCGTCATACGCTCCATCAGGGTAAGGCTGTAATCGACCGTTCTCTTATCTACCCCTTTCAGCGAAGCGGCTAACCGGAACAGCCATTGCCCGAGTTTCCATTCCTGCATTCTTATCGTGAAACGAATCCATGCAGGATTACGCCCGATGCTACTGGTCGATGCTACGCCCAATGCTCCGTAGTATTCATTATGCCCGGCGTATATCAATACGGCATCGGGCTGGTAATAAACCAACTGTTCAGCGAAATCATATAAGGTATAAGAGTTGACAGCAGTGAGCGACAAATTAATAATCTCAAACCGGGTATCAGGATATTCGAATTGTAATTTGTATTTCAGCATCCGGGGAAACGCCCCGTTGTGCATATAAGGAAAACCTATTGAAGAGGAAGCCCCCAGAACAAAAATCCGGATGGTGCCAGGCTCTTTCCGTATGGAAAACTGTTCCTGATAACCGATAGTGGCGTTTTCTGTAACCGTAAAATACTTCTTTGATATGTCCGGATTAAGCTGGTAAAAACTGCCGGTTTTATCTTCTATAAATAATCCGGTGTGATAGCCATACCCACTCACACGAAGCACGCCCTCTACCAGTAAAAGGATTATAAACGGAAGTAAAACCGACAGGGTTTTAAATACCCATTGTTTGCTATTTGTTTTATTTGTCGTCACTGCTTTATTAAATTGAAAGTGGAAAATTGAGAATTGAAAATTACTATTTTATTTAAACTAATTCTCAATTTTCCATTTTTAATTTTCCATTTAATTATAACCCGGCGTTTGTACCATCGCTTTATTCCGGTCTACCTCTACCTTCGGGATGGGTTGTACATAGCTGGCATCTCCCGGCCATGTAAGGTTGCCCACCCGGGTTTTCTCGTAGAACTTGGCTTCCTGCGAACCAATCTTCCAACGGCGGATGTCGTACCACCACTGTCCTTCGGCGAATAGTTCGGCCCATCTTTCGTATTTCAGCGGGTCGTTGGCCAGATGGTCGTTTGACGGTGCGGAAGTTCTGTCCGACAGGCTTTTATAATCTACCGGAGAGGGTTGGTTAACCGGATAATCGTACGCGCGCCGCCTTACCTTATTGATATATTCGAGCGCCGTGGCCGGATCGTCGGCCGCGCAGGCCTCGGCGTACAACAGATATATATCGGCCAACCGGATAACCGGGATATTGGCTCCGCTATTCATACTCAGCGCGCCTTCTGTTCCTTTGATATTGGTAAACTTGCGGTGACTCCAACGGTGCAATCCTTCGTTGTCGAGAATATCCACCGTGGTATGATATACGGTTTCTTTCCCATCATCCAGCAATACTTTTTCGACAAAGGGTTGACCGCAACTGATGAATAACCGCGGGTCGACCGTCTTATCCCGGCGCATGGCGAGACTGGCTTCCACGTATTCGGGCGGACAAATCATATCCAGATTATCCAGTGTCATCGGCTTGCTTGCGTCGTAGTTCGGGTTAGGAATACGGGTAGGCGGTTCGAGGTCGAAGCCGAAACGGTTGATGTTTTTATCTTGCAGGAAGTTATTACTCCAACCCGACGGCAGGATACGGCCCTCATTATTCAGGTCGAGGAAGCAGGGAGCGAATACCATTTGCATACCGCTTCCGGTGGTAGAACTTCCCCACGGGCCCCATTGCTGCATATCGGTTGTCATATCTATTTCGTACAAAGACTCTTTGTTGAACTCGTAATCGCTATCGCCGAAGAACATTTGCTTGTACACATCGAACTCAACCAGTTCCTTGCCGCTATTATCGATAATCTCTTTCAGTACCGGTTTTGCTTTGGCTAGTTCGCCGGCTTGTGCGTACGCCTTGGCAAGTAAGCCTTTGGCTGCCCACTCGGTTACACGAGTTGGGTCGTTATGTCCGGTCAGCAACGGTATGGCATCCGTAAGGTCTTTAATAATGAACTCCCAGAACTCGCGGACGGTCGAACGGGCCACCATCATCTCTTGCATGGACTTCGGAACCTTGGTCATTAACGGAAGCCCCAGCCCGTCGGGGTTGATTTCGCAGAATATCTGCCCGTGCCAGTAAGCGAAAGCACGGTAGAACAAGGCTTGTCCTTTCATGAATTGTAAGGCGGGGCCGTCGGCATCCGTGGCGTACTTCTGTTCGAACTCCGGAAGAGCATCGAGTACCGCGTTGGCTAGTTCGACCATCTTGAATATGTCCGAATAAGAATGTGTGAGGTAAGTACAGGTAGGGTCGGTATGATTCAGTACCTGCCCGTTGCGTTCCGGGTCGCCCTGCCACGCAAGGTCGGAAGTATTATCGTACAGGTATATGCCCATCGGAAACCAGTAGAAAGAGTATAAGCCCTGAGTCTTGGTACTGCCGTACATGGCATTCACCATTAAATCCATCTGACTGATGGTGGTTGGGAAAATATTAGGTGATACCGTTCCCTTGTCGTATATATCGAAGTAATCCGAACAACCGGAGGTGGCTGCTACCAGACCGAACAGTAACAATATATGTTGAATCTTCTTTTTCATCTTCATTTGTTTTTATTTAAGTGAAACTATCAGAACGTTAAATCGATACCGAATGAAATGAGACGCGAGGGAAGATAACGGTTGAACCGGTCGACTCCGCGCGAACGTACATCTCCACCTATTTCGGGGTCGATACCCGAATAGCTGGTTATCGTGAAAAGATTCTGCGCACTCATGTAAATACGTGCGTTTTCGATGGCGGCTCTACGGGATAATACCTTGGGCAGACTGTACCCGATAACCAGATTCTTCAGTTTCAGGTAATCACCCTTTTCGACCCAGAACGAAGAAATACGCGAATAGTTGTTATTCGGGTCGGTCTTGTAATTACCGTTCTCGTCGAAGAAGCCCGAACGGGGCATTTTGGTTACTCCGTTATCTCCGAAGAATGAGTTTTTGAATATATCGGCTGTTGTGTTTGCATCTCCGTAGAATGTTTGGGTGTAGGCCTTTACACCGTTGAATATATCGACGCCCGATACACCCTGAAATACCATACTCAGGTCGAAGCCTTTGTACTCAAGGCTCAGGTTGATACCGTAAGTCATCTTCGGCCAGGGGTTACCGATGTAGGTTTGGCTTGCTGCCGAAACAAAACCGGCTCCGAGGTCGTCATAAATTAAGTCGCCCGGGCCCGTATCGGCCGACTGGTAATATTGCGCTCCGGCGGCTTTGGCTTTGGCATTGTATTCGTCTACCTGCGACTGGTTCTGGAAAATACCCAGTACCTTGTAGCCATAGAACTGACCCATCGGCAAGCCGTCTTCGGTACGGTTGGTCGTTCCGCGCCATGCTTCTCCGGCTCCGCCGTCGTTCAGGATAACGCCCTCTTCGCCAATCTGTATTACTTTGTTCTTATTGAAAGAGGCGTTAAAGCCGACGCCGTAGCGCATTCCGTTCCACGTGTCTCTCCAGTTTACCGAGATTTCGGAACCGATATTCTCGACCTTACCTATATTAATTGGTACGCGTGTGTTGTTGCTTCCGTATGTTCCGATACCTGATGTTAACGGGATACTAAGCTGGTAAAGCATATCTTTGGTCTGGCGGTTGTACCAGTCGTACGTAACCGTCAGGCGGTTATTAAAGAAGCCCAGGTCGATACCTATATCGGTTTGATTTATTTCTTCCCACTTAATGTCGGCGTTGGGGAAGCGGGTGTTTGCCCATCCCTGTACTTTATCGCTTCCGCCGTAATTGTGCAGGTTCAACTGGCGGTAGGCTTCCTGATACAAATACTGCCCGATTCCATCGTTACCCAGAATACCCCAGCTAACACGGAGTTTCGCATTAGACAGCCATTCGGCCTTTTCTTTGATAAAGGTTTCTTCGTTGATACGCCACGCGCCGTTGATAGACGGGAAGTTTCCCCAACGGTTGTTGGTACCGAACCTGTCTGAACCGTCGCGCCGGATATTCGCCGTAATAAGGTACTTACTGAGGTAAGAATAATTGATACGGCCGAAGTAAGAAAGGGTACGGCCCGCGCCGATATTATCCGTTCCCGTTTTGTTTGGGTTTGCGGATAGGCGGATGGATTCGGCAACCGGTACGGTAAAGTTGGTAGCGTTCAGTTCGATGTTGTACGAATCGTTTTTCAATGCTTCGGTACCTATCATGGCTTTGAGTCCGTGGTGGCCGAATGTTCTTTCGTAAGTCAGGGTCGAGTTGAACGTAAGGTTCTGAGATGTACCGCTGCGGGCAGTCATCGATGCCTGCGTTTGTTTGAGGGTACCAAAATCGAATGCTTCGGTAAAACCGTTGTTCGACCAGCCGGAGAAACGGCCGCCAAGGGTTACCCGTAAATCCAGACCTTTGATAATGTTCCAGTTTCCGTACAGGATGGCATTCAGGTTGTAATTGTTTTCCTTGTAATGGTATATCATTTCATTGGCGTACAGGTTGGGGCCGCCGATGTAACTGGGGGTCTTTGCCCATCCGCCGATATTGCTCGGGTCGTATATTTCCATGGTAGGCGCAGTACGGAACGGCATGGCGTTGGTATCTACATACGTACGCGCCGGGTTGTTTTTGCGGGTATTGCCATAGAAAGATTCTCCGATGGTAATACGTTTATTAATCTTATAATCGGCGTTGGTACGGAAAGAAAAACGTTCGGTTCCGGTGTCCAGATATACGCCATCTTCCTTGTAGTAACCGCCCGACAGGAAATAGTTGTATTTATCACTGGTGCCCGAAATGGAAACGTTGTACTCCTGCTCGGTGCCGGTATCGTACATAATATCCATCCAGTTGTTGTCCGGAAGTTCGGAGATATTGGAAACCCCGTGCATAGACAGAATATCCATACCTACCTGCTTGCGCGCGTTTACATAATCATTCAACTGCAACAGGTCGAAACTCGAAATCACGTTGCGCAATCCGTAGCGGGCGTTGGCGTTTATTTTAATCTTTTCGGATGTACCGCGCTTGGTGGTGATAAGGATTACACCACCGGCTGCCTGCGCTCCGTAGATGGCCGACGAACCGGCATCTTTCAGAATCTCAATGGATTCGACGTCGCGCATATTGAAATCAAAGCCGGTTCCCATGCGTACCCCATCGACAATGTACAAGGGGCCCAAACCGTTTACCGAACCTGCTCCACGGATAATGATGTCGGCTGCCGAACCGGGCGCGCCGTCGTTACGGGTAACCATCACCCCGGCCACCATTCCGCTAAGGGATTCGCTCAAACTCTTGGCCGAGAAATCTTTGATTTCGTCGGTCTTTACCGAGGCTATCGAGCCGGTAAGTTCGGAACGTTTCTGGGTGCCGTATCCTACCACCACAACTTCATCCAGCACCTGGAAATCTTCTTTCAGCGTTATCCGGTAATCGGTTTTCGACTCGCTTATTTTCTCCAGATGAGGTAAATACCCGATGTAGGTTACGCGTATGCTGCTTCCGGCGGGTACTTCGAGGGCGAAATTCCCGTCGATGTCGGTAACGGTTCCTATCGTTGTACCCTCGACCATTACGTTGGCTCCGATAATCGGCTCGCCCCGGTTATCCATGATATTTCCGGTAATGCGCTTGTTTTGTTGCGCGGCTTTGGGCAGTAGCAGGATTTGTTTGTTTTCAATCCGGTATGTGTACGAATCGGAAATCTGATTCAGTACATCTGTTATATTTCCATTTTCCACATCGAAAGAAACCAGTTTATCGAGGTTTACTTTATCGCTGCTGTAGAAGAATACGAATTCGGTTTGTTTTTCAATGCTTTGAATAACTTCCCGCAAGGGGACGTTTTTCATCCTCAGGCTTATTTTAGCTCTCTGGGCATAGCTTTCGGCCGCGGAGAGTTGACAAAGGGCAAACAAAGTAAGAAAAATAGTTATTTTCATTTTCCTTAACAGATTAATATTAGAAAAAAGGTGAAACCCCTCTTCCCTGGATTTTTTTTTCATACTTTTGTATTGGTTTAATTAGACATGAAGTTCCCCGGTAGGAACGGATTAAAATTAACTCAGGGATTAAGCAGGTGCTGAACCCACTTGCTTAATCTTTTTTTCTGTCACATTTCTTTTCCTTTTTATTTCTCCATAAGCATTATTGGTTTTAAGTTTAACATAGGCCTTATTTTTTCGTGATAACCACTTTCTTGTTTTCCATCTTGTAATCTATCCGCGCGTATATGGATAGGAGTCGTAGTATTTCTTCTTTCGGTTCGTCGGTGATGGTTATGGAATACCGGGTATTTAACGGTATTTTTCCCTGACAAACAATGTTTACCCCGTACCATCGCTCCATCTTCTTGAATATGCTGCTTAGCGGTTCGTCGTTCATTATCAGTTTATCTTTCCGCCAAAGGGTGTATTCGTCGGCATCTACCTTTTCAATCAGATAGCCGTCTTTCATCTTATCGTAGGCTAGCTTCTGATTGGGATATAGCATCACGGGTTCGGGCAAGCGTACCGAGTTTACTTCTACTTTCCCGGTGAGCAGGATGGTTTCGTGTATTCCCGCTTCGGCCGAGCTGATAACGCCGAAACTGGTTCCCAATACTTTAATGCTCATATCTTCCGTCTCTACAAAGAAAGGTGTTTGCTCGTTGCGCACTACCTCGAAAAAGGCTTCACCCTCTAGTCTGACAATTCTTTCCTCGGCCGAAAAACGTTCGGGATAAGTTAGCTTACTATCTCCATTGAGCCATACGGTTGTTCCATCGGGCAACTGAAAAGACGTTTTGCTGTTTCGAATCACCGTTTGATAGAGTACGTTTTCTTTCACAGCAGTTAATTGATTGGTATTATCCGATAAATACGTCTGCCGGCTACCGAGCCAGTAAGCGGTTACCGTAGATGCAACCAACAAGGCTATGGAAGCAGCCACCGCCCAAATCCGGCTATTGCCGATTGTCGGCCGGGGTTTATTTTCCAACGAAAGGGCTTTCATTTTGAAGCGTTCGAAAGCCTCGTCCGTTTGATAGGTTTCTAAAAGTGAGTCCTGAGAAGCCAGCCAGACGGCTCTTGTATCGAAGAAGTGTTTTTTGTTTTCTGCTGATGCATTTATCCATTCGTGCAGAAACTTCATTTCTTCCTCCGTAGCTGTACTTTCAAGGTATTTAATGATGATAGAGTCCATTCTTTGATTCGTTTATATTAATAACACAAGGTAAAATGGATTATCCCTTAGTCGAAATGCAAAAAAAATGAGGGGTACGCGGAAAACTCTATTCTTTTGTATATAAACCTCCGGACTTTCGCGCGGAAAAGCATATAGTTTTGGTAGGGGGAGATGTACATCTCGGGTATAGGGAGATGTACATCTCGGTATAGGGGAGATGCACGTCTCGGTATAGGGGAGATGCACGTCTCGGTATAGGGGAGATGCACATCTCCCCTCACCAAAAGTCTGTACTTTTATACGGAGAAATACAGTCTTTTACACGGAATAGTCTATAGAAATAATAATCCGATACGGATAAGGTGTTCGCGAAGTTCTTTGAGGGCTTTGCCGATATGGGTTTCTACTGTCTTTTCGCTGATACTGAGCAGCCGGGCAATTTCTTTGTTTTTGAGTTCGGATTTCCGGCTAAGGAGATATACTTGTTTGCATTTGGGCGGCAGCGTCCGAATGAATTTGTTGACTTCGTGCCTTAATTCGTTTACTAATAACGATTCCTGCTGGTTGTACTGGATGATGTCTTTGTGCAGCAACATACTTCCCTCTTTGCCCAACGGTTCGAGGTTGGTGTATTTGGATTGCAGGTAATTGATGGCGCGGTTATGGACGGCCCGGTAGAGGTAAGGTTTGAGAGAGGTGGAGAAATCAACCTTATTCCGGTTTACCCAGAGGGCAAGAAAAGTTTCCTGAACGATGTCTTCGCCAGCAGGTTTATCATTTACCAACTGGAAAGCGTACATCAGTAGCTGATGATAATAGGAATCGAATAGTTCTTTAAAAAGATGAAACTCTTCTTCGGAATGAGATTTTGTGTATTCGTCCTCACTCATAGCATCAGATTAATAATCGTATCAGATATTGTCCTAAAGAGGAAATATGGTCGCAATTACGATGTGTTTAAGCAAATATAAAGAGAAAAACTGAGAAACGGTTATTGTTAATAAGAAAACATCGTGAAAAGAGATGTTAAAGTAAGCATCGCCGTCAATCAGGAAAAAGCTTCCCAGAGTTTTCCTTCGGGTACGGGGGCTTCCAGTTCTATCTTTTCTTTGGATACGGGATGTATGAAACTAACCTTGCGGGCATGCAGACAGATACTTCCGTCGGGGTTGGAGCGTGGGAAGCCGTATTTAAGGTCGCCTTTTATGGGGCTGCCGATTTTAGCTAATTGGCAGCGTATCTGGTGGTGACGGCCTGTCTTTAAATCGACTTCGAGTAAATAATAATTGTCCGACTGTCCGATGAGGCGGTAGTTGAGAATTGCTTTTTTGGAATTGGGAACTTCTTTGGGGTAAGCGTAGCTTTTGTTTTGTTTTTCGTTCCGGACGAGGTAGTGTACTACTTCGGCTTCGGTTTGCGCGGGCAGTGTCTTTACTATGGCCCAGTAGGTTTTCTTCACTTCGCCGTTCTTGAACATTTCATTCAGTCGCGGCAGGGCTTTACTGGTTTTGGCAAATATAACAAGTCCGCTAACCGGCCTGTCCAGCCGGTGAGTTACTCCCAGATATACATTGCCCGGTTTATTATATTTCTCTTTTAAGTATTGCTTAACTGTTTCGGAGAGTGGTGTATCGCCGGTTTTATCGCCCTGGACTATCTCCGAGGGCGATTTATTAACGACGATGATATGGTTGTCTTCGTATACTACGGTCATCCTATTACATATTCATACCACCATCGCAGTGAATGGTTTGTCCTGATACGTATGATGAAAGGTCCGAAGCAAGGAAAGTAGCAACATCGGCTACATCTCCCGGTGTTCCGCCGCGGCGTAATGGAATTGTTTTTGCCCATTCGGCTTTAACTTCTTCGGTAAGTTGGTCGGTCATTTCGGTGATGATGAATCCCGGAGCAATAGCATTGGCACGGATACCACGCGAGCCGAGTTCTTTGGCAATAGACTTGGCAAGGCCAATCATTCCGGCTTTGGAAGCAGAATAGTTACATTGTCCCGCATTGCCCGATACGCCTACTACAGAAGACATATTGATGATGCTTCCGGCTTTCTGGCGCATCATAATCGGTGTACAGGCATGTATAAAGTTGAATGCTGATTTCAGGTTGATGTTGATAACCATATCCCACTGCTGTTCGCTCATGCGCATCATTAATCCATCGCGGGTAATGCCGGCGTTGTTAACAAGGATGTCTATGCGTCCGAATTCTTTATGTATTTCGGCCACTACCTGATGGGTTTCTTCAAAATTGGCTGCGTTGGATGCATACCCTTTTGCTTTCACGCCATAAGCGGCTATTTCTTTTTCTGTATTCAGGGCATTTTCGTCCATTGCCAGGTCGGTGAATGCCACGTTTGCTCCTTCGGAAGCGAACTTTAAAGCAATTGCTTTACCAATACCACGCGCGGCACCGGTTACGATAGCAGTTTTACCTTCTAATAATCCCATAATTGAGTTTTTAAGTTTTAAGTTTATAAGTTATAAGATATCGAGTAATGGGTTAAGATGCCGCATGGCAACTTAAAACTTATTACTCATTACTCATTACTTTTTTTTGTTGCATGAAGTGCGCCGAACACAATGTTGGCCACATATTTCTTTTTGGTTGATAAATCCAATCCTTCGCCTATCCGCCCACGGATATAGGGCACTTCGAGGCCTTTCAGACAGTAATGTATTAAATCGGCAGTCATATCCACATCGTCTATGAGGAATACTCCTTTATCCAATCCTTCTTTAAGTACAGTCCGGAAAAGTTTACGTTCCGCCGCATCAAACTTTTTACGCACAATCTCTACGCGCCATATATCGCGGAAGAAATCGGCGCGCAGCGTACCGTTACGATACACTACCTCTTTTACCACATCCAAGCGGGTATAAATCATTTCTACTATCTTCCGCTCTGGTGTTATATTTCTGGCGACTACACGCGCCAGCCTTTCCGAAAGAATTTCGAGTTCGGACTCTACTACGGCCAGATATACTTCGTCTTTACTTTTAAAATAGGTATAAAGGGTTCTGCGCCCTTTCTTAGAAGCAACGGCGATATCATTCATGGTCGTACTCTCTACACCCATCCGCGCGAAAAGCTGACGGGCAACGTCCACTAACTTAGCTCTTGTTTTAGATACTGGCATACAAAACTGCACATTGCTTAATAATGTGAGCAAAGGTATAAAAACTTTTTCTAATTGACTTTAGATATGTTCAAAAAGCTGTTTTTCTCTGAAAATCCACTTAAAAGAACCAAAATGAAGAACCCTTTTTAAGAACCGATTTTAAGAACAAAGGAAAATGAAGCAACTTTTTATTAATGAATTAAGGTGTAACTTTAATCTTAGACAAAGAAAAACAAACAAGCCTACTAACATTTATTTAGTTGTGCGCATTGATGGGAAGCAATACAAATTTACCACAGGCGTTAAAGTTTACCCAGAGCAGTGGAATGAAAGAAAACAGGAAGCCTTTATTAACTGTAGACTTACAGAATTGGACTATTTAAACAACTGTATAACAAACAAGAAAATACTGGAGTATAAAAATATTTTTTCTGATTTTAAATCTTACATTTGCGACAATCCCAATTTGGAAATATTACCAACATTATACAAGTATATTTATAAAGATATGAACAAAAAAGAGACTAATCCCATTCTTTGGCTCAGAAAAACAATTAGAGAGACAGACAAGGAAGAAGGCTTAACTGATTCTACAATATCAAGCCACAAAACAGATATAAATAGCTTTGAAAGGTTTATCAAAACAAGAAAGGAACCTTTTAATTTTTCCGATATAAAGTTATCCTTGATGAAGATGTACGAAAGTTGGCTTAAGGAACAAACAATAAGTAAAAATGGAAAGAGAATGAAAATTGATACAGTCGGTATAAAAGTCAAAAACATAATATTACTATTCAAGAAAGCATCGGCAAAAGAAAGAGAAAAAACAGATATTGTATATTTTCAAGAAAACTTATTAGATGGTTATAGGGAACCTAAAAGCCTAGAAGATAAAGATGAGAATGGCATATATCTAACAAAAGATGAGATTGATAAACTTACTAAATTTGAGATTAAAGAGAATAATGAAAAGAAGCAGAAACAAAAAGAGGAAATAAGAGATTTATTTGTTTTATTATGCTGGACTGGTCAACGATTTTCTGATTTAGATAAGTTAATAAAAGGAACAATTAAAGAAATAAATGGGATAAAAGTAGTAGAAGAATATGTGCAAGACAAAAAGAAAAGTGCAGTAACCATACCCTTAATTAAAGAAGCATTAGCTATTTATGAGAAATATGACTACAAATTGCCGCAAGGTTACAGTAGATTCAATTTAAACTACCATATAAAAAAAATTGCTAAAGCAGCAGGTATAAATGAACTACATACCATTAAAGACCACAGGGAAACATTTACAGCTAGAAAAGTACCAAAGTATGAATTAATAGCCTCACATACTGGCAGAAGAACTTATGCAACCAATATGCTGTTGGATGGTGTTAGGACTGAATTAATAATGAAAATAACTGGTCATAAGACAGAAGCCTCTTTTAAGAAATATTTAAAAATGAGTTCGGAAGAAGCTGCATTAAAAGTTGCTGCCATATTTGAGCAAAGAGAAAATAATGAACAAAGAGACACTGTACCAAAAACTTCAAAAGTTAAACCCACTATCACAATTAATAAAACAAGTATAGGTGAAACGATAACAGAAACCACATACTCAAATGGTAGTTGTAGGACTATTAAAGATTCAACAAATGAAAAGACAGTAGAAACTAGCTACCCAGATGGTAGAATAGTAATCGAAACAGATAATTATTTGGATGGATTCACCACTATATACACTGTGTTTCCAAATGGTAACAAAGAAAGCATCTATAAAGACAATATGATAGAAAGGACTACATTTACAAATATAGAAACAGGAATAACAGAAGAGAAATTAATAGATAACAGTACAGGCTTAACCGAAATCGTTAAAGTTGATGATAAAGAAAAATCATATATTGCTCTTGAAACTAGAACTGGTAGAGAATTAAATCGCAAGGTTACTCCATTGGAATAAATTTACTCTTTAAAAAGTTGTTTTAAGTAAAAAATAGCTTCATTATCAGTGTCCACTTCTGGAGTTATTGTTTAGATGTGCTAGGTGGTTTTGACCTATAATTTCAGCAAGAATATTTCCAGAATTTCAAATTTAGAACTATTTTTTAAATGAAAATTCTTGGTAAATCATTATACCTAAAGCATAACCAAAACTGGATTCACTGGTGCTATTCCAGTATCTAGCCATTTTTTCTAATTGTAGTCTATATTCAAATATCATCTGAAATAGCTACGACCTAAATCTCCAAGAAAACAGTTTAGTTAGTTGAGGAAATTCATTAAGTATAAAAGCTTTGGGTCAATATAAAACCTTTAGAGAAGTCATGCAAAGGAGAACAGGTTTTTTTATCTTGTATTAGGTTATAAGCCTTTAAAACAGCTACAATCCGCTTCTGTTTAGATACCTTATAAGGATTATCACTTAAATATTATAGACTCCCTTTTTCCATATACTAGTAACAATATCTACACCTAATAATCCTACTACACATAATAGAATTATATCTGTTATTACTGGAGCAGGTATACACATTATAGTACAATAGATTGCTATTAATAAGCATACTATCCAACCTAAAACTCCACATACTCTTTTACTACTTAATCCGCTTCTTGCGGTAAACATTTTTAAAAGAAATTCTTTCATTAATTTTAATTTAAATATTAGCCAAACTTAATCGCATTGAACAGAAGCTGGGGAGATAATACCTTTAAAATATTCGTCCCAATATTCTTCTGATACAACAAAGTCTTTAGCAAGCAGGCAGTTGTGTTTTGGTAATTCATTGCATTCTTGTTTACATTTACCATTATGTTTATGTGAACAGTTAAATCTTTTATTATTTCCTCCATTTGTTACCACATCATAATTCATATCAATTTATTTAAAGTTAAATATATTTAGTGGTCCTAATAGTATCACTTTAGTAATATTTATTCCTCTACCTTCCCAAGTCATCCTTGCAGATTCTTTAGTAATGAAAGTATAATCAACAAACAATATTCCAGATATAATTAAATGGAATACTAAGTACCACTTTACAATCTTTATTAGCTTACTCTTCCTCATCTGTAATTGGTTTTGGATAGTTATTTATATAATTAGCTAAAGAATCTCTTAATAATATAGAACCTTTAGTTGGGTCAAATTTAACCCTTCCTCTAATTTTCATCTCGCGAGGTCTGATTGGTATTCCTGTTGCATTACGAGCATTCTTAGAAAAATCATAAGTATCATGCACATACAAAGCATTTTGTTCAGGCTCCCACCTCATTCCAAATTTACCTAACATTCCTAAAGGGTCTGATTCTTCTGTTTGTTTGTCATATCCTTGTTTTATAGCTCTCCCATCTTGAACTTGTGTCCATTTATTAGGATTATTCATTACGTTTTTTCCTGTTTTATATATTCTTTGAAGATATTCACGACTAGGTAACGATGGTTCTTTTTTCTTGTATATATCATAGTTCCTAACCATTTTACCTAAATGTAATGTATCAGCTATGGCTTGAATATTGTAATCCATTCTAGGAGTAGTTCCATAGAAATCAGAGAGATTCTTTTTATTTTCATGATAATCCCAATTAGTTTGTGAACCTTTTTGCATAGGAGTAACTTTACTTGGCAATCCTAAATATGTTTTATAATATTCATTTTCCTCTCCTTTTGCCATGTTCCCAGCTATACCAGATAATATCCAATTAGCAAAATCTAATCCTCCTGTTGGGTCGAATTTTTTAGATAGATTTTCTCTTTTAGTTAAAGAAGATGAATCATATCCACCATCAGTACTATTTTCAGATTCTACAGGAATACCAATAGCGACTTTATATTTTAATCTATATTTAAGGGTTTCCAATCGGTTATCTATATTAGTTTCTTTTTGTGAAATATCAGGTCTGTAGTCTTTAATAGCATCTCTTCTTTGTACTCCTTGGCTAGGATTTTGATATTTAGTAATACCAAATTTTTTATTTGATTTAGGTAGTAATTTAGTCATAATTAAAATCATTTATTCTTGAACCTACATCAGTACCTCTTCCTTTACCAGAAGTATCCCAATGTCTATCAGAAGGATTACCTTGTCCTAATAAATACTTTCTAACACCGCCAACTCCTCCTAACCAAGCACCTCCTAGTAATCCGAATTTTCCATATCCTTTTTGTTTAGCTAATTCTAAATCTTGTTTAGTAAAACCTGCTTCAAATTGTTTAGCTAAATTAATGGCTGCATTTATTTGTGCTTTAGGGTCATTTCGGAATTGTTCTATAGTCATACCTGTAGGTTTAATATTAAAATCCATAAATTGGAAATAACCATAAGCTGGTGCTCCCATCATATTTTGAATACTACTATTGAATCCGGATTCTTGTTGAACTATCTAATTATCGTATAATGAATCAACTATATCTTTAAATGCACCACCAGCCATTAATCCACCAGATGCAGGTAATCCATTTTTATTGATAGATATAATTACAGTATATTCTGGATTATCGGCTGGAAAGTAACCACAAAACTCAACTGCATATTTATCTATACCATTTTCATTCCCTAAATATACAGTTCCACTTTTACCAGCAACCTTTTCTTAGGTTGATATGCTCTCTTCAATTATATTCTCAAACTCATGCCAACCAATAGCTTCCCTATAAGCATTAACTGTACCCATAGGAACATATAACTTACAAGTTGCTTTGTTTATCCCATTAAAACAAGTCAATCTTTCATCTGATTGCTTATAGGATATTGGTCTATTAATAAGCATTAATTCATCATTATAAAGTGAGGTAGAATAATTATCAGATATACATTGTGGTGGAATGTCACAATGCACATATATCTCTCTTAGGTTTATACAGCCATTTAGAAGACCATTATGTAGGTATATAATCTTACTGGGTATGTTAATTGAAACAAGCCCAGAACAACCTTTAAAAGCTCCATATCCAATACTTAAAAGACTATTAGGTAGTAATACCCTAGAAAGATGAATACAGTTAATAAATGCCTCTTGCTCAATGAATAAAATATTATCTGGTATAATTATCTCCCTCTACTGAAAATTCATTTGTTACCACATAATAAAGGTTTTTACCTGAGCCATTTGAAGCATTTTTTCTAAGCATCAATGAGCCTTTTGCATTTGCCGTTAATATGTTAGTTGCATCTTCTGTGTTTACTAATTTATAATTCAACGTCCAATTCCCATCTTTATCGACAATAAAGCTACCCTCAGCAGACTTGTAAGTAGTTCTTACATATTCATCTTCAATATAGAAATTTGTATAAATAGAAGATTCTGCTAATTCAATTTCACCTCCATAATCATAGGAAATAGATGGCTCAATACTATATTCACCCATATAATCATGATTTGCTTCTTTAGAGCATCCAGTAAAAAATAACACTCCAATTAATAAATAAGTTAATTTCATTTGTTTCATTTTGTAAGAAATAATTCAATGCTTCATCTGTTCCCTTGATGCAGCTTTGATATTTGTTATTTTTTAGTGAGGAACATACATAATTGTACACTTAAAATTCTATTTGATTGAAGATATTAATTGCTTGTTGTTCTTCATCCAAATTATTTTGTATAGAGATTTCTTGTATTTGCTTTTCCCATTCAGGGTCATATTTGATTTTCTGAAATTCTTTCTCTGGTAATAAACAGAATTCATCATCTGCATTAAAACGAAACCAATGCCGTTCAACTAAACTATACAAAAAGCGAGTCTCTTTTTTGTAAAATATGCTTTGTGTCAGTACTGAATTACACCAGTAATCATCATTACGCAATATCAAAGCGTAAGCTAAATGAACTTCAAATTCAGTGGAACAATCAAAGGTATCAATGCATTGCTTATAATTATTTGATGGACAATACTTATCCGCACCATCAGAATATTTACCTACAGCATGCAAAGACACATTTATTTTATATACAGAGCATACATTCTTCTCTGGAGATACTGTAAACATAATCCCATGAGCATTATCTTCTCTAATTGCATTATTTAGCATCCTTTCGTTGTTTACTTCTTGCCCCAGCCTATAAAAACAATAACTCCTATACGCTTTATCTTTAAAATATTCTTCATGAAAACATGAGCCTGTTAAGCTTCTTAGTAGCTCTATGTATTGAATTTCTTTTTTATTGAATTCGATATCTGATAATATATTAGTGAATAATACATCTTTGGGAATTCTTTTTCTACTTAATATACTTCCCCATGTGCTTCTTATCCCTGTTGAATATATAAGTTTTAACGGAGTTTGTTTGATGTGGTTAGATATGCTGTATGAGTATATTGGCATTGTCTTACAATAAGCTACATCCTTTATTTCTTGTTGCTTAAGTATTCTTGTATATGTATTGAAAGTATTGTAAAATTTTACACAAATATATTTGTGAATAAAACCTTTTGTTTCAATTTTTACATAGTCAATAATATCAATATTCATGTTAGAATTAATTTTATACAACCTCGTTCCTTTTAAAGGCTACATGAAGAAATAAGAAGTAAGAGGAACACAGTTCAGAACTGCATACTTCCATAAGTATTTGAAGAAAGTGCTTTGGAGAAATAAACTATATATTCATATTTCATAATGTATTAATGCTAATTGTTCCTCTTTATTAGCTGTTATACAAATTAAGAACGTGAGGACTATCTAAAACTATTATCTGTCCAGAGGTATCCCCATACCCACAATCCAAACAATAGAAGATAGCCTCACGTCATTATGAATATACTAATTCTCAATAGATGAGAGTATATACTAATGAAACGTGAGCGCTTATCCCTATCACTCTTGGATTGTTCTTACTTGGGGATTTTCTGAACAAGAGTAATATTATTTATAAACGCTCTTTGTTTCCCAACGATGTACATCCTAGTTCTTAACTCATTAAGTAGCTAGGAATATGGCAAAGGTAACAAAAAACGTTTATATACTTAAAATCGTAAATAAGAAATCATTTAGAAAGAAAGTGATTCATAGGTTTGTAGTAATTCTTCCGTTCTTAACCCGGTAGTGTAAATTAAACTGTGTCAGCGTTCTGCTTTCACTTTAAAATATCAGG
>DAMCMT010000007.1:0-7008 GCA_032108265.1 Bacteroides sp.
GCATCTATATTTTGTATACTGCGAAGATACGACAGGTTTATTATATGTGAAATAATTATGAACATCTACTTATGATAATAAATACATTATAGAGATGAAAAAAGACGTTTATTGTTATTTTTTTAATATTTTTGCAATCAGACAGAAAAAAACCTTTAATGAGTAATTATAAAATGAGACTAGAATTTCGCTTAGGCATCAGCTTTCTTTTAATCCTATCGTTTGTAATATCATCGTGTGGTGACAAAGACTACTATAAGGAGGAAGATGATGACAATGACGTTTCAAAGACATATAATGTTGTGGGAAAAGTAGAAAAAGGTCCTTTCGTTAGTGGCTCGACAATTTCAATTCAGCTAATGGACTCAAAGTTGGAAGTGTTGGGCGAAGTTTACAATTCTACAATTCAAGATGATAAAGGTAGTTTTTCATTCGGATCAAAATCTTTCCAGACACCTTATGCAGAATTGACAGCCAATGGGTATTTCTTTAATGAAGTGAGGGGAGAACTTTCTTCCGGAACCTTAAATCTACAGGCTTTAGTTGATTTATCAGATAAAACTACGGTCAATGTAAATATCTTAACTCATTTAAAATATCAACGTATACTTAAACTTATAAAGGAAGGAAAGAAATTTAGTGATGCTAATAAGCAGGCTCAGAAAGAATTGTTTACAGCATTCGGGCTTCAAAAATATTCCGAAATGGATGCTTCGAGGTTTAGCATTACAGAGGGATCAAATGAGTCGGCAGCACTTATTGCAGTTTCATCTCTTTTATTGATTGATAGAAGTGAAGCTGAACTTACTGAATATCTGGCAAAATTGTGCAGAGAGTTCGGAGAAAACGGGAGTTTTATAAATGATACCAAAGTGCAAATGAAATTTGATAGGGAAGAGTTATTTTATCATTTATCATCTATAAAGGAGAATGTTATAGAGCGCTATAAAGGGCTCGGACTCAATGTTGAAGTGAAGGAATTGGCTTTATTCATGGACTGGGATAACGACGGTATAGCAGGTAATGAAATACTTAAAAACGGAGAAGAAGTCGTTTTGAAAGAAACATCACTAGAGGTTCCTAACGAAGGAGGTACTTATAGGATAGAATTTACTTCTCCCATTCCAGTTTATCTGGAACGACAAATTGGAGATGATGAACCAATTTCGACCGGGAAAGAAGAATACTATCATTATATTTATGAGGAGAATGCACAAACTGACATTTCACTTGAAAAAGAATTAGAAAGTAATCTGCTGATATTAAAAATATCACCACTGAACTTGCCTATATCTAAAACAACATCTGTAATTTTATATGATTGTTTGGGAAATGAAGTGGCTACTGTAGCTATCTCCCAAGAGGGTAATGCTGATACTTCTTTACCCAAACTGGGCAATACTGGTGTTCAGATGGTAACAGATATTGCTTATTCAATTGGTAGAAGTTTCTCTAGTCTTAATTGGATAGAACAATATTATTATAGCAATAAGAGAACAAATGATGTTGAGTTATACATTTATCCGGAATCTTCGACTGTAAAAACTATTTGGAGTGAATTTTATACTGCTAATAGACTCAATTTAGGTTTTAAATATGCCGACGCCGAGCGATTAGGATTATATCAAAATTACTTCGATGTATTTAGTGCAATTATCTATTTTAATTTGATATTGGCTTGGGGAGATGTACCGTACATAGATAACTGGGATTGGTATCAGAACTATAATTCTAATATTCCCCGAACGTCCCAAATCGAGATATTGGATAGTTTGAAAGAAAAATTAATATCGGCCATTGATAATCTTGAAGAAAAAAAGAACGAGTCGCTCCAAGATACTAATGGATATTTCTTTGTATCGAAAGATGTTGCAAGAATTCTTCTCGCTGATATTTATATGTATCAAGGCGATTATAGTAGTGCTCAATCTCTCTTGTCGAAAGTTATTGAAAATGGTTATTATGAATTGGATGAATCCAATTACAGTAATATGGATACTATTGATAATTTATGGCAAAACGGAAGCACTAAGGAAACTATATTTGTAGCAAAATACGATCTTTCGCCACGCAGTATTACCCATATTCCAACTCTAATTCCATTGATGAATTACACGGATGTCATTCTTTCGTATGCTGAATGTTTATACAAGAATGGAAACATAACTCATGCTAAGACTTATCTGGATAAGGTGGCTACAGCTAAAAGTATTACTGTTTCAAATGATGTATTCACCGGAATAAAAGATGCCAGAATGCAACTGTTCCTTTATAGCGTTGGTAACTTTGCTTTCCTGAAAAGGAATGATTTAGCTAAAGAAGAATATGGAGTAGAGGAATATAGGCTATTATTGCCAATACCTGGTGATGAGATGCGTTGGAATTTTGAGATGGAACAAAATCCAGGATACTAGATAAATGAAATAGCAGGTTAAAATGTCGTAGATTTTGCATTGCATTTATCTATTGAGAATAATGTTACGTATACGGCATAAATGATGTTATAACTTTTTATTCCATATTAACTCATTTCGCTTAGTTATAAATGATGCAGGCTAAACCTTGTTGCTGAACTATTCAACTTTTTCGAATAGTTGATTCTTATTGTAGTTCACCACTATTGAAGTTTTCTTTCGGGTGATAGTTTAAAAAGATTGGTATATCTTTGAATTGTTCGGAATAAGTCGCTACTTTTGCACAAACTTAGAATTTTAAGAACGGCAATGAATCCGGAAGAAACAATAAAAAAGAAAATATCGTTACAGAGTATATGATGCGTTAGTCCTTTTCCAAAGGGTAACGCATTTTTTTTATGGAACAACTTAAAACAACATAACAACAAGAAATGAAAAAACAACTGAAAAAAGTATTGGTGCTCGGCTCGGGAGCACTAAAAATCGGTCAGGCCGGTGAGTTCGACTATTCAGGCTCGCAGGCTCTCAAAGCTCTGAAAGAAGAAGGCATCAGTTCGGTACTGGTGAATCCTAACATTGCCACTATCCAAACATCCGAAGGTATTGCGGATACAGTTTACTTCCTGCCTGTAACGACTTATTTCGTAGAAGAAATTATCAAGAAAGAACGCCCCGACGGTATCCTGCTTGCTTTCGGTGGACAAACCGCACTGAACTGCGGAACTGAAATGTATCTGGCCGGAACACTCCAAAAATATGGTGTAGAAGTTCTTGGAACTTCAGTAGAAGCCATTATGAATACCGAAGACCGCGAGTTGTTTGTACAGAAACTTGATGAAGTAAATATAAAAACTCCCGTCAGCCAGGCTGTTACCTCCATGGAAGATGCCATAAAAGCTGCCGAGGAGATTGGTTTCCCCATAATGACCCGTTCTGCTTATGTACTCGGTGGATTGGGTAGCGGTATTTGTAACAATGAAGCCGAGTTCAGACCATTAGCTGAGAGTGCTTTTACTTTTGCTCCGCAAATTCTGGTAGAAGAATCACTGAAAGGTTGGAAAGAAATAGAATTCGAAGTAATCCGCGATGCTAACGACCATTGCTTCACAGTAGCCAGTATGGAAAACTTCGACCCGCTGGGTATCCATACCGGAGAATCGATTGTAGTTGCACCTACCTGTTCACTGGAACCGGATGAAGTTAAAATGCTTCAGGAAATAGCTATCAAAGCGGTACGTCACCTCGGTATTGTGGGCGAATGTAATATACAGTATGCGTATGACTCTGCTACCCGCGATTATCGTGTGATTGAGATTAATGCCCGCCTCAGCCGTTCATCGGCACTTGCATCTAAAGCAACAGGATATCCCCTTGCCTTTGTAGCTGCTAAGTTGGCGTTGGGCTATACCCTCGACCAGATTGGTGAAATGGGTACTCCGAACTCTGCTTATGTGGCACCGCAATTAGATTACCTGATTTGTAAGATTCCTCGTTGGGATTTAACTAAATTCGCCGGTGTATCCCGTGAAATTGGTTCGAGCATGAAATCCGTGGGCGAAATCATGTCTATCGGCCGTACCTTTGAAGAAATCATCCAGAAAGGTTTGCGTATGATTGGTCAGGGAATGCACGGTTTCGTAGGTAATGATGACCTGGAATTCGATGACCTCGACCGCGAACTGGCTTATCCTACCGATCTTCGTGTGTTTGCTATCGCTTCGGCACTCGAAAAAGGCTATACCATAGACCGCTTGTACGAACTGACAAAGATTTCTCCTTGGTTCCTTGAAAAGCTGAAAAACATTGTAGACTACAAAATAAAGCTTTCTGCTTACAATGCGGTTGAAGATATTCCGGCCGATGTAATGCGTGAGGCAAAAATTCTTGGTTTCTCTGATTTCCAGATTGCCCGTTTCGTGCTTAACCCGAAAGGTAACATGGAAAAAGAAAACCTGAATGTACGTGCCCGCCGTAAAGAACTGGGTATCCTTCCTGCTGTGAAGCGTATCAACACCGTAGCATCGGAAGATCCGGAACTGACCAACTACCTGTATATGACTTACAGTACCGAAGGTTATGACGTAAATTATTATAAGAACGAAAAATCGGTTGTTGTACTTGGTTCGGGTGCTTACCGCATCGGTAGCTCGGTAGAATTTGACTGGTGTTCGGTTAATGCAGTACAGACTGCCCGTAAACTGGGATACAAATCAATCATGATTAACTATAACCCCGAAACGGTTTCGACCGACTACGATATGTGCGACCGCCTGTACTTCGACGAACTTTCGTTCGAACGTGTGCTCGACGTTATCGACCTGGAACAACCTCGCGGAGTTATTGTATCTATGGGTGGACAAATTCCGAATAACCTGGCTATGAAACTTCACCGCCAGTCGGTGCCAATTCTGGGTACTTCTCCGGTATCTATCGACCGTGCCGAGAACCGTAATAAATTCTCAGCCATGCTCGACCAACTTGGTATCGACCAGCCGGCATGGCAGGAACTTACCAGTTTGGAAGATACAAAAAGATTCATCGACGAAGTAGGCTATCCGGTACTGGTACGTCCTTCTTATGTACTCTCGGGTGCTGCAATGAATGTTTGTTATGACGAAGAAGAATTGGAAAACTTCCTTAGCATGGCTGCTAAAGTATCTAAAGAATATCCGGTAGTTGTATCGCAATTCTTACAGAATACGAAGGAAATTGAATTCGATGCAGTAGCCCAGAACGGCGAAGTGGTAGAATATGCCATCAGCGAACACATTGAGTTTGCAGGAGTACACTCGGGAGATGCAACGTTGGTATTCCCCGCACAAAAGATTTACTTCGAAACAGCCCGTCGCATTAAGAAGATTGGTCGCCAGATTGCCAAGGAACTTAATATTTCGGGTCCCTTCAATATGCAGTTCCTTGCCCGTAACAACGAAGTTAAGGTAATTGAGTGTAACCTTCGTGCTTCTCGTAGCTTCCCATTCGTTTCTAAAGTGTTGAAACGCAACTTTATTGAAACCGCAACCCGCATTATGTTGGATGCTCCGTATTCACGTCCGGATAAATCAGCCTTTGATATTGACTGGATTGGTGTGAAAGCATCTCAGTTCTCATTCTCACGTCTGCATAAAGCTGACCCGATTCTGGGTGTTGATATGTCGTCAACCGGTGAAGTGGGTTGTCTGGGTGATGATTTCTCGGAAGCATTGCTCAGTTCGATGATTGCTACCGGTTTCTCTATCCCTGAAAAAGGTGTGATGTTATCATCCGGAGCTATGAAGTCGAAAGTAGATTTACTTGAAGCCAGCCGTATGCTGCATGCAAAAGGTTATGCGATATTTGCTACTGCCGGTACTGCTGCATTCCTGAATGCTCACGGTGTGCATGCACAACCTGTTTACTGGCCTGATGAAAAACCGGATGCAGAAGAAAACGTATTGCGTATGATTGCCGACCATAAGTTCGACCTGATTGTCAACATTCCAAAGAATCATACCAAACGCGAACTTACTAACGGTTACAAGATTCGTCGTGCTGCGATTGACCACAATACTCCGCTGATTACCAATGCCCGCCTTGCAAGTGCATTCATTGAAGCATTCTGCGAGTTGAAGTTGGAGGATATTGCGATTAAGAGCTGGCAGGAATATAAATAATATTATCTAGCTTAAGTATTAGAAATATGAAAGTTTCAAACGGTTGGTTTGAAAGTACCAAACGAGTCGTTTGAAAGTACCAAACCAACCATATGAAACTTTCATATTTTTCCTCGCAATGACGTGTATTTATTTAAAATCCTTTGATAGTTTGTACAAGTTATTCTGGGTCAAACCTAAAACCCGGTTGCAAGTACGCAAATTGCCCGTAGGGCATTCATATCAATAGAAAATATGCATTAATCATTTTATACTACTCCGTTAGGAGTTGCATGAATAGGCTTAAAATATGCAACCCATATTGGGTTGTAGGTGTTGGTAGCACTGGTTTTCTATTGATCTGTATGCCCTACGGGCAACTTGCGTACTTGCAACCGACTTTTCGGACTGCTCCGTTATTCTATTATTATCTTTGTTTCCAATTTTATTTTCTCCGAGGATTCCCCTATCATTACTTTGAATGTTCCCGGTTCAACTCCCCGTTTCATATCTTGTCCTATTATGGATAAGTCGTCAGCATTCAGGGTAAATGATATCTCTTTTGCTTCGCCTGCTTTAAGTCTTACTCTTTCAAAAGATTTTAGTTGTTTAATGGGCTGTACGGTTGATGCTAATTCATCCCGTAAGTATAACTGTGCAACTTCTTCACCAGCGTGCGAACCGGTGTTCTTCAATACAAAAGATACGTTGAATGTATGATTATCAATAGCTTTAACTGTAAGATTGGAATATTCGAAAGTAGTATAACTTAACCCATAGCCAAATTCATATAAAGGCTTTGCAGTAAGTTCTACATAATCGTATCCACGGGGATTTTTCTTGTTGTAATACACAGGAAGCTGACCTACGGAACGGGGAACTGATATGGGTAAGCGCCCTGCCGGATTATAATCTCCCCAAAGTACGTCGGCTATGGCATGACCGCCTTCCTGTCCCGGATA
>DAMCMT010000007.1:7018-30791 GCA_032108265.1 Bacteroides sp.
CCAGGCTGTGAGCAGTGCATCGGCATTTTCCGAAGCCCAATTCATATTCAACGGACGGCCTTGTATGTAAATCACAACAAGCGGCTTACCGGTTGCTTTCACGGCTTTGAGTAAATCCATTTGCTTGCCGAGCAGGTCGAGGGTAGCACGGTCGTTACCTTCGCCACTTTCAATATCGCTAACTAATTCTTCAGAGGCGAGGGCGGCACCGGTTTCGAGATATTTAGTCTTGAAATCGCGCGCACTGGAACCACCCACTACTACAATGGCAATGTCGGATGATTGTGCGGCACGAACGGCTGCTTCTATATCCACATTTACGGTATCCCGAATAGCGCAGCCTTTGACGTAATTGATCTGAGCCTGAGGCATTTTAGCCTTGATACCATCGAGAACGGTTTTTATATTTTCCCTGTCCTGCGGGGCAGTATAATCGCCCAACTGGTTGTAGATATTATCGGCATTGGGGCCGATAACGGCAATCCGTTTCAGGTTTTTGTTCAGAGGAAGTATATTGTTTTTGTTTTCCAATAGTACGATACTTTGCTGGGCGGCAGTACGGGCAACGGCAATATGCTCTGCACTACGTACTTTCTTCCGGGCAACTTCCGGGTCAACGTACGGGTTATCGAATAATCCCATGTCGAACTTCAGGCGTAAAACGCGGCTTACTGCTACGTCAATATCAGCTTCGGTAACTTTCCCTTGCTTAACAGCCTCGGTCAACGGTGCAAAGGCATTGGCTCCGAGGTCTACATCTACTCCCGCCAAAAGAGACTGTGTACCGGCTTCCTGTACGTCAGCAGCTACCCGGTGACTACCTGCCAGGCCGTCGATACTGAAAAGGTCGGAAACAACAAATCCGTCGAAACCCCAATCTTTGCGTAGCACATCGGTAAGCAGGTATTTGTTGGATGTACAGGGTATACCGTCGATAGAGTTATAAGCCGTCATTACAGACAAAGCACCTGCATCAATTGTAGACTGGAATGGAGGGAGGAAATTTTCGCGTAACTCCCGCTCGCCCACAAAGGCGGTATTACCATTATGTCCACCCTCGGGTATACCATAAGCTATAAAGTGCTTAATGGTTGATATTGAACTGAATGGTTTGGATAAATCTCCGCCTCCCGTACCCCGTGCGTATGCAGCTCCCATACGCGCGGTCAGTACAGGGTCTTCACCGTAAGCCTCTTCTACGCGAGACCAGCGCGGGTCGCGCGAAAGGTCGAGTACAGGGCCGTAGCTGATATGTCCGCCTTGCAGACGAATTTCAGCGGATATAGTGGCGGCAACCTGTTCGAGTAAAGCAGGATTCCAGGTAGCAGCCATGCCGATGCCGGCAGGGAATACGGTTGTTCCGATAGCCATGTGTCCGTGAGGTGCCTCTTCGGCCAGGAATACCGGGATACCCAGGCGGGTATTTTCCAAAGCATATCGTTGTATGGCATTTCCTGCTTTGGCAGCAAGGTATGGGTTAAGTCCGTTTTCAAGTGTTTTCTGCGTCCAAGGGTCGGCACGGTAAACAGCCCAGAACATACCAGTATGCTTTTCCTGCAAGGATTGTTTGAATTTGTCGGAAACGGTGGCATCATTATCTGTCCGGGTGTACATTTCCCAGCCCATCGGGCAAAGAAGTTGTCCAACTTTCTCTTCCAATGTCATCCGGCTGAGTAAATCTTTTACCCGGGCATCAGTAGATAAGGATGAATTTTTATACGGAAAGGGTTGCTGGCTGGTTTGCGCCAGGCAATAAAATGATACGAATAATAATGATAAGAGGGTTAATTTCTTTTTCATGAATGGGGGTAATTAGAGGTTTTCGCGGTCGAAGATACTAAAAATACGGATGCGAAGCAAAATTAAAAGCTTTCGTTTTAACCTAGAAATGGGCGTTTGAGCAAATCTATAAAGAGAAGCACGGGGACTTATTGTAGTTCTCCGTGCTTCATAGGTTGCTATCCCAAATAGTGATTATGGACTTTTCAGGAAAGTCTTAGTCGCATGTTCACTGTTTACTATTCCCAACCGGGATTTTGCTTAAGGTTAGTGTTCAATGTTAATTCGTCCAGTGGTATTGGTTCCAGATAACGTTTATCATTATCTGCCCATTTACGACCTGCATCGTCCAAAGTTTTGCCACTGTACAAGCGGAGTAATTCAACTCCATTGTAATTGATTGTTTGTAAACCATTTGCCCCGTTAAATGTTCCTTCCGGGTAAGGTGCAGCTTGTTCGGGTGTTATACGCATACCGAGGAATGTTTTCGGGTTTTCGAGCAGTTTACCTGCTTTCCAACGTACGATGTCATCCCAGCGGAAACCCTCGTTGACTAATTCGATACGGCGTTCCCTGCGTATTTCGTATAACAAAGGCGAAATAGAATAACCGTAATTCACCGGATTGGTATCTGCAACGGGGTTAACGGTAAGGTGGGGCATATCAACACGGTCGCGTAAAAGGTTGATGGTTTTGTTCAATACATCCTGTGTACACTCACCCAATTCCGCTTTGGCTTCTGCATAAATCAACAGAACTTCGGCATAGCGGTATAGGAACCAGTCGTAAGTTGTTTTACGTGCTTCAGCCTGTGCTTGTAGCGGAGATTTAAACTTAACCATCGGGTATCCGGTTACAGCACCGTTAGGGTCGACATTTGTATAAGGATTAACCTGACGAACACCATCAATAACCAGATAAGGCTTGTTCTTATTGTCGATAAGCTGATACATACGTGGGTCGCGGTTGGTCATTTCTTTACCAATAGTTTCATCACCTTGGTATAGGTCACTTACAGAAATAGGTTTTCCATCTGTACAAAGGAAACTTTCGACAAAGTCTTTGGAAAAGCCTGTACCGGATTCACCTGCTTGGCGGCCGGTTTCGTGAGTTACTAGATCGGCAATATAAATGCGTGGAAGTATACATTCTTTATTTCCAACCAGCGATTCCTGGATAAACTGGTTGCTATAATACAATGGATAGCCATCGAAAGGCAATTGTCCAGATCCTGCATTATCGCCTCTTACAATTTCATACAAGCCTGATTTCATCACTTCTTCGGCTGCTGAGGCTGCTTTTCGAAGAAGTTCCTCTGATGTTAATGTCCCTTGTGTATTATGGTATTTCTTAAAAGTACCTTCGTGCAGACATACCCTTGCAAGCTGAGTCCAGGCTGCATAAATGTGTAAACGTCCTTCTTCGGCTTTGCTGGGTTCAGGAAGCCATTTAGTAGCGAATTCCAAATCCTCGATGATTTTGCCTACAACGAAATCACGCGGGTCGCGGGCTTTATATAAATACTCTTCGTCATTGGTTTGCAAATCTTTATCAAAGTAGGGCACATCTCCGTATTTTTTCACTTTCTTGAAATAATCAAGGGCACGGAAGAAACGTGCTTCGGCAACATACATATTGATTTCGGCTTCGCTACCCACAACGGTCTGATAACGTGTCAGGAAGAAATTGCATGCCCTTATTTTTTCCCAGTACCAATGGTCATTGTCCTTGTGTTTACTGGTAGGAACATTTGTTTCGTTAAATAGAAGCGACTCATAATTCGTAGTAACCGAATTATCACTTTTGTTGTCTAAACCTATGCCCGGAGTAGGCATTTGCTCGTACAGTTTATTGGTATATAGTTTTAAGTCTTGCGGCTTACTCCAGTACGAACCGTCTGTCAACGAGTCTTTCGGTGTGATATCAGTGAAATCACAGGAGGTGGCTAATAGCAGTACCCCAGCTATGCATATGATGTTTTTCAGTTTCATAAATACAATTTTTATGGGTTTAGAAAGTAATATTCAGACCTATCGAGTATTTGCGTGAAATCGGATAAGTCATATTATTCAGTGTCTCAGGGTCGAAAGAATCAATCAAACTGGTGAAAGTCAATAAGTTTTCACCCACCAGATATATTCTTAGTTTCTGGATACCTGATTTATGCATGAGAGCTTTCGGGAATGTATAACCGAGTGTCAAGTTCTTCAGGCGTATATACGATGCATCCTGCAAATAACGGTCGGAAGTCTGACGGTTTCCGCTCTGGTTCCATGACGGGCGTGCAAAGTATGCATTACGGTTATCTTCTGTCCAGTAATCCAATGCAGCTTTTACAGGTGTATCCCACTCAGAAGTGAATCCCCAGAAATGAACACCTTCGGGCATATAGTCGCGTTTACCAACACCTTGCCAAAACATTTGGAAATCAAATCCTTTGTATTCGAATCCGGCAGTAATACCATAACGGTAACGCGGTGTTTTATTTCCGATAATTTTCTTGTCACCAGGATTTGCGAGAGTATTATCACCGTAGTCGATAACACCGTTTCCGTCGAGGTCTTCATATTTTACATCACCGGCTTTCCAGTCTCCACCCCATACCTTATCCTGGGACGGACTGCTGGCTACTTCTGCATCCGATTGGAATAAACCTTTGGATGAGTATCCCCAGATTTCGCCTATCTTCTGACCTTTATAATAATAACCATCTTGGTGAAGAATGCCTTTAGGGTTAGCAAAACGTGTAATTTTAGCCTGAGCGTCAGACAATGTACCACGTACCCAGTAAGCCAGTCCGTTTTGTAGTTTATCTGTCCAACCCAGGGAGACTTCAAATCCGGTGGTTGACATGTCGGCTGCATTTTCCTGAGGTTCTTTTACACCAAGAACTCCCGGTAATAGTTGGCCCAATGCAAGCATATCTTTGGTGTTACGTTTGTACCAGTCGAAAGAAGCTGTTAACCGATTATTCAGGAAGCTGGCATCAAACCCGAAGTCCATTTGCTCTACTGTTTCCCAGGTAAAGGCTGCATTAACTAATCCTGATGGTGCAACTCCTACCGGGCGTTGACCTCCCAGAATATAATTCATAGCACTTGTTATACCGTAAGTCGGCAAATATGGGAAATTGTTGTCTGCAACTACCTGATTACCTAATGAACCGTACGAACCGCGTATTTTCATATCACTCCATACACCTCTCAATGGTTCCCAGAAAGCCTCTTCGGATATTCTCCATGCTGCAGAGAATGATGGGAAGAAAGCATATCTTTCACCTTTAGCAAAACGTGATGAACCATCATAACGTCCGTTCATTTCAAACAAATACTTGTATTTGTAGTTGTAATTCAAACGCATGAAGAATCCGTTGATTGACCAATGTGTTTCTTTGCCGTCGGTATATTTTTCGCCGGTAGCCATGTTGATTGATGGATTGTCATTATCAATCAAATCCTGACGGGCGGCATAAAAATTCTTTTCGTGTTTGTATTCCTGGTTATAACCAGCCATGACTTTGAAATTATGTTCGCCTTTAATACTATTTTCATATTCGGCAAATACATTTAGTGCATTGTAATAATCTTCATAGTTTCTCAGTGATACACTGGTTGTCTTTGTCCATGGATAAGGTTGTTCAGTACCCGGAACTGCTGTGTAGTCCATAAAACGACGAACATGACGTTTTACTCCCGAATTATAAACATTAAATGTATAATCGGCATTGATGGTCAGACCTTTGGTGGGGGTAATTTTCAAAGCACCAGTCAGCCATAGGTCATTCTTCTTCTGATACATATTTCCGCCAAGTTCTTGTATAGCAACCGGATTGGTATAGCTACCCTGTCCGGCATAGTTACCATCGGGGTGTTTTACAGGCATAAGTGGAGAAAGGTCGTTCTTCAAATATCCGGAGTATTCGGATATACCAGCATATGCTGTGCTGTTTGCTTCGGAAACACCACCATCAGGATGACGCTCATCAGTAAAATTATACATTGTTTTGGCAGATACTGTCAACCATTTTGTTACATCAGATGAAATGCTGAGGTTAGCATTCATCTTCTTATACATATCGTTGCCTGCTTTGGTAAGTCCATCCACATCATTATAACCTACAGATGCATAATAGGTAGAACGCTCGCTTCCGCCGACCAGGCTGATATTATATTGTTGTGAAAAGCTCGATTTCTTGTATACTTCGTCCCACCAGTTGGTGTTGCCCACATATTGATATTTATTGGGGTCAATATCCGGGTCGTAGAATACAGGACTGTTGTTTACCGGGTCGTTGAAGTATTTCTCAGCATACTCATATATCTTAGGGTTGTAATAATGTGTACCACCGCCACTGTTCTGGAAAGCAAGGTCTTTCATGGTAAGGTATTCCATGGAATTCAAGGTTTCAATCTTCTTAGCGGGACTTTGCCAGTAACCTGTTGCACTGAAGTTTACCTGTGGACGCTGTTCCCTACGGCCTGTCTTGGTGGTAATCAGAATTACACCATAAGCGGCACGTGCTCCGTAAATAGCAGCAGAAGCAGCATCTTTCAATACAGTAATTGATTCGATATCGTCCGGGTTAATCAAGTCAGGATTCATCTGAACGTTATTAACGAGGATAAGGGGAGTACCTCCGTCTTTAAGTATAGTAGCATCTCCACGAATGTTGAACTTGGCGGTTTGTCCGGGTGCACCTGATTGCAGGTCGACATTAAGGTTCGGAATAACTCCTTGTAAACCTTGTGCAATACTAACAATCGGACGGTTTTCCAGTACTTCGCCACCTACCTGTGTGATGGCTCCTGTAAGATTAGCTTTCTTCTGGGTACCGTAACCCACAACCACTACTTCTTCCAGGTTCTGCGCATCTTCGTGCATACGGACATTGAGCGTAGCCTGTCCTTTGTATGCAACTTCTTGCTGTACATAACCGATATACGAATATACCAGCGTGGCATCTGGGTCTACTTCGAGGAAATACTCACCGTCGAGGTTAGTAATTGTTCCGTTGGTTGTGCCTTTGACTATTACGTTGGCTCCGATAATAGGTTCACCCTTATCATCTGTTACTATACCTGTAAGGCGTTTTTTCTGTTGCTGCTGTTCTGAGACTGCTGGTTTAATATTCAGGATAATGGCTTTGTTGTTCACCACATAAGATATGTCGGTACCTGCCAGTACTATATCCAGAATCTCCAGTATGTTCTTGTTCTCAACGTTTACATCTACTTTCAGATTTTTATTAATCTGGTCGTTGTTGTAGAAGAAATAAAAGTCTGACTTTTGCTCAATCTTGCGGAATAATTCTCCCAATTCAATGTTGCTTTCGCGAATGGTCAGTTGTGTAATTTGTGCGTAAGAACTAGATGCATAGGTTTGTAATACCCCAATGAACAGCAATATAAAGCTGATTCTCATAATAAGTAATAAAAATTTGGGAATAGGAATCCCATGTGTGCAATTTTTCATACATTTGTTTGTTTTTAATTTGTTGCCCGTAACCGCTATCCTGCCACAGATGTCCGGCTATTGGCAATACGAATGAAAATTGAAAACTTACAGAGTCGGGTTTACTTCTTGTATCCCGGCTCTTTTTAATTGTTGGATAATTAAAGATACGAAAGGTTAACTTGATACTTTCTTCATAGGCATTTAAAAAATTAAAGATTAGACAATAGGTTTTATTTAACGCTCACTAATTGTAGCTGTTTCGTCTGTAATTACGTATGATATAGGAATACTTTGACTTATTTTATCGAGAACTTCGTATATGTTTTCTTCGGAGTTCACTCTGCCGGTAAACCGTTTTTCTTTTAACGATTCGGCAATGTTTATATCCAGATTGAAACGCCATGCCAGGAATTTGGCTATTTTGCCGAATGGCTCTTCTTCGAACCGGTAAGTTCCGTCTTTCCAGGCAACATAGAAACCGGTATCAACCGTAGTAATAGTAATCTCATCTTTATCGGCAGTAATGCTGGCTTCCTGCCCGGGAGTAAGGTTGGCTGATTTATTAATATCATTCCGCTTCACCTGTACGCTACCCGAGATTAGCGTAATCAATGTGTGCAACGGTGTTGTTTCAATAAAGAACTCGGTACCTGTAACTTCCACATCAATCTTATTCATCCGCACGATAAAAGGTTTCCGTTCGTTTTTCCTGATGTCGAAATATGCTTTTCCATCAAGTTGAACAAGTCTTTCTTTCTTGTTGAATTCTTCGGGATAAGTAATTTTACTGTTTTCGTTTATCCATATCCGCGAGCTATCCGGCAGAAGTAACATTTCTACTCCGTTCCTGTTGAATACTACATTTTGCACTACAGGCTTGCCCAGATTAATAATCCCGTTTTCTGAACTTATCCATATAGTTGCTACCACCAGTATACCGATACAGGCTGCTGCCGCATATCGCATCCATACCGGAATCCTTTTCCGGGGTACAGTAACAACCTCGCTTTTCCCGGGCTGCATATTACTATGCAGTCTTTCCCAACCATTACGGATAACACTCTCATCTATCTGATTCCGGGAATTCCAAATCTCTTCCAACTGATAAAACAGTTCCACGTTCTTTTCATCTTCGTGCAACCATTGATGCAGCTGCCGGGATTCTTCCTCAGTAGCAGTGTGCTGAAAGTAGCGGATGATTATATCTTCGGGTATGGGCAACATCTTGTTTATGTTTACATGGTTCGACCTGTATACTAATAAGACAAGCTGCCGGGGAAATTTACTTAAAAGAAAATGAAAAATTTTCGTCCGTTCTTTTTTTCTTTCTTTATCTTCTCGCGTAAAGTCCTCAGTCCCAGGTATAGTTGGTGCTCGACCGTGCGGATAGAAAGGTTCAGGAACTCTGCTATTTCGGCATTCCTCTTCTCTTCAAAGTATGCCAGTTTGAATACCTGGCGGCATTTATCGGGTAAAGATTCGATTTCTTTGTGTAATTCCTGAATCTTCTCTTTATCAATCAGAAGTTTTTCTATCGAATCATAATATTCAAGCCCCATCAGGCGGATATCTTCCTGTAGTGTATTTACATAGTTTTCTTGTACCTGTTCCTTTCTAATGGCATTGATGCAACGATTACGCACTGCAGTAAAAAGGTAAGAGCAGGCAGGCAGTTTCTCGGCAACAGGAACTTTCTCCCATATCTCCAGAAATACATCGTGTACAATGTCTTGGGCAAAACTTTCGGGCACAAACCGCCGGGCAAAGGATACCAGTGATGGTACATTTGCCTCATAATATTGCCTGAAGTCATTGGAACCGTGTTTTTCTAAATCAGACATGGATGATAACTTTTACTACAAACATATACATAATTTGCGAATTATATGTATCTCATTTAAAAAAAGAAAGAATTATCTTTGCAGAATATGGAACGTATATCTAGTCTGCAGAACCCGCGTATAAAGAATATCGTTAAGCTGGGTAAACATAAGGAACGCAATGAACAGAAGTTGTTTATCATCGAGGGAGCCAGAGAATTAAGTCTGGCGCTGGCAGGTGGTTATAAAGTTGATTCTGTATTTGTGTGTCCCGGATTATTCGGTAAAACCGACTATCCTGAAGTACTCGATTCCATCCCGCAGCAACAAATATACGAAGTATCCCAACCGGTATTCGAGAAAATCAGCTACCGTACCGGCTCGGACGGACTATTAGTTCTGGCTCAACCGAAATCGCACCAATTATCCGACCTCGCATTACCCGATAATCCTTTTATCATTATTCTCGAAGCTGTAGAAAAGCCCGGCAATCTGGGAGCTATACTTCGTACGGCTGATGCTGCACAGGTGGATGCTGTAATAGTTTGCGACCCTGCTACGGATATATACAATCCGAATGTTATACGTTCAAGCGTAGGGTGTTTGTTTACAGTGCCGGTTGCCGTATGCTCGTCACAACAAACACTCGATTTTCTTCATACGAATAAGATTAAATCTTTTGCAGCCGAACTTACTGCGGCTTCGTGGTACCAGGATGCTGATTTCAACAGCCCATCAGCCATAATTATGGGAACGGAGGCCAACGGATTAACTTCTTTCTGGCTTGATAATGCCGATGCCCGTATCAAAATACCGATGCGTGGAAAGATTGATTCGCTAAATGTTTCTGTTTCGACAGCAGTAATAACATTTGAGGCTATGCGGCAACGCGGTTTTTGAAGCCTCTCCCCAACCCTCTCCCGAGGAGAGGGGGTAAGAACCTGGCGGGTGGAAGCGCAGCCAGCTCCCTCTCCTCGGGAGAGGGTTGGGGAGAGGCCGTTATTATCTTACAGGAAACAGAGTTATGCGCAAGGTACTGCAACCATAAGGAATCAGTTCAATATCATATTCCTCGGGTTCCGGGGCATCATGATGTTGTACCAGATAAGCAACAGAACCGGTAGAGTTACGATTTTCAGTCCATCCGGGTAACCGGTATGCTTTGCTCCGGATAGTGATTGGAGCATCCTCTAACGTCCAGGGATAAGGTGCAATGTTTTGTTTTTTCTCGACAATGAAGTTCTTTTCAATGCCCTCCTTACGAACCTGGTTGTGCCTGAAAACATAATTCCAGGGCGAATCTGTGGTAACCTGATAGTACCAATCTCCATACTGTTCGCGATCCTTCTGCGTATCGAATGTTTTCTTTTCCCACTTTTCATTAAGTTTCAGGACGTATACCAGCGGGCCTCTTTCAACGACTGCTCCACCATCGAACCAACGGGATACCGAAACGGTTGCCGGAAATTCAAGAGATATTTTATCATTCTGTTGCCATTCGCGGTTAAGTACAATCATTCGTTCGCCGGTTGTCTGGGCTTCAATGGTTTGTCCGTTGATGCGTACAATAGGTTTTTCACACCATTCGGGTATGCGGAAATGGAAAGGAAAAGAAGCTTTCTTCACTTTCTTATCCGGATAAGTGATGGAGAAAGAGACTGTTTCATCGAACGGATAATAGGTTTCTTCCTTAATATCGACTAATGTATTATTGCCTACACGCATTTTTACTTCGGAGGGTGCATATACCAGTGCGGCAACACCATTGTCTACTGTAGCATACCACAAATGCTGTACGAACTTCGGCCATCCCTGGTGAAGATTGGAACTGCAACAAGGATATCCTGTTAGGGTACCGAAAAGATTGTCGGTACCTTCATGAGGTGTGGTGAAGTTATGATAATCGTTCACTACGGCAATCTGGTTTACCTGCTGGTAATACTGCCTGGCCTGTGCATCATCCGATATTTGAGTAGGAAGTGCATTGTATGCTATTCGTTCCAGTTGGTCGGCCCACTGCATATTGCCTGTAATTTCGAGCATGGTTTCCAGTGAGTACATCATTTCCACAGCAGTACAAAGTTCGGAACCGTATATCGGGTCGCCGAAACGGATTAGTTCATCACCCGCCCAAAGGCCTATTGGGGTACCAATAGTGTTCCGAATGGTTTTCATGGCTTCTTCTGCTGCCTCCAGATTCTTCTTGTCCATGCTTTGTTGGTAATATACGGTTGGTTGTTTGAATCCTTGTGCCAGATTAACGCAGTGTAAGCTATGCTGACGATACAGGTGATTGTCTTCAGTAAACATATTAGTCCAGGGGGTGTTTTGTTCGTTCAAGAGTTCACCCAGTTCCAATAGGAACTTATCGCCTGTAATATTGTATAACCAGTACACCATCATCAGGTTATCGCCTCCGCGCTGCTCCCATAGGAATCAACGTAATTTCTTCGACCGGTTCATGACTTTGTACCGGGCTTGGGGGTAGTACTCCACAAAGATAATAATTATCTGTTTTCCATGTAGGTATAATTTGTGCTTTCGTTCAAAGAGGATATTTATATCCTCCGGGTACGATATCTATATCCTCCCCAGATGATATCTATATCCTCTTCGAAGTATATTAAGGGGCAATTTCAGAGCTATAATTCTATTTTCTGAACCTGGCTGTAATTGTAAAAAGTATTCCCAACTGATTTGACTCCAATCCTAACAAAGCAGTAATTATTTTTCCAGTCGGATAAATCGCCAACTATATTAATATCGGTTAGATTGGAAATGCCACTGGCATTTAGAACAAAAATATAGGTGGATATTAGTTTATCCTTTCTTCAGGTTTCTGTAATCCCGGGGAGACATACCCATAATCTTACTGAAAAGGCGGGAAAAATAGAATGTATCGTCCATTCCTATCTTGTAACAGATTTGATTAATTTTCATATCGGTAAAATCCAGCAGGCTACACGCCTTCTGTATTTTCAGTTGATTGAAATATGCCAGGGGAGTATACCCTGTTCGTTTACCGAAAAGTGCACAATAATGAGAAGCACAATAACCCGAATAAGTGGCTAATTCTTCAAGGGTTAGTTTCTTTTCAATATTTTCCTGCATATAATGGATAGATGCTGTTACCACATCTACTTGTTGTTCTTGTTTCTGAACTGCATTGCGATATTGCTGGATATTGTGCAATGTACCCAGGTAATGATGAAAAACCGAACAGGCATATTGCATATTTTCCTTGCTATATCCCATTTCGAACGTGCGTAAAATTTCCTCGAACAGAGTGATACGGTCGCTTATCCGCGAATGTATACCAGGACGGATATCTATCGGATAATTTTTATTGGCAGCAAAAAAGGAGGCAAACTTTCCTTTAAAATGAATCCAATAGATGGTCCATGGGTTATTGTCGTCGGAGCGATACTCATGAGGCTGCCCTGCCGGAAGAATAAAATACTGGTTAGTTTCTACTTTATATTCGTGATTGTTAAGGGTAAACCAGCCCGAACCCTCCATACAGTATATAAAAACATACTGATTGATGGGTTGCTCGCGAATGCGGTAATGATGCATTGCTTTGGGGTAATATCCAATATCGGTAATGTATAAGATGGAGGTATACGAATCTTTCTCCATCTCGCTCACTACCGTTTGTGGAATGACCAGTGCTCTTTCTCCGCTAAATCCTTGCTTTCGTTTCATCATATAACAAACTTACAAAAGATTTTATGATTTGTTACTTTGATAATGATAAATTGGCTTGTTTTTAGCATAATATATATTACTTTATTTTTATAAAAATTGAATATTTATATCTAATTCATTACATATATCAAAGTATTCTTTCGCTTTTTGCCGGTTGCCCAAACCCTGATAGCCAAGCCCCAACAGATAACAGCAATGTACCCGGTTTTTCTTGTTCATATCATCCTCCCAAATCTGTAAATCGGGCAGTGATACAGCAAAATAGTCCATTTTGAAAACATCATCTATATGTTTTTCACCGTATGAAATCAGCTTTTGGAAACGTTCGTGCGCTTCTTTTTCTTTTCCCAGCTTGAGCAGGCACAGGCCCTGATAGTAAATTTTCTCTGGTTTCTGATCGTTATAATACATAGCCGCGGCCGGTTCCAGATTTCCTTTAGCGCCTTTGATAAAAGCAGATGATGCTTCTTCATAGCATCCCAGTGCCTGGAGGATGCAGCCTTTATAATAGTCAAAATCGTTTTCCTGAGCACCCGGTAGTTTTCCTTCACCCAGATTGTGCGGATATATGTAACATTCTTCAATTAAAGATAATGCCTCCTTGTATCTTTTTTGAGCCATATGTTTCTTGGCTATAGCTATGCGGGCTGTCTGATACTGGGCAGGTACTTTGCCCTCGCCACCCTCCCAGGGATGAAATTTCCGGGCATCAATCAATGCAAGAGCCTCTTCGCTCCGGCCTAGTTGATTGAGTAGTGTTATATATTCCAGGTATAAATCATCCCGTTTCCAAACTGTTTCCCTGTATTGTTCGAGCATATTAAAACGCTCTGTATGCGGACGGTTCAGGCGTTTGTACAACTGATCCAATTCCATAAGGATACGGGCATCGGTAGTGTCCAGGGCAAACGCTTTTTCTAACAGTGTGACTGCTTCAGTTGTGTTTCTTAATTTATTGAAGTAAGCCAACGAAAGATTCCGCATGACAGTTGGGAAAGTATTATCCAACTTTATAGAATTTTCCCAGCATTGGATCGCTTCTTTATACTGGCGCTTATCGTACCAAAGATTACCCAGCAGATACAGGGCTTTTGGAGTATGTTCGACTAAATCAATTGCCGATTGCAATGCCCGGATTGCTTCCAGTTGATTGGGGAAACAACAGGACGGTTGCAGTTTTTCGGCTTCCCGTGTAATGGCGATGGCCTCCTGTTCATTTCCTAAAAACTGCAAGACTTGTGCTTTGAAGTAGTACAGTATTATTTCCGGTTCACGAACGCTTTTAAAGGCTACATTCGTTACTTCGAGTGCTTCGGCGTTACAACCTGATGTAATATAATCAATAAGAAGTTCCTGATAATTACGTGATTCCCCGCGCATAAGTCGGGTGCAGGTTTCCAGATCTTCGTCGTTTCTTGTTAGCAGGTATTTCTCAAAACGGCAACCGAAGTTGAATGCATCGATAGCTAATGATTCGTTTATCCATGTTACAGCTTCTTCTTTCTGACCGAGATAACGGAGAATGGTTGTTTTCAGATGCCGTGCCCGGTGATTGTGCCAATTGCGTATCAGGGATTTCTCTACTTCCTCTAATGCTTCTTTGTAGTTCCCACGCATTAACGATATCTGTGCCAGGGAATAATATCCGGCGTCCTGCCAAGCGGCATTCCAACATGCTTTATAGAAACAGGAATAAGCTTCCTCTGTTTTTCCCTGGTATTTCAATGATAATCCCAGGTTGTAATAAGGTTCGCCATCGTATGGATTTGGATTGCGCTCGGTTAATGTTTTTACGGCTCTATGCAAATATAGTTCTGCCTGGGCAAACTGCCCGTGACGAATAAGCCACAAGCCCATCGCGTTGTTATTACGAACATCTCCCGGCTCGCGGCGGAGGGCTTCCAGATAATAATCTGTCGGGTTATAGGTGGCATGGCGATACTGTTCCAGATGTAAACCGGTAAGATAAAGCTGCTCGGTTGATGATATTTCTTCCGGGTCGAGAGCAGCTTTGGCGGGTTCGGGTACAGGTTTTTCTTCTTCAGGCTCTGGTTTCCAGGATAGCAAACATTTACCATCAGCCGAATAGATTGCAACGGCAATATCTTTCGTAGATGTAACAGGTATTTTTGACTCAAATACTTTTTCCGGTGAAATGTCTATTGTCTTTTTATAAACCGCCTCTTTTTCTTTTGTTATCTCAACAGTAAGACCCTGTTGTGCGGAAGTAGCGAATATCTTCAATACGGCTTCAGTGTCTGTAGGTTCAATATTAATTAACAGGTCGGTAGATGCATTTTTTACCACACCCAACTCGCGGTAAGGCATAAAGTACTGGGTGAAAGTCTTTTCTTCATAGGGTTGAAGCCAGGTAAAATCCGGTTGATTATCCGTATAAACTCCGGTCATGAGTTCGATGTAAGGTCCATCCGCATCGGTCAGGTTTCGATCCCATGCCTGGCCGAAATCACCATTGCCCCAGGTCCATTGTTTCTTGCCCGGAGAAATATGATGGTTAGCTACGTGCAATACACCGGCCTGTGTATCGTTTTCATATCCGCCAACGAAATCATATTTAGACTGGATAGCCATATAAGAGGTTGGTACCGGAATGTTTTTATAGCGCGATATATCGACACCGGCTGAGTAATCCATTTTATAATACACACCCGTCGCAATCGGGTAAGTCGATACATCGCGCTTGCCATGGTCGAACACGGCATTTACATCGGCGGGAAATACCGATTGATAATCGTCGCTTACTGCCACTGCCGGATTGGCCCACCAGAGAAACGTTTGCGGAATAGGGGTGGGGTTGTAGAGTTTTCCTTGTATTTCAATCACTGCACGGCCGGGGGTGAGTTTAATTCCGGCCATTCCTTTCTGGTGGAACATACGTTCACGCTCGCTCACCCATACGATAGCGCTACCGTCGGCACACTCTTCCAGTGTATAGTCAACAGGCATAAAGGTGCTGGGGCGGTGGTGCTGAGGCCAGTTGAATTCGATTCCGCCTGAAATCCATGGACCCGTCAGGCCTACCAACGCCGGTTTGATTACATGGTTATAGTATATAAAATGGCGTTCTTTAATCTTGTCGTAAGCCATCTGGATACGGCCGCCCAGTTGGGGAAGTACCATTACTTTGATATATTCGTTTTCCAGAAATACAGCCTGATAAGGTTTATCTTCGCAAGTATCCTCAATCTTTTCAATCACCGGATAAGGATACACAACACCACTACTTCCCTGGTAAACACGTTTTTCTAAGAACATAGGATTCTTTTCAGGTTTGCCTGTACCGTATGTGGGGAGAAGAATTTCTTCTTCCCAAATCAATACTTTTTTCTGCATGTTAAGTAAGTATTATTTCGTTAATTTCTTTTCAATTTCTTCAAGGGTACTGCCTTTTGTCTCAGGAAGTTGTGAGCGAATAAAGAGGAAGCCCAACAGACAGATAATTCCGTATACCCAGAATGTTCCGGATGCTTTCAACCATTCATTCAGTATGGGGAAAGTATATGTAAGTAGGAAACTTGCTGCCCACAAGAAGAATGTAGACACAGCCATGGCTGCTCCACGAATACGTGCCGGGAATATTTCGGATAATATAACCCAGATAATGGGTGCCAATGACATGGCATAACAAGCTATAGCCGAAACAACCAACAGAAGCATTGGCCACCCGCTAACACCCATATAGTAGCAGGTTCCAAGTATAGCATAGATTATTGCGAGCCCGGCCGAACCGAATAACATCAGGCGTCGGCGCCCCCAGCGGTCAGCTGTAAAGATGGCTACAAAGGTAAATAGCACATTTGTAACTCCGGTTATCACGATATTCATTAATACATCCGATACGGCATAACCGGCAGCCGAAAAGATTTCGTGCGCATAATTAAATACTACATTCAGCCCGCACCATTGCTGGAATACAGCAAGCACAATACCTATTGTCAGCACTTTGCGTACATTAGGTTGTAACAGTGCCCTCCAGTCGAACTTTTCCTTTGTTTGGTACAAGGTGCCGATTTCTTTCATTTCAACGGCGGCCATTTCTTCGCCACCGATGCGGGTAAATATCTTTCTGGCTTCGTCTATCCGCTGATTGATAGCCAACCATCTTGGACTTTCCGGTATAATAAATGCAAGGATGAAGAATGCCCCGGCAGGTACCAACTCTGCCCAGAACATCCAGCGCCATGCCCATTCAACGGCATCGGGCGATAATATATTCTGATCGGGCATATAATGCGCACCAATCTGCCAGTTGGTAATTTGTGCAGCTAGTATACCCAGTACGATTGTTAATTGATTAAGGGATACGTATTTCCCTCGTTTCGCAGCAGGAGAGACCTCTGCTATATATATAGGTGATATGTTTGAAGCAATTCCGATACCAAAACCTCCCAGTATACGGTAAATGATGAACCATGTAAAATTATCTACTGCTCCCGTTCCATAAGCCGAAAGAGTGAACAGCGCCGCAGCAATAATCAACATCTTTTTCCTTCCGTAGCGGTCGCTCCAGGCACCAGCCATAACGGCTCCAACCAGACAGCCAATTAGTGCGCTACTCATTGCCCAGCCACGCATGGCGGCCGATCCGTCGAGCCCGAAAAACGGCTCGTAGAATATCTTTGCCCCACCAATTACAACCCAATCGTAACCAAATAATAGTCCGCCCATGGCAGATACCAGGATAATAAGTAAGAGATAAGCAGTATTTGTTTTACTCATGATATAAAGATTTATGCGACAAAGTAAGAGAAAACATGAGAACTGAAAAATAGATAATTAAATTAGAACATGGACAATATTATGATTTATCCTCATATAAACATATTTGAACCCTAAAAAATATCCTCATTTATTTGCTATCCTCATTTATTAGTGGTATTTTTACACTTATTATGAGAACCACGTATTATGAGGACAATATTGATTATAGTCTTTCTCTCTATTTGTATCTCTTCAATTGGATACGCCCAGTCCGGGAAATTATTTTCTGTAGATAGAGAGTTGTCCAACAGCCTTATTTATGATATTTTCCAGGATAAAAATGGAATTATCTGGATTGCTACCGAAGATGGGCTGAACCGGTATGACGGAGCCAAATTCACCATTTACAAGCACGATAAGAACAATACGCTCTCTTTGGGGCATAACTTTGTACGTATTCTTTTCGAAGACAGTAAAGATAATTTCTTCGTGGGGCTTTTCAAAGGACTGCAACTCTACGACTATGCTACCGATACGTTTAATGATATCCCTATGATAATGGAAAACGGGAAGACGGCCAAATCTCATGTAGTATCCATTGTTGAAAGAAAGAACGGAGATATCATTATCGGAACTTCCGGAGAGGGTATCTATCAACTGAAAGAGGAAGACGGTAAACTGTATGCCGAGCAGGAAAGCTGGCTTGTGCCCAGTTTGCATATTATCTGTATATATGAAGATGAAAAAGAGAATTTGTGGGTTTCAACAGAAGACAAAGGTCTTTATTTACTGACTGCAAACAATAATCTAATTAGTTTTTTCCGGCACAATAATATAGTATTGCACAATATATCCAGTATCTGTGAAGACAGTGAAGGTAATCTTTTGGTTGGCAGTATGACCAGGGGACTCTTTGGCTTTAACAGAGATGATATGTCTTTCTTCCCGATTGAATACCCGGAAAATCCTAACCTGCCCATAAAAACGTTGTATACGGACGGGTCTGATAAAATTTATATCGGTACAGATGGATATGGCGTTAAGGTATATCATACTGACAGGAAAAAGATAATTGATAATACATTTGATATCACTATATTCGACTTCGACCGCTCCAAAGCTCATGTTATATTAAAAGATGATGCCGGAAATATCTGGGTGGGTATCTACCAGAAAGGGGCTATCCTGGTACCGGTTCAGGCAAATAAGTTCAGGTACATCGGATACAAATCGGTGAAGAACAACATTATCGGTTCCAATAGCGTTGTGTCCCTGTATGAAGACAGCGACCATATTTTATGGGTAGGAACCGACAGTGACGGGCTTTATGGGATTCGACCGAATGGTACATCGGTACACTTAAGGCCTTCCTCGGAGGAGCATTCTGCTCCAACTGCGGTTCTCTGTATTTTTGAAGACTCCAACAAGGATATCTGGCTCGGCTCTTACCTGAATGGTATGGCCAGGCTGAATAAACAAACCGGAGAATGTACATATGTCACTAACCTTCTTGATGAAAACCAAAACCCGGTTCAGCGGGTGTACTCTATTCAGGAAGACGCTGAAAAACAACTCTGGATAGGAACCATGGGATTTGGTTTGTATAGTATGGATTTGAATACCGGTGAAATAACAAACCATAACCAGATAAGTACACCTGAGTTGTCTGAAGAAGAGAATTATCTGATTAATAACTGGATCGACTGTTTGCTATTGACTAAAGACCAGAAATTATACATAGGAACTTATAATGGCTTGATCTGCCTGGATCTGAAAACCAAAAGTTATCTTTCCACTTTTGGGACATTGTCGTTACTTCCGGGGCTTGTCATATATACCTTATATGAAGATAAACTGGGGAATTTGTATGTCGGTACATCCGAGGGACTGTTCTGTATCGACAAAGATACTCATCAAATCACTGGTTACACGATGGAAGACGGACTTCCTAACAATGTAATCTGTGCAATAAAAGAAGACGGGGATAACAATCTTTGGATTAGTACAAATTATGGCATATCGCAGTTTAACCTGATTAATAAAACGTTTGTCAACTACTACGCCAGTGATGGTTTGCAAGGCAATGAATTCTCGAAAGGTGCTGCCCTGATTAATACCAGGGGGCAGTTCATGTTCGGAGGTATAAACGGTATAACCTATTTTAAACCTCACAAAATAAGTTATCAGGAAAAGAAACTGAAAATACACATAACCGATTTTTATATACACAACCAGTCTGTAAAGAAGAACATGAAATCCGGCAGTTACATAATCATGGATACTTCAGTGATGGATGCCGAAAACTTTAATCTTTCCCACAGTGATAATTCGTTCAGTATTGAATTTTCGACAATGGAATTCAGTACTCCGGAACGGATATCTTATATGTACAGTATTGACGAAAACAACTGGGTTACATTGCTTCCCGGCATTAACCGGATATCATTTAGCAACCTGGCGCCCGGAAAATATAATTTCAGGGTAAAAGCAAAAGATTATAATTCATATTCGGATGAACGGAAGCTATCCGTAACCATACACCCGCCCTGGTATATGACCAGTTGGGCTAAACTATTTTATTTGCTTATTGCTGTTCTGCTTATCTACCTGGCTATCCTGGAAGCTCGACAACGGTACCGCTCCCGACAGAAAATGATTGAGCATCAGCATGCTGAGGAGATTAATGAAGCCAAATTGCAGTTTTTTATTAATATAGCCCATGAAATCAGGACTCCCATGTCGCTCGTTATCAGTCCGCTTAAACGTCTGATGACATCAGACAGCAACGTAGAACGGCTGGCGAGCTATAAAATAATACACCGCAATGCCGAACGTATATTAAGCCTCATCAATCAGTTAATGGATATACGTAAAATCGATAAGGGCATCATGACGCTTACATTCCGGGAAATGGAAATCGTAGGTTTTGTAGGCGATCTCTATTCGTATTTTGAATACCAGGCGAAAGCGAAAAATATAGATTTTAATCTTCGTACAAGCTTGGAACAGTTAAGCGTGTGGGTCGATCCTAAGAATTTTGACAAAATCATACTGAATGTACTTTCCAATGCTTTCAAATTTACGCCGGAAAATGGGAAAATAGATATTTTCTTAAACGTAGTAGATGAGAAAACAGCGTACGGCAATATAAAGCAGTCTTTGGAAATCATCATTTCCGATAATGGTATCGGAATAAATGAAGAAGAAAAAGAGCGTATTTTCGAACGCTTTTACCAGATACGGAACAGTTATAATAATTCCAATGTCAGTACAGGTATCGGGCTTCACCTTACCCGTTCATTGGTTGAACTACATCATGGTACGATACGGGTGGAAAATAACGAAGAAGGAGGCTCTAGTTTTATTATACGTATCCCTATGGGAAAAGACCACCTGAAACCTGAAGAAATGGAAAATAATCCAGAACGGGTGGCTGTTCCAACTGAAAGAATGGATGTTTCTTCCGACTTACCAACAGATACTGCAAAATTGAAATCGAAGACCAAGTACCGCTTAATGGTTGTTGAAGACGATGAAGAAATCCGGAAATATATCTGTCAGGAATTGGCAGATGAGTACCATACAGTCGAATATCCCAATGGCAAAGAAGCTTTGAATGCCATACTGAAGAAAGCGCCTGATTTGGTAATTAGTGATGTTATGATGCCTGAGATGGATGGAATCACTCTTTGTGGTAAAATAAAACAGAATATCAATATCAATCATATTCCGGTTGTTTTAATCACCGCAAAATCAAGGGAAGAAGATAATCTGGAAGGTTTGAGTATTGGGGCAGATGCTTATATTGTGAAACCTTTTACTATTGATTTGTTGAGGAATACCATTGGGAACATCATTCGCAACAGGGAGCTTCTTCGTAATTCATATGAGGGTAATCAGCTACAGGAAGATAAAGTCATAAAAATACAAATTAAATCAGCAGATGAAAAATTGATGGAAAGGATTATGAAGGTCATTAACAATAACCTTTCAAATCCGGAATTAAGTGTAGAAGCAATAGCTGATCAGGTAGGTATCAGCAGGGTACATTTGCATCGTAAATTAAAAGAATTAACGAATCAGACTACGCGTGATTTCATCCGTAATATCCGGTTAAAACAGGCTGCAGACTTGTTGGCCGATAAAAACCTTTCTATCTCCGAAGTAGCAGATGCTACTGGCTTTACAAATTTAGGGCACTTTTCCAATGCCTTTAAAGAGTTATATGGAATACCGCCAAGTGCTTATAAGCAAGAACATAGAGACAAGTAAACCCAAAACTGCTGGTTTGGATGAAAGAAATTCCGGATTTTCTATGATCCCAACCGGTTGAGATTGCAAAAATTTCAGGTTTTCTATAATCCTAACCGGTTGAGATTGCAAAAATTTCGGATTTTCTTTCATCCCAACTGGTTGAGATTGAAGAAAATCCGGAATTTCTGTCATCCGAACCGGTTGAGATTAAAGAATTGTCTTTATTGTGCCATCCGGATTGTATTCCAGTTCAATGACTTTCAGGCTGCGAAGCCAGGTTCTCCCCCCGGAAGGTACACTATCATGGTGGAAAAGAAGCCATTTTCCTTTAAATTCCACAATTGCATGGTGGGTCGTCCATCCAACTACAGGTGTAAGGATTACTCCCTGATAAGTAAACGGTCCGTATGGGTTATCGCCAATCGCATAACATAGCAGGTGGGTATCTCCTGTTGAATAAGAGAAATAGTACTTACCGTTGTATTTATGCACCCAGGAAGCTTCGAAGAAGCGGCGTTTGGTATCACCGGCTATCAGTGGGATTCCGTTTTCATCGAGTATCACGACATCACGGGGTTCTTCCGCGAGTTCCAACATGTCGTCTCTTAATTTGGCGATCTTTCCGCAAAGCGCAGGTTCATCTCCTTCGGGAAGAATAGCGCATTCAAGGGCTTTATTATTGCGGTAACGCTGTAGCTGTCCTCCCCAAAGGCCACCAAAGTACATATAATATTCGCCATTCTCCTCCAGGATAGCCGGGTCTATACTGTAACTTCCTTTTATCGGATCGGGTTGCGGAATAAAAGGCCCTTCGGGCTTATCGCTGACAGCTACCCCTATGCGGAAAATGTCATTCTTATCTTTTAGTGGAAAATACATGTAGTATTTCCCGTCTTTAAATGCTACATCACAATCCCATAACTGACGACCCGCCCAGGGAATATCCTTTGTATCCAGTACAACACCATGATCTATGACTTCGCCGTCTATATTTTCCATGGAGAATACATGGTAGTCTTTCATATTGAAGTGATCTCCGTTATCATTTTCTTCGATACCGCTTTCCCAGTCGTGCGAAGGATAGATAAACAATTTGCCGTTAAATACGTGTACCGCCGGGTCTGCCATGTAATCGCCCGGAACCAAATATCTTGCTTTTTTCATCTTTGTTTTCTGTTTTATTATTTTTTTACTTCTGTTGCTTCATCAATAATCATCTGAACCACCGGTTTGGGTTGATGGTTGCGGTCGAACAATAAGGGGTAATCAGTACGTCCCCGAACAGGGAAATCGTTCTTCCAGGAATCGCCGTCGGATATCCCCCACAAGGTAACACGCGATATTGTACCTGAGTGTTTGATGAATAGTTTGAAGAAGTCATTCATCCGGTTGTTCCAGGCTGCCAAAACCTCTTCCGGTACCCCTTCGGTATAGGGATTCAATTCTTTTTGGTAATCGAAATTTGTGGAAATATCTGCTCCTACATTCTGGCGGGGCGAAGGTAAAATAGACAGATCCAGTTCTGTTATCATTACTTTTACCCCTTCGGCAGCATATCCTGTAATGGTTTCTTCATATTCCCGGATCGACGGGCTTTCCATGTTGAAGTGTCCCTGCATTCCGATCCCGTCAATACGAATACCCCGCTCTTTCAGGGTTCTTATCAAACGGATTACTGTCTGGCGTTTCTCTGGGTACCATTCGTTGTAATCGTTGTAATACAGTTCGGCTTCAGGGTCTGCCTCATGTGCAAACTGAAATGCCAGGGGGATAAACTCTTCACCCAGTATCTCATAAAACTTGCTGTTCCGGTAAGAGCCGTCTTCCATGATTGCTTCATTTACCACATCCCAGCCTTTGACGCGTCCTTTATACCGGTTAATGAAAGTTGAGATATGATCTTTCATACGGCTTTTCAACACTTCAGCGGAAACATTTTCTCCATTTTCATCCACATAAAACCATGCGGGCAATTGGGAATGCCAAATCAGAGTATGCCCGGTTATAAACATATTGTTTTTCTCTCCCAACGCCAC
>DAMCMT010000007.1:30801-95433 GCA_032108265.1 Bacteroides sp.
AACTGATCCGGATACGTGAAGTCATACCGGTCTTCTTCGGGATGTACTTCCATGCTTTTCATGCAGTTCTCGGCAACAATGGCGTTAAAATGTTTTTCAAGAACAGCCACACCTTGCCGGTCTTTCCCTGTAATCTGATCCAGATTGAGAGCTGTTCCGATATAAAACGTACCTTCCAATCCCTCTTTCAACGTTTTTTTCTCTTCTGCTACCGGTGTACAGGCAAATTGTGCAATAACCAGATAACCCAATAAGATTTTAATAAAGATTTTCATGATGCTTCTACTTTTACTCATTTATTATATTGCGACGTTCGGTTAATTCCGCTTGTATCTGTTCATTTTTTCTTTTGGATATTGGGTAAAATAGTAAGGTCATTGCCCCCACAAAAAAAGTAATGGCAGGTATAATACCGGAAGTAAGCCGGATTCCTTCGATAGCTACCGATGATTGTACGGTATTCGCCACGAAACCAAAGGAGTCAATAATCCCACCGCAAATAGCTCCTCCGAGTCCTAATCCTGTCTTTAGGGCAAAGACAATACCGGCAAAGACAAAGCCTGTTGCCCGGCGATGGTTTACCCATTCGGAATGATCCGCCACATCTCCCATCATAGCCCATAACAACGGAACGGTCGGAGCATACGACAGACTTTTTAGTATGTTGATAATAAATATGGCGTTGATGTTATCCGGTGAAACCACATAAAACATACCGGTAAATATAGCAGTCAGCACTAAGCAGATAATAAAGACATTCCGTTTACCGAATATACCTGATAAGAAGCCGGATAAAAGTATAACTCCCACTAACTGGATAACAGAGCCAGTCATATTAAACAAACTGAACCCGACGGCAAATACGTTTTCGGCATCATATACAATCAAACCAAAAGCATCCAGAACCCTCCCCCAGAAACCAAGATCGTCGACATTTCCTGTAAGACCCATATTTCCGAGGAATGCAAATAGAGCGTCTTTATCCACTACATAATTAAAGTAATAAGACATGCTGCTACCCCACATGGCTAATGTAGTGAAAAGGAATAAGGTAAGAATAAACATCGCAAGCCATGGACGACTGGAAAGAATGTCTTTGAAATCCTGCTTAATTGATGTTTTCTGATTGGGCGGTGGAGATATACGCTCCTTTGTGGAAAAGAAAGTAATAATCATTAAAACGAGGCCTACAACCGCAAACAAGGTAATTGTCCATAGCCAGCCGGATGATGAAGTGGTGCTTCCTCCAAATTTCGTAACCAAAGGTAAGGTAAGTCCCTGCACAACGAAAGTGGCGATCGTAGCCGTAACAAAACGTATGGAAGATATACTTGTTCTTTCTTTTATGTCACTTGTCATTACTCCACCCAAAGAGGAATAAGGGGTATTATTGAATGAATAAATTGACATCAGAAGCGTATACGTAATTCCGGCATAAATAATCTTTCCCCTTTCAGACAGGTCGGGGGTAGTAAATGCCAGAACGAAAAATACGGCAAACGGGAGGGCTGTCCATATCAGCCAGGGACGGTATTTCCCCCATTTGGTATTCGTCCGGTCGGAGAGTATACCCACCAATGGATCGACAAAGGCGTCGAAAAAACGGGCGAATAAGAGGATCATCCCGGCTGCTGTCGCTTTTATGCCGAATACGTCGGTATAAAAGAATAGTTGGAACATCATCATCATCTGAAAGATAAGGTTCGCCGAACCATCTCCCAGGCTGTAACCTACCTTTTCTCTGAAGGATACTTTTTGTGAATTTGCTTTTGTATTATTCTGTCCGGAAAGGTGAGGTTTAGTTATCAGTAAAAGGCCATACCAGAAAGATACCTTTTGATATGGCCTTACCAAATAGTGATCTAATCAAAAAAATAATCTTTCTCTATTTATATATGCACTAACATTATTTATATGCATCATTCTGATCGCAAAGTGGATTTTTAATCAACTCGTCTGCCGGAATAGGCATATCCATTCTGCGTTCATCAAATTCAAAAGAACGTACTGTCTGCCAATCACTTTCCGGATCAGCTTGCTGATTGTGCATTGGATAGTTTACAGCCACATGATCTGCCATGAATCCCGACTTTAACATATCAGGACACAAACTCCATTCCGCACTGTGTTCTTTACGGCGTTCCATATTTACAGCCACTTTCCATGCAGGAGAAGAAAAACCCTTTGTTGCTTTCAGCTGCGTGTAATAGGTTAAGGCATCGGGCACCTTAACAACCTCCGTAGCGAATGGTATAGGATAATAATCATTAATCGAAACATAATAACCGAAACCGCCATCTCCATAGAATGAAGCCATATTATCGCTATAGTATTTCGAATAAGTATTGGTTAGGGATGAGGCATGACCTACTTCAAGGTTGCCGAAAGCACGTTCACGTATCTTGTTGATTTGGGCCCAGCCTTCACTATCGCCCTCACCGTAGAGAACGAAACGGCATTCTGCATAGTCCAACATTACATTTGTCAGACGTTTTCTATAGATTTGAGCGGGAGCCCATTGGTCATTATTCCAGTGGCAACGCCCCAGACGCCAATATTTTGTGGTGTAAACTGCCGGTGCATATTCACCACCGGTATCAAACTTATAGTTTTCATGGGCTACATATTCCTGAACAAAAGGATTGAATCCGTTGGGAGACGCCAATGCCTTATCAACATATGCGGCATTCTCAGTGGCATTCAACCATGCTTGTGGCACAGGGATAGTACTCTTCCATTCGCTTTTTACCAATTTGTTTTCCGGAATGCTTGCAGTGACCAAAGAGCCGTCACGACGTTTGTCGCCTGGTTCAAAAGAATCGTAAAGTTCCCATGATAAAGCAATAGTACCCCATCCTCCGTTGGCAGGAGCGGCAGAATAGTAAATAGTCCAACCATTGGCACCACTAAGAGCGTTGGCATCCCAACTACTCCATTTGTCGCCTTCATTCAAAACTTGTTCGTAGATGACTTCTTTACCCCAGACACCGGTGGCATCCCACAGCGTGGTGAATGATTTGTTCAATTCATATTCACCGCTATCTAATACTTCCTTCAAGGCTATTTCTGCTTTCTTGTAGCATTCGTTGGCTTGCTCGGGGCAACGATAGGCTTTCCACATATAAGCGTCGCCCAGATAGGCCAAAGCCATACCTTTGGTGCAACGACCATATTGGCTGTTGTAAGGTTTCCAACTCAACATACCGGCTGCTGTTTCCAAATCTTCGATAATGAAGTCCCACATTTCTTCGTATGTTTTAGCTCTTTCTTTGTAAGGGGTGTTAGTATACGTTTCACCAGTAGCCAACATGGGCACGCGGCCAAAGGTTGTCGCCAGCCAGAAGTAGTGGAATGCACGAATTACACGGGCTTCGCCTTCTGCCGTATTTACCACTTCTGTTGATAAGTGCCCGGTATTGTCCGCTAAGTTCTGCAAGAAGTCATTGCAACGGGTAATGCCATTATAAGCAAGTTTCCAACCATCTAACAACTCGGTTTTGTCGGCAGTCCAGCTCTGTGTCATGAAGTCCTTGTCCCAGCCGGTAGCTTGTGTGTCCATGGTAGGATGGCAACCGGTAAAAATATAGGGCTTGAAAGGGTCTGCATTCAGACCTTGGTCATCCTCGGATGGAAGCATCGAGTCATAGCAACCATTCAAACTTCTGAGTGTATGTTCGTCATTGTCGTATCCTGAGTCCAAATCCAAAATAGAATAGTGGTCGACTGTCAGGAATTTGTCATTATCGCAAGAGGTAGTTCCCAGCAGGAGAATAGAGCCAGCTAACAAACCGTATAATATATTGTTAATTTTCATATCATTTTTCATTTAAATTGTTAGAATTGTATATTCAGACCGAATGAATAAGTACGGGGAGAAGGATAACGACCAGTATCCAGACCTGTTACGAGTACACTACCCTGACCACACTCGGGATCGCCATACTTATTATACGGAGAGATGGTCATTAAGTTTGATACGGCTAAATAGAAACGTGCATTCTGGATCATCAGTTTATTTACGAAAGATTTCGGCAACGTATACCCTACTTGAATATTGCTGATTTTCAGGAAATTTCCATTCTTCACCCAAGCGTCAGAAGCACGCATATTGTAGTTGCCATCCAGCAAGGAGAGACGCGCATTCGAGCCGTTAGGATTTTCCGGTGACCAGGCATTTCTAGCAGCCTCTTTCAAGATGTTTGGAGTGGGGTCATCGGATGTAAACATATTGGACAAGCGCATAGCCGAATAAGAGAAAATCTTCTGACCTAATACACCGTAAGAATAAAGAGAGAAATCCCAATTCTTATAGGTAGCACCTAAATTCAAGCCGTAGTTCAGTGTGGGGAAACCATTGCCCAATACTTCCATATCGTTTTCGTCGATGAAACCATCACCGTTCAGATCCTTGAACTTATAGTCACCGGCTTGTGTTTTGTCATTCTGGTAGTAACCGCTATTCTTTCCATTGGTAGCCGCATTGGCTGCGTTTACTTCTTCCTGGTTCTTGAATACACCTTCCACACGGTAGCCATAGAAAGCACCTACGGCATATCCTTCCTTGGATATTGAGTGGTTACCCCAGTGATAACCGGCAGCAGCACCTACAGCTCCGGTGTTGGAGCCGTCTCCTGTTCCGGCACCACTCGCATCGGAGTTGGTATAATAAACCGGTTCACCCATCTTCTTTATTTTATTCTTCAAAGTAGAACCCGTTAGTGTGGCATTAATGGTCCAGTCCTTGTTCAGTCGTTTGTTATAATTGATGCTCACTTCAATCCCTTTGTTTTCAATCTCACCGTAGTTCGTATAAACTTGTTGATAACCGGATGAAGGACGTATCTGGCGATAGAGTAATAAGTCTTTAGAAGTACGGATAAAGTAGTCGGCCGTAACATTCAGGTCGCCTCTCAATAAACTGAAGTCGATACCGATATTAGTCTGTTCGTTGGTCTCCCATTTCAGGTTGGTATCTACCAGTCCCTGGAAAGTACCACCGGTAGCGGAAGGAGTGGAACCCAAGCCCGTATTTCCACCTTGGCTATAGTAGTTGTACTTCACTGTTGCTGTAGTTAATGCGGCTACAGACAAGTCTGTGGCACCACCGGAATTACCGGTCTGTCCCCAACCGACACGCAGCTTCAGGTTAGAGATGATGTCTTGGTTTTCCATGAAAGCCTCTTCAGAGATGCGCCATGCGGCTGCAGCAGAGGGGAAAGTTCCCCAACGGTTGCCTGCACCAAAATTAGAAGAACCATCGCGACGTACGGTACCGGTAAGAATATAACGGTCCAGCAAGCTGTAAGAAGCACGGGCAAAGTAAGAGATCGCGCGGGATTCAAGGTTTAGCTCGCCGTTCGCGCTCAATGTACTGATATCCGAAGTCAAACTTATATTACGGATATTGTCGGCAGGGTAATCACTGGCGCCGGCACTTACCCACTGGCCATAGTAGCGGGAAACTTCATTACCCACCATGGCAGTAACATTATGTACTTCATTTTTCCAATTGTAAGTAAAATAATTGGAGATGGAGAGTGTCTGGCCTTCATTGTTGCTCAAGTTGAACGAATTGGTATAATCCAATTTGTTCAAAGTAACTTCCACCATCTCGCCACCAATTTGATTGTAACGTTGGTTGTTGGTACTTGGTGTAAAGTTATTGTATGAGCCTGCACTGTAATTGTATGAAGCCAATGATCTGAAATTTAGTCCTTTGAAGAAAGTTACGTCCAAATATGCGCTGGCCAGGACACGGTTGTTGCGGTTGCGTGCCCGGTTGTTCATTTGGCTTGCATAGATATTATTGTACGAATCATTAAAACCCTCATTGGCATTCTTGCCCAGGTTAGTGCTACCGTAGGTGCCGTCAGGATTCACCACGTTGGGAGAAACATATGTTCCATCGGAAGTGATATAATCCATGGTTGGAGAAAGAGTCTCCAGGTCACGGAAGGAAGACATATTACCAAAGTTACCTACCGTATTGTTAGAACCGTGAGAATCAGTGTGAACATAGCTTAAGTCACCGCCGAACTCCAGATACTTGTTAACTTTGGTTTTAACATTTGCACGAGCTGTAATACGCTGATAACGGGAGTTGACAATCAGACCTTCGTTGTCTAAATAACCTACAGAAAAGTTATACTGACTCTTTTCGCCACCCCCTGAAGTGGAAAGATTATAGTTTTGACGTAGGGCTGGGTTGGTCATCTGATCCATCCAATCGATTTTTTTGCGTTTACCATCATATTGCGCGTCCCAAATCTGGTTATAAAGGCCGGAATTGTCGTTAATGTGAGCCTGGCGGATATTGGCTGCATATTGGTTTACGCTACCTACATCCAGGCGGCTCGAAATGGTTTGAATACCGAAGTCGGCAGTCAGATTCACTGTAGCACGGCCTTTGTCACCGTGTTTGGTGGTAATCATGATGACACCATTGGCACCTGCAGAACCATAGATCGCGGTAGCTGAGGCATCCTTTAAAATCTCCATACTTTCAATATCCGAGGGGTTCAGGAAGTTGGCGTTGGTACCTACTTGTACACCATCTACTACATAGAGTGGGTCGGCGCTACCATTAATGGTGGCAACTCCACGAATACGGATGGCTGCTTTGGCTTCCGGAGAACCGTCTTGTGAGGTTACCATCACACCGGCGGCTGCACCTTGCAAACCTTGTGCAATGTTCACCGGGGCCTTACGCATCATAGCTTCGCGATCGACAGAAGCCACTGAACCGGAGATATCGCTCTTTTTTAGCGTACCATAACCTACTACCACGACTTCGTCCAAAGCTTGCGCATCATCTTTCATTATAATGTCAATCGTTGTCTTGCCGGCTACCGACACGGTCTGAGTAGAGTAGCCGATAAAAGAAAATGTCAACGTGGCATTAGATGGAACATTAATCTGATAGTTACCGTCTATGTCCGTAATGATACCGTTCGTGGTACCTACTTGTAGAACATTGACACCCGGTAGACCTTCGCCGTAGGAGTCCTTGACTGTTCCTTTTACTGTCACATTTTGGGCACATACCCAAACAGGTATCATCAATAAGAGTGATAATAGCCCGATACTTTTTAAACCTGTGATTTTCATATAAAAATATTAAAGGGTAATAGAAAAATTTTGCTTTAAAGATGTAAAAGCAGTTTTTACATCATATTAAAAGGGGAAAGGGTACTACTCTTTATTTATGTCTTCATTATAGTATTGATTTTTAGGGTTATATACTCGTTTTTGGCCTTTAGTGAATGCAAAGTTATTTGTCGAATGTTAATTATGTGAAAAATATGATGCATTCTGTTTCGCTGATGTTACATCATCGTTTTTGAGTGTTACAAGAATTGTTACGCATGTTACATGCTGCTGATAGACAGGGTGTTATGAATTCTAATAATTTGTATTTAGTGGACAAATAGGATGATCTTAATAAGGTGTCTTACATAACATATAGAGTAGGCTTATACTACATAATAACCTAGACTAAACAGCAGATAAAGTAGTCTGTGTCTATAGTTCGTCTAGTCTGGATCGCTACTTCAACCTGTCTGGAACGGGGGTGCAATGTTGTCTGGGAATACTTCCAAAGTAGTCTATATTGCAACTGTAAAGTCTGGGAGGTTTATAATTCGTGTTTGGGAGGTTTATATGTACAAGTAAGCCAGGTCGGCATATACAAGTAGGCTAGGTCTGTATGTACTAGTAGGGGAGCTTTAGAACATAATTCCACCAGTAGGAAATAAGAAGCTCGTAAGGCTATAATTTTAAGTACCCTATTGAAGAGAAAAAGTAATATCTGTTCCCTTTTCTCTTTTTGCTACCTGGCTGATGTCGTATGCGTTTACATTCACTTTTCCTGAGATAAACTCGGGAATATTGTACGATTTCATCAGGAAATCATAATAATCTTTCTTTTTTTGCGGCAGCAAGAAGGGTTTGCGTGCTTTCCCTTCCTCGTCTATATAGGCAATGAATGGGCGGGTATATAGTCCGTCTGTCCGGCGGCTGCTGAACACAACCCAACGACTGTTGCTGCTCCATGAATGATAGCTTTCTGCATCATCGGTGTTCAATATAGATAAGGGCTGCGTTTTGTTTGTTTGCAGGTCGGTAAGATATAAGTCAGCATCCTTGTGCCAGATGGAGAAGTTACCATAGGCGGAAAGAGTAAACATGAGAAATTTCCCGTCGGGTGATACGCGGGGGAAAGATACGCTTTTCCCCTCTTTACGTGCATCAAATAATGTGTCTACCCGGTTACCGAACGAACGGGTGTCTGCATCATAACCGATGGCGCACAGGCTATACCTTACGTGGTTGTATTTGTCGGGCATGCTCACGCTGTCTGCCGAACAGAAATAGAGCGTTTTCCCGTCAGGAGAGAATGCAGGGAATGTTTCAAAGGCTGTTGCCGAAGATAGAAGTGGAGAGCTGACAATCTGCTTACGCTTCACATCATAGACAACTATATCCGACGCATAATCCATTACTTCTACTCTGTTTTTGTCTGTTGTATGGAACATTTGCCTGGTGTCGTTTACGGAGAATGCCACAAAATCGCCGGAAGGATGCCATGACGGATAAACTAATGCAGAGATAGTTTGCGGTGTTTTGGTATTCAGCTTCTCTATCTGTTGCTGCTCTATTATATAGGTACCTCCGTAATCGGAACGGAGATGAAACAGCATTTTATCCGGGTTTTGTTGGCAGAAGGAATGGCAATTCATACAGCCATAGCCCGTCATTTTGTTGGTAATGATGGCTGTTTCTTCGTAATTCTCCAGACAGCGTTGATAAATGCCCATTTCGTTCCAGGTTTCGTATCCCGGTTCTATTAATCGGTAAGCAATATAAGGGTCTATTTTTTCTTTGGCGATGTATAGATTGAAAGGAGCATATTCTGCCCATTTGTCTCCTCGTCTGGCTTGTAGATGTACAGTGATAGAGGATGAGGCATTTACAAGTTTCTTCCATTGGGATGGAGAGATGGCTATCTGCCCATTGCGGGCCTTAACGAGAATCTCCTCATTGCCGGCTTTGTATAGAGCGCGGAAATCGGAAACATGGCAACTATCCGATAGGGTGAAACATGGGGGAGCGATATTAGGCGGAAGAGTGACTTCCGTATAGTCGGGCGATATAGGCGGCAGGTGGTCGATGTAGTGTTCGATCTGTACGTTTTCTGAGCAGGCAACCGATAGCAGGGAACCAATCAGAAGTGATAAATATTTCAGTGTTCTCATTTTCATTTCTGTTCTCATTTTCTGTATTTCAGGAAATACCATACATTGCGGGTGTCTTTGGATGGCTGTTGCTTGAATGTCTCAAAGCGCTGTATGGTAGATGCCTGTATGTTGTATTGTTTTAATATCTCCTGATCTCCGTTAGCAAAGGCAAGCACTCCTTCCTGAAAACAGATGGGAAGAATGGACGGTAATGCCACTGTGCCATAGAAGGTTTCGAGAGTAGCCTTAAATCGCGGAATGTCTTTGGATAGCAAATACAATGAACCCAAATATTGGATGGTGGTTTTGTGCGAAGGATTTTGGAGAACGATTTGTTTTAAATCATCATCCAACCCTTTGATGCCCGAGAAACGGTTGTCAGGAAAGAGACATCTTCTTTTGGCTCCTAAGACGGGGTCGGCTTCTACTGCCGGGTCATCCCAAAGGAAACGTTTGTAGGATGCTGCCCAATCTTTATAGTAAGAGGTCTCTTCGAGTACTTTGAGATATTTCTGCGCTGTTCCGTAGTGGCCATAAATGAGATTGGTCAGTACCAGGCGTTGGAGCATACGCGGAGAAAAGTTTTTCATACTTTCATTGGCTTCGAAGGCATATCGCTGTGAAAGAGCGATATGCCCCATTGAAAAGTATATGTCACTGAGCAATGCAGAGATATAGGGCGTCTTGTTTCCTACTACATAAATGGTTTGTATGTCTACGCAAGGCTGCTCGAATAAATGGTCGGCCAATATTCCTTTTTCAGCCAGCGCAAGGTTCAGATGGTTCTGGAAAAGCAGGTTATTCATGGGCAGACGCTTGCATTTGTCTATGATTTTCTCCCATTGGTTGTGGCTTGCGTAGTAACTCAGTTCCTTGAAGATTTCATTGTTTGGGTCGATATATCTGGATGCACCGATGAACGCGAACGCGGTTGCGCCGGCAAGCAAGATTACACAGCATGTTTGTTGCACCCATTCTTTTTTGAAGCTGACCACTTTGAACAGGCCGGCAATTACGAAAACAGACAGCATCAGTATCCAGGGCAAATAGATAATAGATCCTGCCTGGAGCCTTAACGTGAAATAACCATCAGGTAGCAAAAGGTGTTTCCATTCACCGGAAAACCCCAGCAATTGGCAACTCCATGCAGCCACATATACCATTAGGGGCAATGAAATAAACCAGAGCCCTTGCCATTTATAACTGAACAGTTCAATGATTAATAAGAGCAAAGTGTACAGAAACGCAATCGGTCCGGCCACAACAAAAAGCAGAAAGGCGCTTATAAAGGAGTAGGCGAGTCGAACGATAAACCTGCCGGAGAGGAAATACATACGAAGGCAAACCAACATCAACAAAAAGGCCATGGTTCCGGCATAAAGATAATTAATATTCCGGTCATAGGGTGGATAAAGAACTGGATCAGGAAATTTGAAGCAAGTTGTATGCATCCGCCGGGTTGTGTAAGGACATCGTTGATATAATTCGCATTATAAATGAATGTATTCCATTGCTCAAGATAGCAAAAGTTGTAATAGCCCTTTGTGTAGAACAGAAAAGTAAGTAATGCAAATAAGATGGCTCCCCCAATAGCGTATAATGCTTTGTTGTTATGGAGTATAGATTGGTTCATGGCATGTAGATTTACTCACAAAAGTAAATAGAATAAGCGGTAACGAAAAATTTCCCGAATCCGATTATTGAGTGTTACCAGGCAGATGTAACACAGGCGAAAACTTTTGTAACATCGCATCGGCCTGGGTAATGATAACGGCTTTATATGTAACAGGATTGTATCAACCACAAGAGAAGATTATATTACATTTGTAATCAAAGCACCGGAGACACCGGCACCGCCCACGTCTGTGACAACGACACCAAAGCTCCGAAACCTCCCTGCAGGCTGCACGGAGGTTTCGGAGAAGTACGAAAATGAACTGATAATGAACATCTACTAACTAAATATATATTGTATAATGATTGGAGTAATTAAAAAATTATCTGCTGTAGTTTACTTTGCATTTCTATATTTTGCAATAATGCAGGCACAGGGCAACCCCTGGAATAACCCGGTGATTTCTCCTGAAATTTCTTCCGGTGGTACTGTAACCTTTTCTATTCAGGCGCCACAAGCTAAGACTGTAGAATTGGAAGGGCAGTTTATGGCAGGTAAAAAAGCACTTGCCAAAGATGAAAATGGCGTTTGGAGCATTACAGTTAAAATAGAGAAGCCGGATATTTATCCTTATTCTTTCTTTGTGGATGGTGTGCAAATTGCAGATCCGAGCAATATGCTTCTTTTCCCTAACGAGCGTTTCAAAGCCAGTCTGCTCGAAATGCCCGATGCTGCTGCATTTTACACTATGAATAACGTGCCCCATGGGCGAGTGACTTATTGCACTTATTCATCTGATGTGTTGGGAATGAACCGTCCACTGGTGGTTTATACCCCTGCGGAATACGAAAAAGGGAACGAACATTATCCGGTGCTATACTTGGTGAGCGGTACCACCGACACGGAAGAAACATGGTTTAAAGTGGGTCGTGTGAACACAATTCTCGATAACCTGATTGCAACCGGAAAAGCCGAACCGATGATTGTAGTGATGCCCTACGGCAATATGATGAATGGTACACCAATGCCGTCGTCTCCTGCGGCTGCCGATATGTATGCTGTATTTGCCAGGGAATTGACAGAGTGTGTTATTCCTTTTGTGGAAGGTAACTATCGGGTGAAGCCGGAAGCCGGAAGCCGTGCCATTGCCGGATTTTCAAGAGGAGGAGGACAATCTCTGTTTACCGCTTTCTCGCATTTGGACAAGTTTGCCTGGTTGGCTTCATATAGCGCTCACCTTACTCCCCAGGTATTGGATACCCATTTCGGTAAATATATGGCGAATCCCTCAGAACTAAGTTCCCATCTCAAATTGTTATGGTTCGGGGTAGGAAAAGAGGATTTTCTATATCAAGACGTAGTGCGTAACCTGAACTATTTTGACGAGAAGAATATTCAGTATGAAAGTCTACTGACAGAAGGTGGACATACCTGGATGAACGCCCGTACGTATTTAGCCGAAACTTTACAGCTTTTCTTTAAGAAATAGCGGCTATTTATGGCAATTTTTCTCAAGAAATCTTTGTAAAATCTTTAAATTAATATGTATGAAGAAACTAGTTTTATTCTTTGCTTTGCTTCACCTTATTGCCGGCGTAACGCGAGCGCAAAACCCTATTATCCGCGACCAGTTCACAGCTGATCCTACAGCCAGGGTTTTTGAAGGAAAAATGTACGTCTATACCTCTCATGACATACCAAGCCCTATCGACCGGCTGAAAGAATGGTTCTGCATGGCCGATTACCATGTGTTTTCGTCCGATAACCTGACCGATTGGAAAGACCATGGCGTTATTCTCAGCCAGGAGCGTGTTCCCTGGGTAAAGCCTGATTCCTACTCAATGTGGGCACCCGATTGTGTTTATAAGGATGGCAAGTATTATTTCTATTTCCCTTCAACCCCTCGTGGAGAGGAAGAGAAGGGTTTTGCCATTGGTGTAGCGACCTCGGACAAGCCGTATGGTCCCTTTATGCCGCAAATGCGTGCCATAGAAGGAATACAGGGTATTGATCCTTGTGTGTTTATTGATGCCGACGGGCAAGGTTATATCTATTGGTCGGGAAGAGGCATGTTTATGGCAAAGCTGAAAGATAATATGCTGGAACTGGCTTCCGAGCCTGTGCCTGTGGCTGGACTGCCCGAAGGGTTCAAGGAAGGTCCTTTTGTCTTCGAGCGGAAAGGAAAATACTACTACACTTTCCCTTGGGTGGAGGATAAAACCGAAACCCTGGCCTATGCTATGGGAGACAGCCCGATGGGACCTTTTGAATTTAAAGGACTTATCATGGATCAGTGGCCGACGGAGTGCTGGACAAACCATCATTCAATAGTAGACTATCAGGGGCAATGGTATCTCTTCTATCACCACAACGATTATTCGCCTCATTTCGACAAGAATCGCTCTGCACGTATCGATTCTCTCTTTTTCAATGCCGACGGTACAATCCGCAAGGTGATTCCTACTCTGCGTGGAGTGGGTATTACGGATGCACGTACGCGTATTCAGATAGACCGCTACAGCAACATCGACACTGCCGGAGCTTCCATCTCTTTTCTGGATGAGGCCGATAGGTTTCAGGGTTGGAAAACCATATTCAGTAAAAAGAATGCCTGGATACAATATAATAAGGTAGACTTTGGTGCCGAAAACGTACAAGAACTGACAATACGCGCCCGTTCTAAATCCAGCGGAACGCTGCAGGTTCGTACAACCGGAAAGAACGGCACGCTGATAGCAACTGTTAACATTCCCGGCAGCAAGGACTGGAAAGAGATACATGTGCCGGTTGCATCGGCTCCCGTGGGTGTGCAAGACTTGTACATTTCGCTACAGAAAGGTTCGCAGGTTGAAGTAGACTGGATAGGTTTTGATGCCCTTCCGTGGGAGACAGGCGCCTTCAAGACCGGTAAATACCGCAATCTGTTTGCTGAGGTGGGCTATAAGCAGGCTGATATTGACGCCAAATTAAAAGAGGTGTTTGATGGTATATTCTACGGCCCGGATAAGGTATACTTTGAAGTAGGGGATTCTATGGCATACATCAGTGATATCAAAAATCACGATGTGCGCACCGAGGGCATCTCTTACGGGCTTATGATAGCTGTGCAGTTCGACCGGAAAGACATCTTCGACCGTTTGTGGCGGTGGGGAAAAAAGTATATGCAACATCAGGATGGCCCAATGAAAGGTTACTTTGCCTGGAGCTGCAAAACGGATGGTACGCGTAATTCCCAGGGAGCTGCTTCGGATGGAGAACTCTACTACGTCACCTCCCTTATCTTCGCTTCCAACCGCTGGGGCAATGATACGGGTATCAATTACCTGGCCGAGGCGCAGCATATACTTGACTGTTCCATGCAAAAAGCAGGAATGGATCGTGCGGCTCCTTTCATTAATCTGGAACACAAACTGATAACATTTACTCCCGATCCCTGGGGAGGCCGGTTTACCGACCCCTCTTATCATCTGCCGGCTTTCTACGAGGTATGGGCAAGATGGGCGGATGATGGCAGATCCGGCTTTTGGAGAGAATGCGCCGAACGGAGTAGGGAGTATCTACATCACAGTATCCATCCTGTGACGGGACTAAACCCTGATTACAATAACTACGACGGTACTTTGCTTGGCAGCAACCGGATTATCGGCGATGCCTTTCGCTTTGACTCCTGGCGTGTGCCTATGAACATCGCTTTGGATTATTCCTGGGCGTGCGAGGATGCCAAATGGCAGCAGGATTACGGCAACAAGATACAGAACTTCCTTTATGGGCAGGGTATAGACACATTCGTCGATCAATATAATGTGGATGGTACGCAGGTAAAGGAAATTCTGGGAGCCGGAGAGCATAAGCAACTACGCCATTCCCTGGGATTGGTGGCGACTTCGGCGGCCGTATCCCTGACCAGTACACATTGCAAGGGACGCGAGTTTATTGACCGGCTTTGGAATGCGAAGCATGTTCCTTACGAAGACGGCTATTTTGATGCTTATTATGACGGTCTGCTCCGGTTATTTGCTTTTATGCATCTGAGTGGAAATTATCAGATTATTTTCCCTCAATAAATATGGATAGTTTAAATATAAATTCTTTAAATAAGGTATCATGAAAAGATTTTTCTCTGTAGGATTAGTACTGTTGAGTTTGTTACTGTTGAACGCGACGACTTTCGCACAGGATACTGATTTCTACATTTATTTATGTTTGGGGCAATCCAATATGGAAGGGAACGCCCCTTATGAAGCACAAGATACAATTGTGAATCCGCGCTTCCAGGTACTATCAGCGGTAGATAACAAAGAACTGGGTAGGGCGAAAGGTGAATGGTATCCGGCTCGTGCTCCGTTGTGCCGTCCCAATACGGGACTCACACCTGCTGACTACTTTGGGCGGACTATGATTGAGAATTTGCCGGAAAATGTCCGGATAGGGGTAGTGCATGTAGCTATAGGAGGCTGCAAAATAGAACTTTTCCAGAAGGACAAACGCGAAGAATACATAAAGACGGCTCCCGACTGGATGCTCGGTATGCTGAAAGAGTATGACAACGATCCGTATACACGTTTAGTAGATATGGCTCGGATAGCGCAGAAAGATGGCATAATAAAAGGTATACTGCTGCATCAGGGCGAATCGAATACCGGTGATGAAGACTGGCCGCAAAAGGTGAAGAATGTATATGAGAATCTGTTGGCCGATCTGAATCTGAAAGCCGAAGAGGTACCTTTACTGGCCGGAGAGGTAGTTAATGCAGACCATGGTGGTACATGTGCAAGTATGAATCCAATTATCGCCAAGCTGCCGCAGGTGATACAGAACTGCGCTATCGTTTCGTCTGCCGGGCTGAGCTGTGCAGCTGATCATCTACATTTCGATGCAGCAGGTTACCGCGTCTTGGGACGTCGTTATGCCGAACAGATGCTCAATCTGATGGGCATAAAACTCCCTGGTGCAGAGGATGTGTTAAAGAATACGGTCGCTGCGCCTTCCAATATGCACGGTTGTGATTTTCCGCGTTTGGATAAAGAGAACCGGGCGTATTTCCGTATCAATTCGCCGGATGTAAAGCGTCTTCAGGTAGATGTTTGCGGCAAGAAATATGATATGAACAAGGACGAAAACGGCTGGTGGACGGTAAAGACTGACCCGTTGGCGGTAGGTTTCCACTATTATTTTTTATTGGTGGACGGATTTTCAGTTATCGACCCGATGAGCTGTACTTTCTTTGGCTGCAGCCGTATGGCAAGTGGTATTGAAGTGCCTGAAGGTAAGGAAGGTGATTATTACCGTACGCAGGACGTGCCTCACGGGCAAGTACGTACTTGTACTTACTATTCCGAGAGTCAGCAACGTTTTCGCCGTTACATGGTCTATACACCGGCGGAGTATGAAACAAACACCAAGAAGCGTTATCCGGTGCTCTATTTGCAACACGGCATGGGTGAAGATGAAACAGGCTGGAGCACTCAAGGTCTTATGTACAACATTCTTGATAACCAAATAGCTGCGGGCAAGTGCGTGCCTATGATTGTTGTCATGGAAAGTGGGGATATAGAGGTTGGCTTCCGCCCTCGTCCGGGGAAGGATGTGGATGAGGAACGCAATCTGTATGGCTCTTCTTTCGCTACACTGATAATTAACGATCTTATCCCTATGATAGACAAAACTTTCCGTACTTATACCGACCGGGAAAATCGTGCCATGGCAGGACTATCGTGGGGTGGTAAGCAGACGTTCGATATTACGCTTACCAATCTGGATAAGTTTTCGTATATCGGCGGTTTCAGTGGAGCGATCTTCGGGTTGGATGTAAAGGATGCTTTCAATGGTGTGTTTACTGACGCGGCCAACTTCAACAAGAAAGTGAATTATCTTTTCCTGAGTTGCGGTACAGAAGAAAATATGGGTACTGAGCGACTGATTAAAAATCTTCGGGACATGGGTATCCGCGTGGCTTCGTATGAATCTCCCGGAACCGCGCATGAGTGGCTCACCTGGCGAAGAAGTCTGAATGAATTTATACCTCACCTTTTCAGAAAACAAAACTAATAAAGATATTAATGAAAATGCAAAGAATAATATTATTGTCTTGTTTACTTTCCGGTATATTTTCGTTTATATACGCTCAAGAGAGAACATTTACCAACCCATTGATCTATGCTGATGTGCCGGATATGTCGATGATCCGTGTGGGCGATACTTACTATATGAGTAGCACCACAATGCATATGGCACCGGGTGTGCCCATTATGAAATCGAAGGATCTGGTGAACTGGGAGTTAGTGAACTATTTGTATGACACCTTGTCCGATGACGTTTCTTCCATGAATCTGGATGATGGGCAAAATACATACGGACGCGGCTCGTGGGCGAGCTGCATCCGCTTTCACAACGGGATATACTATGTATCTACTTTTGCACAAACCACAAATAAAACGTACTTCTTTACTACCAAGGACATAGAGAAAGGGTCATGGAAGCGCACAGAATTTTCGCCAGCCTATCATGACCACACTTTTTTCTTTGATGAAGATGGCCGTATTTATCTGATTTATGGCAACGGAAAGTTGTTTATAGCAGAACTGGAGGATGATTTATCGGGAGTGAAACAAGGTACGGAACAGGTGTTACTGGAAAATGCCAGTGCCCCGGCGGGCGACCAAATCATGTTGGGAGCTGAAGGCTCGCAACTGTTCAAGGTCAATGGAAAGTATTATCTGTTCAATATAACTTGGCCCATAAACGGCATGCGTACTGTGTTGGTGTATCGTGCTGACAAGATAACAGGTCCTTATGAAGGGAAAGTCGTTTTTCAGGATCGTGGCATTGCTCAAGGTGGGTTGGTGGATACGCCCGATGGACGTTGGTTTGCCTATTTGTTTCAGGATTGCGGTTCTGTGGGACGCATTCCGTATCTGGTACCCGTGCAGTGGCAAAACGATTGGCCGGTATTGGGCGTAAACGGTGTGGCTCCTGATAAACTGGATCTTCCGGCAAGCAAAGGGCTTATTCCGGGAATTGTCAATTCGGATGAATTTACACGTAAGGTCGGCGAAGCAGCTTTGCCTCTTGTATGGCAGTGGAACCATAATCCTGATAATTCTCTTTGGTCTGTTTCCACCCGTAAGGGTTATCTACGTCTCACTACCGGACGTGTAGAGTCTTCTTTTATGCAAGCCAAAAATACTTTGACACAACGTACTATCGGCCCGGTTTGTTCGGGTTCTGTTTGTATGGACGTCTCCGGAATGAAAGAAGGGGACTTTGCCGGCATTTCACTCTTTCAGAGTAAGTACGGACAGGTGGGTGTAAAGATAATAAATGGAAAAAAGTACATTATAATGGTGAATGGAGAATCGGAAGAAGTGGTGGAAGTGGAGAAAGTCCCGTTGAACAAGAATACGATATATTTTAAGGCTGAATGTGACTTCAGAGACCGGACTGATACCGGTTATTTCTATTACAGTTTGAACGGGAAAGAATGGAAATTGATTGGTAATCCCTTGAAGATGGAATACACTATGCCGCATTTTATGGGCTATCGCTTTGCTTTATTTAACTATGCTACGAAAGAGATAGGCGGTTATGCAGACTTTGACTATTTCAGGATAGAGGATAAAATATAGTTTGCGATATACACATTTGAGTCTATAAATATTAACTGTTCGATTCTAGGGCAAACGCACGAAATAAGTATCTTTGCTCCTATGAAAAGCGAAGCATCCGAATATTTTGATATACTCCTGTCGCTCTGCCAAATTGATGAAATACCTTTCCAACTGCGCTACAAGCAATTACGCGATTTGTTGGAAAGGGTTTGCCGTGACCAGATGCAGGATGGAAATCTGCAAATTACCGACCTCTCGGCACGGATTAATTATGTAGCGTCAAAAGCAGGGCTTTCAATTGGCGAACAGAATCGGCTGCATACTTTCAGACTTACATCAAATGCCATTCTGAACCACGAGGTGGAAGCCGAAAGGGATAAACTATTCAGGGATATCAAGACGGTTTCTTTCTTTATCCGGAAAATATATAGCGAGGATATACCAGCTTCTTTATATAAACTTCTTCCCCAGGCCGATGCTACATATATTATCGCTAAACCGGGTGTGAGAGTGGTTGAACGGATGCGGGTTAGTTTCCGGTACTCAGATCTCGACTTTCTGTATGTTACCCCGCTTGATTTGATTACGGAAGAACCGTTACGGGTGCGTTATAATATACCACAGGTGAATGATGAATTCAATGAAACCTGTGCACAACTCTGGGAGTTTGCCCAATTAAATCTGCTGGATGTTTCGGAAGACGAAGACGGCATTCTCACTCCTTCGTTTATTGTATTAGAGCCGGATTATCTGCTCGATATCAGTTCGTTGGCCGAATGCTATAAGGATTATGGCAGCCATCCTGCCAACTATCAGTTGAATAAGTTGCGGGTAACTGAAAATACAGCTTCCATATTATTAGGTAACATTGCTAACCTCTTCCTGGATGAGTGGATTAATACGGATGGAGAGGTGGATTATGCCAACTGCATGCAAAAAGTTTTCCGGCGTTATCCACTCGAACTGGCTGCCTGTGCAGAGTTACAAGACCCTAAGAAGGAGCGCGAGTTCTTTATCAGTTGCCGGCGTCACTTCGACCATATCCGCGAAACAGTTACCCAAACTTTTAACCAACCGGGCTATAAACTGGATAAAGAAGATGCTGTACTCGAGCCTTCATATATCTGCGAGCCGCTTGGATTGCAGGGGCGACTAGACTATATGCAGCGCGATGGTTCCGCCATTATAGAAATGAAATCGGGCAAAGCTGATGAATATGCCATCCGTGGAAAAGTAAGTCCGAAAGAAAATCATCGCGTTCAGATGTTACTTTATCAGGCAGTACTGCAATATTCGTTGGGTCGTAAACACCAGGATATTGCCGCTTATCTTTTTTATACCCGTTATCCGTTGCTATATCCTGCCCGTTCGTCGTGGGCTATGGTTCGCAGGGCAATCAATCTGCGTAACCGCATTGTGGCCGACGAGTATCAGATACAACGTCAGAACAGCATTGACTTTACCAGCGAAAAACTAAGTGAAATTAATCCTTCTGTTCTCAATGAGAGAGGACTGAAAGGGCACTTCTGGCAACAGTACCTCTGTCCGGTCATCAGTGTGGTTCAACAACAGATAGCTGCTTTGCCAGAGGTGGAAAGAAATTATTTCTATGCTTTATTCAAGTTTATAGCCCGCGAACAATATACAGCAAAATCGGGAGATGCCGAATACGAAGGACGTACAGGAGCGTCTTCGCTTTGGTTGTCACCCTTTTCAGAAAAGATAGCGACTGGCGAAATATTATACAATCTAAGAATTATCGAAAATCGTGCAGGCGATACGCATAAAGCATATATTGTATTAAATCGGGAAGAGGCGACATACACACCGGATGAACTGCCTCCCGGCTTGCCTAATTTTCGTGAGGGTGATGCCGTAATCTTGTATCAGCGGAACTCGGTAAAAGATAATGCGACCAACCGGATGGTAATTAAGGGTAATATTGAGTCATTATCTGACTCCCGGATATGTATGCGTCTGCGTGCCAGTCAACATAATTTGGGTATCCTTCCGGCAGAAAGCCTCTATGCTATTGAGCACGATTCAATGGATACATCTTTCCGTAGTATGTATGCCGGACTAGCTGCTTTCCTTTCGGCCAATCCGCGGCGCAGGCAGTTGTTACTAGGTCAGCGCATACCCGAATTCGATTCAGCTTACGATGAAGATATTGAACAGGCTACTGATGATTTCCAGCGAATTGCCCTCAAAGCTGTTGCTGCACAGGATTATTTTTTACTTATCGGTCCCCCAGGAACTGGAAAGACATCGCGGGCACTGAAACTGATGGTCGAAACCTTTTATTCTCAGCCCGGTACTCAGATACTACTACTTGCTTACACCAACCGTGCTGTCGACGAGATTTGCAAAGCGCTTTCTTCGATTAACCCTGCTGTTGATTTTATTCGTGTGGGTAGTGAGTTACCTTGTGATCCGCAATACAGACCCTATTTGTTGGAGAATATGCTGTCTGCCTGCAACCGGCGGGATGATGTGAAAGAACGGATAAACAACTGTCGGATTTTTGTTGGAACAGTAGCCACACTTTCCAATAAGCCCGAACTTTTTAAACTGAAAACATTCGATGTGGCGATAATCGACGAAGCCACCCAAATACTCGAACCCCAATTACTCGGGTTGCTTTCGGCCTGCGATGAGAATGGACGGGATTCCGTCGGTAAATTTGTACTTATCGGCGACCATAAGCAACTGCCTGCCGTGGTGCTTCAACAGGCCAATCAAACCGAGATACAGGACAAACCTCTTCGGGCAGCCGGAATAACCAACCTGCGCGATTCTCTTTTCGAACGGCTTTACCGCACACTGAATATATTTACGGACAAGGATATTTTTGTTCGATGTGTAGATATGCTTTCCCGGCAGGGACGTATGCATCCTGCCGTTGCCAGTTTCCCGAACGAGGCTTTTTACGGAGGATGCCTGGAACCTGTCGGGCTGCCGCATCAACTGGATACGGAACTATATCCGGTAAGTATCAGTCAGGCTATTCATTTAACCAGCCGCATGGTTTATATACCGTCTACTCCTGATTACGGTTCAGGTAAAACGAATATATCCGAAGCCATTATGGTTGCCCGCCTATCTGCTCATATTTATAATTTGTGCCCGGCTAGTTTCGATGTGCACAATACACTAGGCATTATTACTCCTTATCGCAGCCAGATTGCCCTGATAAAGAAAGAAATAGCCCGGATGGGAATTGCTTGCCTGGATAATGTTTTAGTAGATACCGTGGAGCGTTATCAGGGTAGTGAGCGCGACTTTATTATATATTCTTTTTGTGCCAATTATCTGTATCAATTACGCTTCCTGTCCAATGTTATTGAGGAAGATGGTAAACTCATTGACCGTAAACTAAATGTTGCCCTGACTCGTGCCCGTAAAATGATGTATATTTTGGGCGTCAAAGAAATATTAGGTACTCATTCATTGTACGCACATTTATTAAATTTTAGGGGAAAAGGCCAGTTTTAAGGGCAAATTGAACAATTATTAAAAATAATTCTGTCTTTCTTAACTTCATTAACATGAACTATTAGAAAATTATTATATATTTGCCGAACGTTTTTTTCATAGAGATTTAGATTTAAGGTTAGAAGAAATGTGGAAGTCGTGAGACTTCCCTTTTTTATTTGTACATATATGACTACATTTTTCGCTTACTGAAGAATGGTAATACATATGCTATTTTAACATCGAATGCAGGATAAACCAAACCGTAAGACTCGTCCATATTATAGCCATAGCCTAATCCTACCGAATATCCGTACATCCAGTGTTTACCGATATTTCCTTGTCCACCCCAATTCAGAATGGCCAGAAGCGTGTTTGAATAAAATCGGGGGTCGGAGAGTGATTTTGATACATACTTCACTTTAACCCCGATAAACTTCCCCGAGTTTAGCAATAACGATTTATTTTTTGCAGCCCTTTTATCTCTGTTATAAAAGAATTTTCCATAAACTGAGGCATGAAAACTTGGTTCGAGCAATGCCCAATGCCAAGAAATTTTATCGGTGAGGGCTTCGCCACTATCAGCAAAATCATAACTTGGGCCAAGTCCGATGGCTCCTTCAAATGTAATCTTCCGGGCAATTGGGGTTTCTAAAGCAATGGCAAATCCGTTTATTCCGGCTTCAACTCGTTGGAAAGTACCTAAATCCTGCGAATAAGCAACACTGGAAACAGATACAACCAATAACAACAGCAAACTTCTGAGTAATTTCATAGCATTATTTTTTATATATATCTGCAAAGTTAGCATTTTTAGGTATAAAATAGGCAATTAACCAATAGTATGATTTCTCTGTTTGAATTCTCCCGGACTCATTCCTGTCATTTTCTTAAACAGGCGGTTAAAATAGAATATATTGTCAAATCCGAAATCGTAGGCTATATCCTTAATGGGTTTATCATTAATGAGAAGAGCCAGTTGCACACGTTCTATTTTCTTCTGGTTAATGTATTTTCCCGGAGTAGTATTCATCTCTTTTTTGAATAAACGGATATAATGGTCTTTAGTCATAAAGCACATATCGGCCAGAACCTCAATTTGGATAGGTTTGTCAAGATTCTTATGAATATAGTAAAGCGATTTCAGGATGCGGTTTTCAATGTCTTCATTCCGGTAAGAAGCCCGGGCAACGAAATGAGATATGAGCAGTTTCAATATGCTTTGCGTTTCCATCTCTTGCGACAACGGGTTCTTCTGTTGTCTTTCTATATTCTTTGCCAGGTTTGATGAATTATCATATAAACGTGGATTATAATATGGCAGTGTAATGTCCGGATTTATTTGTAAGAGCCTCTCTGTTAATTGAATATCAAACTCGGTAGCCTCTATTTCTACAGGGAAATCAATGATGTCGAAAAAACTGATGTTTTTCCCAATGTCTTCATATATATGTATATAATATAACTCTAGAACGCCATCACATTCGTATGAATGCTTGGTATAAGGAGGTGTGAGATAAAGGTGTTTGCTTTTAATGACATATTCACCATCATCCCGTACTATTTTTGCTGTTCCGTTAGCCACATAGTGTATTCTGGCAAAAGGACTGCAAATATTCTTCCAGTTCCAGTCTGCATTGTGATGGGCATAACCCGCATTCAATAAAATGAAGTCGGGTTTTAGTCTTTTTTCCATACTCCTAAGTCTGTCTGTCGTGTAAGCCTGCTTTATTTGCAATATAGCTTACCTGACGATATTCTGCTTATACAAATATATGATATTATATCGATAAAGTATAATAGATGGTCGATAATACATAAAAATAGAACAGGATAATTACCTTAATTTTGCTATTCCAATATGGTTTGGTAATACCCTATCCATTAACTAAATGTAAAATATAAGAATGCAATACAGAAAATTAGGGAAAACAGGTCTGGAGGTATCTTCGATAAGTATCGGAGCATCCTCTCTCGGAGGCGTTTTTCATTCTCTGGATGAGAACGTTGGAATTCAGGCCATACACACCGCAGTTGATAATGGCATTAACTTTATTGATGTATCACCGTATTACGGGCATCTGAAAGCCGAAATCGTACTGGGCAAGGCATTGAAAGATATATACCGGAAGCGTTATTACCTTTCAACAAAGGTTGGCCGTTATGGAAAAGACGGCGTAAATTATTGGGATTACTCGGCCGGAAAAGCAAAAACCAGCGTGTACGAAAGTATGGAACGTTTAAATGTCGATTATATTGACCTGATAAATGTCCATGACATTGAATTCGCCGATCTGGAACAAATATGTTATGAAACACTTCCGGCATTAGTCGAACTTCGTAACCAGGGAGTTGTCAAACATATCGGAATCACTAATCTGAACCTCCGCCATTTCAAATACGTAATCGACCATGTACCACCCGGAACGGTAGAAAGCGTTCTTTCCTTTTGCCGCTACACACTCAATGACGATGCACTGGCCGATTACCTGGATTATTTTGAATCCGGAGAGGTCGGCGTTATTAATGCCTCGCCTTACTCCATGGGATTGTTAACCCGGCGGGGAGCCCCCGACTGGCATCCTGCTCCGGCGGCATTGAAACGCCTGGCGGTGAAAGCAACGGAATATTGCCGTTCCAAAGGTATTTCCATAGAACAACTGGCGATATCATTCTCTGTTAATAATCCCCGGATTGCTACTACTTTATTCAGCACTACACGTCCGGCGAATGTGTTGAAGACAATTAAGTACGCCGAGACCCCGTTAGATATGGAGTTATTGGCAGAAGTACAAAAAATATTCGAACCGGGTTTCCGTGATACCTGGGTGAACAGCTAAAAGAAATAGCAGATGAAAACCATTCAAATAACAGAACCCGGTAAAACAAGAGTTATTGATACGCCCCGGCCTACCCTTAAACCCGGCCATGTGTTGCTCAAAATCGGATATGTAGGCTTCTGCGGTTCCGACTTAAATACATTCCGTGGTTTGAATCCATTGGTAAAACTACCCATTATCCCCGGTCACGAAATCGGTGCAGTAATAGACGAGGTGGCCGATGATGTACCCGGCGGCCTCATCCCCGGAATGAATGCAACCGTGAACCCTTATACCAGTTGCGGACATTGCCCGGCTTGCCGTAACAGTCGGCCGAACTCCTGTGAGTTCAACGAAACTTTCGGCGTTCAGCGCGATGGAAGTATGACCGAATATTTACTTGTTCCTTGGGAAAAAGTAATAGCCGATCCTGCCATATCCGTCCGCGATTTTGCTTTAGTCGAGCCTATGAGTGTAGGATTCCATGCCGTGAGTCGTGCCACGGTAACCGATCTGGATATTGTGATGGTAATCGGTTGCGGAATGATAGGTGTCGGAGCCATAGTCCGTGCAGTCCTCCGGGGTGCCAAAGTGATTGCGGTAGATGTGGATGACAGGAAACTGGATTTAGCCCAACGATTGGGAGCGCAATATACAATCAATTCAGCAAAAGAAAACCTTCACGAACGTATATCCGAAATAACCTCCAACAGCGGATGCGATGTGATTATTGAAGCCGTAGGCCGTCCCGAAACTTATCTTGCTTCCATCTCGGAAGCTGCATTTACCGGACGTGTGGTTTACATCGGTTATGCCAAAGATAAAATACCGTTCGATACACAATACTTTGTAAAGAAAGAACTGGACATTCGCGGCTCACGTAATGCCATGCCCTGCGATTTTAAAGCGGTAATAGAGTACATGAAGCGGGGAAGATGCCCGGTCGACGAATTCATTACCGCTATTTATGTACCGGAAGAATCCCAAACAGCACTAGAAAAGTGGTTGGCCAATCCGGGAGAAGTTTTCAGAATCCTCATTCAATTTTAATGATGATGTTTCCTGTTATTGACGCGCATGCACATCTTTGGCTCAGGCAGGATGCCGTGGTCGAAGACATGAAAATACAGACATTGCAGAACGGCCGTTCGGAGTTTATGGGAGAAATCCGCCAAATGCTTCCTCCGTTTATGATTGACGGGAAAAACACTGCAGAGATTTTCCTCTCGAACATGGATTATGCCCAGGTATCTGCGGCTGTCATTACGCAGGAATATATCGATGGAATGCAAAACGACTATCTGCTCGAAGTCCAACATAAACACCCCGGTCGTTTCTTGTGTTGCGGAATGATCGAAGCCCGTCGTCCGGGCTATCTGTTACAGAGTAAGGAATTGATTACACAGGGATTCCGTGCTATCAAGATACCCGCTCAACGGTTGATAACCAAAGACGAAAGAGTATATCTCACCTGTGATGAAATGATGGAAATGTTCCGCCTGATGGAAAAGAATAACATCATCCTTTCCATCGACCTGGCCGATGGAGCACAGCAGGTCGGCGAAATGAAGGAAGTCATTGCTGATTATCCTTCCCTGAAAATTGCAATCGGACATTTCGGAATGGTAACCCGCAAAGACTGGCAGGAGCAGATAAAACTCGCCCGCAATGAAAATGTAAGAATAGAATCAGGAGGTATCACCTGGCTGTTTAATGATGAGTTCTACCCATTTACAGGGGCCGTGCGTGCTATCAGGGAGTCCATTGATATAGCAGGTATCGAAAAACTAATGTGGGGTTCCGACTATCCCCGTACAATCGTAGCCATCACATACCGTATGTCGTACGACTTCATTATTAAATCGAATCTGTTGTCGGTAGAAGAAAAATCTCTATTTTTGGGAAGGAATGCGGAAATGTTTTATGGGTTTAAAGACCTGAAGGAACTGCCCTACATTAAGAATATGTCCGAATAGATAACTTTATAAAAATGTACCATGAAACGCTTAAACAGGAATTCCACTAATAACAAACTCTACCCCGAACGCATCATACAATTTGGTGAAGGAAACTTTCTACGGGCATTTGCCGATTGGATAATTTACCGGATGAATAAAGAGACCGGTTTCAACTCCGGTGTCGTCATTGTACAACCCTTACCGGATGGTATGGTCGATACATTGAACGAACAGGATAGCCTATACCACGTAAACCTGCAAGGCATTGACAATAACGAAACAGTCGATAGCATCGAGATGATAGACGTTGTAAACCGGGGCCTGAATCCTTATTCCCAATTCGATGACTACATGATGCTGGCCGAAAATCCTGAAATACGTTTTGTCCTCTCGAACACTACCGAGGCAGGAATCAGTTTCGACCCCGCATGCAAACCGGAGGATAAACCGGCGGCTTCCTATCCCGGCAAACTAACCCAACTGCTTTACCACCGGTACAAAACATTCGGCGGCGCAAGGGATAAAGGCTGGATTATTTTTCCATGCGAACTGATATTCCATAACGGCGAAGAGCTAAAGAAATGTATCCGCCAATACATCGAACATTGGAACCTGGGCGATGAGTTCAAAGAATGGGTAGATAATGCCTGCGGAATATATTCCACACTGGTAGACCGCATTGTACCCGGCTATCCGAAAGATACCATACAGGAAATTCAGACCCGGATACAAGTCGAAGATAAACTGGTAGTGAAAGCCGAGGTATTCCACTTGTGGGTTATCGAAGCCCCGGCCTCTGTTGAAGAAGAATTCCCAGCTTCCCGTGCAGGATTGAATGTACTTTTTGTATCCGATGAACAACCCTACCATGAGCGTAAAGTCACCCTTCTGAATGGGCCACATACTGTATTATCTCCAGTCGGTTACCTCTCGGGATTGAATACTGTCCGCGAATGTGTAGAACATCCGGTAATAGGAGAGTATGTTCGTCAGGTAATGTTCAATGAATTACTGCCTACACTCGATTTACCCCAATCCGAGTTGGAGCAATTCGCAAATGAAGTATTGAACCGTTTCCGTAATCCGTACATTAAACATTTTGTTACCAGCATCATGCTTAACTCCTTCCCTAAATATAAGACGCGGGATTTACCCGCACTGAAAATCTATTTCCAAAGAAATGGTAAACTTCCGGAACGCCTGGTTCTAGGACTCGCTGCGATTGTAACTTACTATAAAGGAGGAAAACGCGGAGAGGATACTATCGAGCCGAAAGATGACCCGAAAATCCTCAACTTGTTGAAAGAACTATGGGATACAAATAACATACACAATGTTACAACCGGGGTACTGGGCGCTGAATTCATTTGGGATGAAGACCTCAACCATATTCCCGGACTGACAGAAAAACTGACTGCCTATTTGCAATCCATACAGGAAAAGGGGATGTTGGAAACAGTGAAAGAATTAATTATGAGAGTGAGGTAAGGAGTGAGGTAAGGTGAGGTAAAGTAGATGAGTAGACGATGCCGCATGGATTCTACTTTACCTCACTCCTTACCTCACCCTTTACCTCACTCTTCTACCTCACTCAAAACTAATATGAAATACCTAAAAATAAACCCCGCAGATAACGTAGCCGTCGCCCTGACAGACCTCATTCAGGGCGAAACCATCCATATCGGGAACTTAGATATCGTATTACATTCTGCCATCCCCGCCGGACATAAATTCGCTCTTGCCGATATACCGGAGAATGCAAGTGTAATCAAATACGGATATCCTATCGGCCATGCTGTAAAACCCATCTCACAGGGCGACTGGATAAACGAAAAGAACATTCGCACCAACCTCGGCGGAATTCTCGATTACACATATCAACCCTATGATATTCAAGTCGATACCTCTTGCCGGAACCTAACCTTTAACGGATACCGCCGGGCCAACAACAACGCAGGCATCCGCAACGAAATCTGGATTATCCCCACCGTTGGCTGTGTAAATGGCACCGCCAACAAGCTTGCCGAAATGCTCCGCCAGGAAACGCAATCGCAGGGAGTCGATGCCATTGTTGCATATCCCCATAATTATGGTTGTTCCCAGTTGGGCGACGACCATGAGAATACGCGCAAAATTCTCCGCAACATGGTACTACATCCCAATGCCGGAGGGGTTCTCATACTCGGGCTGGGGTGCGAAAACAATCAGGTTAAAGACTTCCGTGCCCTGTTAGGCGATATTGACGAATCGCGTATCCGCTTTATGGAAACCCAGAAAGTCGACGACGAGTACGAAACGGGTATGCAATTGCTTCGGGAAATATATCAAATAGTCAGGAACGATACTCGCGAACAAATTCCCCTGTCCGAATTGAAAGTCGGTCTGAAATGTGGAGGCTCCGACGGCTTCTCCGGCATCACTGCCAACCCTTTGGTCGGTGCATTCTCTGATTTCCTTATTGCACAGGGAGGCAGCACGGTGCTAACCGAAGTCCCCGAAATGTTTGGCGCGGAAACCATCCTGATGAATCGTTGCATCGATAAGGAAGTGTTCGATAAAACAGTCCGCCTGATCAATGATTTCAAAGACTATTATACGAAGAACAATCAGCCCGTCTACGAAAACCCTTCACCGGGTAACAAGGCCGGAGGTATATCCACCCTGGAAGAAAAATCACTTGGATGCACCCAGAAATGTGGAACCGCAGTAGTTATGGATGTGCTCAGTTACGGCGACAGCATACAGGCCAAAGGATTAAATCTGCTGAGCGCGCCCGGTAATGACTTGGTAGCATCAACCGCCCTTGCCTCTGCCGGATGCCAGATGGTTCTGTTTACCACAGGCCGTGGAACACCTTTCGGTACATTTGTACCAACAATGAAGATATCGACCAATACCGCATTGTTCAATAAAAAGCCCGGTTGGATAGACTTCAATGCCGGGACAATTATTGAAAGTGAGACAATTAACCAGGCCAACGACCGATTAATAGATTATATCATACGTGTGGCAAATGGCGAATTTGTTAATAACGAAAAGAAAGCATATCGTGAGATTGCGATATTTAAAACAGGAGTAACACTGTAGAATTTAATACCATCTAACCATGAACAAACAACAAGGCTATCCTCAGAAGCAATATGCAGTTCCAACGAAACGCTATTGCCAGACATTGCAACTCAAGAACGACCCCGAATTAATACAAGAGTATGTAAAACGGCACAGTGAAAAGAACCATTGGCCCGAAATTAACGAAGGTATCCGTTCCGTTGGTATACTCGAAATGGAGATTTACCTGTTGGGAACTACTCTATTTATGATTGTTGAGACTCCGTTGAATTTCGAATGGGAGCCGGCTTTTGATAAATTGGCTAAACTTCCCCGCCAGGCCGAATGGGAAGAGTATATGTCGTTGTTTCAACAGGCAGAACCAGGCAAATCTTCGGCAGAGAAATGGCAATTGATGGATAGGATCTTTAATTTATACCAGTAATATACTATTATTTTATTTACCTTTGCATCTATACATCACTAAGTACCCTACTTAGAGATGTCTAACTATATAGCTAAGCACTGTTAAGGTATATAGGTAGGGTAGTGCAACACCCGGATCTTGCATCACCCGGGTGTTGCACATTCTAAGTACGTACCTGGGATATGTATACCTACCCTGCTTGGGATACCTTAATAGCATAGCTAAGCAGCCGGAAGTAACGTATATAAAAAAAATAGTTATGCCTATAAATTATTCAGCACGAAAGAAGGTAGACAAAACCGGTGACGAACCGCGTGAGTTATATTATGCAGTGGCCAAAGCTCTTCAAAGCAGGAATAACAGCGCAACCGAGAGGGATTTAGCCGAATTAATGTCGAAGGTGAGTACCCTGACAACCGCAGATGTGATGGCAGTTCTCACTTTACTGCCGTGGGCAATAGCAGAATATCTTAAAATGAGCCGTACAATCAATATCGAGGGGCTGGGCACCTTTTTTACCTCGTTAACCAGCGAAGGTGTAGAAACCCCGGAAGAGTTAACGGCTGATAAAGTAAGGATTTCCCGCATCTGCTATAAAGCTGACAAGAAATTGAAAGAGGAAGTGATGTCCACATCTTTATTTAATATGGAACGGCGTATAGAGAAATTGGAAGAGAATCGGGAAGGAAGAAAAAAATAACAACTTAATGGTATGAAACACAAACACTTGATATTACAGAGTTTAGTCCCTTTTTTATTCTTTGCATCAGCTATGTCGTTCATGTCCTGCGACAAAGATGAACCCATATCTGAGGGACCGAAGAAAAGAATTAAATCAATATTTATAAAAGATTGCAATATAGTAAAAGATGAGCAGGGTAATATAATGCCTCCCGTAGATTATCATATATATCTTGAATATGATGTCCAAAATAGATTAACAAAATATACCGAAGAATATCCGGGCTATTCGGACGATTCGTTAGAAATACCACTTCCATATTTATTAGAAACTTCTCTTACATATTCGCCGGGTGAGGTTAGTATGGAAATAGATGGCAGGGTTCTGGGAAAATATACATTAAATAGTCTCGGCTATGCTGTGAAATTTGAACGGGGGACTACTAAACCTTGTACATATGAATATAATGCTGATGGTTATCTGATAAAGTCTGATGATGGAGAAACCCCCAATACCTATGAGTATAAGAATGGAAATTTAGTTTCATGGAATTGGGGAAATACAACTGGTACTTTCAAAGTGTCGAAAGCGAAGGATAAAATGAACGGTCCTGCTTATTACCAACCATTGCGGTTGTTTATACGGGGAAATAGCGAAGTACTTCCGGCATATATGGCGGGACTATTCGGAAAAACGCCGCGATATCTGCCGGAAAGTGGCGAGCGGGTATTTACTCTTGGCGAAAAAACGATAAGTAGTAGTACTGTGACAATCACTTACGAGTTTGACGAAGATGGATTTGTAACCAGACAAACGGAAAATCATTTACCAGGAGGCATACAGGGTGATATGTATTTTGAATATGAGGAAGTCTTGACTGAATGACATTTAGTAATGTCAGTCTCCCTTTACATTCATCTTTATAGCATATAATGCATCCGAAGCAGTAATAAACAATGTTTTGCCATCCCGACCGCCGAAAGTAACATTGGCTGTCCACGGGGCATCTACTTCGATATGTTCAATCTGTTCTCCTGCCGGGTTGAATACGGTCACTCCTTTTCCGGTGATGTAAAGGTTTCCTTTCTCGTCCAGGGTAATACCGTCCGAACCCATAGGTGCGGCCAGTTGCTTGTTGGTTAGCGTACCATCAGGATTTATGTCGTAACGGTATGTTTTTCTATCACCGATATCAGCCACATACAGGTATTTACCGTCGCGCGAGCCAATGATTCCGTTTGGCTTTTTAAAATCATCTGCAACACGGGTAACGCTTCCGGTAGCAACATCCAGACGGTAAACGTGTTCACCATCGATTTGCATTTCAGGGTCGCGGTTCCAATAATCGCGTTTGTATAGCGGGTCGGTAAAATAAATGGCTCCCCCGGGATGTGCCCAAAGGTCATTGGGACCATTCATTTTAACTCCTTTGTAATCTGTAAGCAAAACAGTATGAGAGCCGTCGGGTGCAATCGACCAGATTTCGTTTTCCATATCGGCACAAGCCAGCAAATTGCCTGCCCGGTCGAAATACATTCCGTTGGAACGTCCGGCATTTTCCATAAAGACAGTTAATTGACCGTCGACCGACCATTTAAGTATCCGGTTGTTAGGCTGGTCGGTGAAATACACATTCCCTTCGGCATCAGTGGCAGGACCTTCGGTGAAGGCAAAGCCATCGGCTAGTTTTTCTACCTGGGCGCCATCGGCGATAATGCTATTATCGCTGTTGCAAGCTGTGGTTGTAAAAGCAAGGCTTATAAAAATGATTCCTGATAAGATGTACTTGTTCATATGCTCTATGTTAACTGTTTACGCAAAGCTATAATAAATTTTAGACAATTCAGTTAATAAATTGTGATTAGTGAATAATATTTTGGATAAGTGGAAACAAAATGAGCGAATTATTATTGAAATTAACTACTTTTGTTTTCGTTAGTTGGGTATTAACATATAATTATTATCTTCGAATCATGAAATTCACGCGTAGAACTTTTATTAAAACCAGCCTTGCCGGTCTGGGAGCGTTGGCTTTGGGAAATGAGGTACTTTTGAGTTCCTGTGCCGCCACAAAGAAATCTCCGTTTTACGATCCTTACGAAATAGTAGAGCTTGGTAAAACCGGTATTAAGAGTAGCCGTTTATCCATGGGTACAGGGATTATCGGAGGGGGAGGAAACTCCAATCTTACACGGCTGGGCTTTGAAAATGGAGTGAATCTGGTAAAGCAGATGTACGAAAAAGGAATTCGTATGTACGATTGTGCCGATGGTTACGGTACACATCCAATCATTGCTGAAGCTCTAAAATCATATCCGCGAGACAGTTATGCTATAGTTACAAAAGTATGGTATCGCGGTGTTAAGGATCTCGACATGAATGTGGCTGTAAACCGTTTCCTCAAAGAATTAAATACTGATTATATTGATGTATTGCAAATGCATTGTGTCGAGTCGGCCTCCTGGGCGGATGAAGATACCCGGCATTTGGAAGCATTGGAGAAACTTAAACAGAAAGGCGTTATCCGGGCGCACGGTATGTCGTGTCATTCGCTGGATGCGGTTCGGTTGGCCACTTCGGACCCCTGGGTTGATGTGTGCCATGTACGCCTCAATCCGTTCGGAATAAATATGGACGATACGTTCGAAAATGTGTTACCCGTTGTAGAGCAGCTTAGTAAAACAGGCAAAGGTGTTATCGGCATGAAAATATACGGTGAAGGAAAGATAGCCCAGGACCCGGACAAAAAAGACCAGAGCCTGACGTTTGCCCTGCAATCCGGTCTGCTCGATGTAATGACCATAGGAATGGATAAAATGAGCAATCTGGAGGATACGGAAGAACGTATTCGCCGGGTTCCGAGGGTATAGTGCTATCAACGCGCCGTGGTTTGATAAAATTATGTGGAACTTCAGGCATGCCGACTGGCAGGAATGTTTTTCTTAAAGTTTGATCTCTCAGTTATAACCTTTAAATTTGATCTTGATGAAAAAACTTTCTATTATTGTTTGTACTGTTTTTGCATTGTTGGCTTGCGAAGAAAAGCGGGAAACGGTTCCATACTCCGTTATCCCCGAACCGCAACAGATTACTTACAACGACGGAGTCTTTAAATTCGGTAAAGAAGTAACCTTATCCTATCCGCAGGAACTTGCCAATGAAGCTGCCCTCTTAGAATCGTGGTTTGCGGAAGACTTCGGCCTTACCTTTAAAAAGAAAGAAGGAAACGCCGATATCGAATTAGTTCAAGGCCGACCCGATAACCTGAATGTCGAGTTAAGCCGTTTACCCGAAGCTTATTCGCTCGACATACAGAAGAAACGGATTGCGATTACAGCAACCACCCCAACAGGTATTCTACATGGTATACAAACACTGCGCCAGATTATAAAACCTGAAGCAGATAAGTATTTAGTACAATCCGGAACAATAACGGATTATCCTACTTTCAGTTGGCGTGCCTTTATGTTGGATGAAGGGCGTTACTTCAAAGGAAAGGAAGTCGTTTTCGGCTTACTCGACCAGATGTCGCAACTGAAAATGAACACGTTCCACTGGCATCTGACCAACGACCAGGGATGGAGAATTGAAATTAAGAAATATCCTAAATTGACGGAAATCGGTGCTTTCCGCGATTCATCCGAAATTAACCATTTCCATAGCGAAGTATTTGATGGTGTGCCTCATGGTGGTTTCTATACGCAGGATGAAATCCGCGAAGTGGTTGAATACGCTACCGCACGTCATATCAATATCGTTCCCGAAGTAAGTATGCCTGGGCATGCCAGTGCTGCAATAGCTTCGTATTCCTGGTTGGGCGCCAGTGGTAAGCAAATCAAAGTACCAGTACGTTTCGGTGTGCATTATGATAATTTCAATGTAGCTGACCCTAGGGTATTACAATTCCTGGAAGATGTTATCGACGAAGTAATTGCCCTTTTCCCCGGGCCGGTATTTCATATCGGTGGTGACGAAGTACGGTACGACCAGTGGAAAGCTTCTCCCTCGGTACAGGCATATATGAAAAAGAATAATTTGAAAAGCCCTGCCGAATTGCAGGTATATTTTACCAACCATATATCCAATATTCTCGCGTCCAAAGACCGCCGGATGATGGGATGGAATGAAATCACGGGACAAAACCTACATGATTATCAGGCTAAAGCAGATTCGCACAATGAACAGGAACTAAATAAAGAAACTATTGTTCATTTCTGGAAAGGCGACCCGAAACTGATTAACGAAACACTCGAAAAGGGTTATGATATTGTTAACTCCTATCATACGTATACCTATATAGATTATAGCTACGAAAGCATTCCATTGGAAAAAGCATATAACTTCAATCCGGTTCCGGAAGATTTGAAACCCCAATACCGTCCGCAGGTATTAGGATTGGGTTGTCAGATGTGGGGTGAGTTTATCCCGACAGTTGAATCAATGAATGTAAAGGTATATCCGCGGATTGCTGCATATGCCGAGACCGGTTGGACTGCACCGGAGAAAAAAGACTATTCACGTTTCCTGAAAGCACTGGATTATTTTCTAGAGCTCTGGAAGAGTGAGGGAATAGAGTATGGATCAACCACGAAAACCGATTAATCCATTTAAATATAATATAATGAAACCTATTAAATCTCTAATTTACTTATTTCTTGTGTTGTTTTGCAGTATGAACGTAACTGCCCAGAGTTTTGAAACAAAAATCACTTCTCTTCCCGGCGAAAAATGGTGGGGTGGTATGGTTGGTCTTGGTTCGTCAATGCCGTTTAAGGGCACTACACGCCTTTACAATCTGGCAACGGAGAACATGAACAATCAGAATGTTCCTTTTCTGGTTTCCTCTATGGGGCGTTATATGTGGAGCGATCGTCCTTTTGCCTTTAAAATAGTCGATGGAGATATTCTTCTGCTGACTTCGGATTATGAGAAACTTGAGCCAGTACAGGCCGGTAAGAATCTTCGGGAAGCTTATTTGGCTGCATCGAAGAAACATTTTCCACCATCGGGTACACTTCCCGATCCGTTATTTTTTTCTATGCCGCAATATAATACCTGGATAGAACTGATTTATAATCAGAACCAGGAAGATATACTTAACTATGCCGATAATATCATTAATAATGATTTTCCTGTCGGTGTATTTATGGTAGATGATAACTGGCAAAAACATTATGGCAATTTTGAATTCAAACCCGATAAGTTCCCAGACCCAAAAGGGATGATAGAACGTCTGCATAACCAGGGATTTCGTATCATGCTTTGGATTTGCCCGTTTGTAAGTCCGGATAGTCCGGAGTTTCGGGATTTACAAAAGAAAGGATATCTTATTAAGAAGAAAGGAACCAATCAACCGGCCATTATCCAGTGGTGGAACGGATATAGTGCTTCTTACGATATGAGCAATCCGGCAGCGGCAGAACATTTTAAAGCACAGCTTCGCAAACTGCAAACCGAATACGGAATCGATGGCTATAAACTGGATGCCGGCGATATTTCACATTATACCGACCCTACATTGGAATTTTACGATAAGAATGCCACTTCGGTTGATATGTGCGAGTATTGGGCAAAAATCGGTTTGGACTTTCCATTCAACGAATACCGTGCCGGATGGAAAATGGCCGGGCAGCCGTTAGTACAGCGTCTGGGTGACAAAGATTATTCATGGAATGCTGTCAGGGTACTCATTCCAGATATGCTTTCGGCCGGGCTAATGGGATATGCTTATACCTGTCCTGATATGATTGGGGGGGGACAATTTGGCTCGTTCATTGGAGTCGACCAAAGCAAACTCGACCAGGAATTAATAGTACGCTCGTGCCAGGTACATGCTATGATGCCTATGATGCAATTCTCTGTTGCTCCGTGGCGTATTCTGAATGAAGAGAATCTGGCTATCTGCCGCAAGTTTGCCCGTTTGCACGAGTCTATGGGTAATTATATTTTGCAACTGGCACATTATTCGGCCACCAGTGGCGAACCCATTGTGCAGCATATGGAGTATGCCTATCCCCACCAGGGTTTTGCCGATTGCAAAGACCAGTTTATGCTGGGTGAAAGATACATGGTTGCTCCTATGGTGGAGAAAGGAAGCAAACGTACAATTAAACTTCCGAAAGGATTGTGGAAAGACGACCAGGGCAATCACTTCAAGGGCCCGGTAACCATTGAACAGGAAGTACCGATTGACCGTCTTCCGTATTTTGAAAGAGTATTAGTGAATTGAGAACATTAATCATAATCCTAAAGCAAATGAAAAACCTAATTTATTATGCGATTCCACTGTTCATACTTGCTGCATGCAATACGGACAGGAAGAAAGAATTTAATCCGGGAGAATTATGGCCAGACAATAACGGTGTGCATATCAATGCACATGGTGGTGGAGTATTATTTAATGAATCCGACGGTAAATACTACTGGTACGGCGAACACAAAACCGAAGGTGAAGGCGGTAACACTGCTAATGTAGGTGTGCATTGTTATTCATCTTCTGATTTATACAACTGGACCGACGAAGGTATTGCCCTGGAAGTTGCTCCCGATGGTTCCGGAAGTGATATTGAAAAGGGTTGTATTCTCGAACGCCCCAAAGTTATTTACAATAAGAAAACCGGTAAATATGCCATGTGGTTTCACCTGGAACCGAAAGGGAAAGGCTACAGTGGCGCCCGCAGTGGAATAGCTGTAAGTGATACACCACAAGGACCATTTACTTTTATCAAATCGGTACGCCCCAATGCCGGGCATTGGCCGATAAATTATACCGAAGAGCAAAAAGCCGTACCCGACCGTACCGAAGGTGCCCATTTTACCGGAGGTAGTGTTCCTGCGCATCCTGATAGTTTAAATATTATCAAAAGGGATTTCGAGACCGGACAAATGGCTCGTGACATGACCCTCTTTGTGGATGACGACGGAACAGCTTACCATATTTATTCGTCGGAAGAAAACAGTACGCTGCATATCTCTCAACTGACTGATGATTACCTGGATTATTCAGGAAAATATGCCCGTTTCTTTGCGGGACGTTTTATGGAAGCGCCTGCTATTTTTAAGAAAAACGGTAAATATTACATGATGATGTCGGGCTGTACCGGTTGGTCGCCCAATGAAGCCCGTTCTGCCGTTGCTGATAACATTTGGGGCGAATGGAAAGAACTGGGCAATCCGTGTATAGGTGATGGTGCCGACCTTACCTTCAACTCGCAAAGTACTTATATACTCCCAGTGCAGGGTAAACCTGATCAATTTATTTATTTGGGCGACCGCTGGACTCCGAAGAATGCTATTGACGGGCGATATATCTGGTTGCCTATCCGCTTTGAAGGCGAACGTTTTGTGATTGAATGGGTAGATAGCTGGTGGCAGGCTTTGGACTGAAAGTTTGCATTAGTTCAGACTAAAAACATTAAAAGTAATGTACTGATTCATAAAGAAATTCCATGCTGTAGTTATCGCAATGGCGAATAGTTTAGCTAAGTAAAATGACATCTTTTTATGAAAAGTCCATAAAAGTAAGGTGTTTATTATCAATCCTAAAAGAGAGATAAATAAGAATCTGATATATTCCTGGCATATATAAGGGTTGTGACTTGCGAATGTCCATAGCCTGTTTAATATGTAATTGGAACTGGCAGCTACAATAAATCCGCTGGTATTGGCCACATATTTATTTATCTTTAATTTCTCTTTTATAACCCAGGTCAAAAGAAAATCCAGGCACATGCCCAATGTGCCCACGATACAAAAACAAATGAATCTGATTACTAAATCCGTCATTTTTCACTGTTCTCCATAGTTCTTTTATCGAGTACTTCGCGCAAATGCTTTTTCAAAGTATCGGTGTTTTCCCATTCTTTAGTATACAGATGAGAATATGTACCTAAACAAATAATATAAATAATAAAAAGCCCGCAAGTCAGTTTTTTCATGGATAAGGACATTTTATATTTGTAACACAGAGAAACTAATAGATAGGATATATATAGGGAGATTCCAACGAGCGATAGGTAAGCATAACGGTCTGCAACAATAGCAAACCGGGAAATGGGAATGATGTGGAGTGCGACTATTAAATGAATCAGGAAGAAAATAGCAGAAAACGCCACTACCTTGTTTTTACGAGCCAGATATAAACAATAAAATAAGAACAGTATAATAAACGGATAAATCCATAAATAAAGCGTCATACCATCTTGTGGCTGGTATGGGAAAGGATAAATATACGACAATTTTATAGGAAGTATACTTTTTATGAGGTATTCAAACAAGGTATAGCAAGCTAAAAATATTCTTTCAAAGAAAGGATATACAGGTGCATCTCCACCATTTCCCTGTGACAATATGGTGATAAGCCCAAATATCAAAGCTAGACAAAATACTGGAAACTTTTCAATCCATACGGTTTTATCTTGCAGTTGACGACCCAGAAACCAATCAATCAGTAATAGTCCTAGAGGTAAGGTTACAGCTTGTTCTTTTCCCCAAAAAGAAAAACAAAAGAAAACAAGAAGTAATACATAATAACGAAGCTTTTTTTTCTCTAGAAACTTCAGGTAGAAAAGCAGGCACCAAAGATAAAAGAAACTATATATTAATATTTTAGAAGCACTCACCCAAGATACCGGTTCGGTATTTACAGGATGAACAGCTAATAGAAGCGCTGCAATAAATGCTATGATTTGTGATTTATCGCTTCTTTCCTTGTAATGCATGGAAAGCAACATATTAAGAAAATGATATATTAACAATACATTGGCTACGTGCCACACTAAACTCAACAGATGATACCAAAAAGGATTATATCCGTCAAGTTGATATAATAACAAATAGCTCATTTCGTTGAACGGAGCATATTGTCCATGATAGAAATCAGAAAAAATAGCCGCTATATTCTGGAATGTGAGGCCGCCGCTGGTATAATGATTCATAACAACCCATTGGTCGTCCCAGAAATATAGGAAGTCGTGACCTAATATTGGGTAATAAATGAGTACCGGTATAATAATAAGCAATATGATTAAAAGCAACCTTCTCTTTAATTCCATTATCCGTAATATTATTTGGTAACATATTGTTTTTCAATAAACTTATAGAAACTTCTTGCATATTCTTTGGTATCCATACTTACCACGAAAGAAGTTGCTATCCGGTTTTTCCGGGTGTATATTAACAAAGCAGAAACAGGCGGTATGTCAAACAATCCCAAATTGTTGGTATTTGTTTCGTATAGATTCAGTTTACAGTTGTTCGATTTCAGGAATAACTCAATGTTGTGGCTGTTTTTATCAGCTATGATGATGATATTTTCGTATCCTATTTTCTTTCCCAATTTATTGAGTATGATTAGTTGCTCACTCACGCATGTATTGCAGGCATATTGTGCAAAGACAAATACCACTTTATTGTCTTGCAATAATCCGGAAAGCATAAGGCTATCTGTGCGATGATGGAGTGTGTCAACAAATATATTAGCGTAATCATTTTGGATAACAGACACATCTTTTAGAAGGGCATAGTCGAATTCCATGTGCATCAAAAGTTCTTCAACTGCATAGCTTTTCATGGTCGATGTTGTAACAATGATATTTTCCAATGATGTGTTGAAGTGCCTTTCCTTTGATAATGTAAAGAAAATGAGATTACCTGCCAGCAAAATGAAAACAGTAATCCATAAATAGATATTTTCCCGTTTCATTGTTATTTCTTTTTGAGGTGGTAAATTAAAACCCATGGATTTCTCTCCTCCTTATCCCTTATATCACAATAACTGAGCATTTTATCTTTCACTTGTTGTTTTTTCTCTGCTGTGATGTGGCCATGTTTTTCAAAATTATCAAGGCTTTTGATGCTACGCTTAATCCCGTTTGCATCATAAAAGCCAATTAAAGCATCCTTGGTGCAACCATGAAAACTATTTGAAAAGAAGGTGTAATATAAATCATCATATAAGCCAGAAACACCACCACTAATAGATAGTTCGTCTTTTTTTATATTGTATATATAAAAATAGGTAAGTAATTTATAAGTTGTTTGGAAAAAGAGCAAATCATTTAATTGATAAACAAAATTAATTCCTGAAACCCGTTCTTTATTTTGCAGAATATTTATAGTCGGAACCCTCCCTTGGTATATATCTTCGATTTCCTCTGGAGTAAGCCTGTAAGAATCAAAATCAATAAAATATGCATATGAAAGAGTATCTTTATGGAATTTATATACAGTATCATTTTTTGAACGATAAAATAATATATAATCGTCCTGCTTATTGAAAGTAGGTGTAGAGTAATTATTCATATATCGTTTGGATGGAAAGAATTTAGTAATTGTTTTTCCTTCCATGTTTTTAATTTCCAAACTATATGAATTTTCTCGGTATGGTTGATCCTCAAAAATATAAAACAAGCCGTCTTGATATTCCATTCTCATACAACTCATATCAATTCGAATGCTCTTAATAAATTCACCATTCATTTGATAACATAATATGGATTTTCGCGCGTTATCAAGCAGAAAAACAATGTCATTTTCTTCGTCAATAGAAAAGTCGGATAGCTCAATAAATTCGTGTGGTCCTTGTCCTTTTTCACCTATTTTGTTCAGAAAATTCCCTTTAAGATCGAACCGGTATATACATCGCTGTTGCCTTCTTTCCAATACTAGAATATTTTTCTTGTGTATTTTTATCTTATCTATATCTGTACTGAGTAAACTCGCTTCAGTCAGTTCCAGTGGAATGATATCGATATCTTCAACAAAGGCAGAAAGATTTAATTTTTTTTCCTGTTCAAATGGCAGAGTATATGCTTGGATAAGGGTGAATTTTTCGTTAGTGGATGATTGATGATTCCCCGTTTGCTTACAACTGACAAAAATTAGGGCAAGAAGAGTAAAATAGAAAATGTGCTTTTTCATGGTTTGAATAAAATATTAAAATTGTATTCCTTATAGATCTTTATATAAAGTTTCTCTTATATTATATTTTTCTTATAATTGCTGATATACCTCTAATGTGAATAAAATATAACACAAGAGAAACTGCTTGGCCCCATTTATGTGCCGCTTCCTGGAGCACCACTTCCTTTCCAGAAATCAGCGCAATCTTTTGTTATACATTGGAAGCCACCACCAGATTCACAACTAATATTTACATTCTCAAAAGTGATTATTAGTTCGCCTTGATACGGAATTGTGTAGTTAGTTCCCCATATCTTTATTACTGATCCAATTTGTCCTGAAACTTTTATGGTGCAATGTTTTTCATGTTTTTTCCACAATATCTCACCAGTACCTTCCCCACCTCCACTACTACTACTTTGAGCTAGTACTTCCAGGTGCTGCGGATTTGTTCCGATTCCATAATCATTCATAGTGTGTCGCATGTTCAGAAACAACCCACATACTAGCACAATGAAACCTATAGAAAAAAATAAAGTTTTTTGTTTCATACTTGTTGATTTTTAAATTAATATAAGATATATCAGGAACTATTTTCGTTAGGTCATCTCCAATACTCGCTTTAAATATAGATGAAATAATCTGAAGATAGATGTGAAAAAATAGTTTTTTTCTTGAATACTACAATTGCATACTAAATAGGCAAGATATTGTACTTTTTAGATATAATCAATGCGACACCGAGATACTTACTCTCAGTGTTCCCAGCAGGTAGTAAACGACGGTAGATGATAGTTAATCAATATTGTGCAAAGAGAAAAGATTCAAAAAAATGAGCGATTGAAGGAATTGTAGGTTGAGCGGGGAAAAATATAAGATAAGTCAGTCTTTAGTAATTAGCTTTCAGCGTCGTCCGTCACCTAGAAGGAGTCTAAGTGGCGGGCGACGATTTATACTTTTGCTACCTCCGTACTTTCTTCCTCCTCTTCCACCTTATCCTTTATCATCAGAATACTGAGTTCATAAAGAAGATAAAGCGGTAAAGCAACAGCCGTCAGTGTAAACGGGTCGCCGGTAGGAGTAATGACAGCAGCCAGAATAACTATAGCTACGGCAGCATGACGGCGATATTGTTTCAAAGTCGACCGTGAGATTAAACCCATAAGAGATAATAACCAGGTAATAAGTGGTAATTCGAATGCCAGACCCATACAGAGCACAAGCATCATAAAGTTATCAATGTATGAGTTTAATGATAAATGGTTTTCAATAGCCGAACTTAATTCGTAGGTTGACAGGAAACGTAATGTTAAGGGATATACCAGGAAGTACCCCACAACAACACCCATGAAGAAGAAAATAGTACCTAAACCAAGAGCTTTTCTTACCCCTTTCTTTTCATTGTTGTAAAGTGCCGGACTGATAAACTTCCATATCTCATAAAAAAGATATGGAACTGTAGTTACTACCGACATCCAGAATGCTGTTGTAATGTGGATAAAGAATGGCGCGGCAAGATTATAATTAATCAAATCTACATGAAATTCTTCCGTAAAGAAATCACCACTTAGATTAAAAACATCTCCAATCCAATGTAGGAAACGATAGAAAACAAAATCATCATAACATGGCGCCAGTATAACATTGTCGAATAAATAGGGCATAGCTATAAAGTAGGCTACGCCCAGTATACACCATGCACCGATTACGTGGAAAAGCATTACACGCAATTCGTCCAAATGGTCCCAAAACGTAAGTTCGTCGGGAGACTTTCTCTTTGCCATTATCTAATGTTAGTGATGGGAAAAGTTTTACAGTAATCTCTCTCCAGATTACTTCTTTTCTTCAATTTCGTCAGCCGCTTTGTTAATCTCTTCTTTTGCTTCGTTTACTCCATCTTTGAAACTCTTAACACCTTTGCCAAGACCTTTCATTAATTCAGGAATTTTTTTACCACCAAATAAAAGGAGAATAAGTAAAGCTACAATGATGATTTCGGGAGCCCCGATTCCAAATAAAAACATGTGAGTCATATCGCTGTTTATTTTAGGTTTATATTATGTTTGAATGCTCAAAAGTAATCAAAAAAACTATTGCACAAAAATTATTCTATATTAATCCTGGAAATATACTCTCTTTACCCGTGTGGATACATTTGTTAGTACCTCGTATGAGATTGTTTTGAGTTTATCGGCAATCTCGGTAATCGGCAACTCGTTGCCGAAGATAATTACCTTATCTCCTTCGCGGCAATCGATATCGGTTACATCTATCATACAGACATCCATGCAGATATTACCAATATATGGGGCTTTCTGCCTGTTAACCATACAATAGAAATTGCCATTGCCCAGTTTGCGGTTCAGTCCGTCTGCATATCCGATAGGTAAGGCTGCTATACGTGAATCTCTGTTCAGTATGCCCTTACGACTGTATCCTACGGTTTCGCCTGCTGCCAGGTTGCGTATTTGTAATATGGTTGTTTTAAGTGTACTGACGTTTTGCAACAAACTGTTATCTATTGGATTAACTCCATATAAGCCGATGCCTAACCTCACCATATCGAACTGTGCCTCGGGGAAGCGCAATATACCAGCCGAGTTGGAAATGTGCCTCAATATCCTGTGTGGGAAAGCTTCCTGAAATTCTGCCGATACTCTGTCGAACAAACTGATTTGTGTATGTGTGTATTCATCAAATTCAGTTTCGTCGCTAGCTGCCAGATGTGAAAATATGGAGCGGGGAATAACGGCAGATTGTTGTTTCAACCGTTTGATAAGCTGTTGTATATCCTGCGGGTCGAAACCCAACCGATGCATCCCAGTATCTATTTTAATGTGGATAGGAAAATTGGTTACACCTTCTTTTTCGGCTTCCCTAATCAGGTTTTCGAGAATATGGAAATTGTATATTTCGGGCTCCAGCTTATCGTCGAACATAGTTTTAAAAGCCGTAAGTTCGGGATTCATAATAATGATAGACGATGTAATTCCTGCTTTGCGGAGTTCGGAGCCTTCATCGGCTACAGCTACTGCCAGGTAGTCAGCGCGATGTTCCTGCAAAGTTCGGGCAACCTGGTCGGAACCCGCACCATAAGCCGAGGCTTTGACCATGCAAATGGTTTTAGTCTTATTATCGAGCTTCGAGCGGAAAAAGTTGAGGTTGCCTACAAGGGCATTCAGATCTATTTCCAATATGGTTTCGTGAACTTTCAGTTCAAGTTCTTCGGATACCCGTTCGAAGCTGAAACTACGCGATCCTTTAATCAGGATAATTTCGTTTCGGAGATTACGGAATACGGGAGATGCCAGCATGGTTTCCGTATCCGGGAAGAAATATTTCTCGATATGAAAACGTGAGGCGGCCGATGAAATATCGCTACCCACGCCGATTATTTTTTCAATACCGCGGTTATGTACCATTTGCGCTACACGCCTGTAAAGAGTGTTTGCACTTTGCCCGGTTTCCAATAAGTCAGAGAGGATAAGCGTGCGTTTCAGCATCTTATCCTGCGAGCGGCGATAAAGGAAATCGAGTGCAATATCCAGCGAAACGAGGTCGGAATTATAACTATCGTTGATGATAACGCAATTGTTTTTCCCCTCTTTCACTTCCAGTCGCATCGCAACAGGTTCCAGATGTGCCATACGTGCCGAAATATCTTCGGGAGCAAGCATCAGGTAAACACAAGCAGCCAGGCAATGCAGGGAGTTTTCGATGGAAGCTTCATCAACGAATGGTATCCGGAAAGTATTTGTCATTCCCAGATAGGTATATGTTATCTGGGTGTAATCCTCTTTTTTATCCACATTGTTAATAAACAAGGGGCGTTCTTTGTCTATCTTCGACCAGGCAATTTCGCGCGACGACATCAGCGAATTAGAAAAGCAGTTCGATATAAGCTCATCATCGGCATTATATATAATCACATCGCAACTTTTGAACAAGGAAAGCTTTTCCTGGCATTTTTCCTGCATTGAGAAGAAATTCTCCTGATGAGCACCGCCCAGATTGGTGAGTATACCGATAGTGGGTTGAATAATTTTCTCGAGCATCCGCATTTCTCCCGTTTCGGAAATACCCGCTTCGAATATGGCCAGGTCGTTGTATTTATTCATTTGCCATACTGAGAGTGGAACGCCTATTTGCGAATTATAACTCCGGGGCGACCGAACAATGTTACGATCCGGACTCAATAACTGGTGCAACCATTCTTTGACAATTGTTTTTCCGTTACTACCGGTAATGCCAATAACAGGAATGTCGAATTGGCGGCGATGGTTTTCGGCTAGCTTTTGCAGAGCAGTCAATGGGTTGGATACAACGAGAAAATTGCTTCCGGGATACTCCTTAACCAGCCAATTTTCTTCTTTATCGTTCAGAAAATCCTTGCCGACTACAAAATTGCGGACACCACGCGCATATAAATCGGGTATATAATTGGCTCCGTTGTTTCTTTTGGAAGTAAGAGCGAAGAAAAGAGTTTCTTCAGGGAAAGCCAGCGAACGGCTGTCCGTAAGCAGCCAGTTTATGGTAGTTTCATCATCACCTATGCGGCCGGCATCTATCCATGCGGCAATTTTTTCAATCGTGTAAGACATATATCCAAATCGTTTTGCACGTCAAAGTTCGGGTATTTTCCTTTAAATCGTCTTATTTTTAACAAAATTTGTTCTAAAAAACGCTTATGCTCGTCCGAACCCGGATTAAAGGGTTTGTGATTAATATCTCTACGGATACTTTCGTATTCTTTGATACTTTCGCTGGTTTCCGTATTGAAAAAAGTTTCGGTGAACCGCTCCCAGATATACTCTATTGCTACTGACGACGGATGAAGCATATCGTCGGCATAGAACCGGTAGTCGCGCAGTTCGTCCATAACAATTTCATAAGAGGGAAAGTAAATTATATTCTCCGGGAAAGTTTCTTTTATTTTTTCAATCGACAGTAGGAGGGTGGCTTTACTAAGCTGGTTTTCGTGCATCCCATCTTTCAGGTGCCGGATGGGACTTACGGTAAAGATTATTTTAATATCCGGTTGCAAGTTGATGATGCGGGTTAACAGCGAGTTGTATTGTTCGACAATATCGTCGACAGCCAGCCGGTAGCGGGTAAACATACCAGCCGGTAGTTTATGGCAATTGGATACGAGGGCATTTTCTTCCCTGGTACGATATATCCAGGCGGTACCAAAGGTAATAAAGAGATAATTTAATTGGCGAATCGATTGGTTCGAATACGAAAGACGCTCGTTAATCCGGGTGAGGCACTGGTTTAGATCCGGGTCTGAGAATGAACCATGATGCATGAAGCTATGGTACTGGCCGCGATGAAAGAATAAATCTTCGGCGGTATATACTTTTCCGTCTACTATTTCAGTTAGCGCATTGGCAACCGACAGGGGGTTATAGAGTATCCCGAACGGGTTGACATCGCAATGAAAACCCGAATCGAATAGTTGCCTGCCCATATTTTCGGCAAAGCATGAGCCCAGCAGCATCAGCTTGTCCTTATGGCTTACTGATGAAAATAATTTCCGGGGAGTTTGTACAACTGTTCTGAATTCCATTGCTGCAAACTTATTATAAAAATATGGATTTATAAACGAAGTCGCGCAAAAAAATGAAGTTTCAGTTATATAAAAAAGAGACCTTGTGAAGTCTTCAAAGAGACCTTACGTAGTCTCTGAGGAGACCTCGCAAGGTCTTTAGGGGGAAACCTCCCAAGGTCTCTTTAGAGACTTCGCAAGGTCTCTTTGAAGACCTCGCAAGGTCTGTAACTAAGTTCTATCTCACCAAAGGAAACTGCGAAATACGCAATGTGGTACACCCATAAGGTATGAGAGTTATTTCTTCTACCGGCTCATTGCCCCACCGGCCAACAGAGAACGGCATGGGTCCGGCCATTTCATTGTAAATTTTCCAATATGGAATTATCTTTGCTTTCACTTTCATTTCGACAGGAGCGTTTTCCTGATTCCAGAAAAAGCTGTTTTTCATTTTTTCCTCATGGACGGTTACTGAAAAAGTTTCGTCGGCTTTCGCCTTATCAAAATTTACAATTCCATAATTCCATGGACTTTTGGGTAGTATTTCCCAATACGATTCGCCATATTGTTTCTTTTCATTATCAGCAAATTCTTTCTTGTTCCATTCTTCCTGAATCTTTAATGCATACACTAAAGGGCCTCTTTGAACAGAGATTGATTTTTCATACCATGTATCATCAACCTTAATATTCATAGGAATTTGAAGTTCAACCACATCACCGCTTTTCCAGTCGCGACGGATTATTTCTACATTTCCTCCCTGCGCAGTTTTGTATTGTTCGCCGTTAATGCTGATGGTAGCTTCCTTACACCACGACGGTATACGAATATGGAATGGGAAAGTCACATTTTTAACTTTTTTGGATTCGATAGAAAGTGTAAACCGTATCTTATCACTCATCGGGTAATAGGTATCTTCCACCATTTTTACACTTACACCGTTGGCTACGTTTGCTGTAACTTCGGATGGAGAGTAAACAAGGGCAGCCAAACCATTGTCGGGAGTGGCATACCAGAGGTTCTGCACAAATTTCGGCCAACCCTGATGCATATTCGAGTAACAGCACGGATATCCCGAGAGGGTACCAAATACAACATCCGTTCCTCCATGATGTGGCTCTTCGTAAAAATTGCGGTGGTGGTGAGTTACCATTACCTGGTTTGCCTGTTGGAAATACTGTTTGTACATGAAATCATCCGTTACCTGGGTAGGTAAAGCGTTGAAAGCTACTTTCTCCAGATGTTCCATATAATCCATATCGCCGGTTATACCGATAAGTTTTTCCAGCGAATACATCATTTCGACTACAGCGCATAACTCTACCCCTTGTGTAGGATTGTTGCCATGCAACCCTTCATCGCCTCCGTACATACCTTGTGCCTGTCCGTTGAACATCTTAATGTCGGCAAAACCTTTTTTTACAGCATTCAGGTGTTTTTTATCTCCTGATTGCTGATAATAGATTCCGGGTTCTTTAATTCCCTGAGCCAGATTAACACAATGGATGGTATTGAATTTCTTCAAATCGTCCGAACAACAGAACATTTGATGGAAATCGTGCGATTGGCTATGCATCAGCTTACCGAGGTCGAGGAGGAAAGTTTCTCCGGTTATGTTATATAACCAATATACAATATCCAGATTATCGCCTGCCCGGTACCGTGCCCAGAAAGTCCAGTTATCGAGTTTCTTTTCGGGAAGTGTTTCCAGTTGATACTTGAAGTACTTGCTCATAAAACTGATGATACGTTCATCGCCGGTAGCAGAATAATATTGTTGGAGTATCTTCAGCACTACCATGCGGGGCCACCAGTCGTGGGCATTATCGCGTTGAACTCCGGCTTCGTGTGGATAATCTTTATCAGGTCCGAAAAATCCGTTGGGTTTCTGACTTTTCAGGGCCCATTCTACCCAGGGTTGCACTTTTTTCTGCAAATCCTTATCGTCCAGAATGTAGGCCAACGGCAGTAAACCATCAATCCAGTACGGTCCGCGTTCCCATTGGTCGCCATCTCCTCCGAGCCATCCGTTCCGCTCACCCATAACCAGAGGATACAATTGATCCATGTGTCCGCTGGCACCACTTTTCTGGCGCATCAGCATTTCCTGTAGCCAGCCATTGGCTTTAATTGAACCAAGTGGCAATTCCATATATGGTTTTTGCACCAGTGGATAGCGATTGTTTTGATAATTTGGGGGTTCAATTCTGCCCGAAGCCGAAGCGACAGAAACAAAGGAGCAGGCAAAAAGTGCGACGGCAATTAATCGTAATTTCATAAGAATAATAGTTTTGAAAATCAGTTTTTATTGTATTAAATCTTCACAGGTTACCAGGTAATAGAGATTTATAGCTTTCCGGATACCTATTGAAAACAAAACTACAAATATAATCTTACCGGTAACCTGTGAATTAGCTGATTTTTATCTAATCTGCCACATAATTAGGATTTTGCTCCAGATTCAGATTAGAATCTACAATATCTTGTGGAATCGGATACAATACGCGGTAATCTTCACTGGGTGAATGAGATAACCATGCAGCTTTGGTATAATGCCCGAAACGGATCATGTCTCTTCTGCGGTAAGTTTCTCCGCTTAGTTCCCAACCTAATTCATCGTAGAAGCGTCCGAACTGTTCCGGATACTTAGTTGCCTGGGGAGTAAGAATATAATCCTTAACATTACCATATTTATAACTGGATGGTTCTTGCAACTGGGCTCCGGTAACTTTTGCTTTTTCCGGGTTGTCTTTAAAAGCCCTCTTTCTAACTTCGGTTACTAACCCGGCTGCATCATCTGCTTTATTGGTGCGGAGCAGGCATTCGGCTTTCATCAAATATACCTGTGCTAATCTAAATAATACATAGTCGTTATTCAATGAAGATTTAGAACCCATAGCAACTTCGTACTTGAGCCAGCGTAAGCCCTCAGCTTCACTTGTGAAGATTCCATCGGGCATTTTGTTTACAAAAACAAGAGGTTTACCCATTAAGTCATACGAACCCATCAACTCGGTTCCATCCGATGCGTACTGTGGTCCACCCATCCAGGTGGCCTCCAAACGGGCATCGTCAGGATCGTAAGTATCTACAAACTGAGGTGTGCCCTTGTATGCACCTGCTCCCCACGGACTTCCGATCAGGTTGTATGTTTTTTGATTTGCTCCATGTAAAGAAGCGAGGTGATAATTAAAACCGGTAGCATATATATCATCGAACGGTATTGCGAAAATGCTTTCTGTAGAATTTTCATTGTCGGTTTTGAAAATATCTTTGTAGTTTTCATCTAATACATACAACCCCGAGGCCATTATATCATCGCATTCTTTGATACAAGCTGCCCACTCTGCCTGTCCGGTATAAACTTCCGCGTTCAGATATACATTTGCCAGTAAGGCTTTTGCCGCCCAACGATTGAAACGCCCATAAGTGGCATTACTTTTTGTGGGAGAAAGAGTTTCTGAAATTTCTTTTAATTCTTTGACTACATAATCGTAAATTTCTTTTCTAGTAGCTTTAGCAGGCATATCACCCGAGGGTTCGGTTACTAAAGGTGCATCTCCGAAATTATCGAGTACATACCAGTAATAGAAAGCTCTTAATGCGCGTGTTTCCGCAATAAGTTGTTCTTTGTTTTCGTTGGAAGCATAAGGGAAGTTATCCTTACTGATTATGGATATTACGTTGTTACATAATACTATTCCCCTGTAAAATACATCCCACATTCGCTTAACGTGTTCCTGGGTCGAGGTCCATTTATGTTGATGCATCCGGCGGAAATTTCCTCCGTCGTCCCATCCGGAACCATTGGCCGGGAATACAGCTTCGTCGGTAGAAATAGCCTGGGCAATACATATTCCCAGTCCCGCACCAGCATCGGTCCATCTTCTTAAATTAGCATACGCTGCACCGACTTCTTTTGTGGCATCACCCGGCATATAGTTATAAGTATCTTCTGCAATATCCGAGTAAATCTTTTCGTCCAGATTTGTACACGATCCCAGAGTGAGCATTAATAATAATGCCGGTAGTAAAGCTATTGTGTATTTTATATATTTTTTCATGATTGATTAAATATTAAAAGGTGAATATTGCTCCGAATGTGAACGAACGTGTAGATGGATAGCGACCCAAAACATCACAACCGGGATCTAGTCCATGAACATTTACTTCAGGGTCTAAGCCTTTGTATTTGGTTATTGTTACCAAACCGTTTGCTGTAGCATATAGTCTTATTCTGCTGAAATACTTATTATCCTTGAACAGGAAGTTATAGCCCAAAGTTATATTATCTATTTTCCAGAAATCGCCTTTCTCAATAAAATAGCTTACATATTGTAATTCCTGCTGATCGCTCAATACTTTTCCATATTTCGGTTTGTAGGCATCGGCCAATAAATTGCCACGGGTAAGATTAACCGGTACTTCATAGAACATTCTGGGCATATTCAGTATATCGTATCCAAAGGCACCACGCATTGTTATACTTAAATCAAAATTCTTGTAGGATAACTGATTATCCCAGCTCAGGAAATGTTTCGGCAAGCCATTACCGATGATTTTCCGGTCTTCCGGATCCTGGTCTTCAATAGATTTCGGATTTCCATTCCGGTCTTCAATAATCCATTTGCCATCATCGTCTACTCCTATTGTTTTGAAACCAAAGAAGTTACCTAGTTTACCTCCTACGGATATACGGTGTGTTTCTTTCTGTATTGGTTCACCTGTCCAACCTTTGTCCACATATCCTGCTTTCACCTGAAACTTATCGTTCGATAGTGAAACCATTTTATTCGCGTTTGTCGAATAATTCAATGTAGTATTCCAGTTAAAGTCTTTTGTACGAATCGGATTAATGACTATTTGTGCTTCAAATCCCTTATTCTCCAGAGTTCCGGCGTTAGCCTGCATTCTATTCTCAATAAACGGAGGCATTGGTACCATATAATCCCATAATAAATCTTTGGTAGTACGTTTATAAAAGTCGAAACTACCTCTTACCACACCACTAAACAGGCTGTATTCAATACCGAAGTTCCACTCTTCTTTTTTCTCCCATTTCAAATCGGGATTTGAATTCGATTTAGGTCTTAATGTGGGTATCCAACCATTCTCGGTATAAAAGTTATCACCTGTTTCCAACTTGCTTAATGATATATAAGGGTTACTGGGTACGGTACCTGTAATACCAAATCCTGCTCTAAGTTTCAGGTTATGTATCCAGTTTATGGATTTCATGAAGTTTTCTTCTGATACATTCCAACCCACTGAGAATGCCGGGAAGTTACCCCATTTATGATTTTTACCAAACTTGGATGAACCCTCGTGACGGATACTTGCCGACAGCAGGTAACGGTTATTGTAGTTATAATTAATACGGCCGAAGAAACCGATAAGTTTGTGCTCATATTTGGAGGAATTCTCTTGTGCTTCTCCACGTTTTATGGCTGCCCCTTTTTCCATATTATTGTAGGAAAATTCATCCGATGGAAAATCCCAGTTCTGCATCCAATAGTTCTCGTATTCATATTTCTGGTATGAGTATCCACCTAAAGCAGTTAAATTGTGCAATCCAAACTGTTCACGGTATTGAGCTGTTAATTCCATCAAATCATCTACACTTTTGGTCGTTCCTCTGGAAGCAAATCCGTTCTTTTTATCCCTTACCGTAGAGATATGTTTCTTTGTTTCATAATATCCCCTTGTTTCATTGAAAGTAGTATGAGAAACAAGTGCTTTGAGATAAAGCTGTTCAATTGGGGTCAAAGTAATCGAACCGAATGTTTTGATTTGGGTATTCTTATTTTTACCGTCGCTTTCGTATATTGCCGCTACGGGATTCATATAACCGTTCATGGTTGTATGCTCAACCCATGTGCCCTCCTCATCTTTCAAACGGTCGGTTGGATTACCAATCAATGCCGTACGGTAAATACTTCCGTTGAAGCTGTTGCCATCACCCAATGACTGGTATTCTTGCTGACGTCCCATTATATTGAAGTTGAACTTCACTAAATTATCCCACATAGAGTGGTTGGCTTCCAAACGGGTAGTCAGGACATTATTGTCGGAACGTTTTACAATTCCCTCGGCTGCTTTATAATTTATATTGGCGATATAATTAGTTTCGGAATTACCACCATAGAAACTGGCATTGGTTACAGATGTAATAGGTGTGCGGAGAATTTCATCCAACCAATTCACGTCATAGCCATAATCTATTGCTCCGGGTTTATTCTGGGCTACTGCCTCACGATATTCGGTAGCATTCATCATATCCAGTTTCTTCTTAATTGTCTGTACGGTTATATACGACTGAACTTCTACTCCTTTACGGTCTCCCCGATTCTTTTTCGTAGTTATAAAGATGACACCATTGTTACCACGGGTACCATAGATAGCTGCTGCCGATCCATCTTTCAGTACATCAACACTTTCTATATCTTCGGGAGCCACGGTCGAAAGGTCGCCGGGAACTCCATCAATGATTACCAGCGGTGAAGTGCTGGATAAAAGTGTACCTGCCCCACGAAGCATGATTTGTGTTGTTGAGGTGGGATCACCATTCGGAAGAATAACCCCCAGACCCGCAACCTTACCTTGTATGAGTTGTGCAGCATCCTGAACGGCTCCCTGGGTAAATGATTCTTTCTTTACGCTTGCGATAGAAGAAGTTAATTCTCCTCTTCTCTGGGTTCCGTAACCTACAACTACGACTTCGTTCAACTGTTTTACATCTTCCTCCAGAATAATACGGAGTGTGGCACTTTTATCGGTTATAATATCCTGGGTTATATAGCCGATATAAGATATCGAAAGTATTTCGCCCGAATCAAGATCAACCGAAAAGTTTCCATCCATATCGGTAAGGGTTCCGGTTGAAGTTCGTTTCACCGCGATGCTTACACCGATTAATGGTTCGCCGTAACTATCGGCCACTTTGCCTTTTACATTAATTTTTTCTTTAGCCGGTTCCGGAATAATGGAAATAGTATTTCGGTTGCGTTTAAAGGTTAATGCTTTGGCTGGTAAAACCTGGTTCAGAAAATTCTCGATAGTCATTTGGTTGGCAGATACTGTAATGTCTTTACTTTCAGGTAGTTCGACATCTTTGTAAGTGAAGCGGTATACGGTACTTGCTTCAATTTTCTCCAATAAGGTCCGAAGGTCTTCGTTGGTTGCCGATAATGTTATTGTTGTGTTTTCCTGTGCTTTCAGTTCATCCGGAAAACCAAACATCAACATTAAAATAAATAAAGATAGAATGGACTTGTTTTTTTTACTACTTTTGTAGCAAAATCTTTGTTTAAGATTAACGTAATTCATTTAAATTAAAATTTGAAATTAATACTTGCAAAGTGAATTTTGAGTTTTAATACCAGGAGTTGTGAAATGTAACGGTTTCCCAACTCCTTTTGCGTTTCATGGAGCGCGTGTTTTCATGAATTGTAAATGTTAGTTTTAAAGTTATTAAATACCTTGAACCACTGCTATTTCCAAATAATCCGGATGTTGCCATTATCATCCGTATATGTAAAGTCATAGTGTAGTTGCAGTATTTTCAATACACCGTTTATATAGTCTTCTTTAAAAGTTCCGTTAAATAGGTCGGTATTATATTTTTCGATATTAACCATTTCTATTTCTACGCCATAACGCTGTTCGAGTTTCTTCATAATATCTTTGAACTCGGTCATTCTGAATACCAGTTTACCCTCGAGCCATGCCGTTTCAAAGTTGGACGAGGCTTTTTTAATTACTGATAATTGATCGTTTTTCTTATTGTATACAGCTTTTTCGTTGGGCGCCATAACAATGGTCTGCGATTTGATTCCTTTAGTGGTTAACCTTACCGAACCCTCGAGTAGCGTAGTTTCAACTATATCGGATTCGGTATAGGCATTAATATTAAACTTAGTACCCAAGACCTCAATCCCAACAAATTCGGTATTCAGCCTGAATGGTATATGAGGTTTTTTCACTACATCCAGAAATGCTTCACCAACCAGTTTTACTTCCCGGGTTACCAGCCCGTAATCTACCGAATAACTGAGGGTAGTTCCCGAATTCAAGGAAACTTTTGTACCATCGGGCAGTGTTATATCGGTTCTTTCGCCACTTTGTACACGCATTACTACGTCCTGGCTGATAAAGTTACTCAATCTTTTATTGTCATTATAAAAATATATCTGCAATCCAATCATCGTACATATCAGGATAGATGCTGCAACAGTAGCAACGTATCTTAACCTGAATATTTTTTTCTGAGGACGTATTTTACTGATTATGGATTCGAATTCATTTATTTCTTTGCTTCCATCATATTCGTTCCATAGTTCCGACAGTATACCATCTAATTCTGTATCGGGCATCCGGGCCACCGTATGTCGGATATCTTCTCTTTCCGCCTTATTGGCTTTACCGGTAATGTAGTTTCTGAAAAGTGTTTTTATATGATTTTCCATCTGGTTATTGTCGTTATATATTAGTTAATACGTACCATATATGGAAACCTACTATGCGAAATGCATTTTTTTTGCAGGTTAATGAAAAAAAGTCGGAAACCATTCGTTACTCAAAGAAAATTGCAAACAGAATGAGGCACGCGGGCCCTATTTCTTTCTTTATGATTTGCATTGCTGTGGAGAGTATATTGTAAGTGGTTTGTTCTGTAATGTTTAACTTCTGCGATATTTCTTTGGATGATATACCTTGTTCTTTACTTAGCTCAAAAATTTCACGCTGGCGTGCTGTCAGTTTATTTTTAGCATTTTCGAGTTTTTGCACAAAAAGATCGTAATCTATATCGGAAGACACATTATTCTCGCTCAACTGAATAGAGTCGCAGTAATCCAGGTAATCTTCCATTACCGGGTTGTTTAATTGCTGGCGGTATAAATCGATAACACGATTCTTCGAGATTTTGAAAAGATAAGATTTAAATGATTGGTCGGGGTTTAAGTTCTCCCGGTTAATCCAGACTTTGATAAATGTTTCGTGTACAATTTCTTTTGCCATACTTTCGGATTTGATAAGTCCGAAAACAAACCCATACAGGTTTCCGGAGAACTCATCATACAGTATTTTAAAGTCTCGGTACGACCCTTTCTTCAACCCTTCAATATGCTCTTTTTTGTACATCTATGTGTATTTCATTGAATCAGGATTACTCCGCTGTCGTGTAATCTGGATAGTATTAATTATCCAAATGTCTCGCAAAGGTAAACATTAATTGTGATGCGACAAATATAATAAAAGACTTCTGAAAACTATGTAGTATAAACCGTTATTCTATTTATAATACCGCGTATATGTATGCAATCTAATGGTGGAACCATTTGTTTCCAGTACTTGGAACCGTTCGTTCCCAGTACTTGGAACTACTAGTTCCCAGCGCCTGGAACCACTTGTTTCAAGTACTTGGAACTAATGGTTCCCAGTGCTTGAAACTAATGGTTCCTAGGCAGACGAAGCAAGTTCTATCTTCCCTGTTCCCACTCACTCCTTAGCGGTTGGTCGGTAATGGGAATATTATCCCGGCGCATGATGTTCTCATCTTCACCCGTAAGTTCTTCCGGTTGTCGTATGTACCCACTGTCCTTGCCATAATTAGATTCTGCGTTGGGCGAATCGCATATTTCAAGAACTATCTTTCCATGGGGTTTGGAATTGATGGTTATATCTGTACCCAGAAAATTGTCCCAGGCTTCCTGCGCCTGTGCCAATGGGTAAACCGATGCAACATCCGTAGTAATTTTACCTTCATTTATCAGGCGGGTAATGATTTCGAGGTCTTTGCCCGACTGTTGTATTCGCATAGCGGTGGCAATGACACAATGCTCTTTTGCTTCGTCTTCCGAGTTCAATGCCACGGTAGTAACCAGTCGTCCTCCTTGTTTCAATACCTTATATGATTTGTCTTGCGTTTTACCCCCCACAAAATCAAGAACCAGGTCGACATCTTTGGCTATTTGCGTGAAATCTTCCGTTTGAAAGTCTATGGCCACATCGGCTTTCATAGATTTTACAAATTCAATATCGGATGTTCCGGCAGTAGCATAGACGAAGGCGCCTGCCTGGTGGGCAAATTGTACGGCATAAGCGCCCACGGCCCCTGCGCCTCCCTGTATCAGAACTTTCATTCCGCTGGTTACATTTCCGTGAGTATGCACTGCCTGCCAGGCTGTTTCGGCTACATGGGGAATGGACGATGCTTCGACAAACGAAAGATTATCAGGCATTAAGGCTACTTTATCCAAATCTACTGCCAGATATTCGGCATAAGACCCTCCGTTACAATTGCCATAAACTTTATCTCCTTTTTTCAAACCATTCGCCCCTTCGGCGGCTGAGTGCACGTATCCGGCAAAGTCAAAACCCGGTGTCCAGGGAAATTTGAGTGGCATCTTATCTTTCATTGTACCGCCAGCCTGCATAATTTCCAGGTGGTTGATAGATGCGGCATGTACTTTGACCAGAATTTGGTTTTCTTTAATCTCAGGAGTGGGTGCTTCTTCATACACTAGTTTATCTAAACCGTAATCGTGTATCCTTACTGCTTTCATATATTCTGTGGATTTAAATATTTTATTTACTTAACAAAAAAGGATTTGCTATTGTTTTGCATATCAATTAACTATACAGATGCCTTGATGAATTATTACTGACGGGGTATTTCTATCAAAAATGACAGGTCGCTATTAAATATTTATTTAACTTTGTGAGATACATAAGTCCTGAATCAATTATGGAACATAGACTGGTGTTGAAAAATAATATAGAGGAAGTCAGGAAACTGGCCGATTTTGTCCGGAAAATAGCTGCGGAATTGAAACTTCCGTTTACATTGGAAACGAATATAAACATGGCGTTGGAAGAAGCAGTATCCAATGTTATATTATATGCGTATCCTGACGGAGAAACCCAAGAAATAGTTGTTGAGGCCGAAACAGTAGGCGACAAACTGATTCTCAAAGTTATAGATAGCGGCATAGCGTTCGACCCTACACAATATGCCGAAGCAGATATTACCCTGCCTGCCGATGAACGTCCGATAGGAGGATTGGGTATATTCCTCATCAGGCAGGTGATGGATAAGGTGGAATATGAGCGGGTAAATGAAACTAATGTACTTACCCTGACTAAAAAAACAATAATCACATAAGTAATAATAATATGAATATCAAGATTGAAGAAATCGAACAACAAACATGGGTATGGCTGGAAGGCCGGATGGATACCATTACCGCACCCGAATTAGAAGAAGCCATTAAGCCTGTACTGGAACAGAAACCGGACATCGTTATTGATTTTTCATCTTTACACTATATCAGTAGTGCCGGATTACGTGTGTTTCTGATAATTCAAAAACAAATAACCGCAAACCGTGGAAAGTTAATTCTCAGAAAAATGCAACCCCAGATAAAGCAAGTCTTTGATATGACGGGATTGTCTTCCATATTTACCATAGAAGAATCATAACTAAATCTTAATAAACAATGAACATGAATAGAAAATTTATATTATTACTATGCCTGGTTGGTCTGTTGAGTTTTACTTTCCAGGCGTGCGAAGATGAAGATAATACAGCTCAGGTTGGAGTATGTCTGAAAGAAAATACAAACGATTGGCGTAAAGGATTGAAACAGCAGGCAGAAGCGAACCTGAATAAATACGGACTAAGATACCGGATTTATCAAACAAGCGATTCCAGGCAGAACGATACTTTGCTGGCAATGATTAATAAAGGATGCGAAGTGCTTATTATTGTACCTGGTACCGGCAATATAGAAAGCGGTTTAGCCGAAGCTACGAAAGCCGGTATACCGGTTGTTTTTGCCGAAACGGCCGTAGGAAGTAATTATGAGACACTCATCAGCATAGACAATGAAACAATAGGAAAAAGCGCTGCCGGGTTTTTCAATGATCAGACAGGTTTAAATAAGATTGCTGTGTTTAATGTAGGACAAGATCCAACAACGAGTTCCGGACGGGTTGCAGGTTTTAAAAGCGAATTAAATGCAGAACTCAAAGATAAGATTATTGAAATACCTTTGGCTAATTATGCATCTACCGATGGTAAAACAGCCGCAGAAGATATTTTGAATAATCCGGAATATGCAGATGTAGATGCCATTTACGCCCAGGATGATGATATTGCATTGGGTGTGATGGAGGCTATCGAAGCTAATAAAAGCGAACGGATAAAGGTGGTAGTAGGTTGCGGTGGTTCATCTGCATTCTTTAAAAAGATAAAAGATAACGAGACAATTAACCTGGCAACAACTTTATATTCTCCGGCACAATTTATGGAAAAAAGCGTTGAAGTTGCTAATAACTTGCTTCGTGGTATACAGCCCGAATCTAAAACCATACAATTATCCTCTACATTAATTGATAGGAGTAATGTAGATAGTTTTAATAATTATCAATATTGATTCATATAGAAGGCTGAATACCTGAATCGTCACCCCGAGCGTAGCCGAGGGGCCAGCTACAGTACCATTATTTGGACTGGAAGCTAGCCCCTCGGCTACGCTACTAATAATCAGATCCCGGGGTGGCCGAAGGCCGGGGTTTGATTATAAAACTTTTTTTTGAATCTTTTTAGCTTCCCTAAACATTCTTTGTTGTCAAAATGTTTATAATGAAAGCATTAGAGTAAATAATGTAATAGTCGGAACGGACAATTTAATATTTTTGCGACATTGCTACTATCCTTCCGCTATTTTATACTAAATTTGCAACAAATTTGCTCGAAGTAATGAAGAACGGACAAACATATACCTTACTGAACGGCATTTCATACCCGGAAGACCTGCGAAAACTTACAGTAGACCAACTTCCTGAAGTATGCAAGGAACTTAGGGAGGACATTATAAAGGAACTTTCATGCAACCCCGGCCATTTTGGCGCCAGCCTTGGTGTGGTAGAATTAACGGTTGCCTTACACTATGTATACAATACACCTTACGACCGTATTGTATGGGACGTTGGGCATCAGGCCTATGGACACAAGATACTTACCGGGCGACGGGAAGCCTTTTCAACAAACCGTAAATTCAAAGGTATCCGCCCATTCCCTTCTCCTGAAGAAAGCGAATACGATTGCTTCACTGCCGGACATGCATCCAATTCCATATCCGTAGCTTTAGGTATGGCCGTAGCGGCCGAACATAAAGGAGAGAAAGACCGTCATGTGGTTGCTGTTATCGGCGATGGTTCCATGTCGGGCGGATTGGCTTTCGAAGGATTAAATAATACCTCGGCCACACCCAATAACCTGCTTATCATTCTCAATGATAATGATATGGCCATTGACCGTAGCGTCGGGGGAATGAATCAGTACCTCTTTAATCTGACTACCACAAACCGTTACAATCAATTGCGTTTCAGGGCTTCCAAAGTATTGCATAAAGTAGGTTTACTAAATGAAGACCGTCGCAAAATACTTATCCGCTTCGGTAACAGTTTGAAATCATTGCTGGCTCAGCAGCAGAATATCTTTGAGGGAATGAATATCCGTTATTTCGGCCCTATCGACGGACATAACGTAAAGAACCTGGCTCGTGTCCTGAATGACATCAAGGATATGAAAGGACCGAAAATCCTTCACCTGCATACAACCAAAGGTAAAGGTTTCGAACCAGCCGAGAAAGAAGCCACCCTGTGGCATGCCCCCGGCAAGTTCGACCCCGAAACCGGAGAACGTGATGTACCCGATACCGAAGGATTACCCCCACTATTTCAGGATGTATTCGGCAATACACTTCTCGAACTGGCCAAACAGAACGATAAAATAATGGGTATCACCCCTGCCATGCCCACCGGAAGCTCCATGAATATCCTAATGGATGCCATGCCCGACCGTGCATTCGATGTCGGCATTGCCGAAGGACACGCCGTAACATTCGCCGGTGGAATGGCCAAGGACGGACTAGTACCTTTCTGCGTTATCTATTCCTCGTTCATGCAGCGCGCGTACGATAACATCATCCACGATGTAGCCATCCAGAAACTAAACGTAGTCCTCTGCATTGACCGTGCCGGACTGGTAGGAGAGGACGGCCCCACGCATCACGGCGTATTCGACCTTGCCTATCTTCGCCCCATTCCTAATCTTACCATATCTTCCCCCATGGACGAGCGCGAACTGCGCAACCTCATGTACACCGCGCAATTGCCCGATAAAGGCCCCTTTGCCATCCGTTACCCACGAGGCAGAGGATGTGAAGTAGAATGGGAAACCCCTTTCGAAGAAATTGAAATAGGTAAAAGCCGTAAACTCAAAGACGGTAAAGACATTGCAGTAATCAGCATAGGCCCCATCGGAGGTATCGCTGCCGAGGCCATAGCCCGCGCCGAAAAAGATAAAGGACTTTCCATTGCACACTACGATTTACGCTTTCTCAAACCAATTGATGAAGATGCCTTGCATGAGATAGGACGTAAGTTCAACAAAATACTTACCGTAGAGAACGGTGTAATAAAAGGTGGTATGGGTAGCGCTGTACTCGAATTTATGTCCGTTAATAATTACTATCCGGTAATTAAACGAATTGGTGTACCCGATGAGTTTATAGAACACGGTTCGATGCCAGAACTTTATGCGCTATGCGGCATAGATGAAGAAGGCATATTTAATGCCTTGCAGGTTTAGCAAATTAATTATATATTTGTAATATTGATGAAATTGGATTATGATGAGATAACGCTAAATACAAAGAATATGACCACTTTAGAACTTGAGTTTAAAAAGAACAGCATTATACGTCGTATACTCGATATAAATAATGAAGATATCGTAAATAAAGTATCAGATTTTATTGAGAAAGTGTCTTCCACACCTCCATGTAGTTATAGTGAGGAAGAGATTGTACAAGGAATAGACCAATTTATGGCCGACTTGAAACAATATGAATTAGGAGAGCAAGGGAAATTTTTTACTGAAGAAGAAGTAATACGCAAATTTAGCCAAAAGCAATGAAGAAACTCATTTGGTATAAACAGGCTATAGAAGATCTTCAAGAAGTTTACAACTATTATGTACAAAAAAGCCCCCAGGTTGCACAAAGAATTTGTGACAAGATAATTGCCGACTCTCTTTACCTGAAAGATTTTACTAAAATGGGGATTGCGGAACCCTTTCTAAGTAAAAAATATCCTAATCTCAGAGCATTAGTAACAGCCGACGGCCTCTACAAGATATTATACCACGAAAAAGGTGAGAATATATACGTTATCCGCCTGTGGAACTGTCGTAGAGATAATAATGTCAACTGTCAACTGATATGAAAATAATTATTGCCGGCGCAGGCGAGGTCGGTACTCACCTGGCAAAGCTACTTTCGCGCGAGAAGCAGGACATTATACTCATGGACGAGGATAATGAGAAGCTTGCTCCACTCAGTTCCAACTTCGACCTGATGACTGTTGAAGCTCTGCCCACCTCCATATCCGGACTCAAAGACGTAGGCATCAACAGTGCCGATTTATTCATAGCCGTCACCCCCGATGAAAGCCGGAATATAACCGCATGCATGCTCGCCTCCAATCTCGGTGCAAAGAAAACATTGGCCCGCATCGACAATTACGAATACTTACTACCTAAAAACAAAGAATTCTTCCAGACACTGGGAGTCCACTCCCTGATATATCCTGAGATGCTTGCCGCCAAGGAAATAGTCTCGTCCATGAAGATGAGTTGGGTACGGCAATGGTGGGAATTCTGCGGAGGTTCTCTTATCGTTATCGGTGTGAAGATGCGCAAAGGAGCAGAGGTACTGAATATCCCACTCAATGAGCTTGGGGGAGTTGACACACCTTACCACGTCGTAACCATCAAACGCGGAAACGATACCATCATCCCCGGCGGTAACGATATGATGAAAGAAAACGATATCGTTTACTTCATCACCATGCGCAAGTACGTTCCGTACATTCGCAAAATAGCCGGAAAAGAAGAAACCGCCGATGTACAAACCGTTATGATTATGGGTGGCGGCCGCATTGCCGTACGTACAGCACAATACGCCCCCGATTACATGAAAATAAAGATAATCGAGAAAAGCATTGAACGCTGTAACCGCCTGACGGAATTACTGGACGACCGCATTATGATAATCAACGGCGACGGACGCGATATGGAACTCCTCATAGAAGAAGGCATCCGCAATACCGACGCCTTTGTAGCCCTCACAGGCAATGCCGAAACCAATATCCTCTCCTGTCTGGCAGCCAAACGCATGGGCGTCAGCAAAACCGTTGCCGAAGTAGAGAATATCGACTACATCGCCATGGCCGAAAGCCTCGACATCGGCAGTGTTATCAATAAGAAACTTATCGCCGCCAGCCACATCTACCAAATGATGCTGCAAGCCGACGTATCCAATGTAAAATGCCTCACCTTTGCCGATGCCGACGTTGCCGAGTTCACTGTAAAAGAAGGCTCCCGCATAACCAAACATGCAGTAAAAGACCTCGGACTGCCCAAAGGCACCACCATCGGAGGATTGATACGCGGCGGAGAAAGTCAGCTTGTAACCGGAGATACCCGCATCAAAGCCGGCGACCATGTAGTAGTCTTCTGCCTCGATATGATGATAAAGAAAGTCGAAAAGTTCTTTAACTAACACCCTCCCGAAAATGATACACCCGAAAATGATATTCCGCATCATGGGCTTTCTATTGTTTGTAGAAACCGTTATGCTGTTGTGCTCTATCGGAGTTTGTCTTTATTATGGAGGCGATGATTTAATCAGCTTTCTAATCACTGCTGCCATTACCTTTGCCGCCGCAGTTGTATTGTCCATTGCCGGCAGACGCTCCGACCACCAGTTCGGCCGCCGCGATAGTATTGTCATTGTTAGTATATCCTGGGTAGTCGTTTCCCTGTTCGGCATGCTCCCGTTTTACCTCAGCGGATATGTACCCGATATTACCAATGCCTTTTTCGAAACCATGTCAGGCTTTACCAGTACCGGCACCACCGTATTGGATGATATCGAAGCACTTCCCCACGGATTACTATTCTGGCGCAGCATGACCCAATGGATTGGAGGTCTGGGTATCGTATTCTTTACCATTGCCGTGCTTCCCATATTCGGAGTGGGCGGTGTACAGCTATTCGCCGCCGAAGCCAGCGGACTGACTTACGATAAAGTAACCCCCCGCATCGGAGTAACCGCCAAATGGATTTGGAGCATCTACATCGGACTCACCCTCACCATCGCCATATTATTATGGATAGGCGGCATGAATGTTTTCGACAGCATCTGCCATGCCTTTGCCACCGCTTCAACAGGAGGATATTCCACC
>DAMCMT010000007.1:95443-96508 GCA_032108265.1 Bacteroides sp.
AAACAAGCCAGTATCGAATACTACAATTCACCCTTTATAGAATATGTAATTTCCATATTCATGACCGTATCCGGAGTAAATTTCACCCTGCTTTTACTCCTGACCAAAGGCAAATTCAAGAAGTTCTTCAAAGATACGGAGCTTAAATGGTACCTTGCCTCCGTAATTGGTTTCACCCTTGTCATCTCCATCGGATTATACTATACCACCGGAATGGGTAGCGAAGAATCTTTCCGCAAAGCCCTATTCCAGGTAACATCCCTGCATACCTCCACCGGCTTTGCCACCACCGATTATATGATGTGGAAACCCGTTTTCTGGGGAATGCTGATTGTTCTTATGGTTATCGGTGCCTGCGCCGGAAGCACATCAGGAGGTATAAAATGCATCCGCATGGTTATCCTCACCAAGATTTCCCGCAACGAATTCAAGCGAATCATCCATCCCAACGCCGTACTACCGGTGCGGATTAACGGACAGGTTGCCTCGCCCAATGTAATATCCAGTGTACTCGCCTTTATCTTTGTGTACCTTGTTATCATCATTGTCAGTTGCCTCATTATGCTTGCTCTCGGTGTGGAGTTCATGGAAACCGTCGGTGTCGTTGTATCCAGTATCGGCAACATGGGCCCCGGACTGGGAATGACCGGCCCTGCCTACTCATGGAACTACCTGCCCGATGCCGCCAAATGGCTTGCGGCATTCCTGATGCTTCTCGGTCGGCTCGAACTTTTCACGATGCTTATACTCTTCACCCGGGGATTCTGGAAGAGGAATTAGAAGCGGTTTCAGAATCATCATTTCTTATCTCTTCTTAGGATTTTTTTTGTATCGTATATTGCTGTTTTTTTTGTATTACACAGCAGGTGGAGTTGTATTACACAGAGGGTCGCGTTGTAATACACGGCCATATGCGCTGTATTACAACGCCACCCACCGTGTAATACAACACTACCCACTGTGTAATACAACACCACCCACCTTGTAATACACGAAAACAGGCGGGCGCATGTAATAACCTGATTTAGGTTGACTGTTTTTTGTCTTATCCCTAAAGTGTGTTGA
>DAMCMT010000008.1:0-18353 GCA_032108265.1 Bacteroides sp.
TCTTTGACTATTATGCTATTTTTTTGATGATTTTCTTATATCGAACTCACGTTAAGTTAACATTTTTCATAATTTCATTTTTAAATTTTACAGGTTATTTGAGACAAAAGTATCCACTACACTACTTCAAAGCAGTGTTTCCATTGGACCCAAAACATTCACAAAGAGGGAATTTAATTGATGAATAATCAATTTCTTATTCCATAAACAGAGTATTAGTTCTTTTTCAAACTTATATTTCCATAATGCATTAAGGTATTAATTTCAGATTAAGGTAATTGTACTATATGTATTTTTATTCGAATAATTTATATAGTAAGTTGTCATCTTTTTCATATTTAATGAAAGATGTGGACGACATATTATCCAATATTCTCTCCAGAGATTCGTTTCTTACTTTAAAGGAAAATCTCTCGTTCAGAATCTTTTCCGAATCACACACTATCTTAGCCCCATACCAATATTCCAGCCTTGGAATTATCGTAGATAAGGTTTCGTTAATGAAATTAAGACCTTCATAATCTCTCCATGCTGTATATTCATCAGAGTTCTTAGTATAGACTTTCATCTCACCGGTATTCAAGGCTACAGTCAGTATCCGGTCGGGCGAAAGCATACTACTCTTCGTTTTACCTGTTACTGAATTTTTATAATCAACCAGCACCTTTCCTGTCAACAAAATGGTTTCAACCTTATTATTATGTTTATCGCAGAATATTTCGAACGAAGTGCCCAAAGCTGTTACAGTAACCTCGCCAGCCATTACCGTAAAAGGCTTTTCAGGGTTAGCAACCACATCAAAAAAGGCTTGCCCATCCAACTGAACGGTACGTTTGCCCTGTGCGAAAGACTCCGGGTAAATAAGTTTACTTCCTGCCCCGATCTTTACTTTGGTACCATCTGATAATAATAAACTATTCATATCTTGTTTTCCGGTTGATACTATATGCATATTCCGGTTTTTCTCTGTTAATAGATTCGTCAGCAAAGCACCACTGGCAATACATAATAATAGGGTGGCCGCAATAGCTGTAATTTTATATAGCCGGTATCTTTTCAGATACTTATTTCCAAAAATCCGTGAAGATAAACTTTGCCAGATATGTTCTCTTTCCTGTAAAGTTTCTACCGTTTCTTCGGGTATGCTATTCCACTGCCGCTTCATTTCATCTTTCACATAGCTATTATCCAGCAGTTTTTTATCTTCTATAGGTGTTTTATTTTCCAATGAATTCAAATATTGTCTTAAACTCTTCATATCGTTCTATATATATAAATACACATGTTTTTTCTTTACCCCCCAACCGATCTTAAAAAAATATCAGTTTATAAAAAGAAAAAGTAGAAAAAGCTTTAGATTAGCCTTAATGAATTTAATAGACTCGTTGATGTGGCGTTCTACCGTTTTTTCGGAAATATCGAGCAACAAGGCTATTTCACGGTAAGATTTATATTCTTTACGACTCAGGGTAAATACCATTTTACGTTGGGGCGGCATCTGGTTAACCAACTCATCTATATAAACAGCCAGGTCTTTGGCATCAATATCCTGCTCGATGTTATAAGAGTGTTCCAAAGCATTATTCAGTGTAACCTGATAAAAATCGTAGTTGAATGATTTACTGCGCGACTTGTTGAAAATATGGTTACGGGTTACAATAAACAGAAATCCTTTCAGGCTTTCTTCGGCTTTCAGGCTTTCACGGGCTTCCCACAACTTGATAAAAACTTCCTGAACTATTTCGCGGACTTCTTCCGGATTACGTATATAAAGAGAAGCGAAATGAAAAACATTTTTCCAATAGATGTCGTATAGTTCTTTGAAGGCTCCTTCATTCCCATCGCGGAGAGCGGTTATCAGATCCCTTTCTATCATGTGATTTCACTGTTTGGTTAACGTATTAGCAGATAAGATTCGTCCATTATTCTAAGAATAACTAATCTTTTACAGATTTATTGTGCTTGCATACTATAAAATTTTCGGGTACTGATTTCCGCATTAATATACATCATTAATCCATTAAAACATTATATTTGCATCTGATACTAATGCCAGTGAATCTTAATCTTATGAGATATAAAAGCATACTACTATGGACAGGTGCCTTTGTACTACTGTTCGTCTTTCTACAAACGTTTTTTAGATTTCATTTCTATTACATCGAACAAAGCCAGCTTTTCCTTTTCGATGCAGATTATATAGGTAATGCTTTATTTGCGACGGGTGGACTCAGTATGCTACTGGGAGATTTCTTACTGCAATTTTTTATGTATCCTTATGCAGGTGCATTTATTATTTCATTCCTTTTAATTCTTATCAGCATACTTACGGCAGGTATATGCCGGCGAATAAATATTTCGCTGAACAGTACCCCCCTATTGTACTTGCTACCGGCGTTGGCGCTTTTGCCCATGATATACAACTTCAATTATACCATGCAGGGAACTACTGCATACCTTCTATGCGTGCTAGCCGTATATGTCTTTACATTATGGAAACAATTTAAAACCCGGTTTATTTATACCTTGGTCATAATACCAGCACTATACTTTGCTGCTGGACCGATCGGTATTTTATTTGCTTTCTCGGTATGGTTGATTGAAATTTTGGATAACCCCCGAAAAGGTTTATGGCTTCTTATCCCCCTTGCCGAAGCCTTCCTGATTGCACTACTCTCCATGTATTGGGGGGCATTGGGCGAATACCGGTTTATATTCCTGCCCGACTTATATTATCATAACCTGTTGAAACCCGGAGCCGAAATATATTTTTCGTGGATAAGCCTACCACTGGTAATCCTTATTAGCTGGTTACTACGAAAGAAGAAGAAATTAACCCGGGGCCGGTTGGCAGTAAGCATAGTCGCCCAGTTTATAATCATCGGTCTGCTGGGCTGGTACGGTTACGACAAATACAGTGCCCAGACTGCCATGAAATACAAACAAATTGAATATTACAGCCGCACCAACCAATGGAACAAAATAATCGAGATAAACCAGGGAGCCATAAACAATTATTTATACTTATGCTACCTGAATATGGCGCTTGCCCGAAACGGAGAACTGGCCGAAAGGACCTTTACATTCGACCAACGTGGCCCCGAAGGCATCATTATTCAATGGAACCGTACCCATTCGGTTTCGCAGTTGCTTAGCGATATATATTTCACATTCGGGAACATTGCAGCTGCACAAGAACAAGCATTCGAAGCAAATCTCAGCTCTATGCGCTTCAATTGCGGATATATGCTGCAAAGGCTTGTACAAACAAACCTTATCCTGGGCGAATATGCTGTAGCCGAAAAATACATTGATATTCTGAGTAAAACCATTTATTACAGGAAATGGGCCGAAGAACACCGCCGGTTTCTCTACAACGACCACGTCGTAAACAATGATAAACTACTGGGGATAAAGCGAAAACTAATACCCGATGAGAACTTCTTTTACCAAGGCGAGGGCGTTCTGAATGTACTGGAACGCAATGCTTTAAAATATCCGCAGGATAAAACTTCGATAGAGTATCTTAGTACAATCTGCCTGATGACCAGAGAATTATCACGCATCCAGGAATTCTTCGATATATATTACGGTACAGATGCACTTCCGGTTCTTCCACGCTCGTTACAGGAAGCACAAATTATCTTACTGGAAAAACAACCCGATAAATGGGCTGATGCAGGAATATCGCCCGAAACTATCCAGCGGTTCAAAGAATTCGGTCAGTTCATCCTAGAAAACAAGAAGAGAGGTGATTTACCCGAAATGGCACGCGCCCGTTTCGGTAACACATATTGGTATTATTACATGTTTAAATAACGCGGCAATGACAAAGAAGAATCTATATATAACAGTTTTAGCTTTCATAATGGCTGCCTGTAGCAACCCGGTCGAAATCAGTAAACACACGGATAAAGAAATTACCATATTCCCTGATTATACCGGTGTGACCATCCCCGCCAACATAGCCCCGCTCAATTTTAAGTTAGCAGATTACGCCGGTGAAGAAGCTTGTGTAGTACTGCAATGCGGCGATAAGAGCTTAACCGTCCATGCACAAAAAGGTAAGTTTGATATTCCTTCCGGCAAATGGAAAGAACTACTACAAGCCGCACGCGGAAAAGAAATTACCGCAACCATTGGTGTAAAAGAAGGGAAAGAATGGGTAGGTTATAAACCATTCAGCATACGGGTAGCCAACGAACCGGTCGACTCTTACCTGGCCTACCGCCTGATTGAACCGGGATATACCCTGTGGGCAGAGATGGGTATTTACCAGCGCAACCTCGAAAACTTCAGCGAAGAAGCCATTATCGAAAACAAGATGACAGGACAAAACTGTATGAACTGCCACTCTTTCCGTATGCAAAGCCCCGACCAGATGCTTTTCCATATGCGGGGAACCTACCCGGCAACCTATATTGTGGGCAGGGATAATATAGAAAAACTCAATACAAAAACGCCCCAAACCATTTCGGCACTGGTATACCCGTCGTGGCATCCATCGGGAAAATACATTGCTTTTACCACAAACGATACTAAACAAACCTTCCACAGCAACGACCGCAACCGTATCGAAGTATTCGATAATGCCTCGGATGTACTGGTATACGATGTTGATAAGCACGAACTGGTTACCACACCACTGCTGTATTCGAAAGAAGCATTCGAAACATTTCCTACATTTTCGCCCGATGGTAAAACCCTGTTTTTCTGTACAGCTACCGCACAGGAAATGCCTGCTGCTTACAACAAAGTTAAATACAGCCTCTGCTCCATCGGCTTCGACCCCGAAACACGCACATTCGGCTCCGAGGTAGATACCCTTTATCACGGCCCCGAACAAGATAAAAGTATATCTTTTCCCCGGGTATCGCCCGATGGGAAATACCTTTTATATACACTCTCCTCTTACGGCAACTTCTCCATCTGGCATAAAGATGCCGATTTATATATGCTCAATCTGGAAACAAAAGAACATTACCCCCTCGGCCGGGCAAACAGTGAGGACGTAGAAAGCTACCATTCGTGGAGCAGCAACAGCCGGTGGATTGTTTTCAGTAGCCGCCGTATCGACGGACTTTATACACGTCCTTATCTGGCATATATCGACGATAGCGGCGAGGCACACAAAGCTTTTTTACTGCCACAAAAGAATCCTGATTATTACCATAAGTTCCTAAAATCATACAACATCCCCGAATTTATCACGGGCAAAGTCAATACCCGGCCGTTCCGGATATCGCAAACCGCTAAAAACGATCCGGGCATTGATGTTACTTTCTACGAAGACTCCCGGTATCCGGTCGTTACTCCCGTCGAAAGCATGGCTCACTGATGTAGCCGGTAAAACCCATACATTTTTTAAAGAACTCCGTATTTTGATATAAAAACTTACGGGTTTTCTTTTATATTCTCCCGGTATCCTTTGCATAATCTTCCGGGCTACGATGCTTACTCATATTAGTGCGTAAGCTTACTCATTACTGTGCGTAAGCTTACTCATTACCGTGCGTAAGCTTACTCATATCTGTGAGTAAGCATCGTAACCCTGAGGAATTTAATAAGGAATACGGACGGCTTAAAAAAGAAATACGGCTTTTTATTATAAAGAATGCAACTTTTTCCTAATATAATTCCGTCTAAAGTTCATAGCGCTAAAAGAAAGAATTTAAAGGTTAAAAACAAAGAGAAATGAAAAAGATAGTTTTAATACTTACCATATTAATTTCTGTTCAAACAATATATGCACAGGAATACCAACTGAAAGGAAGAATAGTTTCGCCCGGTAGCGTACCGGTTGAATATGCTAATGTTATACTCAGAGATAATGACTCGGTATTTATTAGTGGCGGTATTACCGACCAGCGCGGACGGTTCCAGATGGATAATATCCGTAACGGGAATTATAACCTCCAAATATCCAGCATCGGTTTTGAAACAAGGAGTATGAATCTGGCAGATTTCAATAAAAATACTGATTTGGGAAATGTAATTATCGATTCTGCATCCATAGCCCTCGATGAAGTTACCATTACAGCCAGCCACATCATCAATCAGCCGGATAAGAAAATCGTACTGCCTACAAGTGCTCAGATCAAGGCTTCGCACAATGGGCTGTCTCTTTTACAACAACTGCAACTGAGCCGGATTTATGTTGACCAAATGCAGCGGAAAATTTCCGTATCGGGTGGCGAAACGGTACAATTGCGTATTAATGGTGTTGAAGTTTCTGTAGACGAAGTTAACGCCCTGCGTCCGGAAGAAATTCTTCGCATCGAACATCACGACGACCCGGGATTACGTTATAACGGCGCCGATGCCGTAATTGATTTCATTACCCGCAGAAAAGAAAGTGGTGGGCATATAACGGTCGACACACAGAACTCTCCACATGTATGGTTCGGAAACAATTTCCTGAATGCCAAGGTTAATTATAAAAAATCTGAATTTGCAGCATTATATTCGGGCGGATACCGCAGCATGAGTACCATGTGGCGAGAAAACTCTGAAACATTTAATTTTGCCGATGGTAGTTCGCTTACACGCGTTGAAGATGGCACACCCGATAAATGGGCTAACAACTGGAATTATATGCATCTGAACTACAACTACCAGGAGCCTGAAAAGTATTTCTTCAATGCAACGTTAAGAGCTAATGTTAACGGTATGCCCCGCATGAATTATAAAAGTAATCTATATCCCGTAGGGCACCCCGAAAATGGTGTCCAGATGACAGACCGCTCACGCACAAGGGATATTATCCCATCTCTCGACCTTTATTATCAACGTACATTAAAAAACAACCAAACCGTTATACTGAACCTGGTGGGTACTTATATCTCGAGCGAAAACGACCGGGCGTATATGGAGAAGAAAGAAAACGAGATACTAACAGATATTATTACCAATGTAGAGGGAGATAAATATTCGGTGATTGCAGAAGGAATCTATGAAAAAGGATTCAAAAACAGTAAACTAAGCGCAGGGCTGAAACATACCCAAAGCATTTCGGATAATGAATACACCGGAAATACGATAGCACATACTAAAATGAAACAGAGTGATACATACGCATATGCCGAGTTTCAGCAGAAAATTAACAAATTCAATTACGCTGTAGGTATGGGGGTATCGCGGGCATGGTTCAAACAAAGTGGCGAAGGGTATACGAATTACAATCTCCGCCCCACTGTACGCCTTACATATAATATTACCGATAATATGTTCCTGCGTTACCGTGGAGTTGTATATAGCAATTCTCCTTCTTTATCCGACTTAAGTGAAACCCAGCAACTTATCGATACGCTGCAAATCAGAAGAGGAAATCCAAACCTGAAACCCGTCAGGAGTATTGACAACCATTTAACTTATAATATGCGGCATGGTATTTTAAGTACAAATCTTCAGGTAATGCATAGCTATCAACATAAACCAATTATGGAAGAGGTACTTAGGGAAAACAACAAATTCGTTCGCATGGTTGATAACCAAAAAAGCTGGCAACGAATGGCTACAGAACTGGAAATCAAGGTAGGCCCGATAAAAGATATACTTACCATATCGTTCACTAACGGTCTTCGTTATTTCGACAGTAAAGGCAATAACTATCACCATACCCATACCAACTGGTACTATCGGATAGATGTAATGGCGAATTATAAGAACTTCAGTGCAAATTTCCAGATGCAGAACCACATGAACAATTTATATGGCGAAACATTATTCCACAACGAAAACTTCCATATACTCGGAATTAATTATCGCCACAAAAATTTAACCGTTGGCGTAATGACGCTTAATCCGTTTGTTGATAACTGGAAAAGCGGCTGGGAAAACGTAGGGGCATATACACCTTCAAAGAACTGGCACTATATGAAAGAAAGCTCCCGGCTGTTTGCTGTAAAGGTAGCCTACAACTTCTCCTTCGGAAGAAAATACCAGTCGGCCTCTAAAAGACTTAACAACGAAGATACCCAATCGGGTGTGATGAGTGGTGGAAAATAGAAAATTCTCTCTTTGTTAAATACCACCGCTGACGAAGATCGGATTATCCTCCGTAGACCGGTCTTCGTCAAATTCAAAGCCTTCCCACGTGAAGGCTTTAATCATTTCAGGGTCGGTTATCCGGTTTTTGAGTATGTAACGTGTCATTTCGCCCCGTGCCATCTTGGTGTAAATAACAATGGTTTTCAGTTTGCCGTTTTTGTAAGTTTTGAATTCGGGGGTTATTATTTTAAGTTGTTTCTTTACTTCTGCCCAACGGAAAAGGCCTCGCATTTCATCGCTGGCCAGGTTACATAGGATACCATCCCCTTGTTGTTTTGTATCTTCTATTAAGGCTTCTGTAAGGTATTGCCTCCAGAAATCAAACAATGTTTTATCGCCCAACTCGGGCAAACGGACATCCCCTTCCAGCCGATAGTTGCGTATAGCGTCCAAAGGTCGCAATAATCCATACAGGAAAGAGGTAAGACGCAGGTGGTTCTGTGCGTATCCGAAATCATCAACAGTAAAATCTGCCGGATTCAATTTCTTGAATACAATGCCGGTATATGATAATACTGCGGCAAGCTCTTCCTGATCCGTGGAATGAAATTCCTGAAATCTCCGATAGTTGTCAACTGCTATTTTGGGGTTTACCCTTAATGTCTTTTCGAGTTCTTCGACCGTGTATTGCGATAAGTAAACGGCCAGTTCCCGGGCCTGTTCAACGAAACGGGGAATCGTAGTATAGGGTACTTCTATTTTTGAAGTTGCTGCCATTGTTTTGGCGCACGAGAGCATTACAAGCATCTTTATAGTTTTTGAATGCGAATATAACTTATTATGGATAGAAACTAAAATCCCTGAGCTATTATTCAATAGTCTCAGGGATTATCCAAAAAACAATCTTACTTACCTTTTACCTATAATTTAATCTTTGGTTTGTACATATCCTGTTGTGTCAAGCCACATTCGTTTTTCATTTTTATTGAATATTCCAGTTTCCCTACTTCCGGACTTATATTATTAGAACCGAAAGTGAACTTTACTCCCGCATCTTTGGCTTTCATAATGATTACTTTGCTGGGAATATTATATAATTCATTAATCTCCAACGCCATGCCTCCTTGTACTAAAGCGGCTATTGCTTTATCAATGCGTTCTTCCGTCCAGAATTCATCATACCTATCATTCATCTGTTCGGGCAGGAAGAAAGGATTTACATAAATATCTGCCGGTTCCTGTAGTACATTGCACATTCTGTCGACAATCATATCCATATAGTCCTGTTCATCATCTATCTTTACCTCTTCATTTATCCAGAGACGGGTGCGCCTGCCTTTCATATCATTAAAAGTCAATGCATCGGTAAACACATAATCGAATTCGCTTCTGGCTTCTTCCGAGAAGGTTGTTACCCACTCCCTGCCTTCGCCCTGCATAGCAAGTATGAAAGGTTCTTTGCGCATATTGTTCAGAAAATCATATACTCCTTCGTCGTTTGTAATAGGAAACCCTACACCGCAATTGGGTGCTATTGCATAGTTAATTCCGGTTTTCCGGGATTGTTTAGCTGCTGCTTCCTTCGTAAAACCTCCTTTGAGGTGTACATGATAATCGAGTACAGGGAAATCTTCCTGATGCAGTTTTATTATATCATCGTCATGTTCATCCCTGGCGATGGCAAGTTGCGCATGCAAATTAATATCATTTCCATCCAGTTTTTCAATGGAAAGTATCTTGAACTGTATGTCACCATCACCCCGGCTCATAAAAGAAATACTTCCTTCTGATAAAAGTACTTTCTCGTTGGGTGAAAGACGAAGCGGATTTGCAGGTTGAATATACTCGACTACCGGTTCTCCGTTAATATTTACGGTAATGGCTTGTCCTTCGACCCGGATGTGCATATCAAACCATTCTCCATCTTTTACCAGACTTTTGGTGAGATTACGAACTGACAATAAGCTACCGGTCTTTTTCCACCATACAGGATCGTTATTATCGTTATTTATAGCTATATGGTAACCTTTACCCGAGGCATCTGTATGAAAACCAATGGTTCCTTTACCGCTACCAGTGGTTTGTACTTTCATCTTCAAATCGAAGTCTTTGTAGGTACTGCATTTCAGCATAGCCCGGCTGTTAGGTCCCGATAGAGTGAGCAAACTATCTTTTATGGTAACATTTCCTGATGTTTGCCAGTTATCTTGGTTAGTGGTATCAATTATTCTCCTGTTTTTAGAGCTGTTGCATGATAACAAACCCAAAAGGCAGAAGGCCAGTAGTGTTATTGTCAGTTTGTTCATAAAGTTGTGTGCTTGAAACTTAGATCTCTCAATTAATCAAAATAATCACTTGCTATAACTTGCTTTTACAAAAGGTGCCTTCAACAGGTAATCCAAACTTTCTTTAATGCCTTTTTCAACGCCATTAGTATATCTTTCAACTTCAACAACTATATCTTTTACTCCTGCTGTTTCTGCATTATTAAATATAGCGTCGAATCCTACCATTCCGCTTTGTCCTATTTCGCGACGGTCTTTAATGTGCAATACGGTAAAGCGACCAGGATATTTATTGAAATAATCAACCGGACTGGCTTTACCCATCATTACCCAGTAAACGTCCATTTCAAAGAATACATATTCAGGGTTGGTATTTTCAATCATGTAATCATACATTACTTTATCTTCGATTTTCACGAATTCGAAATCATGATTGTGGTATCCGTATTTAAGGCCGTTCGCTTTGCATCTTTTACCTATTTCATTGTAATATTCGCAATAAGTTTGCAGGTCTTTCAGAGTTTCGGGTACCGGCATTGATGGAGTAACGACATATTTCATCCCGGCTTCTTTATGTGCCTGGATTGCAATATCCCACCATTTCAAAGATTCGGTAAGATCTCCGGATGCTAATTCTTCTTTAGATAACCCTTTTGAGCAATGCGAAGACAATACTTTCATCCCTGTTGCTTCAATATCTTTTTTAAATTCCTGAGGAGAACGGCCATAGAATGTTCCATCTCGGTAGCTTGCTGCTTCGACAGCAGTATATCCCATCTGAGCCAGTTCCTTTAATATAGCCGAATAATCGCTGGGAGCATTGTTGCCGAAACTTCCTATACGGTCTCTCACAGAGTATAACTGTATAGCAATGTCTTTCTTTTGTGCCATCAGTGAATCGGGCACAATCATCATGCATGCAAATAGTAGTACAAATAATAATTTTGTTTTCATGGTAATTGTTTTAGTGAAAAATTGATGTTCTATAATTGTTGTAATAATCCGTATCCGTTTTTCATTGTTTTTCTCCTTTGAATAATCTTTTCAAGGGTTTTTATTTCACCAATAGCGGGCAAATCTTTCTTGCGGGCATCTTCCAGGAATTTCCATGCATATTCGGATGATATGGCAGCATCACGCAACAATGGAAGGTTCGGATGCCGTATGCCCGATTCAATCGAATCAGCGAAGAGGTTACACAGTGCATCTATGTTTTTTCCGCCGAATGGATGTTCTTCACGAATTGTTTGTGTAACTCCGTGCAATTCTACTACGGCTGTTTTGAAATCGTGTGTCATGCGGGCAATTCCTTCCGTACCGATTATGTCGATATAAGAGTTATGCGTTTGCTTAGCCGATAATTGTCCGTAAACATGGCCCTGGGTAATATCGAAAACAACTCCGTTCTCGAATGTTCCATGACATTGCAACCACCAGGGGTCTTTGTAATTCCACATCCGCACTGCCTGGGCATTCCATGTTTTAAAGTTACATTCGGTATACCAGCGGGCAATATCTACATAATGCATTCCGCAATCATGGAAGGATGGTCCTTCGTATTCGTGTCCTTCGCCCGGAGCAAGTCCCGGAGTAAGATGGCATATACGAATGATTGCCAGTTCGCCAATTTCGCCTTTGTTTATAAAATCTTTGATTAGTTTATGATACCACGAGTTCCGCAGATAAAGGTTCACGGTAGAAAACAGGTTGGTACTTTCTGCCGCTTTCACTGCTCCCCATTCACGTTCAACCGTATCGGCAATTGGTTTTTCGGATATTACGTGTTTTCCGCTACGGAGTGCCTTTTCTATTTGCTCCTTCCGCGAATTTGCAAGGGCAAAGAGTCCGACTACCTGTACCGATTTATCATCGAATATTTCCTGTTCGTTATCAACTACTTTTGATTCTGGAGAAAGTTTTTTAGCCAGTTCGCGTGTTTTTGGGTTCAGGTCACATATATAAGCTATGTTCCAGCGGCCGCTTTTCTGCATCTCATCAAGATAGAATCTTCCCATTCGGCCCAGACCTATAAGGCCTACTTTAATTTTCGTATTCATGCTATTAGTTAGTTATAAATGGTTCTTAGACTGGGTTAATTATCGGGATGAAAAATAGTTTCCCTCTATTTCATCCCTGTATCACAAAGCTAATATGAAATAAAACCGGTTTTGAAAACAAAAGATGATTTTGTAGATACCCAAACCAGCTAAAATACTAATAATCAGAAGAATATAAACTTTAAAAAGAAAAATAATGTAGATGATTTAGAATGCTTCAAATGGAAAAAACAGGCAGTTTGAGACAATTTTTCAAACAGGTTATTGGTCTTTGTTGTTTGCAGTTCCTATTTTCATAACTATATCTTCAAAGTCTTCCCGACTAATTGCCGCTTTGTTTCTCATCTTGGTGCGGTAATTATAAATAGTACTCATAGAGCAACGCAGGAAATTTGAAATCTTCACATTGTCTGTAATACCTAACCGTAGTAAAGCGTAAATACGAAGTTCTTTGTTAAGGAGATTATCCGATTTGAGGATTATTTTTTCATCGTCAGCCAGTAATGCATTAAATTCGGATACAAAGGTTGGGTAAAGACTCAAGAAAATACTATCGAAATGGGTATAGAGTTCATCCAACTCATTATCGACTACGGATGTAGATTTCAGTTTTTTCATAAGCTCTTCATAATGCCGGTTGATTCCAACTTTGTAAAGGGCTTTACGATAATCTTCCATTTTGTCGATATATGTTGAACAAAGATTAAAGAATTGTGCTATGTATTGTTCTTTAACGAGATTAGCTTCTGATAATTCTGCATTTTTATCATTGAGCAGGTCGTTTTTCTGGTTCAATTCATTGTTTAATGCGGTTAGTTTATCATTGGTAAGCGATAGTTCTTCTTTTATCGCCGATACCTTTTTCATCTGTTTATAGATATATGCTGCAAGCAAAATCAGGAAAACAGAAAGGATACTTATTAATGTGAGGTATGTTTTAAGCTTTTTGTTTGTTTTAGCTTCCTTCGCCTGGTATGAAGCATTAATAATTGAATAAAATTTAGACATTTGTGCCGTCCTGAATTGTACGCCGGAAAACACTGCATCTTCAATGGCAGATTGGGTGTATTTAAATGCTTTGGATATATCTCCGCTATCATAATATATAAGAGCCAGGTTTTGAGCAGATGCATTTTCTTTAATCGCATTTTTAATATCTGCAATGGCAGACAGCATATAGTATTTTTTCACAAGTTCCGGTTCTCCTTTCCTCCTGTTTACGGCAGCCAGATAGTGTGTAACAAGTGCATATTCAGGAGTGTCTATATCTACCGATTCGAGTAAATTCATTAATAGGTTTTCAGTCTTTTCAACATCTGCTTCACCAAGATATCGATGAATGATATTGATTTTATACCTGAAAGTAGAAGGATCTGATACCGACAGTAAAGAATCACGGTACATTTCCATTTCTTTTATATATTTCGACTGGTTGCTTACTGCGCGGTAATGCTCAAAGAAACGCAAATATGTATCGTAATAATCGGGTAGTAATTCTATGGGTAGTTGCTTGTTATTTATACTCTTTAGTATTGCTTCTGATTCGCGAAATCTGCCTGCATAAGAGTACAAACTTGCCAGATTTATATCAGAAATTGAGTTTAATTTGGACTGGTTAAGTGTATATGCTATCTCCCTACCCTTCTCCGCATAATGTATAGCAGAGTCTAGCTTGAATTTTTTATATTCGGCAGCAAGTTTCTGGTTTATTTCGAATTCATATTCCAGCGAGGAATCTGTATTAAGAAGTTTTTTAAGGCTGTTTATTTCCTGTTCCTTTTGTGCATCATAAACTTCTTTATTATCTATAATATGATCAAGATAATCAGATATAGATTTCAATTCATTTTTCCCATAAAGTGATATGGAAAAACTGAGAATAAGCAATAAGACTATATAATTCTTATGAAATATATTGATTTTACGAATCATGGTTCATGGTATGAACCGCTAATTTACTAATTATTTTTCAATTACAGTCTTATTTACTGATTTTACTGGTTTATGCTCATGTATCTCCACTATCCGGGTTGCTACAGCATACTCGTCGGGAACAATTCTTCCACCCATCTCATTGGCCCATGCTTCTGTAAATTCGGCTCCAATATAAATAATCATAGCCGAGTAGTAAATCCATGTAATGAGGATTGCCATAAATGCCGCTGCCCCATATACACTCCCTACATTGGCTATACCGATATATAACGATATACCCCATTGTCCAACCAGAAAGAGGATAGTTGTAGCCAGTGCACCAACAACAATATCCTTACTTTTAATCTTTGCATCGGGTAATATTTTGTATAACAGTATAAAGATGATAGTAGTTACACATACATTTATTATTAGTCCTACTAACTTAACCAGCGACTGGGCAATATCGGGATAACTTGCCATGAAACGATCGGTCAGGTTACTAATAATATTGGTAACACTGAATGTTATCAGTAATATAAATGCAAAAATGAGGATGATGGAAAAAGAGAGCAACCGGTTCTGGATATACTTCAACCAACTCTTTTTAGGAACAGCCTTAATTCCCCAAATAGTATTGAGCGATCCTTGTATTTCGGCAAAGATAGCCGTTGCACCAAATATTGAAACCCCTAAGCTGATGATAGTAGCCCAGGTTGTCGAATCGGTATTCTCGGCACTTTCCAGAATATTGCGAAGATGTTCCACCACCTCGGCACCTACTACCGGTTGCAGTTGTGTGTATAACTGACCAGCCAGATCGACATGAAAGTATACTCCGATTGTTATCAGTAATGAAAGAAAGGGTATGATCGAAAAAAGAGTTGCATACGCCAGCGAGGCACTTAACCGTGTAACATTATCATCTCCGAATCCCTGAAAGGTATCCTTTATAATTTTTACAAATACAGGGAATGTGAGTTTTTTCCTTGGTTTCGACGAGGTTTCCATCTTTCTTTTTTCATGCTTAACAAAAAGAATTCTTCTTTTGTTCGACAAATTATAACTGCCAGTATTCTTTTTTATTCTAAATTTGTCAGACAGATGATAACCTCCAAAATGACACATATCACATTAATTACGGGCGGTGCCCGTTCAGGGAAAAGCAGCTATGCAGAAAAACTGGCTTTGTCGTTATCAGACAATCCTGTATATCTGGCTACCTCGCGAATCTGGGATGAAGAATTCCGGAAACGGGTACTCAGGCACCAGTCCGGCAGAGGTTCGCAGTGGACAAATATCGAAGAAGAGAAAGAACTCAGCCGCCATTTACTCCCGGGCCGGGTGATACTGATAGATTGTATAACTTTGTGGTGTACCAATTTCTTTTTCGATCTAAACTCGGATGTAGAAACTTCCCTGCAAGCTATAAAAGCCGAATTCGATAAATTTACCAACCAGGATGCCCGTTTTATTTGTGTTACAAACGAGATTGGAATGGGCGGAACATCCGAAAACGATATACAACGAAAATTCACTGACTTGCAGGGATGGGTAAACCAATACATCGCCTCAAAAGCCCATGAAGTTATTTTGATGGTATCCGGCATACCGGTGAAGATTAAATAAGCAACATATTTATGAAAACATTTCATATCACAAAACCCGACGAAGCCATACGCACAGAACTTATTGACAAGATTAACAATCTTACAAAGCCTAAAGGATCGTTAGGCACACTTGAAAAGATAGCCTTACAGGTGGGAATGGTTCAGCAAACCCTTACTCCTACCCTTCGGAACCCGCAAAACATCATCTTTGCAGCCGATCATGGAATTGTCGAAGAAGGAGTCAGTTTATCGCCGAAAGAAATAACCTGGCAGCAGGTAATCCATTTCATGCGGGGCAGCGGAGGGGTAAACTTCCTTTGCCGCCAACATGGTTTTAAACTTAAAGTAGTCGATGCAGGTGTCGATTATGATTTTCCTGAAGAGTTAGGGGTAATCGACAAGAAAGTTCGCAAAGGTACCCGTAGTTACCTGAAAGAACCTGCTATGACTATGGAAGAATTAGAGATGTGCATAAGCCACGGTGCCGACATCGTACAGCAAGCCTTTGATGAGGGTTGTAATGTGGTAAGCTTCGGCGAAATGGGAATCGCCAATACGTCTACTTCTTCTTTATGGATGACTACTTTAACAGGCATTCCACTGCATAAATGCGTGGGCGCCGGAAGCGGACTGGATAGTGAGGGAGTTAAACATAAACATTCCATACTGAAAGCCGCAATGCTCAACTATGCAGGAATCACTTGCATCGAAGATGTTCTGACATACTTCGGAGGTCTTGAAATGGCAATGGCCGTAGGCGCCATGCTACAAGCTGCCGAACTGAAAATGATTATTCTCGTCGATGGTTTCATTATGACTAACTGTATACTGGCTGCCTCGCATATATACCCCGAAGTACTGAACTATGCCATATACGGCCATCAGGGAGACGAAGCAGGGCACAAACTCCTGCTCGATTATCTTAAAGCCAAACCTTTATTAAATCTCGGGTTGCGCCTGGGCGAAGGCACCGGAGCCATTTGCGCCTACCCCATCGTCGACTCAGCCGTACGTATGATTAATGAAATGGATAATTTCCTGAGTGCCGAGGTAACCAAATATTTTTAATATGAACATTCTGGCCGCCTTTATATTCTTCACCCGTCTTCCTTTTTGGAAGTTAAAAACCGTTCCGGCAGAATGTTTCCGGAATGTAGTCGGTTACTGGCCGCTCGTAGGCTGGCTTACCGGTGGAAGTATGGCGTTTGTATTATGGCTATGTTCAATGATCCTTCCCTACCCTGTTGCAGTACTGCTTGCCATTATCGGACGGGTACTCATTACCGGCGCCCTGCACGAAGACGGCCTGGCCGATTTCTTCGACGGTTTCGGAGGAGGCACAACCCGCGAACGGATATTAGCTATCATGAAAGATTCGTATATCGGCACATACGGAGTGCTTGGACTGATTCTTTACTTTCTGCTTTTAGGATGGCTTCTCATCAGCATTCCCGTACAGCAGGCTTTATGGATAGTATTGGCTGGTGATGTCTGGGCCAAGTTCGTGGCCGCACAATTACCAAACGTCCTTCCATATGCCCGCAAGGAAGAAGAAAGCAAAGCAAAAACTATCTACAACCGTATGAAACCATGGGTATTTATCCGTTGTTTCATCTTTGGTGCATTGCCACTGCTTGTTCTTGTACAACCCAAGCTCTGGCTGGCGGGGTTATTGCCCATTCTTGTGTTCCTGTTGCTTTACCGCTTGATGAATAAAAAAATACAGGGCTACACGGGCGATTGTTGCGGCGCCGTATTCCTATTGTGCGAATTATCTTTTTATTTAGCAGTTGTTATTATCCATCAAAACCCGATATGAAAATAACTTTTATCCGGCATACATCGGTCGATGTTCCCAAAGGCACCTGCTACGGGCAAACAGATGTTCCGTTAAAACCTTCTTTCACAGAAGAGGCTACGGTAACGCGTAATAACCTATCCCACGAACCATTCGATATTATATTCACCAGTCCCCTCTCGCGCTGCACCCATCTGGCCGATTTCTGCGGATACCCCGATGCCATCCGGGATAACCGGATACTGGAACTGAATTTCGGCGAATGGGAAATGCAATCTTTTGATACCATCCGGGATCCCCGGCTACAGGAATGGTTCGAAGATTATCTCAACATACCTGCTACAGGCGGCGAATCTTTCATGATGCAATACCGGCGTGTTTCTTCTTTTTTAAATGAATTACGGCAAAAAGATTATTCAAACGTCGCTGTCTTTGCACACGGCGGTGTACTTATCTGCGCCGAGATATATGCCGGGTTGCTAAAACCGGAAGAAGCATTTAATTCATTAACGCCGTATGGCGGGATTATCCAAATCGAAATATAAAGGCAGGGAATTATACGGATGTCAATTTGTCCGTATACCACGTAAATTAAGTGAATTTTCACCGGTCATATTGGCAGTCTATACTAGCGCTACTGTAATTCTATAGTAGCGCTACTATAGATCTATGGTGGCGCTACCATAGAATTACAGTAGCG
>DAMCMT010000008.1:18363-90690 GCA_032108265.1 Bacteroides sp.
AGTATAAAACGATGGTAGCACTAGTATAGAACGACGGTAGTACCAATGCCGGAATAAGCCCCATCATCGTTATCATTGCCACCTCAACCCACTGATTAATCCGTACGGCTATTTTCATATCATCCGTAGTAAGCCGTCTCTCATGATGCCCGATAAATGGTTTATATACTTCTTCTCCGAAATAATTGTGCGACCCGCCGAACCGGCAGTTCAATATCCCCGCCAGCGCCGCTTCGGGATATCCTGAGTTAGGACTTGCATGTTCCCTGCCGTATTTCCTGACAAAGCTCAACAGATTAGACCGGCCACTAACCAGTACCATCAGGAGAGCAGTGAGACGTGCAGGAATGTAATTGGCAATATCATCCGTCTTTGCCGCCACACGGCCGAACAATAAATACCTTTCATTTTTATAACCAATCATGGAATCGAGGGTATTCACCATTTTATAAGCCAGCATACCCGGAACACCGAGCAACATAAACCAGAATAACGGTGCTATTACACCATCGCTCAGGTTTTCTGCTAACGTTTCAAGTGCTGCCGTACGAACTTCCTGACCAGATAATTCCGAAGTATCCCGGCCAACGATCCTTCCTACCTGTGTACGGCCTTCGTCCAACGAACGGTCGGCCGCATCGAACACCATACGTACCTCCCTGATAAGTGTGGTACCCGCCAGACAATAAAATACGGAGATGACAGACAGGAAAACATACATCCATACGGAGATATTCCATGCCAACAAAAGCAAACAGACTGATATGATAAACACAAAACTAATAAGCAGGAAAGTAAGTAAACCGCCATTTCTTACTTTGTGGGAACCTTTGTTCCATTGTCGTTCGCTGCGGGCTATTAATTTTCCGAAGCCTACGATGGGATGTGGAAGCCATGCAGGATCGCCCAGAATTTTATCGAGTACCCAACCCAATAAAAGGGAAACCAGACTCCAGAAAATCAACTGAAAAATCATGCTTTCAGCCACATTTTAATACATTCCACTAAGCGAATATTCTCTTTTGCCGTTTGCGCCGCCACGCGGAAATAATCCTCACCCAACCCGTCAAAGTTTGATGCATCGCGAATTAATATTCCATATGTATTTGCCAGAAACTCTTTAAGTGCAGCCGCATTACCTACCCGTAACCGGGCCAGCATATAGTGCGTACCTGTGGGCCACACTTCTATTATTTTGGTTTTAATCAGCATATCGCGTAATCGTTGAGCCTCATCCAGATACTCATCCATACTAATCGAAAAGGGTACTTTACACTTTAAGATATAATGCCCCGCTTCGATAGCCAACTGGTTTACCGACCACGGCATCCGTTGCACACGCACTTGCTTTAATACTGCGGAATCGGCTGTAATATATCCTAACCGGAGACCGGGAATGGCATACTTTTTTGTCATCGAGTGCAGTAGAATTACATTCGGATACTGCACCGCCTCGCCGACTGTAAGCAAATCTTTCCGGGTAAAAGCGCTGTAAGCCATGTCGATAACAAAATACACTTGCGGATGCGAATCTATCAATTTCACCAGAGTATCTTTTTCAAAGACTGTGCCCGTTGGGTTATTCGGATTGCATATCCACACCACGTCTGCCGTACCGGGCAACTCATCTATCCGGTAAATAGAAGTTACCCGGTGCCCATGCATACGGCAGGCATCGGCATACTCGCTGAATGTAGGAACAAGAATAGCCGATTTAGCACCCCGGAAAGCTTGTGCAATCAGATAAATAGCTTCTGTAGCGCCGTTGGTTACACAAACAGTATCACCGGGGAGTCCGTGAAAGCCAGTCAATTCAGTTTCTAATGTATATGGTTCGGGTTCCGGATAATTATTTATTGCATCGAGTTTTTCGCACAAATGCGCTTGCAGCCCTAATAAGTTTGCACCGTAAAACACATTCGAACTGAAATTGCTTCCGATCGGCTTACTGAAACTATGTATATCATCGCCATGTCCGTTAATCATTTCTCCGTCAGTATTTTATATATTAATGGCATATCCACATGGTTCCGTACGTGGTCGGCCAGTTTATCGTATTGCTCTTCCTTGAATGCTTTATAATCGAATGCCCCACCTGTCAGCTTATCGGCGAAAGGTTCCAGAAGGTAATCAACAAAGACCTGATTATCGAGTATTCCATGGATATAGGTTCCCATGCATGTACGGTTCTTCAGATATCCGTCCGTCCGGTTTTCTTCCATAATCTGTGCCAGGGGCAAAGAAGGTGCCTCATCCACCACTGTGGTTGTGCCCATATGTATCTCGTAGCCTTCGCAAACGGTATCACCACCTACAAAAGTAAATTTCACCTGCCGAGTAACCTTCTCTCCTTGCATACGGGTACTTACGGGCAACAGGCCAAGTCCCGGCAGACGCTCTATTTCGCCTTCAACATGGTCGGGGTCGCACACTTCCATACCCATTAACTGATATCCTCCGCAAATGCCCATTACCGTAGCACCTTCGCGATGCGCCCGGATGATGGCCTGGGCAACACCGTTGCGGCGAAGTTCGTACAAATCAGACAAGGTACTTTTGCTGCCGGGAATCAGTAAGATATCCGCCTTCATTATCTCTTCCGTGTTGTTGGTATAAAAAAGATGTACCCGCGGGTCGCGCTCCAACACGTTGAAGTCTGTAAAATTTGAAAGATGCCGCAGTAGTATAACGGCTATATTTACTTTACCATGCGCTGCCTGTACGTTTTTGGTTTGCAACATTACCGAGTCTTCTTCCTCAATGTAGATGTCTTTGTAATACGGTACAACTCCTACAACAGGAACATTACATAAATCTTCCAGCATTTTTATACCACTCTCGAAAAGCCGGATATCTCCCCTGAATTTATTGATAAGAATACCCTTGATGTGCCGCCGTTCTTCCTCATTCAGCAGCATGATGGAACCGTAGACACTGGCGAAAACTCCGCCCCGGTCTATGTCTGCTACCAGTATAACATCGGCTCCGGCATAGATGGCCATCGGCAGGTTTACCAGGTCGCTTTCGCGCAGATTGATTTCGGATATGCTTCCGGCGCCTTCCATTACAACCGGATTGTACCGTTGCTGCAAGCGGTCGAACGCTGCACAAACTTCTTTCCGGAGTTCCTCCCTACCCTCTTTACGGAAATAGTCATAAGCATGCCGGTTCCCGATGGGTTTACCATTCAGTACGACCTGCGAGGTGTGGTCGGACGAGGGTTTCAGCAGTAACGGATTCATATCTGTGTGGCAAGGTACACCTGCCGCTTCGGCCTGGACTGCTTGCGCACGACCTATTTCCAGACCTTCGGGTGTAGCATAAGAATTCAATGCCATATTCTGCGCCTTAAAAGGGGCAGGGTTGTAGCCGTCCTGACGGAAAATACGGCAGAAGGCTGCTGCAATTATGCTTTTGCCTATGTCGCTACCGGTTCCGGCGAACATTACCGGGTGGCAATGTGCCGCAGCGATATATCTATTTGAATCTCTGTGACTCTGTGACTCTGTGTTCATTTCTTCTTATTCTTATACGCAAACGCCTGCCACCGTTCCTCGGGCCAGTTTTGTTGTTGCATATCGTACCGCGCCATAACAAAAAACAAATCCGATAGCCGGTTAAAGAATGTGAGGATTTCTTCCGGTACCGGATCTTCCCGGTGCAATGTCCACAACCTGCGTTCGGCTCGTCGGGCTACGGTACGTGCAAACTGGCATTGTGCCGATACGGGCGTACCGCCGGGTAGCAGAAAGTAACCATTATCCTGAAGAATGGCTGTCATTGCATCCATCTGTTGTTCGCAAAATGTAGCCAGGTCGTCAGGTAATACGTTGGGATTCTTGTCACGAATGGCCGACGGAGTAGCTACATGGCTCATTACAATCATCAGTTCATATTGCAGCTTGTGTAGCATCTTTTGCCATTGATGTTCGAATGGCAGGAGCGAACGGATAATACCTATTATTGAGTTTAACTCATCTATACAGCCATTGGCTTCAATACGGATATCATCTTTCGGTACACGCTGGCCGCCGTGTATGCCGGTTGTTCCTTTGTCGCCGGTACGGGTATAAATGCGTTTCATATTAATCTTCCCAGAGTTTAAGTATATCGGTTTCGCCCAGGTACAGGTGGGTGTAGCTGGCGATTACGTTTTTGTATCTGAAAACGGGTGTATCTACCGGTTCGCCTTTGGCGTTGTATACCTGGGTTACGGATTCCGGCAAATTATCATCCGAGGTGAACTGGGTGTAGTGAAACTCGTGTCCGCGAAGTTTAAGTCCATTGTATTCTAATTGACGATATCCCAAAGTTCTGTACATTTTTTCAATATAAAAAGGGAATATACCGACCATTTCACGTGTATGGTTGTTTCTAATAATTCCTTTGCTTAAATAAATCATACCACCACATTCGGCCAACGCACGTCCTCCATTTTCAATGTATTGGTAAACAGATTCCCGCATACTATTATTATCCCGAAGCAATAAAGGATGTTTCTCGGGATAACCTCCCGGTAAATATAAAATATCAGTATCGGCCGGTAATTCTTTATCACGCTCTGGATCTACATATAATATATCACCCAACTGTTGAAGCTTTTCAATGGTTTCCTGATAAATAAAGCAGAAAGATTCATTGTTCTTTGCTACAGTTATCCGTAAAGAACCCCGCGATTGCTCTGGTTCCGAGACATAATCTACGGGATTTATGGATGTTTTCTTTAAAAGTAATTTAAAATCAATATGTTTTTTAATAATCCGTGCCCATAATTTCGGCAAAGTCGAGCCTTTGGTATTCCCGTAATTCAATCCCAGATAACGGTATGGTATCCGCCAATCATCTTCTTTGGGTATACAGCCGAAACATTCGACCCGGGCATCCAAACAAGCTTCGCGAAGCATCTTTTCATGCTTTTCGCTACCGATATAATTAAATATAACGCCAACCACCTTTATGCCAGGCATAAAGGTACTAAAACCATGTATAAGCGGAGCTACAGAATACGAACAGGAACGGGCATCAATAACCAAAACTACCGGTATATTAAGTAGTTGGGCTATTTCGGCGGAAGAACCTTTATAGCGGTCGTAACCATCGTACATACCCATCATGCTTTCCACAATACAGATATCGGCTGTATGCGAGTAACGGTTATATAGTTTTTTCAGATGTTCTTGGCTAGCCATGAATATATCCAGATTGACTGAGGGTTTCCCAGTGGCTAGACTATGGAATTTGGTATCGAGATAATCAGGACCACACTTAAAAGGTTGTACCTGGTAACCTTTATCAGTGAATAGTTTCATCAAGCCCATGGCAATGGACGTTTTACCACTACCCGAAGATGGTGCGGCAAGTAGGAATTGCGGTATTACTTTCTGGTTCATGTGTATGTAGTTTGTATTTTCATACCCTTTATCCCGAAGGCATGAATATATAAATTGATGCAGGCAGGTTTTCTGACTTTCCCGGCTTCGCAGTACCTTCCCGGCAGCAGGACTACCAGTGGTTTTGTAGATTGCAAAACATTTGCCCAAAGAGTTGGCAACGGGATTACAGCAACGGGTATTGTTCCGGATTTTCACCGGATTCCCTCGCGTATTCTGCCGGAAGCAGAATGCTCACCTGAATCTGCTACAAAGGTAGTAAACGTTTTCTTAATTGAATGCAAATTTATTCCGGAGAATTATACCCACAATCATCTTTTTCTATAACTTTGGCTGTCAATAACCTTATATTATCTCCCTTGTTATGAAACAGAAATTTGTTTTACTCTCTATGTTTACTCTTTTTCTTTCGTGCTCTTTGGTAGCTCAGACAGTTTATCCGAAAGAAGAAAATTCAACCCGCATCATGAGTTATAACATCCGCAACTGTATCGGTATGGATGGAGTGATGGATATCGACCGTGTGGCGGCAGTAATAAATAATGTATCACCCGATGTGGTTGCGGTGCAGGAACTTGACAGTGCTGCCCGGCGAACCGGCAACATTTATGTTTTAGGCGAACTAGCCGGGAAAGTACTGATGCACCCCGTCTTTGCACCGGCTATCGATCATGATGGTGGTAAGTATGGAATCGGGCTCCTGTCTAAGGAAGTTCCCCTGAATACCCGGAGCATTCCATTACCGGGAAGAGAAGAAGCCCGTGCCTTGCTTATTGCCGAATTCGAAAAGTATTACGTATGTTGTACTCATTTCTCGCTGACGGAAGAGGATAGGATTGCATCTGTAAACGTCATATTCAACGCCCTGCAAGGTATCACTAAGCCTGTTATCCTTGCCGGTGACATGAATTCACGGTACGAATCGAATGTTCAGGAATTATTACGCGAACGCTTTACAACGCTCAATAATTACAAACAAAACACTTCCCCGTCAGATTCTCCCCGCGCTTGTATCGATTTTATTTATGGCTTAAACAATGCCGGGAATACCTATTCGATACTTGGGAGAGACGTATTGACTACGCAAGCATCCGACCATCTGCCACTTTATGTGGATGTACGGTTGAAAGCTGCCGAAGAAGATATATTCCGCACTAAACCCTATCTGCAAAATTGTACCGACAATGGAATCACCGTATCATGGTTTACCAATGTTCCCGTTCATAGTTGGATAGAATACGGCCTGGATGGTAAGCTGGATAACCGGAAAGAATTATACGTAGACGGACAAATGATTTGTAACAATAAACACCATAAAATGCGACTTACCGGCCTGGAACCCGGAAGAACGTACAGCTATCGCGTCTGCTCGCGCGAGATAACGCTTTATCAGGCCTATAAAAAGGAGTTTGGCGAAACCGCCTATTCAGATGTATATACCTTCACCATGCCGTCGAAGAAAACAACAGATTTCACAGCCATTATCCTTAACGATATCCACAAGAATAACAAACTCATGGATATGTACGGCGAACTTTTGAAAGACCTATCCTACGATATGGTATTCTTTAACGGCGACTGCATCGACGACCCTAAAAATGAACGGGAGGCAGTGGGATTCCTTTCCTACATGAACGAGAAAGTAAAAGCCCAGCATGTTCCTGTTTTCTATATGCGTGGTAATCACGAAATCCGCAATACGTATTCCATAGAACTAAGGAATCTGTTAGATTATGTGGGCGATAAAACATACGGTTCATTCAGTTGGGGCGATACCCGCTTCGTGATGCTCGATTGCGGTGAGGATAAGCCCGACAGTACCTGGGTGTATTATGGCCTTAACGATTTCGAAGGGTTACGGACCGACCAGGTTGGTTTTCTAAAACAAGAATTGAAGGCTCCTGCATTCAAAAAAGCCACAAAGAGAGTTCTTATTCACCATATTCCCATATATGGTATGCGCGAAAACTCTTATAATCCTTGCCTCGGATTATGGGGAGAACTTCTATCCAAAGCACCTTTTAATGTCTGCCTCAATGCGCATACCCATCGTTATGCATATCATCCCAAAGGCTCTGTTGGAAATAATTATCCGGTAGTAATTGGCGGTGGTAACCGTCCGGAAGGTGCAACCCTGATGATTTTACGGAAGATTGGTGATAAGATGACATTATCGGTACTGTCTCCTACAGGTGAGAGCAAGTTGGAACTGGAACTTTAGTTCAACTTTCAACTCTCAACTTTCAACTATTTAATGTATCTTTGTTCCCGGTTTAAACTAATTAAGGCATATGCTAACAAAAATTATTGCTCAAAGCAATATTGATCATTTCATCAAATGGTTCGACAGAGCCGAAAACATTGTTATTGTATCACATGTTGCCCCCGATGGTGATGCCGTGGGTTCCTCTCTGGGTTTATGGCACTTCCTGAATTCACAGGGTAAGAATGCGAATGTGATACTCCCTAATGCTTTTCCCGATTTTTTGAGATGGATGCCGGGAAATAAAGACATCCTCTTTTACGATCGTTATAAAGAATTTGCTGATAAATTAATCTTTGAAGCAGACATCATTTGTTGTCTGGATTTCAATGTTTTAAGCCGTATTGATAATATGGCCGAAGCTGTCGGCAATTCTCCAGCCCGAAAGATTCTTATCGACCATCATTTATATCCCGGCGACTTTGCCAATATTGTTATTTCTCATCCGGAAATATCATCTACTTCCGAACTGGTTTTCAGATTAATTTGCCGTATGGGATATTTCGAAGAAATAACCAAGCAGGGAGCTGAATGCATATACACCGGAATGATGACGGATACGGGTGGCTTTACCTACAATTCGAATAACCGTGAAATATATTTCATCATCAGCGAATTATTATCAAAGGGTATTGACAAAGACGAAATTTACCGGAGAGTGTACAACACTTATTCCGAATGCCGTTTGCGCTTGATGGGATATGTTCTGTCTAATATGAAAGTGTACAACGAGTATAATGCCGCTTTAATTACTCTTACCGGAAAAGAGCAGAAAAGTTTCGACTATATACGGGGTGATAGCGAGGGCTTTGTAAACATCCCACTTTCCATTAAAAACGTGATATTCAGTTGTTTCCTGCGTGAAGACACTGAAAAAGAAAATATTAAAATTTCTTTCCGTTCAGTGGGTGATTTCCCAACGAACAAACTGGCAGCGGAGTTTTTCAATGGAGGCGGCCATTTAAATGCTTCGGGAGGAGAATTTACTGGAACAATGGACGATGCTATTGCACTGTTTGAAAAGGCGTTGGAGGCATATAAACCTCTGCTAAAGGTTAAAAGTTAAATGAGAAAGGTTAAAGGTTTAGAACTTTCTTACCTGGAACTTTTGAGTTTAACTGAAATAAAATACTTTTGCATAAAATATTACTTAAACTACAAATGAAAAAACTGTCACTGTTATTTCTTACTTTTTTGGCTTTTGGAGCTTTTTTCCAATCCTGCAATAATCAGAAGACTTACGCCGAGATGCTGGAAGACGAAAGAAAGGCTATCAGAGCATTCGTAAAAAAACACGATATAAAGACCATAACTCAGGAAGAATTTGAGAAGGATACAATCACGAATGTAGACGACAATGAATATGTACTCTTTTCGAGTGGTGTGTATTTACAGATTGTTAATAGAGGACAGGGTGATACTGTAAAGAACCGTGATGTAGTACTTCTTCGCCTGAAAGAATATAATATGATGGCCGAAATTGATCCGAAGAATTACTCGATAGACGATACAACTTCTAATATACATATACCTTATGGTGCATATGTCGATGAATTTAATTATACTCCAAATGCAAGTAGTGTTCTGTTTACACAAGGAGTATTAAATTATGCATACAATAATAATCCTTATACCAGACTGGATGTTCCCCGTGGAATTATCGACATTATACCATACATTAAGAATAAGGCTCATGTTAAACTGATTGTTCCTTCCAAGAGAGGTCATAGTTCAGCAAACAGTATGTACTCTATTTCACCTATGTATTACGAATTACGTAAAATCCAGATACAATAGAATCGTTCCAGTTAAACCTTTATCAATAATCTAAAATATAATGACCCTTATTAAATCTATCTCTGGAATCCGCGGTACAATCGGCGGACAAGTGGGAGAAGGTCTGAACCCGCTTGACATTGTAAAATTCACATCGGCTTATGCCACACTTATCCGTAAAACCTGTACATCTACATCCAATAAGATTGTAGTTGGACGGGATGCACGCATATCCGGTGAAATGGTAAAAAACGTAGTTGTTGGAACCCTTATGGGATTAGGATGGGATGTGGTAGACATTGATCTTGCATCGACCCCAACAACAGAAGTGGCGGTAACAATGGAAGGAGCTTGTGGAGGTATCATTCTTACTGCTTCTCATAACCCCAAACAATGGAACGCATTGAAACTCCTGAATGAACGGGGAGAATTTCTGAACGATGCTGAAGGCAAAGAAGTATTACGTATTGCCGAGGCCGAAGAGTTTGAATATGTCGATGTTGACCATATCGGTTCTTACCGGCAGGACTTAACTTATAATCAAAAACATATTGAAAGTGTACTGGCTTTGGAACTGGTGGATGTCGAAGCAATTAAAAAAGCAAACTTCCGGGTAGCCATTGATGCTGTTAACTCAGTTGGTGGTATTATCCTTCCCGAATTACTGGAACAATTGGGAGTAAAACAGGTAGAAAAGCTTTATTGCGAACCTACCGGAAACTTTGCACACAATCCCGAACCGCTTGAAAAGAATCTGGGAGACATCATGAACCTGATGAAAAGCGGCAAAGCAGATGTAGCATTTGTTGTTGACCCGGATGTAGACCGCCTTGCCATGATTAGCGAAGACGGAACTATGTACGGAGAAGAATATACACTTGTAACAATAGCAGATTATATTTTAAAGCATACTCCTGGCAATACCGTTTCAAATCTAAGTTCTACCCGTGCACTGCGCGACGTTACCAAAAAATATGGGCAGGAATATTTTGCTTCTGCCGTAGGTGAGGTAAATGTGGTAACTAAAATGAAAGAAGTAGGTGCCGTTATCGGCGGCGAAGGAAACGGAGGAGTTATTTATCCGGCGAGCCATTACGGTCGGGATGCCCTGGTGGGTATTGCACTTTTCCTTAGTCACCTGGCGCATGAGGGTAAGAAAGTAAGTGAACTACGCGCTAGCTACCCACCCTATTTTATTGCTAAGAATAAGGTAGACCTTACTCCTGAAATAGATGTGGATGCTATCCTCGAAAAGGTAAAGGAAATCTATAAGAACGAAGAAATCAATGATATTGACGGAGTAAAAATAGATTTTGCCGATAAATGGGTACACCTGCGCAAAAGTAATACGGAGCCGATTATCCGGGTTTATAGTGAAGCTTCTACCATGGAAGCGGCAGAGGAAATCGGCCAGAAGATTATGGACGTTATATATGAACTAGCAAAATAATAATATCTGATTTATTAAGAGATAGCGGATTGGAGTTTGAATATTCCAATCCGTTTTTTTGTTAGAATGAGTTCTGGTATTTGCCAGTATCAAACGAGTTATTTGCCAGTATCAAATGCCTCGTTTGGTACTGGCAAATGAACTGTTTGGTACTGGCAAATCATTCATTTGATACTAGCAAATAAATTGATAAGTAGATTCAAAATTAATTATTCGGTAAAAAAGAATTTTCCTGAGCCGGTTACTTTATAAATGGCATAGTTATTCTTTATTTGTTCCAGTTCAACCCACTTATTGCAGTTTTTGCGCAATGCATCTTTTGCGGTATCTTGTGTTACAGGCATATAAACTGTCGCGGTAGTACCAACAGGAATTGTAATCTCCATAGACAATTTACCGTTGTTTTTGTTCCATTTTATTCCTGCATCTCCATACAGTGTACCGTGGTGATAGGAAGCCCAATCTATTTTTTCAACTGGTTGAGGTTTTAATATAATATGCTTATATCCTGGCATATGTTCATCAGCCTTCATACCGGCCAGACAACGGTAAAACCACGTCAGCCCATTACCAAACATCGGGTGATTACGAGAGTTTCTTCCTCCCCACTCTTCCCACGTTGTTGTTGCTCCTTGCTCAATCCAATGTCCATAACTGGGATAGGTACGTTTATTCATTGCTTCGAAAGCTAATTCGTTCAATCCATTCTCGGCCAGGACTTCAAAGAAAAACTGGGTACCAAATACACCGGTATCAAGATTACCTCCCGCCTGAACTATATCTTTGTGTAAGGACTGGATTACATTAGTTTTCATTTCCGTATCAAGGCCTTTCATCATATATAAGGCGAAAATATTGGCTCCGTATTTTCCAAAACTCTTTGCCTCAGCATCATAAAATCTCGAAATAAAAGCATTCCGAATATCATCTGCCATTTTGCTGTAAACGTTGGCATCTTCCTTTTGGCTCAATACCCGGGCAGTACGGGCGGTCAAATCGGCACAATACCAAAAATAAAAAGTATGAACCAAAGCATTCGGCAGCATAACATCCGGTGGGCACCATTCTCCCAGATTCATCCATTCATGAGGTTTTTCTGAACCCATAGGCGCTTTAGATTCAATGGTTCCATCGGGTAATCTCCAATTAGTAAGATACCCAACTTGCTTTTTCATTGCTTCAAAGTTCCGCGCAAGCATATCCATATCCCCATAATGCAGGTAGAATTCCCAGGGCATTATATTGATAGCTGCTCCCCAGGCTACACCGCCGCCACATCCGGGTTGCCAAGGCGCCCCATTGGGTACATATCCTGTAACCGGGTTTTGCGCACCGCGTATATCCTCAATCCACTTGGTGTAGAAACTTTTCATATCCAGATTGTGCATGGCGGTAACACATACCGTTTGACCATCGCCGGTATAGGCCGAACGTTCGCGGTGTGGGCAGTCGCTCATGATACTTCCGTGTATATTATCGGTCATGCTACGCCACCATATCCGGTTAATCTGGTTGAATAAAGGATTGGAACACTCAAATTTCCCGATTGTTCCGACATCGGTATAAACTGCCTCGGCGATAACCTGTTCAGGAGTTAATTCACCATTCCAACCGTTGATTTCGACTTCGCGGAAAACATACCAGGTGAATCTGGGTGTGTGAGATTCCCCGCCACCTCTACATATATAGATATGTTTACCGTTGGGAGATTCGCTCACATATTTCACGGATAGGGTATCACCCCGTTGAGATTGAATATCCAATAATGACACCCGGCCCGATATTTCTTCACCAAAATCAATTTTATAGCTTTTCTCTCCCGTTTTAGTTATCGAAACCGGCTTAAGACGTTCCATTACTTTATCAGTTGGGGTCATCTGGGCTTTTAGTTTCCCATAAGGGGTGCGACGTATAACGGCCGGTTGCCAGCCAGAGTCATTAAAGCCAGCGGTATTCCAACCGGATTGTTCCCGGTTTGCGTCGTACATTTCTCCGGAATAAAGGCCGTTATGAAGAATAGCACTCCTGGATACCATCCAACTGGTGTCGCTTACAATTACCTGCTCCGTTCCATCGGTATATTCAATGTGAAGCTGGGCGATGAAACGCGGTGAGCCATAAGCCATTGTCCAACCGCTATCCGAATGATAAAAACCGTTTCCTAAAACAGCGCCTATTGCGTTCTGCCCTTTCCTGAGTTGTGTGGTTAAATCGTAACATAGATACATTACTTTATATTCCGTAAAATTATCTTCTACAGGTATGCTCCTGTTGATGAGTCCCGGACGTTTATCGTAATTTGTCTGAGCCGGCGCCAGTATATCCCGACCAACCTTTTCGCCATTGATGTAGATTTCGAAATACCCCAGTCCCGTAGTATAAACTCGTGCCGACTTTATATGCTTGTTATTTAAGGTTGTAAATTCTTTGCGTAAAAGAGGAACAGGCGGAGCTTCTTCCAACCGGGTAACCGGAACTGCTTCCTCACCCTGCCAGGGTACACCAATCCAATTGGCTTGCCAATCAGTTTCTGTTAACAATCCCATTCCCCAATAAGCAGGTTCGCTCCATTCGGAGATATTTTTATTGGCATCCCACACACGTACCTGCCACCAGCATTGCTGGCACGATTGAAGGGGTTTTCCATCATATTTTATAAAAAGGGAAGAATCATTTTTCGTTTTCCCGCTATCCCATAAATCGGGGTTGCCGGCTGAAAGTTTATCGGGGCTGCTTGCTACACGAATCTGCCAGGCTGTTTGTCGCTGACCTTGTATATCGTCTCTCACTGTTTTATTTATCCAGGAAAGCCGGGGCGAAAGAATATCTATCACCGACGGATTACCAAGGTATTCGCATTGCAGGTTACAGGGATAAATTTCCCCGGTTGACGCGTAAATGCTGTTGGGGGACAGAAGAAATGAAAAAATGATTAAGATAACAAAAATACTTCTGGCTTTCATAAGATATACTATTTCTGGGGAAAAAGTTATTAAGGTAAAAACGCAATAAATATACGGTAATTTTCTTATAAACTGCCAAATAGACAACTGTTAGAATTAAATATACGAGGTTTTGAACATTAGAGTAGTCCGGCTATTTCAATTTTCCGCTATGACATATTACCATTTTCATCTACAAGAGGAAACAATTCTTCCTGATTATCTTTGTTCATATCAGTTTTTAAGTTTAGATTACAAAGATAATATATGTTTTATACAAGAACCGCAGAGTACACAGATTAATGCGAACTGGGTACCTGCGGTTCAAAAAAAGTATAACTATTTAGAAGAACTCAATAGTTCTGTCTTATTACTTTCTGTTAGCAATAAAAAGTATCACTCCCAATACTATACCCAACATTGACGACATCAGCACCTGAAACTCTGCCGGCAACAAATACATAATAGTATGGGCAGGAATCCAGAAAAAAGGAATTGTTTTCATAAACACAAACTGCCATTGTACTTTCCAGTTAAAGTTCTGCAAATTGTTGCTGTACTGAACCTTGTGAGAGAAGAATCCTTTCAATGTACCACCCGTTTGTTTAATGTGCATATCATAAATGGTAAAAACAATCATAAAAAGAGGAGAGAAGAACACATCCATGAAAAAAGCCATAAAGAAAGCACCCAGCAACTTCAAGCCCGAGAACTCAGGAGAGAAAATTGCCGTATTAAAAGTACCTCCATCCAAATTGAATATATAGTCGAGGAATACAGGAGTACCCACCCCGAAAATACGGATAGCAGCCACAATACTCAAGCCCAGTGTACCCCATACCAACGCCCGTGGAAGAATACCAAATCCTTTGCTGTTGTAACTACCTGTTTGAAGGCGCAACCCCAGCATTTCGCCAATAGTAGCCAGCAATGCATATTGAATAAAGCCCATAATCATTGCATGATTGGCCGACATATGAGTATAGAAATCATAAGCATCTTTGCTTATAATAAACGGAGCAAACATAGCGCAAAGCACTACGATAAAAATAAAATCACTTTTCTTCATACGGATATATTAGTTAAAAACTTACTGCGAATACAATATGCGTCTGTTCGTCGGAAGGATTAGCTACAAATTTGCAGGAAACAGGAACCGAAAAACTATCGGTAATCTTGATTTTCTTCGACATTGAAAGCGAGATGTTTACTACATTAAAATCTTCGGCATACATACCTTCCCAGGGAGTGATACCAAATTCGGCACGAAAATCAAAACCTTTGGCCGAAAATGGATATGCCAGTTCAAGGTATGAAGAATATGCCCTGCTGCCATCGGCTTTGTTATAATCGCTACCACCAAAGAGTGTGCTCCATTTAAGTATGAAAGGTAGCTTTTCAGAAAATTGATAAGATATGTTCGCTTCAAAAATATGGTTAGTTGATGGAGCGCCGTAATTGAAGTAATCAAACTTCTCTCCGCCAGGCACACAAAAGTAATCGGCTACTTGTACGGTTACCCCTTTATCAGCATAAGTCAGGAATAAATCCACATCCTGTCCAAATGTATTCAAGTTAGTAGACCCCCAGGCCATAAAAGAAAATTTTCCGAAATTTACACCCATGCTAGGCTGAAAACAGGCATCACCGAACTTTAATCCGCGCCAGATAAAACTACTTACAAGATCAGCATTAACAAAGAATTCCTGTGCTTTTACCTGAACAGAATTAACAATAAATAAAAATAAAATAGGTACAAAGGCGAGTTTCCTCATAATAATTTCGCGTGTTAGTCGTTATTCGAGCTGCAAAGATAAGATTAAAAAACATTTCTGTTATTATATTACAGCTGAAATAAGTACAAAATTATTATGCATAAAAGTAGTTATAGTGTAGTTAGTTCAATTGTTGTCCTCTTCTTCGTCCAATTTGGATAAAATTTTCTCCTTCAGCCATTTCAGGTTGGGTTCGATACAAAGAATCTTTTGTTGTGTAGCCAAAGCCTTATCGTGATACCCCTCTTTCTCATAATGTTCGGCTAACAGTGATAAGAGAGCCAGATAAAACCAGCTATGCCGGGTATTTTGCTCTGTTTCTATTTTATGAATTGCCTTTTCGAAGAATATAAACGATTCTTTTTTGTCGCCTCCAAACAATCCGGGTGTAAAATACAATAAATTAGCTTTATCCGTAATAGCCTGAATATCATCAGGATCGGTCTTATATGCCCGGTTAATGCACCGGATACTCTCCGGGCCAAGAGTAATAATCCTAAATTTATTGAGAACAACTTTTAAACCGGTGAAAGAACCTTTAAAAGCCATCACAGTGGCATCATTGGGTTCCTCTTTTAAAAGTTGCTTTATTAATTTATCGCCTTTATTGACATAGACTTTTGCACTTTTCTTATTTTTCATTCCGATAAGATAAGCCGAATATCCATAATAATACCTCAGGAGTTCAATTGTCTCATCTCTCGTAGGCGTTTCTATTTTCTCGACTTCCTGTATAATAGGTACCCAATTCTCCATCTTTCCAGCAATAAAAGCATCATAACTCGCTTTACGACGATTCATATGAGCAGAATCATCTTGAGCTGCCAAAAATGAAAAATTGGCAATAACTATAACGTTAATCAGGATATATGTAACAATCTTTTCCAAGCGGTATATTCATTAATTAAAAAACAAATCACTCAAATAACAAGAATAAAATCAGAAATGTTTATAATGGATAATATGAATACCTGCTACAACGATGTATTATCCGGAGGTAGTGGTGGCAAATTTTTCTTTTCCAGATAATGCGCAATAATAATTTCGATTATCGGAATGAGTAATACTAATAGAAATATCAGCAGTACATTCGATTTAAATCCACCGAATAATTTCTTAACATGCTTACCGGCAACAGTATTCAATATACCATTATCCATTAAGTCGTTAATCTTAACATCCAGAAGTTCACGAGTCAGTTTCTTATCCATTAATAAGGGTTTCCCAATATTTTTCTCTATCTCATCAATGATAATATTCTTTGCAATATCCGATTTTATAAACTGGGCAGTAAGAAAATCAGAGATTTTTCCTTTAACATCATTCCCCTCTTTCGGTGTAGTTTTAATAGTATTACTTACTACCCGGGTAGTATAATCTACTGTTTTATCAATAATCTCGTGCCCGGTGAGTTTTAAGTGCCTTTCGCTGATAACGCCAGTGACGTAATCTTTTACATACAAATTAAATACGGAATTTGCATCGCCCAGGTAAGTTGGCATGTTTGCCATAATCTGCCTTTCGCAATTATGCAAGGCAAACCATTGCATAGAACTATACCCTGCCCACAGAGGTAGAAATACAAGATAGGCATATGCCAGGGCTTTCAGTGTCCAGTGCTGCCGGTTTATCAATACTTTTTTTCTTAGAATAATTAAGAGAATCACCATTGCAATAAAGCCGATGCAAGCTCCCAGAACTCCCCACCAAATGATGGATGCCGGATTTATATACTGCTTTAAGATGTCCCAGTACTGGATAATTTCGGAAAAAGAGAAATTCATAATCGTTGTGTTCATGTGTGTTGTTATCTTATTTAAGGTATCAGAAGCGACGAATCGCCATAACTGAGAAAACGGAAATCGTGTTCGAAAGCAAAATTATACATTTCTCTCCAATTATCGCCAATGAAAGCCGAGACCAAAAGCAATAAAGTACTCTGAGGCTGATGGAAGTTAGTTACCATAGCCTTTACGATTTTGTATTTATATCCCGGGGCAATGATAATTTGAGTACTGCTATGCAATGTTTCCATTCCGTGACGATCCAGATAAGACAGTATATTATTCAAGGCAGTAACAACCGGAATTTCGGTAGCCTCTTCATAAGGCTGCCATTGCCTGATATGCAACTCTGCCTCAGTAGCTTCTGGATTTTTGTCTAATATGCAACCCATAAAGTATAGACTTTCCAATGTACGTACCGAAGTCGTTCCTACTGCAATGGCCTCTCCGTTATGCTCTATAAGTTTCCGGATGGTATTCTGCGATATGGAAATATATTCCGTATGCATCTCATGATCCTGTATTTCTTCGCTTTTTACCGGACGGAAGGTACCTGCACCCACATGTAAAGTCAATTCTTCGCATTCGATATTCTTTTCTTTCAGAGATTCAAATACCCGCGGAGTAAAATGAAGTCCTGCCGTAGGAGCAGCCACTGAACCTTTAATTTTGGAATAAACCGTCTGATAGGTTTCCTTATCTTTTTCCTCGGTTTCACGGTTCAGATAAGGTGGAATCGGCAACTCGCCGAAGGAATCCAGAATATCAGCAAAGGTCACACTCGGGTCGTTCCATGAAAAATCTACCCGGTGACTGGTACCATGACTCTCACCACGCACGGCTGTTAAAACTAATTCTTTTCCTTGGATATTTATTTTCTTACTCAAACTTCCCTCTCTCCATTTCTTAAGGTTTCCAATCATACACAACCAGGCTGTACGGCTGGTTTGTTGGAAATTCAGCACATAATCATTCGGTTCCAATGGCTCGAGGCAAAATACTTCGATTAATGCACCCGTTTCTTTCCGGAAATGCAGCCGGGCCTGGATTACTTTCGTGTTGTTGAAAACCATCAGGCTACCGGCCGGTAAATAATGGGGCAAAGAGGTGAAAGTATCTTCGCTTATTTCGCCATGACGATAGATTAGCAATTTCGATTGGTCGCGAACCTGGAGGGGGAATTTGGCTATACGTTCATCGGGCAGATTATAGTTATAATCGGCTATTTTAATTTTCTGCGGAGTATTATTCATCTGTAACAGTACAGTTTATAAATCATTCAGATTTTGGAAAACACAACCGGCTAATAGCTTTTTGAACTCTTTATCGGCTTTAAAGCAGATTCGCATATCGCGAATGGTTGAAGGCTTGCAGTCTTCAGGTTTTTCAACGCCTTCGCTGCTGATGCTTAAATAAAAAGTTCCCATACCACGTACGTTTACAGTTCTCCCCTGTTTCAATTGTTCTGCAATTTCTTCCGGCAATTGTTCTAAAACTGAAAGAACATCGCCCGACATCAACGAACTACGTGCAGCCAGGTTATCTGCTATATCTTTTTCAGTTACCGGTTTACCTTTTTTTTGTAAAGCCTTGGGTATTACATAATACAATTCTTTAGGGATGTCGCCACTTTTATCAATTTTCTTTCCAGGAGTGTAAAGAATGGGCATAGTTGTTCATTTTTTAATTAATATGCGGTAATAAGAAAAACAGTTATTCCTTTTTAGAGAAACAGCATATCCCATTCAGAGACATTACTGAATCATTCCGGAAAAACCACTGAGTCTACATCGCTTTCCCCCGGGTGTAAGCCATGTTTTCCCCCGGGTGCGAGCATATCTTCCCCCCGGGTCTAAGCACTGCTTACACCCGGGGGAAAGCAATACAGGAATTGCTGCAAATATAAAGAGAAACTTCAGTTATTGCAAACAATATCACTGGATTTTGAATAGAGTTTCTTAAGAAAGAAAATGATTTAACACTATAAGGGGCAAAACCAAAAGTACACTTATTTTTGTGCCAAAGTAAAAGAAAACCGCTTCACTTTCGCCCCTATTTTGGATGTCTCGTTAATACCTATTATCCACTCTAATTTGTTATGCCAATATTAATGGTAGTCTCCGATGTGATTACCACTACGTACTGTCACTGTATGTACTCCTATCCCGCTTGTCAAGCTTCTAACTGTAGCTATATTAGTGTCATTAACTTGAATAACTACAACATACCCACCTCCTTGCAATCCTCTCTCATTAATAATGTGTGCACCACTCACATATCCAACAACTAAATGTGCATTGTCTGATGTAACAGCCCAATTTTCTGCTCCTGTTATTAGCAAGGTATAAGTTGCTGTTCTACATTGTATATGAGAGTTAGCAAATTGACTTTTTTTACTATTTTGGATGGCATTTATTAATTTTGCTTGAACCCTTGTTTGGTATCTATTATCTGAATTAAAAATCCTCCCTCTCTCTTTAGAACTAATTCCTCTGTCTGTTGACTTTATAAGTAGCTTTTTCTCTTTCATAAAAAAAGTATTAAAAATATTCACCATAAAGATATATCTTTTTTTATTACATGATAAATTAACTATTGAATTTGTTAATGAACATCTTTCTGCAAACCATAAAAACCCCCAGCTAAAAATGCCAGGGCTCTACTTTGGTACGGTTGATGCGGGTCTGACAGCGATTGACAGGGAAACCTTTGAAATCCTCGGGCAATTCAAGCCAGGCAGTGCACTGATTTACACCGCGCCATATACCCGTATGCCTTCAGCTAGTATCGAAATCAGCCCGGTACTTTCGGGCACAACGGTATTCTTTGGTGCATCGAATGGTACGCTTTATGGGGTGAATAAAACAAATGGTTCGCTGGTTTGGAAGCACGAAACAGGAGCACCTGTATTCAGTACGGTAGCTATATCGGGGAATACATTGTTTGCCTCGGATTTTGGGGGGAATGTGTATGCGTTTACTTTGGAACGTTGAAAGTTTTAAATACAACAATCATATGATTTAAATTAATCAGATTTTAAATATGGAATAAATTCGGCATATTTGTGATTTTATTTGTTGTTATTCGACTAATGCATACAAAAACAACTATTAAAGTCTCAAACATGAAAAAATTATTAATTACCCTTTGTGTAGCAAGTGCTATTTTAAGCAGCGGCATGCAGCAGTTGTATGCCCAGCAACAAATGCCACCCATTCCCGTTGACCCGAATGTACGTATCGGCAAACTGGATAACGGACTGACTTATTATATCCGCAAAAATAACCAGCCCGAGAACAGAGCCGATTTCTATCTTTCTATGAAAGCCGGCGCCATTCTGGAAGAACCCGATCAGCGTGGACTTGCACACTTCCTGGAACATATGAGTTTTAATGGTACCACACATTTCCCCGGAGATGCATTGAAGCAGTACCTCGAAACTATTGGAGTACGCTTCGGTTACAACCTGAATGCCGGAACGGGAATCGAAGAAACCGTTTATAATATTTCCAACGTTCCGGTTATCCGCGAAGGAGTTATCGATTCGTGTATGCTGATACTACACGATTGGTCGAACGATTTACTACTCGACCCCAAAGAAATAGACAAAGAACGCGGCGTGATAAACGAAGAATGGCGTACCCGCATGAGCGCTCTGCAAAGATTACAGGAAAAAGCGCTTCCGCAAATGTATCCCGGAACAAAATATGCCGACTGTTTACCCATTGGAAACATGGATGTTGTAATGAATTTCCCTCCACAAGCGCTTCGTGATTATTATGAAAAATGGTATCGCCCCGACCTGCAAGCTGTTATTGTAGTAGGTGATATTGATGTTGATAATATAGAAGCCAAAATAAAAACCCTCTTTGCCGATATTCCTGCACAACCAGATGCAGCCGAACGTATTTATTACCCGGTAGACGACAATCAGGAACCTATTATCGTTATCGAAAAAGACAAAGAACAACCCAACATCCAGATACTGTATTTCAACAAACACGAAGCAGTACCCAATGACCAGAAAAATAATATGGGATATCTTGTTGCCCATTATGCCAAAGCAATGATTAGTAATATGATAAATGCCCGGTACAATGAATTGCGCCAGACAGCCAATCCTCCCTTTATCTATGCCGGAGCCTATGATGGTTCATTCTATGCAGCCCGCACCAAAGACTCATTCACAGGCGTTGTTGCATGCAAAGAAGATGATATTGAAACTGGTTTTGCCACATTGGTACGCGAAATTGAACGTGCCCGGAAGTTTGGCTTTACAGAGTCGGAATATAGCCGTGCCCGTGCCGAATATCTACGTGCTTTGGAGTCGGAATATAATGAGCGCGACAAAAAGAAGAATGATTTCTATGCCGAAGAATATTCCGACAGCTTCCTTAACAGCGAACCTATTCCGGGTATCGAAAACGAATATGCAATTATGAACCAGATAGCGCCGAATATCCCGGTAATGCTTATTAATCAGATATTGCCTACACTGGTTACCGAAACGAATAAAGTAGTTGTCCTTTACGGCCCTGATAAAGAAGGACTGGTTTTCCCATCCAAAGAAGCTTTACTGAAAATAATGAACGACGTTATCGCAGAAGAACTTACTGCTTATGAAGACAAAGTTTCCGATGAAGAGTTGATTACAGAAAAGCCCGCTCCGGGAATAATCGTTTCGGAAACCCACGACGACATTTTCGGAACTACTACGCTTACTTTATCTAACGGCGCCAAGGTTATTATACGCAAAACCGATTTCAAAGCCGACGAAATACAAATGAAGGGAGTCAGCCTCGGAGGTACTTCCCTATTTCCCGATTCGGAAATAGCCAATATTATGACCCTCAATTCTGTAGCTCCCGTAGGTGGCATAGGCAATTTCAGCCAGGTAGACCTCGAGAAAGTCCTAGCCGGAAAAAAAGCATGGGTAAATGCTTCCGTCGGTAATAAGACAGAGGGTATATCCGGTAGCTGTTCACCCAAAGATTTCGAAACCATGATGCAGTTGACTTACCTTACTTTCACTGCCCCCAGAAAAGATTCCGATGCATTCGAATCGTATAAGAACCGTACTAAAGCCTCCTTACAGAACCAGGAACTCAACCCGATGGTTGCTTTTGTTGATTCTATCAACAGTACTATCTATATGAAACACCCCCGTACCCAACGGCTGAAAGCTGATATTTTGGAACGCATAGATTATGATAAGATATTATCTATGTACAACGATCGTTTCATGGATGCTGGGGATTTCACCTTTATATTGGTTGGTAATGTGGAACTGGAAGAAGTTAAACCCTACATCGAACAATATCTGGCATCTCTCCCGGCAACCGGACGCAAGGAAACATTCAAAGATAACAAAATTGAAGTCCGGAAAGGCCAGTACAAAAACGAGTTTACTAAACAACAGGAAACTCCCAAAGCTTCGATTATGGCTTTTTACAGTGGCAATTGTGCATATAATAGCCGCAACATGATTATGATGAGTATGATAGACCAGATTCTGGACCTTATCTATACCGAGAAAGTACGCGAAGACGAAGGTGGCACATACGGTGTATATGCCAATGGTGGCATAAGCAAATACCCGAAAGAAGAATTTACCCTTCAGATTGTGTTTGAAACCGACCCCGGAAAGAAAGAAAAACTCATGGAAATTGTTTATGGCGAACTTAATGAGTTAACTAAAAATGGCCCATCGGAAGTAAACCTGAACAAGGTAAAAGAATATATGCTTAAAAAGCATAACGAGGACCTGAAAGAAAACGGTTACTGGTTGGGAGCCATTGATGAATACTTGTTTACGGGAGTGGATGAAATGAAAGATTACGAAACGATTGTTAACAGCATCACCATGGGGGATATACAGAAATTTGCTTCGCAGTTAATCAGTCAGGGCAACAGGCTCGAGGTTTCAATGGTAACACCGGAATAAATCTACAGGGGGTATCCCTTGCGGGGTACCCTTATCCACACTTTTAATAATCATAATGAAAACACTTTTCAAAGAATTACGCCAACAAGGTAAACTGGCTGACCGACGCCATCCGATGTACGAGAAGAATAAATTCGGAAAGTTCTTCGCTTACTTTATGGCCATATTCTGGCTGGCATACCTGGTTTTCTTCGGCACTCTGTTTGCGTTTACTTTCGACGGTGGAGCAGTAGAACCTTACCACATCCTGAACAAAGGGATGCTCATTGTTCTGGTAATTGATTTCATGATGCGGTTTGTTTTCCAGAAAACACCAACACAGGAAATGAAACCTTACCTGCTTCTACCCGTTAAGAAGAATAGAGTACTCGATTTCCTGTTATTACGTTCAGGACTGGATACCTACAACTCCGTATGGCTTTTCTTATATGTTCCGTTTGCTTTGTTTACTGTTGTAAAATTCTACGGATTTACAGGACTTATTACCTATAACCTGGGTATATATCTGCTCATTATCCTAAACAACTACTGGTTCCTGCTTTGCCGTACCTTACTAAGCGAAAAATTCTGGTGGATTTTATTACCAACACTCGTATATGGCGGTCTGGCAGTGGCAGAGTTTGTATTCGATCATCAAGTTAGTACTTTTACCATGAATCTTGGAGATGCTTTTATTGAAGGAAACATATTAGCTTTTCTGGGGGTTATTCTGGCAATCGGATGTATGTGGATTATTAACCGGGCTGTAATGTCCCGATTGGTTTATTCGGAAATAAACAAAGTACAAGATACAAAGGTGGTTACCGTCTCCGAATACAAATTCCTCGAACGATATGGAGAAGTAGGGGAATATTTCCGTCTGGAACTTAAAATGCTTTTACGTAACAAACGCACTCGCTCTTCACTGCGTACAATTGCTCTTGTGGTTATTCTCTTTTCGGGAATATTAAGCTTTTCAGAGATTTACGATAGCCTCTTCATGACCAGCTTCATTGCCATTTACAGTTTTGTTGCCTTCGGAACCGTTATTCTTACCCAGATAATGGGCTATGAAGGAAACTACATTGATGGACTTATGACCCGAAAAGAGTCCATAATGAATCTGCTTAAAGCCAAATACTATTTTTATAGTCTCATGGTACTAATTCCATTTATATTACTTATTCCCGCTATGATTATGGGAAAAATAAGTTTGCTTACTTCCATAACCATGATGTTTTTTACTACCGGAGTAGTATATTTTATGCTATTCCAGATGGTTCCATACAATAATAAAACCGTACCGCTGAACGAAGGCCTTACAGGTAGGCAGGCTTCAGGTACGGGATATCAGAATATAATAGGTATAGCATCTTTTGGAATACCGATGATGCTGTATTTCTCTTTCAACAGTATTTTTGGCGAAACCCTTGGGCAATGGATACTTATGGGCATTGGTATTGCATTTACGGTAACATCTAGCCTATGGATAAAAAATATCTATAGCCGATTCATGGTCAGGAGATATAAGAATATGGAAGGTTTCAGGGATTCGAAATGATAATAAAAGGGAGTTTATAAAAGTCATTCACGTCATTGCGAGGAACGAAGCAATCCAGCTTATATGCTTTGTAAACTGGATTGCTTCACCTTCGGTTCGCAATGACGAGCATGAAACATAACTTTTTAGAGAATCCTCTCAAAAAAAACAAATATGATAACAATAGAAAACTTACAAAAATTCTTTGGCGAGAAAAAAGCAGTCGATATCGAAAGCTATTTCATCGCCCAAGGCGATATGATAGGGCTGGTAGGAAACAACGGAGCCGGAAAAACCACTCTCTTCAGGTTAATACTCGATTTACTGAAATCTGATAACGGTAGTATTACCATCAACGGAACCGACGTAAGCAAAACCGAGGACTGGAAAAACTATACGGGAGCTTTCATTGACGAAGGTTTCCTCATTGATTACCTTACACCCGAAGAGTATTTTTACTTCATCGGCCGCATGTATGGACTATCAAAAGAAGAAACTGACCAGCGTTTATTACCTTTCGTACGATTTATGAACGGCGAAGTCATTGGTCAAAAGAAATTTATTCGTAACTTTTCCGCCGGAAATAAACAAAAGATCGGCATCATATCTGCCATGCTTCACAAGCCTCAGTTGCTGATACTGGACGAACCGTTCAATTTCCTTGACCCGAGTTCGCAATCCATTATCAAAAATATGCTCAAGAAGTACAACGAAGAAACAGGTGCCGTAGTGCTCATTTCCAGTCACAACCTGAATCATACCGTTGATGTATGTCCGCGTATTGCCTTGCTTGAACATGGCATCATTATCCGGGATATCATGAACGAAAACAGTTCAGCCGAAAAAGAACTCGAAACCTATTTTAATGTTGATATAGCTTATGAAGAAACACCAGTACCAATGGTTAATATGGACGATAATACTGACGAACTGCCTTAGCTCGTGCGGAACGAGTAAACCACCTAAACTGGATTATCAGGCCCTGGCTCACGCATCACTCAGATTAGGGGTTGATCTCGAATTCGAAGACAACCACCACCTGTATATCGAAGCTTCCAACTGGATCGGGGTTCCGTACCGTTCGGGCGGAACAACCCGGAAAGGGGTTGATTGCTCGGGGTTGGCTTCAAATATATACCGCAGTGTATACAATAAAAGTTTACGCCGAAGCACGGACGAGCAAATGAAACAAGCGTCGAAAGTATCGCGCGGTAAGCTGAAAGAAGGCGACCTTGTATTCTTTTCGAGCAGGAATTCGCGAAAGAAAGTTGCCCATGTCGGTATTTACCTCAAAGACGGCAAATTTGTACATGCAAGCTCCAGCCGCGGCGTAATTGTAAGCAATCTAAACGAGCCTTATTACCGTACTCATTGGATGCGGGGCGGGCGAATAAATTAATTATTATATAAGATTAAAATCATTCATTATGAAAAAGTTCTTCGCACTTGTTGTATGTATTTGTATAGTTTCGGCCGCAAGTGCACAATTACTCTATAAAGTATCGGGTAACGGATTGGAAAAGCCATCTTACCTTTTCGGAACCCATCATCTGGCACCTATAACCATTCTGGATAGTATTCCGGGATTTGAAACAGCATTCAACTCGACTTCCCGCGTAGTAGGAGAATTGAATATGTCGGAAATGATGTCGCCCGATGCCATGCAGTTGATGCAGAAAAGTATGTTCATTGACAATGACACCACATTGAACATGTTACTTACCCCGGAAGAGTTTGCAATAGTTAATAAGTTTGCCAAAGAAAATATGATGGTTGATTTGGAAATGGCGCAGAAACTCAAACCATCATTTATCAATAATAATGTTGCCATGGTTGTATACATGAAACATAATCCCGGTTTCAACCCGCAGGAACAACTCGATATGTACCTGCAACAAAAAGGAACGGAACAAGGCAAAAAGGTTGGCGCTTTCGAAACGATGGAATTCCAGTTGAATCTTCTTTTCAACAGCCAATCTCTGAAACGGCAAGCCGAGCTTCTGGTTTGTAGTTTGATTGATGAAGAAAGAAGCTTTGATGAGATGAAAAGGTTGACAGAAGGTTATATGGCTCAAAACCTGAATGCCTTACACGAATTATCTTTGGAAAGACTGGGAAACAATTGCGATCCCCTGCCAGGCGAAATGGAAGCGATGACTGATGAACGTAACAAACGTTGGGTAGAGACATTACCTGCCATGATGAAGGAATCGCCTGTATTTGTTGCCGTTGGTGCTTTGCATTTATCAGGTGAAAACGGATTAATTGAACTTTTAAAGAAACAAGGATATACAGTAGAAGCTGTACAATAATAACGTTATTTCTCGTCACCCCGAGCGTAGCCGAGGGGCCTACAACAGTTCAATAATCAAAACTATTGTAGGCCCCTCGGCTACGCTCGGGGTGACGAAAACTCCAGAGACATCATCCCGCAAGATCAAATATTTATTTCTGCAAGGACTCTATCAGTAATGTTATATTTGCCGTAAACAGCCTCACCGCAATTGCAATAAGAATAACCCCAAAGAATTTGCGGATAATATAAATACCACCCTTTCCCAGCAACCGCTCTACACGGTCTGTCATACTCACTACAATAAAAACCCAAATCATATTCACAATAAGGGCCAGGATTATATTCACACTGGCATACTCTGCCCGCAGCGAAAGCAGCGTGGTAAAAGATCCCGCACCGGCCAGCAAAGGGAAAACCAACGGAACAAGTGTAGCTTCTTTAATTGGCCCCTGGTTTTTAAAAATTTCCACATCAAGCAGCATTTCCAACGCCATCAGGAAAATAACGATTGAGCCTGCCACTGCAAACGACTCAATATCCACATGGAAAAGTTTCAGGAGCATATCGCCGGCATAAAAGAAACCAATTAACAACAGGAAAGAAATCACTGTTGCCTTGGTTGCATCCACTTTTTGCCCACGTTCTTTCAGATTTATGATAATAGGTATCGAGCCGATAATATCAATTACAGCAAAGAGTACAATGAATGCACTTATAAATTCCTGAAAGTTAAATTTAGCAAACATATCCTTACTTTTTTGTTTACAAAGATACTCTATTTTTATACAATTTCTATGTAACTTTACCAAAATCGCTTACCCTCATTTAAGAAATAATAAAAAAAACAAAAAGAGACCTCGGTTAAAAGTAAAGCTCTTCAATTATTGTTACATTTGTTTTAGAATCAGATTTTAATAAATTTATGGAAACAATGTTTAGCACTTTGTTGCAGTTGCCATTATTTCAAGGACTTAGTCAGGAAGACTTCACTAATATACTTGGAAAGGTAAAATTACACTTTTCCAAGCACCAGGCTGGAGATACTATAATCAAAGCAAACGACCGTTGCCACGAGCTTGTATTCTTATTGCAGGGTGAACTGGCCGGAACGACAGTTTCAGATGATAAGTCATTCTCATTTATCGAAATATTCGGCAACCCCTACCTTATCGAGCCCCATTCTCTTTTTGGCCTGGAAGCACGATACCGCTCTACTTATACAGCACACACGGACGCCAATACCGTTTCAGTCGACAAATCTTACATCATGAAAGAGTTGTTTAAGTACGAAATATTTCGCATCAATTACATAAATAATATATGTAATAAATTACAGATGCTCAATAAACGAAACTGGTACACAGCCCCTGAAAGTATTGAAGACAAGATTATACACTTTATTTTGCGACTGGCCGAAAGACCCGAAGGCCAGAAAATGCTGAAAATAAAGATGGAAGATCTGGCCCGGTATGTAGATGATACACGTCTGAATGTTTCGCGTGCCCTGAATGATATGCAGGAGTCAAATCTGTTGCAACTCAACAGAAAAGAAATTTTGATACCCGATGGCATCAGACTTTTACAATGGATGCTCATTAAGAAAAGCCGCATTGATAATCAGCTTCCCCAGGAATAACACAATAACCAAGAAAACGCACCACTTTATTCCCGGGCACAGACCAGAAGCCTGATATTTTTAATATAAAAAAAGAAACGTGAGTTCGATACGGAATTTTTATTCCAATATCGAACTCGCGTTTCTTTTTTATATTAATCCGTACCACCTCCTCATAAATATCACCTTTTTAGGGGATTGATAGATAATAGCATCTTCCATACTTTTGTTTCCAGATAATTAACCGCTCTTTATGGAGCATAAAAATGAGAATACATGAACACACATTTATTGCAATTTCTACTGGCAACTATCCTCGCAACACCCTATCATAGATTAATAAGAAAGAATATGAAAATGAAAAACCGTAAAACGACTTTATCACAAGCATTAGCCGGATTTGCGCTTATGCTTTGCACTGCTTTATTTTTAGCAAGTTGCGGATCGAGCAAGAAAGTTTCCGAATCTTCAACTAAAAATGTATCTGATGTCATCGAAGCGCCGGCGCCGGAATACCAGTTAAGCGAAGATTGTGCCTTGTTGCATATCTACCGGAAAAGCTCCATGGCCGGGGCAGCCATCAGTTATGATGTGTATCTGGACGATGAGAAGATTTATCGCGCTTCCAACAAAAGTAAAACAACCATCCGGCTTACGAAAGGAGGAACGAGCACATTATCTGCAAAAACAGAAACTAAAACCGAATTACCCATAAACATCGAATTGGGTAAGGAATATTACGTAAATTGTGGAATAAAAATGGGTGCTTTAGTTGGAAGACCTAAAATAGAAATTGTAGATAAGACAAAGGGAAAGCCTGAGTACGACAAAATACCTTTAAAGAAAAAATAAAGGAATAAAAATCGTTGTAATATATCGAAAATAGCCCCAACTTTTTACAGTTGAGGCTATTTCTATTATGCTTAAAATAAGGTTTTCCTTATTCCCATTCTATGGTTGCGGGAGGTTTAGAACTGATATCGTAGGTTACACGGTTCACGCCTTTCACATTATTAATAATATCATTGGAAACCTTACCCATAAAGTCGTAAGGTAAATGTGCCCAGTCGGCCGTCATCGCATCGGTCGAGGTAACAGCACGCAAGGCCACTGCATTCTCATACGTCCGCTCATCGCCCATTACACCTACTGATTGTACGGGCAGCAAAATTACACCTGCCTGCCATACTTTATCGTACAAACCCCAATCGCGCAATCCCTGAATAAAGATATCATCGGCATCCTGAAGTATGCGTACTTTCTCGGGAGTGATATCGCCCAGAATACGTACTCCCAATCCCGGGCCGGGGAACGGGTGGCGGGTAATTAAATGCTCGGGCATACCTAATTCGCGACCTACGCGGCGCACTTCGTCTTTAAAGAGCAACCGGAGTGGTTCGCAAAGTTTAAGGTTCATCTTTTCGGGCAGCCCACCCACATTGTGATGGCTTTTGATTACATGACCGGTAATGGACAACGACTCGATAATATCGGGATAAATTGTTCCCTGAGCCAGCCATTTAATATCTTTCAGTTTATGGGCCTCTTCATCGAATACATCGATAAAGCCTTTGCCAATAATCTTACGTTTTCTTTCGGGTTCGGTAACACCTTCGAGCTCTTTATAAAAACGGGCTTTGGCATCTATGCCGATAACATTAAGACCAAGACATTCGTAATCCCTCAGTACATTCTGGAATTCGTTTTTACGAAGCATTCCATGATCCACAAAAATACAGGTTAGATTTTTACCGATAGCTTTGTTCAGTAACACACCTACTACCGACGAGTCGACACCGCCGCTAAGAGCAAGGATTACTTTATCATCGCCTAATTGCTCTTTAAGTTCGGCAACGGTATTTTCAACAAATGATGCGGGCGACCAATCCCGTTTGCATCCGCAAATATCTGTTATAAAGTTTTTTAATATCAGTGTACCGTCTTCCGTATGGAAAACTTCGGGATGAAACTGTACGCCCCATACCTGTTCTCCTTCGATCTGATAGGCAGCTATATCTACTTTATCAGTCGATGCAATAGAGCGGAATGTAGTGGGAATGGATGTAATGGTATCACCGTGGCTCATCCAAACCTGGCTTTTATCTTTTACACCTTTAAAAAGGATATTTTCTTTATCAAACTTATCAAGATGGGCGCGGCCATATTCGCGGGTTCCAGCCGGTTCTACATTACCACCGTTGGTATAAGAAATAAACTGTGCACCGTAGCATATACCTAAAATGGGATATTTTCCACGTATCTTGCTCAAGTCTATTTTAAAAGCCTTTTCATCGTATACTGAAAAAGGACTTCCCGAAAGGATTACTCCTTTTACACTTTCATCTCCGAAAGGGAATTTGTTGTAAGGTACGATTTCGCAATAAGTATCCAATTCGCGAACTCTCCTACCAATCAACTGTGTGGTTTGTGAACCAAAGTCGAGTATGATAATTTTTTCTTGCATAAATAGATGGGGTGAATTATTTTGGATGCAAAGATACAATTTTAGTTGATGAGTTCCTCAATATTATAAAGTTTATGGCGACTGAAATGAAACAGTACTGTATTGCCGATAAGACAGTACTGTATTGTCGATGATACAGTACTGTATTGCAGATAATACAGTACTGTACTATCAGCCACACAGTATTGTATTACAAAGCGATGATTATAAGCGAATTGAAAATCAATCTTTTATTTCTTCTCTTTCAATATATCGCGTATTTCCGTCAACAATACCTCTTCTTTGGTCGGAACAGGTGGAGCGGCAGGTTTAGCCTCCTCTTCAACCTTTTTCTTTTGAGTCAATCTGTTGATTAATCGGATAAACAGAAAAATAGAAAAGGCGATGATTAAGAAATCAAATGTCTGCTGTAGAAAGTTCCCATAATTTAATGTCACTGCGGCAGCGGTTACTGTACCATCGGCTGCAATTTGCGCAGGTTTTAACATAACACTGAGGTTGGTAAAATTGACACCTCCGATGAGTAACCCAAGCGGCGGCATAATGATATCGGCAACAAGCGATGATACGATTTTCCCGAATGCTCCACCAATTACAACACCGACGGCCATATCAATCACGTTTCCCTTCATGGCAAAGGTCTTAAACTCGTGCCAAAAACTACTTTTTCCCATATTTTTTTATATATTAAATAAAATTCGTGCGTGAATATAGAAACAATTTACTAATTTTGCAGCGCATTTTAATAACAGAATATGCAGTATTTCTACATATTTTATAAATAACATTATAAAACCCTTAAAAGTTTAAACAAAATGATTAAAGTAGGTATTAATGGATTTGGCCGTATCGGACGTTTGGTTTTCCGTGCTGCACAAACTAGAAATGACATCGAAATCGTAGGTATCAACGACCTTATCGACGTAGATTATATGGTTTACATGTTGAAATATGATACCGTTCACGGACGTTTCAATGGTACTGCTGAAGCAAAAGACGGCAAATTAATCGTTAATGGTAAAGCTATCCGTGTAACTGCTGAAAAAAATCCTGCTGATTTGAAATGGAACGAAGTAGGTGCAGAATATGTTGTTGAATCAACAGGTTTGTTCCTCTCAAAAGATAAAGCTCAACTTCACATCGATGCTGGTGCTAAATATGTAGTTATGTCTGCACCTTCAAAAGACGATACTCCAATGTTCGTTTGTGGTGTAAACCTCGACTCTTACCAGAAAGGTACTCAATTTGTATCTAACGCTTCTTGTACTACTAACTGTTTGGCTCCTATCGCTAAGGTATTGAACGACAAATTCGGTATCACTGAAGGTTTGATGACTACAGTACACGCTACAACTGCTACACAGAAAACAGTTGACGGTCCTTCAGTAAAAGACTGGAGAGGTGGACGTGCTGCTGCAGGTAACATCATTCCTTCTTCTACAGGTGCTGCTAAAGCTGTAGGTAAAGTAATTCCTGAACTGAACGGTAAACTTACAGGTATGGCTTTCCGCGTTCCTACTTTGGACGTATCGGTTGTTGACCTTACAGTAAACCTTGCTAAGGAAACTACTTATGCAGAAATCTGCGCTGCTATGAAAGCTGCTTCTGAAAACGAATTGAAAGGTATCCTTGGATATACTGAAGATGATGTTGTATCTTCAGACTTCATCGGCGATGCCCGCACTTCTATCTTCGACGCAAAAGCTGGTATCCAGTTGAGCCCGAAATTCGTTAAAGTTGTATCTTGGTATGACAACGAGTGGGGTTACTCAAACAAATGTCTTGAACTGATTGCTTACATGGCAAAAGTAAACGGATAATAAAATCCTTTATTTAACAAAAAACCCTGCTCCATACGGTAGCAGGGTTTTTTGTTAAATAATAAGTCATTGTCGCCAATCTTATGAACTTAATTTGTAAATTTGCCCTTTAACATATAGCTCAATTATCATCAACTAACTGTATGAGAAAATTATATTTAGTATTTATTCTATTTTGTACAACAATGACTCAGGCTCAGAATCCGTTTTTGGAAAAATATAACACTCTTCATGGCACTGTTCCGTTCAACAAAATTAAGACAGAACATTACGAGCCGGCTATACTGGAGGGTATGAGACAGCAAGCTGCCGAAATCGATGTGATTGTAGATAACCCTGCGTCGCCCGATTTTGATAATACCATCCGGGCATACGAAAAATCAGGCGAATTACTGGATAAGGTAAGTACTGTGTTCGGCAATATGCTGAGTGCCGAAACAAATGATGAATTGCAGGCACTGGCACAGAAGATAATGCCCATGCTTAGCGAACATTCGAATAACATAAGCCTGAACGAGAAGCTATTCGGACGGATAAAGAGTGTTTACGGGAAGAAAGACAATCTGAATCTTACCCGGGAACAAACAAAACTACTTGATAATATTTACGATAGTTTTATCCGCCGGGGAGCGAATCTTACAGGGAAAGCGAAAGAAAAATACAGGGAGTTAACATCCAGGTTAAGTACACTATCATTGACCTTTAGTGAAAACAATCTGAAAGAAACAAATAATTATCAGTTGGTTCTGACAGATGATAAGATGTTGGCAGGTTTGCCACAGACTGCTATTGATGGTGCTGCACATACTGCCCGGGAAAAAGGAGTTCAGGGATGGATATTCACGCTTCATGCCCCAAGTTACGGACCATTTATGCAATATGCCGATAATCGTGAATTGCGCCGCGAATTATATATGGCTTATAACACCAAAGGCACGTTGGATAACGAATATAACAACGAAGATATTGTAAGGCAAATAGTTAACACCCGCATGGAAATAGCACAACTGCTGGGATATGATAACTACGCTGAATACACGCTTGTAAAGCGCATGGCCGAAAACAGTGATGCTGTTTACAATCTCCTCAACCAGTTGCTCGAGGCATATTCTCCTGTGGCACGTCAGGAATTCGATGCAGTTGAGAATCTGGCTAAAGAGACTCAAGGCAGCAACTTCCATCTTATGCCGTGGGATTGGAGTTATTATTCCAACAAACTGAAAGAATTGAAATACAGTCTCAATGATGAACTGTTAAGGCCGTATTTTGAATTGGAGAATGTCAAAAAAGGAGTCTTCGGTCTGGCTACACAACTATACGGCATTACTTTTAAAAAGAACACCGAAATAGCTGTATATCATGAAGATGTGGAAGCGTTTGAAGTCTTTGATAAGGATGGGAAATACCTTTCTGTTCTCTATACCGACTTCCATCCACGTGCCGGAAAACGTTCAGGAGCATGGATGACGGAATTTAAAGGTCAGTGGATTGATGAAAAAACAGGCGAAAATAGTCGCCCGCATATTACACTGGTAATGAATTTCACCAAACCTACGGCCGATAAACCCGCACTACTTACGTTCGACGAAATGGATACGTTCCTGCACGAGTTCGGTCATGGGTTGCACGGTATATTTGCAAATTCTACTTATGAAAGCCTTAGTGGTACCAATGTGTACCGTGATTTTGTGGAACTACCCTCACAAATCATGCAGAATTATAGCATCGAAAAGGAATACCTGCATACATTTGCCCGTCACTATCAGACAGGAGAACTTTTGCCGGAAGAATATATTCAGCGAATTAAGGATGCTGCTAACTTCAATGTAGGATATGGATGTTTACGTCAGTTGAGTTTCGGATTCCTGGATATGGCATGGTACACCCGGAATACCCCCTTCAATGGTGATGTGAAAGTGTATGAGAAAGAGGCATGGGCTAACACCCAGATTTTGCCCACCATTGAAGAGACTTGTATGAGTACACAATTCTCTCATATATTTTCGGGAGGATACGCTGCAGGTTATTATGGATACAAATGGGCAGAAGTACTGGATGCTGATGCATTCTCGGTGTTTAAGAAAAACGGTATATTTAATAGTGAAGTTGCACAGTCTTTCCGCGACAATATTTTATCGAAAGGAGGAACGGAACATCCGATGGTATTATACAAACGCTTCAGAGGACAGGAACCTACTATTGATGCATTACTTATTAGAAATGGAATAAAATAACGATAGACTTATGAAATTAAAACATATACTAATTGTTTTTCTCACTACTACAGTATTATTAAGTAGTTGCGACCAGTCTGACGACCTTACAGGAATATTTACCGGTAAGACCTGGAAACTAACAAATATTTTTCTCGACGATGGAAGCAATCCATCGCGGCGAGTGTGGGATTCCTGGTCGGAAGACGTACAAACACAATCAGAAGAATTACTCATGACAAAGGGTAATTTTATCCTGAAATTTGATGGACTGGAAGTCGACGAAACAATTACCGGGAATTATAATGGCAGGGCTGCTAATGCCAATGTTGGAGGAGCATGGAATGCAGATGGTAAAAAGCATACATTCAGTACCGATCAGCAAGCCGTGACTGATAAGAATATGCTGGGACAAGAATTTATTACCGGATTACAAAACGCCACAAAATATGCCGGAGATTATAACCAGCTTCAGATATTCTTCGAAAGTGGCGGAAAAAGAAAATTCATGTTATTCCGGGTAGAAAACGAATAACGACATCAGCACTATAACTCAAAGCAAATGGACGCAAAACAAATAAAACAAATAGAACTCGACAAACGCTATATACGAATGGCGTTAATCTGGGCAGAAAACTCATATTGTATCCGCAGAAAAGTAGGCGCCCTTATTGTTAAAGACAAAATGATTATTTCCGACGGTTACAACGGCACACCAGCGGGTTTTGAGAATATTTGTGAAGATGAGAACAATCTGACTAAACCGTATGTTTTGCATGCAGAAGCGAACGCTATAACCAAGATTGCACGTTCCAACAACAGTAGTGAGGGAGCTACCATGTATGTAACGGCTTCTCCCTGCATTGAATGTGCCAAACTAATTATACAGGCAGGTATCAAACGGGTAGTTTACTCAGAGAAATACCGGCTGGAAGATGGTATCGACTTATTAAAGCGTGCCAATATTGAAGTTTTATACATTGAACCGGAAACCGGAAATCATTCATAGAATCAGAGATTAACCACTAACGAGAAAGAAATAACATATATGAGTACGAAAAACTCTTTCCGCTTTACTCCTATTATTATTGCACTGAGCATTGTAATCGGTATTCTTATAGGAACTTTTTATGCCAGGCATTCTGCCGGAAACAGGCTGGGAATCATTAGCGGTACATCAAATAAACTAACGGCTTTGCTCCGCATTATTGAAGAGCAATATGTAGATACGGTGAATATGCCGGAACTGGTAGAAGAGGCTATGCCCCAAATACTTGCCGAACTCGACCCGCATTCTACCTATATTCCTGCTAAAGACCTGGTAGCTATTAACTCCGAACTCGAAAGTAGTTTCAGCGGCATTGGTATACAGTTTACCATTCAGGAAGATACCATCCATGTAAACAGTGTCCTACCTGGCGGACCTTCGGAAAAAGTCGGACTAATGGCAGGCGATCGTATTGTAGAAGTAGATGATACCGTATTTGTAGGTAAGAAAGTTACCAATGAAACAGCTATGAAAAAACTGAAGGGCCCTAAAGGAACCGAGGTAAAAATTGGTATAAAAAGAGCAGAAGAAAAAGATATTTTATCGTTCAATATCATTCGCGGAGACATTCCACAAAACAGTGTTGATGCTGCGTATATGATAACAGATAATTTTGGTTATATACAAATCAGCAAATTTGCCAGGAAAACTCATGTTGAACTGTTAAGCGCTATTGCAGCTCTGAATCATCAGAAATGCGAAGGAGTTATTATCGATTTACGGGGAAATACCGGTGGATATATGGAAGCGGCCGTACGAATGGTTAACGAATTCCTGTCTGAGGGTAAACTAATTGTCTACACAGAAGGACGCAAATTCGTCAGGGAAAACCAATACGCCAATGGTGCGGGTAGTTGCCAGAATCTGCCTATTGTTATCTTGATTGATGAAGGATCGGCATCTGCCAGTGAGATATTTGCCGGAGCCATCCAAGATAATGACCGGGGAATGATTGTAGGCCGCAGGTCTTTTGGAAAAGGTCTCGTTCAACAACCTATCGATTTCAGCGATGGATCGGCTATTCGCCTCACTATTGCCCGTTATTATACTCCATCCGGACGTTCTATCCAGCGGCCTTATCAAAATGGTAAAGATGCAAATTACGAAATGGACTGGCTGACTCGCTATGAACATGGCGAATACTTCTCGCGCGATAGCATAAAACTGGATGAAAACCTGAAATACCACACAGGTATCGGGAGACCGGTTTACGGTGGTGGTGGCATTATGCCCGATGTCTTTGTACCTCAGGATACAACAGATGTTACAAGTTACCTCCGGACGGTTGTAAACCGTGGATTGGCTGTACAATTTTCTTTCAAATATACCGACCAGAACCGTAAAAAGTTATCTGAATACGATAATGAAGAAGCATTGCTGGATTATTTGAGAAAACAAGGAGTCTTTGAACAATTTATTTCATTTGCCGAAAAGAAAGGTGTAAAAAGAAGAAATATACTTATCCAGAAATCCTATAAGCTATTGGAAAGGAATATTTTTGGTAATATCTTATATAATATGTTAGGACGGGAAGCATCAATTGCTTATTTCAACCAAAGCGACCCGGCTGTATTAAAAGCCGTCGAGTTGTTGGAGAATGGTGAATCATTCCCACAACCTCCTACGGAAGAAGACGAGCCAACCAAAACCAAGGATGAAAAAAAAGAAGACCGAACTGCGAAAGCTGATACGATACAGGAAAACCCTGTACTCAGACTCTACGCTTGATTCTCTTTCTACTGATATCTTGAAAAAGGTTGAGTCGGCTGAGTGCTTTCAAACGGCAAAAACAATTTTACTCTACCATTCTATGAACGATGAGGTATCTACTCATCAGTTCATAGAGAAATGGAGTCGTTCTAAACAAATTGTTTTGCCAGTTGTCTCAAATAACATACTTGAACTTAGGATTTATTCGGATCCGGATGATCTTGCGATAGGTTCTTATGGCATTCTGGAACCGACAGGCACTCTATTTACGAACTACAATGCAATAGACCTGGCAATTATCCCCGGAATGGCTTTTGACAGTAACAATAACCGGTTGGGAAGGGGTAAAGGATATTACGATAAACTTCTACCCATGTTGAAAGCTACCAAAGCCGGCGTTTGCTTCCCTTTCCAGATTCTGGACGAAATTCCTACAGAAGAATTTGATGTGAAAATGGATTTGGTATTCTATTGAGCCCTACTTTCTACCGTATTTGAAATTAATTATTATAATGGGCATTATTCTTTGCACTGGGTTTTCCACAAATCCTTGTGTTTCAACAGAAATAATCCTATATTTGTGGAATACGAGATTATCAATCTGAGTATTCTGATATATGAAAAACATAATAATAATTATTCTTATTCTATCCATTCATCAGTTCGTTTATTCCCGCGAGTACGATGGTGAAATTTTATTGCACTCTTCCTATATACAAGCCACAAAAAGTAAATTAGTCCGTACCGATACGATCATTTACCAGATTAATAACAGGCAAGCCGATCATTTAGCGCAAATCAATTTACTTTATAGCAAAGGAGAAAAGGTTACAATTGGCGATTCATGGATTGAAAACCTGAATGGACAAATTGTGCGCAAACTAAAGAAGTCCGAAATAGAGGATCTGAGCGCTGTTTCAAGTTCATCATTATATGAAGACAGACGAGTTAAGAAATTCAATCTGAAACATAATGTATATCCCTATAAAATAGTGCTATCGTATAAAGTTGTGGTTTCTGATTTTTTCCATATTGCCTCATGGACTGCCGGTAGAAACAATGTACCTACCCGAAAAATGAAATTAATCGTCGAATCTCCCCTCGACTATCCAATACGCTATAAACAAGAGAATACTGCGGAGCCCGTGATATCCGAATCAGCAGAAATGAAACGACTGGAATGGAATGCCAGCTATATACCAATAAAAAGGGAAATTAACGCAGCGCCGGGCGAATTGAAAATTCCACAAATCGAAGTTGTACCACTTCATTTCAAATATGGTGTAAATGGAAGTATGGAAAACTGGCAGAGCTTCGGAAACTGGATTGCCAGCCTGAACGCAAAGGCCGCTGACTTGCCTGAGAGCGAGAGAATCAAAGTAGACCAAATGTTGTCGGGCATTAGTAATGTCAAAGAAAAGATCAATACCTTATATACTTATTTGCAGGATAATACACGGTATGTAAATGTATCGATTAATGTAGGCGGGTTAAAATCATATCCGGCAAGTTATGTAGCCCAGAATAAATATGGCGATTGTAAGGCCTTGTGCAACTATATGCAATGCCTGTTATCTCAGGCAGACATAAAATCATACTATACACTCATTCGTGCGGGTGGTCGAACAACAGAGATTGACAAAACTTTCCCTATACAGGCCTTTAACCATATCATATTGACGGTTCCATTGGAAAACGATACAGTCTTTCTGGAATGTACCAGCAAAAACACCCCGATGGGATATCTGGGAACTTTTACACAGGGACGGGATGCATTGATTATTGATGGTATGAATAGCCGGTTTGTTAGAACTCCATCTTTATTGCCAGACGATGTGTTGTCATCCCGCAATATTAAACTTCCGCTTAGTGAGGGGATTATTACAGCGGATATGAATATGAGTTTGTGTGGTGAAGATTATGAAGATTTCGCATACCTGGAATCAGAAACAAGCCGTAATGAAGCTGAAAAATATATCCGGAATAACCTTCTTCCAGGTGCTACGGACTTTACAGATATCCATTTTGATAAAAACCGGGATGTAGCTAATATTGGCATACAAGCAAACTTCAAAATATCCAATACATATAAAAAGATGGGGAATAATGTATTGATAGCCACTTTCCCACATAACTTACCTGCATACGAATCGCCTGCGAACAGGACACAGACTTTGCAATTAGACTTCCCGATATATTATCAGGATACGATTATATATCAAATGGCACCAGCCTATAGAATTGAAACCACACCTGAAAACATTTCTATACAGTCGGAATTTGGAAACTACACTATAAGTTACGAACTGAACAACGAACAATTTATTGTAATAAAACACCTGCTTATTCGTAAAGGCATTTACCCACTAGCCAGATATAGCGGATTTTATGCCTTTATCTCCGAGATTAGAAAACACGAAAAGAATAACATTTATATTGAACTGCCATGAAAAAGCTATTTTTAATTTACACACTTACACTTATTGCAACGGCATCCTACACACAAGCACCAGACTATCAGCGCGAATTTGGTAAAATTACGGGGCATGAACTGACAATGACAGAGTATGAACCCGATAAAAATGCCGAAGCTGTAGTAATATACGAAACCGGGAAGTATTATTTTACAACAGACTATGACAAAGGTTTCCTGCTAAATATGCAGGTTAAAACAAAGATAAAAATACTTACTCAGGCAGGAATTAAATATGCCGAATTTGAAATACCTTATTATATAAGCGATGAGCGGGAAGAAATAATTGAACTCGAAGCAACAACATATAATTTGGAAAACGGAAAAATAGAAAAGACGGCGTTGGATAAAAAAACCATATACGAAGAAAAGCCGGTTCAAAACTGGCGGGTAAAGAAATTCGCTATGCCCAACGTTCGCGAAGGGTCGGTTATAGAACTTACTTATACAATACAAACTCCGTATTTCTTTAATATGCGCGAATGGGAATATCAGAAAAAAATTCCTGTGATATATAGTTCACTTAATTACCGGGCAATACCCTATTATGAATATGTATACATTTTAAAAGGGGCATCAAAATTCGATGAATTTTCTCGTGAGGTATTAAATGATGAACATCGGTTCGGGAATTTAAAATACAGAGAGGTTTCTTTTACGATGGGTAAAAAAGACATCCCAGCTTTCCGCGACGAAGAATTTATAACTTCCGAAAATGATTATATGATTAGACTGAATTTCCAGATTTCAACATACCACCATCCGCGAGGAGGCAAAAACGAGATTATGAGTACCTGGCCAGCCATCTGCGATGAACTCCTTAAGCATGATGATTTCGGGAAGTACATTAAAGCAAGTGAGAAGCTGGCACAGAAAAAATTGCCGGAACTTAACGATGGAAAATCCGGGGAAGATTTACTAAAAGATATCGTGAAATACGTAAAAATGAATTATAACTGGAATAGCCACTCAACCAAATATGCATCATTAAAAGCATCGGACTTTGAAAAACAGAAAATAGGTAATTCGGCAGATATAAATCTTTTCCTGATTGGTATGCTCAAAGCAGCCGGATTCAATACTACTCCGGTGATACTTAGCACCCGTAATCACGGAGCAGTAAATAAGGACTACCCCTTTATACAATTTCTTAATTATGTTATAGCCCAAGTAGATTTAGACGGAAAAACATACTTAATAGACGCTACGGAATCAGCACACTATTTTGATGAATTACCACAAAGATGCATCCATGTAAACGGTTTGGTTGTAAAACCCAAATCAGAAGAATGGATTTTTACCGAACAAAAAACACCTGCCCTTACCGAGAAAAAATTCGATATAAAATTCAATGATAAAACCGACAGTCTGAAAATCAATGCTGAAATAACAGCTTATGCTCACGATGCCTATAATTACAGATCTGTTTACAGGAAAGATAAAGAGAATCTTGTGAAACTACTCCAATCCCAAGACATAGAAACAATAGGCGAAATTGAAACCGAAAATTATCTTGAAACAGATAAGCCATTTATTTTCTCGTATTATAGCGAACCGGCTGCCGAACGGACAAATGATAAACTTTTTATAGAACCTTTTCCGAAACAATCGCGTAAAGAAAATATATTTAAACAATCTTCACGTACACTTCCTATCGACCTGATACTGTTTCATGAAGGGAAATATGAGAGTACCATTGAAATTCCGGAAGGTTATGAAGTTGAATTCCTACCGGAAAAGAAAGAAATAGACAACAAATTTATGGCAATAACTTATAGCATTGACCAGGTTGATAACAAGATACTGGTAAAGGCAGCATACCAATTCAAACAAAATTTGTATTCGGCGCGTGATTATCAGCCATTAAAAATTACGTACGATTTCATTATTAATAAATTTAATGAGATCATTATACTTCGACCTATAAGCCGATAACCCATACATGATAAAAAAATGAAAACTTATCATCAAACGTAGAGTTTTCTGTAAAATTGAACTACATTTGCAGATAATTTCGTTATGCAAGCAAATAGAAGAAATATCGTTTTTATACTGCTATTCTTATGTTTCCTGGCAAGCCCATTCTGTTCCCATACAGCATGGGCGAAAGATTTTATTGTGGTTATTGATGCCGGACATGGCGGTAAAGACCCGGGAGCGGTAGGGAAAATATCGAAAGAAAAAGATATTAACCTTAAGGTTGCATTAAAAGTTGGCTCTCTTATAGAGAATAATTGTAAAAACGTAAAAGTAGTATATACCAGAAAGAAAGATGTTTTTATAGCATTAGATAAAAGAGCCGAAATAGCAAATAATGCAAAAGCTGATTTGTTTATTTCTATACATACGAATTCAGTAGCTAAATCAAAAACAATAAAAGGGGCGTCGACATGGACATTAGGTCTTGCCCGGTCCCAGGCAAATCTCGAGGTTGCGAAACGGGAGAACTCAGTTATACTGTACGAAAGCGATTACCAGACCCGATATGCAGGATTTGATCCTAAATCCTCCGAATCTTACATAATATTCGAGTTTATGCAGGATAAATATATGGAACAAAGTGTTCATCTGGCTACATTAATGCAAAACCAATTTAAAGGCCCCTGCAAGCGTGTCGACAATGGTGTTCACCAGGCAGAGTTTTTAGTTCTGCGTGCTACAGCCATGCCAAGTATACTTGTAGAGTTGGGATTCATTTCTACTCCCGAGGAAGAACGGTATCTGAATACTGATAACGGGACAAATACCATGGCTAATGGTATTTATCGGGCCTTTGTACAATATAAAAAAGAACATGACGACCGAATAGCCGAAACAAAACCAACAAACAAAACCGGAAAAGAAGCTATAAAAGATCAAACTCAACCATCTGCTATAAATAATGATACGGGAAATAATGAAATCGTTTTTGCTGTCCAGATATTAACCTCATCCAAAAAATTGGATCTGAACGATAAGAAGCTGAAAGGATTAAAGAAGGTAAGTTATTATGAAGAAGGTAAAGTTTTCAAATACATATATGGATCATCAAACGATTACAATAAAGTCGTAAAAGCACGTCGCGAAATTGTGGATAAATTTTCGGATGCTTTTATTATTGCTTTCAAGAATGGAGCGAAAATAAACGTCAATGAAGCGATAGCTGAATTTAAGAACAGACAAAAGAAATAATGAAAATGAAATTTTTTACGAAAGAAGTCAAGATAGGTATTGTTGGAATAGTTGCTTTATGTATTCTGGTTTATGGAATCAATTATCTTAAAGGAATCCACATGTTCCGTCCAAGTACATATTTCTATGTAAACTATGAAAATATCAGTGGCCTAACCAAATCCAGCCCAGTCTATGCTGACGGCTTCAAAATTGGAATAGTGCGCGAAATACATTACGATTATAAGAGACCCAGAAATGTAACCGTTGAAATTGAACTGGATAAGGATATGCAAATTCCCAGAGGTAGTTATGCCGATTTAGAGACTGAACTGCTGGGAACGGTTAAAATGAACGTCATTTTAAGCGATTATTCCTTAGGCTTACATAATATTGGCGATACAATACCCGGGAAAGTTAATAACGGGATTATGGCCAGCGTTACATCTCTCGTTCCGCAAATTGAGAGTCTGATACCCAAATTAGATTCAATACTGACTTCTGTACAAGGAATTGTCGGGAATGAAGATATACCTGCTATATTAAGTAACGTGAAATACACTACGGCAAATTTGCAGGCAACTACAAATCAGCTAAACAAATTTGCCCAGAATGATCTTCCGGTACTAACAGCCAAACTAAACCGTATTGGAGATGATTTTTCTGTTATGAGCAGCAACCTTAGTTCTATAGATTATGCTGAAACATTTGGCAAAATTGACTCGACTTTGCAAAATATAAAAATGCTTACAGATAATCTTAATAGCAAAGATAGTTCGATTGGGTTGTTGTTGAATGATTCTCAGCTCTATAACAACCTTAATGCCACTATGCAAAATGCAGCAAATCTCCTGGATGATTTGCAGTCTAATCCAAAACGATATGTTCACTTCTCTTTGTTCGGGAGAAAAGACAATTAGACTAAAAACTGAACTAAATAGATTTTGTCTAAATAATAGGCAGTAGTTTTATAACGCAAAAATGCTAGTTATAAACTACAATCAAAGCCAAAAAGAGCTTTTTTATTCAATTAAAAAATTTAAATTAAAAGAATCAGAAACCGCAACCGCTTGACTAGAAAGGGTTTAACGGAAACGATATGTTATTTAGCATAAAGAAAACCAGACATTTTTAAGTTGCTGAGAATAAAGGGATTAGTAAACCCTAGAGAAAAGCAAATAAAAACACATTTGTTTTTTAAAAATAAGATTCTCAATTTTGCAGTGCAGAAGATTTTCGTCAAAAATAATAGTGTATTAATAAACGTATGAAAGATTGTGGTCATGTCGAGCTATGGAAAAAATGCTTGAAAGTCATTGAGGATAACATTCCGGAAACGACATTCAACACTTGGTTTGCGCCTATAGTTCCATTGAAATATGAGAACAAAACGTTGACTTTGCAGGTGCCAAGTCAGTTCTTTTATGAGTTCATTGAAGATAAATTTGTGGATTTGCTTCGTAATACATTATATCGTGTTATTGGTGAAGGCACGAAATTGATGTATAACGTAATGGTAGATAAAACTACAAAAACTACCGTTAACCTTGAGGCAAGCAATCGCTCGACTGCTGTAACTCAAAAAAGCAGTATAAAAAACGCTAATAAATCTCCGGATGTTATTCAAGCTACCGGAACACAGGAGTTAGACTCTCAGTTAAACCCCAACTATACTTTTGAAAACTTCATTGAAGGTTACAGTAATAAACTTCCCAGAAGTGTAGCTGAAGCAGTAGCGCAAAACCCGGCGAAAACAGTTTTTAATCCGCTGTTTATACATGGTTCATCAGGAGTAGGTAAAACACACCTTGGAAATGCAATCGGTACGCGAATCAAGGAATTGTATCCTGCCAAAAGAGTTTTATATGTATCTGCTCACCTCTTTCAGGTTCAATATACCGACTCTGTGCGCAACAATACAACAAACGATTTCATCAACTTCTACCAAACCATTGATGTATTGATTATTGATGATATTCAGGAATTTGCCGGAGTTACGAAAACCCAGAATACATTTTTCCATATTTTCAATCATCTTCACCAGAATGGAAAACAACTGGTGTTAACATCCGACCGTTCTCCTGTTTTGCTACAGGGACTGGAAGAAAGATTACTGACCCGTTTCAAATGGGGAATGGTTGCTGAATTAGAAAAACCATCCATTGAGTTAAGGAAAGATATCTTAAGAAATAAGATTCATCGCGATGGATTACAATTTCCGGAAGATGTAATTGAATATATTGCCGAAAACGTCAACGAGAGCGTTCGCGATCTGGAGGGTATAGTTATTTCAATTATGGCTCACTCTACCATATATAATAAAGACATTGATCTTGAATTGGTACAACGTATTATCCGGAAGGTAGTTAAGAGCGAAAATAAAGCCATTACAATCGATAATATTATTGATTCGGTATGTAAGCACTTTGAAATCGAACCATCCGTAATTCACACTAAATCAAGGAAAAGAGAAGTTGTACAGGTTAGACAAATAGCTATGTATCTCGCCAAAAAGTACACAGACTCTTCATCTTCTAAAATCGGCCAGTTAATTGGTGGCAAAGACCACGCTACGGTACTTCACGCCTGCAAAATTGTGAAAGACCAATGTGATGTAGATAAAAGTTTGCGCGCCGATCTGGAAAGCATCGAAACAATACTAAAAAAGAAATAAATTGCTACTCGAAAGAGAAGTTATAAGTTCTCCGGGGAAAAGTTATAAGTTTTCTGCGGAGAAGTTATAAGTTCTCTATGGGGAAAAGTTATAAGTTCTCTTCGGAAAAACCATAAGTTTTCTTTAGAGAAGTTATAAGTTTTCCGGACAAGGTTCCAAAGAAGAAAAAAATCCTTGTTGTTCCATTACCCGGAGCAGGTTCTTTGAAATTTCAATATTATCTTTTTTAGTATAGCGAATATCAGTAAATACCTGAGCCAGCGTTTCTTTATTATTCTCCTTTACGAATTGTATATTTTCGGGTAATGACTCCTTATATGCATAAATTTTATCAATATCCTGAGGAGAATAATCATGATAAGTCTCGTCATGAACAATGCCTTCATATTGTAGACGATCAACCTGAGGTGGCATTTCATCCGGATAACCTACCGTTATTGTGGTGATTGGGAAAACAAGTTCAGGAATACCAAGGGTTTCGATAATCATTTGAGGATTATAAGTTGCTGTTCCAAGGTAACAAATACCAAGGCCCGCTTCTTCGGCAACCGTACAAAAAGTTTGAGCAACAAGCAATGTATCCATTGCAGCATTCATGAAAGATTGAAAATTATTATAACCGGGCTCAGCTTTTCTTTGAAGACACCATTTTGTAAACCTGCGGAAATCGGCACAAAAAGTCAGCACTACAGGTGCAGTTTTAAACATCTTCTGATTAAAATGAGACGGGGCTAGTTTTGCTTTCATATCAGTATCTTTTGTCACAATGACACTGTACAACTGCATATTTCCTGTGGTAGAAGCCCGGAACGAAGTTTCAAGCAAATCTTTTAACAAATAAGGCTCAATATCGCAGGTTTTATAAGCCCGTATTGTTCTTCTATTCTTTATACTTAACATTGTTTCCTTTTTTGCAAAAATAATAAATATTGCGCATTATCTCTTTATATTTTGAAATTAAATTCTCCAAATTGTCAACCATCTTTATAATCGCATATTTCCATCTTTACTTTTTCGGAAAACTTTTCGCATTACCAGCTGACACAAATACCTGAACAACAGTTCATTAACAAACAAATTCGAAAAGCATTAATTTAATCCTGAAATAATCATTTAATTATTTGTATATAAGAAAAAACATTCTTAGTTTTGCAAACACATAATCTATCTGACTTAAAACTTCTGCAAAAGTTAATTATTAATTCCCTAAGGTAACTAAAAGTAAAGTGGAGAAAAAGACGTACTCTTACGAAGAAGCCTATGAAGAATCTTTACGATATTTTCAGGGTGATGAACTAGCTGCGCGTGTTTGGGTGAACAAGTATGCAGTTAAAGATTCTTACGGTAATATTTATGAAAAATCACCGGAAGACATGCATTGGAGAATAGCCAATGAAGTAGCACGCATAGAAGCGAAATATCCGAACGCATTGACAGCCGAGGAACTTTATCAGCTTCTGGATCATTTTAAGTACATCGTACCACAAGGTAGTCCAATGACTGGTATTGGCAATGATTATCAGGTGGCATCTCTATCCAACTGTTTTGTAATAGGTGTGGATGGCGAGGCCGACTCGTATGGAGCCATTATCAAAATCGACGAAGAGCAGGTACAACTAATGAAAAGACGTGGTGGAGTAGGACATGACTTGTCACATATCCGCCCGAAAGGTTCACCGGTAAAAAACTCGGCACTAACATCAACAGGAATCGTTCCTTTTATGGAAAGGTATTCCAATTCCACCCGCGAAGTTGCACAGGATGGTCGCCGGGGCGCATTGATGTTGAGTGTTTCAATAAAACATCCCGATTCGGAATCATTTATTGATGCCAAAATGACGGAAGGAAAAGTTACCGGCGCTAACGTTTCTGTTAAGCTGGACGATAAATTCATGCAGGCAGCCGTTGATGGAAGCAAATATATCCAGCAATACCCTGTTGATTCGGATAATCCAACGTGGACCAAAGAAATAGAAGCAGCAGACTTGTGGAAGAAAATAGTTCACAATGCATGGAAGTCGGCAGAACCGGGAGTATTATTCTGGGATACCATTATCAAAGAATCTGTACCCGACTGTTATGCCGACCTCGGTTATCAGACAGTATCTACTAACCCGTGTGGCGAAATCCCCCTATGCCCTTACGACTCGTGCCGGTTGCTGGCAATCAACTTATACTCATATGTAGTTAATCCATTCAAAGAGGATGCCTATTTCGACTTTGAACTCTTTGAAAAGCATGTCGCTCTTGCCCAACGCATTATGGATGATATAATTGACCTTGAGTTAGAAAAGATTGAGCGAATCATTGAAAAGATTGACGAAGACCCCGAAGAGGTAGAAGTAAAACGTACCGAGCGCGAACTTTGGGAAAAGATATACAAGAAGAGTGGCCAGGGTCGCAGAACCGGCGTTGGTATTACCGCCGAAGGTGATATGTTGGCTGCTCTGAATCTTCGTTACGGAACAGAAGAAGCTACCGATTTTTCGGAAAGAGTTCATAAAACTGTAGCCATCAGTGCCTACCGTTCATCCGTTGAAATGGCCAAGGAAAGAGGTGCATTTGAAATATACGATACAAAAAGAGAAAGCCAGAATCCTTTCATCAACCGTTTGCGTGAAGCAGATCCGGATTTGTATGCCGAGATGAAGACGCACGGACGGCGCAACATCGCCTGTCTCACCATTGCACCGACAGGTACCACCAGCCTGATGACTCAGACTACATCGGGTATTGAGCCTGTCTTCCTACCGGTTTATACCCGCCGCCGGAAAGTAAACCCGAACGATGCACAAGTCAGAATCGACTTTGTTGACGAGACGGGTGACGCTTTCGAAGAATACATCGTTTTCCATCACAAGTTTGTAACCTGGATGGAAGCCAACGGTCATGACCCCGCAAGAAAATACACCCAGGAAGAAATAGATGAACTGGTAGCCCAATCGCCCTACTACAAAGCAACATCGAACGATGTTGACTGGCTGATGAAAGTAAAAATGCAGGGGCGCATACAGAGGTGGGTAGACCACTCTATCAGTGTTACCATTAACCTACCCAACGATGTTGACGAAGATCTGGTAAATCGCCTGTATGTAGAAGCATGGAGATCGGGCTGTAAAGGATGTACCGTTTACCGCGACGGATCACGCTCCGGTGTTCTTCTCGCAACTAAAAAAGACAAAGAAGAATTACCTCCATGCAAACCACCTACGATTGTTGAAACCCGTCCACGCATACTCGATGCCGATGTTGTTAAATTCCAGAACAACAAAGAAAAATGGGTAGCATTCGTCGGTATATTGGATGGCCGTCCTTATGAAATCTTTACCGGTCTTCAGGATGATGATGAAGGAATACTTCTTCCCAAAAGCGTAACAACCGGTAAAATCATTAAGAACGTCGATGAAAACGGCAACAAGCGTTACGACTTCCAGTTCTAGAACAAACGGGGATACAAAACAACCATCGAAGGCCTTTCCGAAAAGTTCAATAAAGAATACTGGAATTATGCCAAACTTATCTCGGGAGTACTTCGCTGGCGTATGCCAATTGAGCAGGTTATTAAGCTGGTAAGTTCGTTGCAACTCGATAGCGAAAACATTAATACCTGGAAAAACGGTGTTGAACGCGCTTTAAAGAAATACGTAACCGACGGGACTGAGGCAAAAGGCAAAGTATGTCCTAATTGTGGAAACGAGTCACTGGTATATCAGGAAGGATGCCTTATCTGTAAAACCTGTGGATCATCACGTTGCGGATAATATCACGATAAAGATTGTTATAAAAAGCAAAGGGGCTATTAAAAGCCCCTTTTGTGTTGAACAACATTCTTACACAAACGTTTGCAGAGGAATTGTTTAAGTTCATTTGTTCTTGATTTATATTCTAATAAATAATATATGTATACTTGCATTAATAAAGGCCATTATAAATCTAATATAATATGATAGTATCATTCCACATTGAATACCGGACGAACTGGGGAGAAGAAGTCAGAATCCTTGGTTCAGTTCCTGAATTAGGAAATAATATACCCGAAAAGGCAATTCTTTTGTATACAGTCGACGGAATTAACTGGACAATTGAAGTTGAGATTAACCTTCCGCCGAGCCAAAATAGTTTTGAGTATAATTACTATATATATAAGAACGGGCAGTCCATCAGGTACGAATGGCAAATAATGCCGCGTAAATTATTTACCGCCATTACCGATAATCATAAATACTCGGTATATGATGCCTGGAAAAATATACCGGAAGACTCTTATTTCTATAGTTCCACATTTACAGACTCCCTGTTTGCCCACCAGCATCGGAATGAATTACCCGATGGGAAAAAGAAGGGAATATTAATAAAAGCATATGCTCCGCGTATCTCAGGGAAATACTGTCTGGCTATCTCCGGAAACCAACCAGCGACAGGCAACTGGAATGCCGATAAGGTACTCCCAATGAGCGACATCAATTTCCCCGAATGGCAGATTGAACTTGATGCGAACCAAATCCAGCAGCCATTCGAATATAAATTTGTTCTATATAATAAAGAAACAAATAATGTCGAAGCATGGGAGTCCAATCCTAACAGGTATCTGTCGGTATACCCTGAACAGGAAAACGAAACCATCGTTATTTCGGATCGTTACGTTTATTTTGATATCCCAGCCTGGAAAGGAGCCGGAGTTGCTATCCCTGTTTTCTCATTACGTTCAGAGAATAGTTACGGGATAGGAGATTTTGGAGATTTAAAGAAGATGATCGACTGGACGGTGAAGACTGATCAGAAAATCGTTCAGATCCTCCCTATCAATGATACCACCATGACAGGTACCTGGACCGATTCGTACCCTTACAGTAGCATTTCCATTTACGCCTTCCACCCCATTTATGCCAATCTGGATAAAATGGGAAGACTTAAAAAGAAAGATGCAGAATCATTTGCCAGGCGGCAAAAAGAATTGAACTCCTTAACTTTCATGGACTATGAGGCTGTATTTAAAACCAAATGGGAATATTTTCGTCTGATATTCGCACAGGAGGGTCAAAAAGTGCTTGCATCGGATAAGTTCCGCTTATTCTTCGAATCCAACAAGGAATGGTTACTACCCTATGCCGCATTCTCTTATCTGCGCGACACATACGGCACACCCGACTTTAGGCAATGGCCTGCTCATTCGGTATATAATGCCCGCGAGATAGAAGATTTTTGCCGTCCGGGAACTCCCGAATATAACGATATTGCCATTTATTACTATATCCAGTTCAACCTACACCTGCAATTGCTGGAAGCCACTACCTATGCCCGCGAAAACGGAGTTGCCCTGAAAGGAGACATTCCTATCGGTATCAGCCGCAATAGTGTTGAAGCATGGACGGAACCCTATTATTTCAATCTCAACGGACAGGCAGGGGCTCCGCCCGACGATTTTTCGGTAAATGGCCAAAACTGGGGATTGCCAACCTACAACTGGGATATCATGGAAAAAGACGGATATAAATGGTGGATGAAACGGTTCCGCAAAATGGCCGAATATTTCGACGCTTACCGTATCGACCATATACTGGGATTTTTCCGGATATGGGAAATTCCAATGAACGCAGTTCACGGATTATTGGGGCAGTTCGTTCCTGCTATTCCCATGACACGGGAAGAAATTGAAAGCTACAGCCTACCCTTCCGCGAAGATTTCTTCCTGAATCCTTATATTCACGAATCGTTCCTAAAAGAAATCTTTCGCCCACATACCCATTATGTGAAAGAAAACTTCCTGGAAACAACTGATATTTTCGAAGTTTACCGGATGCGGCCTGAATTCGACACACAGAAAAAAGTTGAAGCGTGGTTTGCCGGCAAAACAGATACAGATAGCCTGTGGATTCGTGATGGATTATATGCATTAATAAGCAATGTATTATTTGTACGCGACAGGAAAGAGCCGGATAAATATCACCCGCGTATCAGCGTTCAACATGATTTCATCTATAAATCATTGCCCGATTGGGAAAAGGATTCATTCAACCGGCTTTACAACCAATATTATTATCACCGGCATACAGAGTTCTGGCGTCAGCAGGCCATGCAAAAATTGCCCCAGTTGACACAATCAACCCGTATGCTTGTCTGTGGCGAAGATCTGGGAATGATACCCGAAAGCGTGCCTTGGGTGATGAACGACCTTCGCATCCTGAGCCTGGAGATTCAACGAATGCCGAAAAATCCAAGTTATGAATTCGGACATCTGGGCGAGTATCCGTACCGCTCTGTTTGTACCATTTCAACTCACGATATGTCGACCCTTCGTGGATGGTGGGAAGAAGATTATCCGAAAACTCAACGGTATTTCAACAATATATTACAGCATTATGGCACAGCACCACAGGTAGCAACACCCGAAATATGTCAGGAAGTAGTGCGCAACCATCTGTATAGCAACTCCATTCTCAGTATATTAGCTCTTCAGGATTGGATGTCTATAGATGGAAAACTGCGTAATCCGGATGTACAGGCTGAGAGGATTAATATACCGGCCGATCCCAAACATTATTGGCGATACAGAATGCATATAACGCTGGAAGAATTAATGGAAGCAGATGCATTGAATGATAAAATCAGGGAATTTATTAAACTCACAGGCAGGAATTCTGAAAATTAGTCCGAGGAGCATCCGCCCAGATCCCCCATGATCAGCACCTTACAGTACAACGTTGTACTGTCGGCTAAACAACGTTGTATTGCTGGCTAAACAACGTTGTATTGCCGACTAAACAACGTTGTATTGCCAGCTATACAATACGCCACCTTCCAGCGATGTACATAATGCATTTTGAGATATTCTACCGAGTTGTATCAATAACATTTCTTTATTTGCTTTTATTAATTTATCTTTGCAGCCGGTTTTGCTTTTTCCATACAACGGCTAGAATAACATGATTGAAGGGAAACGTATTGAGTTTGTCGACCTTACAAAAGGTATTTGTATCATACTTGTAGTTATGAGCCACATAGGTGGCCCTTTCGACAGGATGGACAGCCATAATATTATCGCATCCTTTCGTATGCCACTTTATTTCTTCATATCCGGCATATTTTTCAAATCATACGAAGGCCTCTGGGGATTCTTTCTTCGCAAACTGAACAAACTTATTATCCCCTTTATTTTCTTTTATGTAGGTGCTTTTCTGGCCAAATACATCATTTGGAAAGTTTATCCCGCTGCCTTCCAGTTACCGGTATCGTGGAGCGACCTGTTGGTAGTATTCCATAAACACGATCTGATTGATTTCAATCCGCCTATATGGTTTCTGTTGGCCTTATTCAACTGTAATATAATATTTTACATTATCCACTCAAAACTGAGGAATAAGAGTCTCAAGCTTATGTTTCTTGTCTGCATGGTGATTGGAGCGGCAGGATTTATCTTAGGAAAATTACGTATCGAACTGCCTCTTTACATTGATACTGCCATGACTGCTTTGCCTTTCTACCTGGGTGGATTCTGGTTACGCCGATATAATTTCTTTTTATACCCTCACCGGTTCGATAAATTTATACCGGTTTTTATCGTTCTCGCCCTGGCAGCCATGTATTTTATTGCAACTAAGCCCGGTATGCGTACGAATAGCTACGATGGTAATATATTCCAGTTCTATGCAGCCGCTTTTGCCGGAATCTTAGTTATTATGCTTATCGGCAAGCGTTTCAAGAGAGCACCTGTTATTTCATATTTGGGAAGATATTCGGTAATTACTTTGGGTATACATGCCATTCTTTTACATTTCTGCCACAAGATATTAGAACGGTTTATCCATAATGAATGGATTTTTTCCATCACATTATTATTGGTCGTACTGGCAATATCCCTTGTAATGACACCCGTTTTCCTGAAAATAATTCCGCAATTTGTGGCACAAAAAGATTTCTTCCCGACGAGTAAACTTATAAAAAATAAAACGGAAATATCTACCTGTGATGTAGTAGAGAAGAAAGACAAATGGCAATTCCTTAAGCGAAAAGGATATATAGTGACCACTGTCGATGCCATGAACCGCGAGGAAGAAGATGATGATAAATGGGGAATAAAGAAATCGAAAAGGGAGTTTGAAATGAGGAAGGCCCTTAAAGAAGAAAAAAGAAAAAGGGAAGAAGAACAGAATAAAGGGAATATAATAAATCAACCTGATGATGACAATAAATAAGTGTCACATATCTCTGGAAAATGTGGTTTTCTACTCATACCACGGGGTTATGCCACAGGAAAGAAAGGTTGGGAATTCGTATGTTATAAATCTTCGCCTTCAGGCAGATATTGAGAAAGCTGTTTACAGTGATAATGTCCACGATACGGTCAATTATGCTAATGTTTATAATGTTCTCAAAGAAGAGATGGCCATTCCTTCGAATTTATTGGAACATGTATGTGGAAGAATTGTAAAAAGGATATTTAATGAATTCCCTTCCGTCAATGAAATTGAAATAAAACTCTCCAAACAAAATCCTCCTATGGGTGCTGATATCGACTTGGCAGGAATAGAAATGATATGTTCACGTTTCTGATTTATCTTCTTCAGCCCAGTTTTCCATTTCATGTTCATTCTCCTCCCCGTCTTCATCGCCATCTTCATCTTCAAATGCTTTGGGCTTTTGCGGGCCATAACTTCTGAACAAATAAGCACAAATAATCCCTGCAATGGCTCCGCTCAGGTGTCCTTCCCAGGACGTGGTGGGTTTGGCGAAAAAAGGAAACATATTCCATACTAACCCACCATACAGGAAAGTAACAAGCAGCGAAATAGCAATTAAAGGAATATGCTTCCTTAATATTCCGCTGAAGAAAAGAAAAAATGCCAGTGAGTATATAATTCCGCTTGCGCCAATATGCCATCCTGGTTTACCGATAATGAAAGTAAATATGCCACTCAGAATCCATAAAATCAGGAAAATATAAGGTGCAATACTCCTGTAAAAATAGAATAAACACCATGAGAGAAATAAAAAAGGTATAGTATTAGCCAATAGATGAGAAAAGCTACCATGTATCAATGCATGAGAGAAAATGCCGAAGGCACCTTTCTTTGTAAGCGGGTAAATACCGAGACGTGTAAAATCCCAATCCATACCGGTTTCCAGTATTTTTATCATGTACATGATAAAAAGAAGGAACAAAGGTATTACCATTGCTATCAGTATTTTACGGATCTCACTCTTCATATTTTCCTTAATTCCGGTATTTGTGGTCACTTTTTCTATATTTTCCTTATATATCATACAATGCTACAAAAAAATGGTATAAATGCGAAAAAATAAAAGAACTTTTTATTTTAGTTTGTTATAAGATTTACTATTTTTGAGGATTACATCATGTATTTGGATTCGATGTAATGCCTTAAATTCAATTAACCATTAATAAAAGCACATTTATGAGTTATTTACGTTTTGACAAGACACTGATGATAAACTTGGAGGAATCGCTTCCCAGAGAGATACTCCGGACGAATCAGTCGGGGGCTTATCATTGCACTACTATTGTCGACTGTAACACACGCAAATATCACGGTCTGCTGGTAATTCCCGTGCCCAATCTGGATGATGAAAATCATGTGTTATTATCGTCGCTGGATGAAACAGTTATCCAGCATGGTGCCGAGTTTAACCTGGGATTACATAAATATCAAGGAGATAATTTCAGTCCGAAAGGGCATAAGTATATTCGTGAGTTCGAGTGTGAGAAAATTCCCATGACTACTTACCGTGTTGGTGGCGTAATCCTTACCAAGGAGAAAATCTTTGTTCATCATGAGGATCGTATCCTGATACGGTATACATTGGTTGATGCACATTCGGCAACCACGCTTCGATTTAAACCTTTTCTGGCATTCAGGAGCGTGCGCGAATATACAAATGAAAATCCTCAGGCACGCCGCGATTACCAGGAAGTAGAAAATGGGATAAAGACCTGCATGTATCCGGGATATCCGGAACTATTTATGCAATTGAACAAAAAGAATGAATTCCATTTCACCCCCGACTGGTACCGCGGAATAGAATATCCTAAAGAAAAGGAAAGAGGTTATCATTTCAGCGAAGACTTGTATGTACCCGGGTATTTCGAAGTTAGCATTAAAAAAGGGGAAAGTATTATTTTCTCAGCCGGTATATCCGAAGTCAATCCCCGACAATTAAAGCGTATGTTCGACGATGCCGTAGCCGAACGTACACCCCGCGACAGCTTTTATCATTGCTTGAAGAACTCTGCCCACCAATTCCACAACAAGCAGGGAGAAGAACATTATGTACTGGCAGGATATCCCTGGTTCAAATGTAGAGCTCGCGACACTTTTATTGCTTTACCAGGCCTTACACTCGCTATAGACGAGCCGGAAGAATTTGAACAAGCAATGACCACAGCCGAAAAAGCCATACGAGATTTCATGGAAGGAGTACCATCGGAGTATAAAGTATACGAAATGGATGCCCCGGATGTATTACTATGGGCCGTGTGGTGCCTGCAACAATATGCCAAAGAAACAACCCGCGAACAATGCCGGCAGAAATACGGAACTTTATTGGAAGATATAATCAACTTTATACTTAAACGTAAGCATGATAATTTATTCCTCCATGAAAACGGGTTACTTTATACCAATGGAAAAGATAAAGCGGTAACATGGATGAATTCAACTGTTGACGGACATCCTGTAGTTCCCAGGAGCGGATATGTAGTGGAAATTAACGCCCTATGGTACAACGCCTTATGTTTCATGGCAGATATGTCGACGGAAGCCGGCAATACTGCATTTGCCGATTCGCTGGTAAAACAGGCAGCTATTACGGCTGAATCTTTCGTAGATGTTTTCCGGAACGAATATGGCTATCTGTTAGATTATGTAGATGGTAATATGATGGACTGGAGTGTACGTCCGAATATGATATTCACCGTTGCATTTGATTATTCTCCACTCGACCGGATACAGAAAAAACAGGTATTGGATATTGTCACCAAAGAACTTCTCACACCGAAAGGTCTCCGGTCACTGAGCCCCAAAAGTGGTGGATACAATCCCAATTATGTGGGACCGCAGACTCAACGGGATTATGCTTACCATCAGGGAACTGCATGGCCGTGGCTTATGGGATTCTATCTGGAAGCATATCTTCGAATTTATAAAATGAGTGCTATCTCGTTCGTTGAACGTCAGCTTATTGGATTTGAAGAGGAAATCACATCGCATTGTATCGGCACCATTTCCGAATTGTTCGATGGGAACCCACCTTTCCAGGGTCGCGGAGCTATATCTTTTGCCATGAATGTAGCTGAGATATTACGTATTCTCAAGTTATTATCGAAATATAATTTATAGGAGGAACTACTATGAAAGTATTAATGTTTGGATGGGAGTTCCCCCCACATATACTAGGAGGATTGGGAACTGCCAGTTATGGTCTAACCAAAGGGATGTCATTGCAACCCGATATGGAGATAACTTTCTGCATCCCTAAACCGTGGGGAGATGAAGATCAGAGTTTTCTGCGTATCATAGGCATGAACAGTACTCCGGTAGTATGGAAAGATGTTAACTGGGATTATGTACAAAGCCGGGTAGGTTCTTATATGAACCCGCAGTTATACTATGATTTGCGTGATCATATTTATGCCGACTTCAGTTACCTGCATACCAACGATCTGGGCTGTATTGAATTCTCGGGCCGTTACCCCGATAACCTTCACGAAGAAATAAATAACTACTCTATTGTTGCAGGTGTTGTTGCACGTCAACAAGAGTACGAAATCATACATTCGCACGACTGGCTTACCTACCCTGCCGGTATTCATGCAAAACAAGTATCGGGCAAACCACTGGTTATACACGTCCATGCTACAGATTTCGATCGCAGCCGGGGAAACGTAAACCCAACAGTTTATGCCATCGAAAAGAATGGAATGGATAATGCCGACCACATTATGTGTGTGAGCGAATTAACCCGGCAAACTGTTATCCACAAGTATTACCAGGATCCACGCAAAGTTTCTACTGTACATAATGCCGTTTCGCCATTGCCTCAGGAGGTAATGGATATAGTTCCTCAAAAGATACCCAAGGAGAAGGTAGTCACCTTCCTGGGACGCATCACCATGCAGAAAGGACCTGAATATTTTGTTGAAGCTGCTGCTATGGTATTGAAACGTACCCGTAATGTACGCTTTGTAATGGCAGGAAGTGGTGATATGATGAACCAGATGATACGTTTGGTTGCCGAACGTGGTATTGCAGACCGTTTCCATTTCCCAGGATTTATGAAAGGCAACCAGGTTTATGAAGTATTAAAGGCCAGTGATGTATATATAATGCCTTCCGTTTCCGAACCATTCGGTATATCACCGTTGGAAGCAATGCAGGTTAGCGTGCCTACCATTATATCTAAACAGTCGGGATGTGCCGAGATTCTGGACAAATGTATAAAGACAGATTATTGGGATATACATGCTATGGCTGATGCTATTTATTCAATTTGCACCTACCCGGCCATGTACGAATATCTGCGGGATGAAGGTAAAAATGAAGTAGACCAGATTAAATGGGAAAATGTCGGATACAAAGTTCGGGCTACTTACGACGAGATATTAAAGAATTATTGATAATACCATAAAAATACCAATATATGAAAACAATCTGTTTTTATTTTGAAATACACCAGATTATTCACCTGAAACGCTATCGCTTTTTTGAAATAGGTTCGGATCATTATTACTATGACGACTATGCCAATGAAACGGGAATTAACGATGTTGCCGAACGTTCGTATATACCGGCTTTATCGGCATTAATCGAAATGGTAAAGAATTCCAACGGAGCTTTTAAAGTGGCTTTATCCGTATCGGGTGTGGCATTGGAGCAATTGGAAATCCATGCTCCGGCAGTAATAGATTTGTTGCATCAGTTAAATGATACCGGTTCATGCGAATTCCTTTGCGAACCATATTCTCACGGTCTTTCTTCGTTAGGGAATGAAGAATGTTTCAAGGAAGAAGTATTAAGGCAAAGCGAGAAAATACGTCAACTTTTCGGAAAGAAGCCAAAAGTATTCAGAAACTCAAGCCTTATATATTCCGATGAAATCGGTGGATTGGTTGCCAGCATGGGATTCAAAGGTATGCTGACCGAAGGAGCTAAACATATTCTGGGTTGGAAAAGCCCCCATTATGTATATCATTGCAACAATGCCCCCAGCCTTAAACTTTTATTAAGAGACTACAAACTGTCTGACGATATAAGCCTGCGTTTTTCTAATTCCGACTGGAGCGACTATCCATTGTTTGCCGATAAATATATGGATTGGGTACAGGCTTTGCCAGCAGAAGAACAGGTGATTAATATTTTCATGGAACTCTCGGCTCTGGGAATAGCACAACCATTATCTTCAAATATTCTGGAGTTCATGAAGGCATTGCCAGGAGTGGCACGAGACAGAGGTATAACTTTCTCTACCCCCAGTGAAATTATAGGTAAGCTAAAATCTGTTTCTGCTTTGGATGTGCCTTACCCTATATCATGGACCGACGAAGAAAGAGATGTAAGTGCATGGTTGGGCAACATACTTCAAAAAGAAGCTTTCAATAAGCTATACAGTATAAGCGAACGGGTATTAATGAGTACCGACCGACGTATTAAGCAAGACTGGGATTATCTGCAAGCCAGCAATAACTTCATGTTCATGAAAACCAAACAATCTGGAATATCTGTTTATCGTGGCATATATGATTCGCCCTATGACGCTTTTACTAACTATATGAATATTCTGGGTGATTTCATAAAAAGAGTCAATGCATTGTATCCTGAAGACCTCGAAGATGAAGAACTTAATTCGCTATTGGTTACAATAAAAAATCAGGATGAGGAATTGGCTAGATTGAATAAAGAGGTTGAAAAATTGCAGGTAAAACTTAATAAAGACAAAGAGCCAAAGGCTAAAGTAACGAAAAAGAAAGACGCTAAATAATATTGCTTACCTATTATACATAAAAAAAGTGACCTTTATAGGTCACTTTTTTATGTATATGGCTGTTTACTAGTGAAATACGGTATAATGTACTTCAAGCTCCAGAATATCTTTCGTACCACCCTGAAGCTTGATATATCCGGGTTTCATATCATTCTGGATACTAATAATACTTGTACTCTGTTGTCCGTCGGTATTCACAATTACCGGTACCAATAATATGCTATTCCATTTGGTTTCCTTTTCCCATTCTTTCCATTGCTCATCCGTCCAATCTTTTCCTTCGTTTTTCCGGACTTTTTCTTTTTCATCAATACATTTATTGATCAGGTACGTAATATTGTTGAAAGTATAGGATCGTACATCTTCTCCTTGCTTTGGGGCAGCAGTCAAGTAGGAAGTTATATCATCTGCTAATGAATTATTCTCAAAGAACGATTTCATTTCTTTCTCCCTTACCAGTAATACTCTTTGGGGAGTTTTCATTTGAAAGTTCTCATCAATATCACTTTCCTCAGGTTGATAACCTGTAAATTTAAGCTTTACTGAATTTAATGTATCCGAATGTAACTTAGCGTAAATCTCATCAATGGGTAAGGTAGCCTGAGTAAAGATACCAGCCGGTGATTTGATATAAGTATGTTCTTCTTCTTTAGCCAGCTCCTCCAAACGTTCCGAATTGGTAAATCTGTTAGCCTGAATAACTTCTTTTGTAGCGGCCATCGTTGAATTTACAATACGAATTGAATCAGTTCCATCTTTTTTCTTTAAAATATTTTCCCCCAGAGAGTCTTTAACATGTACATTATATATAAAACTTAATTCAACCTCATCAATATATAGAACCGTTCCGTCACCAAGATCACTTTTCAAATATATACCCTTGAAAACTTTGTCTATAAATGAATCCGAATCTTTAAAGTCCTCAGGATGTTCCCGATTATGCCTTAACATTCGTTCGCCAAATTCTTTTGGAAGAGTAAAAAAGAGACATCTTCTTATAAGGTCAGAACTATTACCATAAATGGTATCTGTGTAAGACATCGGTATTTCAGTAGGCATAGAAGCTGTATAAGCCTTACGCCCCAGGAGATCACTACTTTTATAATATTTATCAACATCAAAAGTTGTATAGTGGTTTTTCTCAAGATCTTTTTCCATATCCAACTCATATACGCTCATGCGTGCAGGATTAAGAGAATCACCAAAGAACTTATATGTATCGAAAGAAAGAATCAATTCAGTAGCAATCAGAGAATCACCTGCCATATAGCCTTCTTTATTCGACTCGCTATATACATCCGGGAATTTAAAATTCTCCGTACAATTAATCTGAGTAAGGAAACTTGCCTCATAAAAGCCGAAGTGAGGATCGGTAAATTTCCCTACATACCCTATACTGGTTTTAGCAAAAACCGAATCAGCAAGGAATGAACGGGTATGGACCGGAAATGTTTCTGTTTTAACCGATAATTTATCCGAATCTGGTAACATGCCGAGCCCAAGAATACCGGTATTGTCGTCGCACCCGATAAAGGTCAGTATTACCAAAAGAGTTCCTAAATACTTAGCTTTCATGTTGTTAAAGTTTGGTTTTATATTATTCCTGATTTACCCAAATTTTATCATAGAATTCGTTACAAGCATCTGCATAAATGTCTGGATTTGCATAATCGAGGATCAATTTTCCTGACTGCCTTGCATAGTCCATAACTTCCTGATTCACCGTTTCGCTATTTTGAATAACTCCATCCGAATAATCTACCGCGAGTTTTGATAACATGGCATAATCCACATCACCTTGAAGGGTTGCAACATCTTTCTTTGAAATACCTTTCAACATAAGTTTGTTTGCAAAGTCTTCAGGGAATTTATTTTTAAAATCGTTCTCGTAAACTGAAAAAACAACTTTCGAATTACGGAAAGAAGGTTCGTCTTTATATGCTTTTTTTATGTAAAGCGGGGCTAAAGCCGTCATCCATCCGTGGCAGTGAATAATGTCGGGAGCCCAACGGAGCTTTTTAACGGTTTCCAACACCCCTCTGGCATAAAATATTGCACGGCTGTCATTATCTTCGTATTCATTGCCATCGGCATCAACTACTTCCAGTCTGTTCTGGAAATAATCGTCGTTGTCGATAAAATAAACCTGCATACGGGCAGATTGTATTGAAGCTACTTTTATAATAAGAGGATGGTCGGTATCATCAATTATTAGGTTCATTCCTGAAAGGCGTATCACTTCGTGTAGCTGGTTTCTGCGTTCGTTTATGGTACCCCACTTGGGCATAAAGGTTCTGATTTCTCTTCCTTTTTCCTGTATAGCCTGCGGCAAGTTTCTTCCTATATTAGCCATTTCAGATTCCGGTAAGTAGGGAGTGATTTCTTGCGTGATGAATAATACTTTGTTCGCCTTTGTCATAATGATATAATAATATTCTGCAAAGATATAAAAAAAAACGCGCATTTAAACAAGTTTCCTCTCCGTATAAATCCTTATGAATTGTTAAGACGTTGATAATCAGGGGTCGTTACTAACGGTAAATAACACAACCTAACAGGTGTATTTGCATTAATTTATATTATTTTCTTCTTTATATGCTAAATAATACTTTATTTTGCGAAGTTTTTGCAACCACATTGGGGTAAACAGGAAATAGAATGAAAATAATACATACTGTCCGGGATTTACAGGCTGAACTTTCGCCACTTGCCGGCAGAGGTTTTAAAATAGGCTTTGTACCTACCATGGGTGCATTGCATGAAGGACATATTTCGCTGGTTCGCGAAAGTGTAAATACCAACGATATTACGGTAGTAAGTATCTTTGTAAATCCTACCCAGTTTAATGATAAAGAGGATTTGCTGAAATACCCCCGTACATTGGAAGCCGATAGTTTGTTATTGGAAGAGAGTGGAGCAGATTTTATATTTGCTCCTTCAGTAGAGGAGATGTATCCCGAAGAAGATACCCGCCAGTTTAATTATCCTCCACTTGATACGGTAATGGAGGGCGCTTTCCGTCCGGGACATTTTAACGGTGTATGCCAGGTTGTTAGTAAGTTATTTCAAATGGTTAAACCCCATCGGGCTTACTTTGGCGAAAAAGATTTTCAACAATTGGCAATCATACGTGAAATGGTTCGCAAAGAAAATATCCCGGTTGAGATTGTAGGATGTCCGATAGTAAGAGAAAAGGATGGACTGGCCATGAGTAGCCGTAATATGCGTCTTTCTATTATAGAACGTGAAAATGCATTAAAAATATCCCATACACTGTTTGAAAGTCTTAACTTTGCAGCGGATCATTCGTTATATGAAACGAAACAATTTGTCGAAAAAGCTATTGAAGAAGGACCGGGGTTACGCCTCGAATATTTTTCATTAGTCGATGGTAATACTTTGCAGGATATAGATAATTGGGATGCATCTTCTTACATTGTGGGGTGCATTACAGTATTCTGCGGATCAGTACGGTTGATAGATAATATAAAATACAAATAACCCTGAAACGAAATTCCGGCCTTATGATGATTGAAGTGATTAAATCGAAATTACACTGTGTGCGCGTTACAGAAGCCAATCTGAACTATATCGGTAGTATAACTATCGACGAAGACCTTATGGATGCGGCCAATATGATTGCCGGAGAGAAAGTGCAGATTGTTAATAATAATAACGGCGAACGGCTCGAAACATATATTATAAAAGGCGAGCGCGGTTCGGGTGATATCTGCCTCAACGGCGCAGCAGCCCGGAAGGTTCAACCCGGAGACATTATTATTATCATGTCGTATGCCTTGATGGATTTTGAAGAAGCCAAATCTTTTAAACCTTCCATTGTCTTTCCTGATCCGGCAACAAATAAACTTGTTTGATTATAATTGAACACAGAGACACGGAGAGCACAGAGATTTTCAAATTACTATCTCTGTGCTCTCCGTGTCTCTCTGTGTTCAACCTATCTGTTTTATAGGCTCAATTGATTGTGCATAGCCGCGGCAGCTTTCCTACCATCACCCATTGCCAGGATTACCGTAGCTCCACCACGAACAATATCTCCTCCCGCATAAATCATTGGAATGGATGATTGCATATTTTCATCTACATTAATTGTTCCCCATTTCCCCATTTCCAGACCTTTGATTGAACTGGGCACAATCGGATTAGGAGATACACCGACACTAACAATAGCCAAATCTATATCAATAGTCTCGGTAGCACCCGGAATAGCAACAGGCCTACGACGACCCGAATCATCCGGTTCTCCCAGTTCCATTTTCTGGAGAATCACTTGTTTAACCTTGCCTTCTTCATCGGCAATGTATTCAATGGGGTTGTGTAGCGTGAGGAATTCTACGCCTTCCTCCTTAGCATGTTTTACTTCTTCAATGCGGGCAGGCATTTCTTCTTCGGAGCGGCGATATATAATCATAGCCCGTTCTGCACCCAGACGTTTGGCTGTACGTACAGAGTCCATAGCTGTGTTTCCACCACCAATAACTGCTACATTCTTACCGAAAGTAACCGGTGTATCCGAATCATCACTAGCTGCATCCATCAGGTTAACGCGGGTAAGGTATTCGTTAGATGACATAATATTGATAGAGTTCTCGCCCGGGATATTCATAAAATTAGGTAAACCTGCACCAGATGCTACAAAGAAGCCTTTATAGCCCTCTTCTTTCAGTTCATCCACGCTGATGGTTTTACCAACAATGCAGTCTTTTTCGAATTTAACCCCCATCTTGGATAGGCCTTCAATTTCCACATCTACAATCTCATTCGGCAGGCGGAATTCTGGTATGCCGTATTTAAGTACGCCTCCGATTTCGTGTAATGCTTCGAATACCGTTACATCATATCCGGATTTAGCCATGTCTCCGGCAAAAGAAAGTCCGGCAGGACCCGAGCCGATAACTGCAACTTTTATACCATTCCTCTTGGATATTTCCGGAATATGTATTTTACCACTCTCGCGCTCGTAATCGGCAGCAAAGCGTTCAAGGTTGCCAATGGCTACCGCATCTTTGCCCATTTTGATATTTATACATTTGGACTCGCATTGTTTCTCCTGCGGACAAACCCTACCGCATACTGCAGGCAAAGCACTTGTTTCTTTCAGTACTTTGGCAGCTTCAAGGAATTCGCCCCGCTCAATATTTTTGATAAACCGGGGAATATCAATCTCTACCGGGCAACCTTCAATGCAACCGGGCTTTGCACAATCCAGGCATCGTCTGGATTCCACTATAGCCTGCTCGGCCGTTAATCCGCGGTTTACTTCTTCGGTACGATGTTTAATCCGGTATTCCGGTTCCAGCTCGTTCATTGGTACACGGGGAATACTACTGCGTTCTTTGGATTTCATGTTTTTACGAAGCCCTTCACGCCAGGAAGCATCCCGGCCATCCATATTTTCGGGTTTAGTAGCTTCGCATACAGTGAGTTTATTTATTTCATTTTGCTCAATGGATTTGAAAGCCCCCATACGCTTCAGCATTTCGTCGAAATCTACCTGATGCCCGTCGAATTCCGGGCCATCAATGCATACAAACCGGGTTTTTCCGCCTACGGTAATCCGGCAGGCGCCACACATACCTGTTCCATCCACCATAATGGTATTGAGGGAAACATCGGTGGGTATTTCGTATTTCTTTGTCAGCAAACAGATAAATTTCATCATGATAGCAGGGCCGATTGCGAAACACTTGTTTACCGTTTCGCGTTTGATAACCTGTTCGACACCTTCGGTTACCAAACCCTTTTGTCCGTACGAACCATCGTCGGTCATAATGATAACTTCGTCCGACGAAGCCCTCATTTCTTTTTCGAGTATGATGAGTTCCTTCGTACGTCCGGCTAATACCGTGATAACCCTGTTGCCTGCCGCTTTAAGCGCCTGGACAATGGGAAGCATTGGGGCAACCCCTACTCCACCTCCGGCACAAACAACCGTTCCGAAGTTTTCGATATGTGTAGCTTGCCCCAACGGCCCTACAACATCGTCGATATAATCGCCAACATTCAGCGCAGCCAGCCGCGAAGACGAAAGACCAACTTCCTGAATTACAAGTGTAATGGTTCCTTTTTGCGTATCGGCTCCGGCTATAGTAAGAGGCACACGTTCGCCTTTCTTACCCACCCGAACAATAACGAAGTGGCCCGCTTTGCGCGATTTCGCAATAAGGGGTGCCTCTATCTCAAGTTTGAAAACTTTTGGTGAGAATTGTTCTTTGCTAACAATTTTGTTCATTGTCTGATATTTTGTTGGTATTGTTGTTTATTTTGCTTTCAGAATGACAGTGCACAAAGATACGGCTTATTTAGAAAATACACAAGAGTTTAAAGTGGTAATACCTTTCAATACACAGGTTTGGGATTAAGTATACTTTCTTAATGTTTCATACAAACTTTACTCTTCTTTCTTTGCCGGTATCAAACTTTTGCGAACACCTAGGTCTTCACACTTGGAACACCTAGGTCTTCCACACCCGAACACCTAGGTGTTCCCAACCCGTAGACCTAGGTGTTCGCAAAAGTTTAAAACTGTACAACTCCTTGCCTGAACTAATCTTAAAACCTATTTGTTATAGGTTATCATTAATGTGCGCAATATGAAAAAAACTGTAGCCACCTTATATTTCATTTTAATCCTACTTCCGCTATTGGCGCAAGAGGGGAGGGTGTATACAGTAGACAATCTCCCTAAAACCCATATTGCAGACAGAACCCAGTATGTTACCGATCCCACGAATATACTGTCAAGGCAAGCACGTGATACTATAAATAGTTTATTATATCGGCTGGAACAAGAAACTGGAATTCAATCAGTAGTAGCAGTGGTTCCATCCATAGGAAATGCCGATTGTTTCGAGTTTTCTCATGAGCTATTGAACAAATGGGGAGTCGGGCAAAAAGACCGGGATAACGGGCTGGTAGTACTTCTGGTAACCGACCAGCGATGTATACAATTTTACAATGGCTATGGATTGGAGGGCGATTTGCCGGATGCAATCAGCAAACGTATACAAACCCAGGTGATGCTTCCCTATCTACGGTCGGGAGATTGGGATAATGCTATGGTTGCAGGGATTAAATCTCTGTATAACCGCCTAAGTGGCAGTATGGTGAATGATGGAGAGCAAGAAGAGGGTCCCGGTGCAGGAGCCTGGATATCGTTATTATTTCTGGCTATATTATTTGCTATACTGGTGTTCGGCCGGCGTGGTGGTGGAGGTATGGGACCATTCATCGGCGGAATGCTTACGGGTGGTATGTTCGGCCGTGGCGGAGGTTTTGGCGGCGGTGGCGGCTTCGGTGGCGGAGGTAGTTTCGGTGGTGGAGCCGGTGGCGGCGGAGGTGCCGGAACAAGATTTTGAAGAATTATGAATTATGAATTATAAATTATGAAAAAATCAGTTGTATTTATTATTATTGCCTTAGTGGCGGTTCTGGTTATATGGGGCATCAGTTCGTACAATGGATTGGTATCTATACAAGAAAATGTAAACAATCAGTGGGCACAGGTTGAAACTCAGTATCAAAGGCGTGCCGACCTGATACCGAACCTGGTAAATACGGTTAAAGGATATGCAACGCATGAGCGTGAAACACTCGAAGGGGTTATTGCCGCACGCGCGCAGGCCACACAAATTACAGTAGATGCTAATAATTTGACGCCCGAAACCATGGCTCAATATCAACAGGCTCAAGGACAGGTAACGGCAGCATTGGGACGACTGCTGGCTGTAGCAGAAAGCTACCCGGACTTAAAGGCTAATCAGAATTTTCTGGAATTGCAGGCTCAGTTGGAAGGTACTGAAAACCGTATTAATGTGGCCCGTAATAATTTTAATAATGCAGCCCGGGACTATAATACGGCTATACGCAGATTTCCGAAGAATATTTTTGCGGGGCTATTCGGATTCCATCAACGTCCGTATTTCGAAGCGGCAGCAGGAACTGAGGTTGCACCGACGGTACAGTTCTGATTTACGATTTACTGATTTACGATTTACAATTGAATAGCAACATTGTATTCGGCAATACTTAAATGTTAATTGTAAATCGTAAATCCATAAATCGTAAATCTATTTATGGTCATTAGGCCACCAATCGGGTTTGTTTTTAGTTCCTCCGCGCATTGTGCAATCTATGCAAGAAGCTTTAGTCCAACTGGCTTTCTGTAAATCGTCTTCTAATGGCCAGTTACCCATGTAATAATAATCCAGAAAAGAAATTTTCTGTTCATCTAATATCTTTTTAACTTCCCAAGCAGTTTGTAAAGCACATCCGGGGATTCTCCCCTTTATTATATCACTGCTTTTAATATACATTTGAGTTTCGGTTACATTCTTAAGAATATTGATATAACCGATAACTCGCCTTGTTCTGTCGGAAGTACATTTTATATTTCCAGCCAGTTCAGATGGTTGTGGAGTAAAAAGGCCACCCATATCGTCGCTCATTTTGGCCTGGTTCTGGTAATATTCGTATGCCCGTTTGGTTATTGCTATTTGTTTGAGGCGAATACTATATAATACATTGAATCTTTCATCAACACTTTCATACGCCCGGAGTTGCTGGTTCAATATCCTATTTTCAGTAAGGGTTTCAGTGCTTCCCAATAGTATTTCTTTTCCCCGCCTGTTTCTCCAGCAATAATAAAGCGGAGCCCAGTTATAACTATCAAAACCTCCTGTTTCGGGAATATAAAAATCATATACTGCAAAATTCGATGAATACTCCCAATCTTCGATGTAATCCCACATATAATAGCTATGTCCGGGTTCATCACTATGTGTCGACACGCGTATGGATACGTCTGAAGCTTCGTAAGCCTGTTTCCAGTCCAGTTTGTCTATTTCAGGAGTATATAATGGAACCTCAGGGTCGGATGCATATTTATTTCCATCATATTCTATTTCTACACTGTAGTAAACATCGCTAAGAAGTTTGCCTACAGTAAGGCGGTGAACACCATCGCCCACATGTGTCGCTGCCGGGCTCTTATATCCATCGCTTCCAACCAGATAAACCGTAGCGTTTATATCATTGTAATTGTCGGGCAGCAAACTGTTATCCAGGCTGAAAGTTTTGCTCAGTATAATATCCACCTCAGAATTAGCTACTATATCTCCTTCTACTACAAGAATATTTTCATCGGCATAAGGTATATCTGCATGGAACTCGGACACACAGCCCGAAACAGTTATAAAAGTGGCCAGCAGAGCGGCTGTGGTTAATTTTATATTCATAGTTATCGAGTTTTATTGTTATTCTTCCACACGGAATAGGTTTGATCCATAGAATACTTCTCCGTTGCGCGTTATCCCCTCCACACAAATCTTAAAATCGCCGGTAAGATCCGAAGTATAAAAGCTGAGTGGTTGTTCCGATTGGATAGCAGTTTCGGCAAAAGGTTCCCAGAAGAGTGTGTGCCTGAAGTCGGGACGAGAAGACTTACGGGTTATTTCATCCGAATAGTCGGGTATGCCATCGAACTTAGCCGGCAGTTCAGGGCAATCATATACAAAGAGTTGGGATTCTTCTCCCAACTGGATAGAAGGCAGGTCAGCCCGGTATGTAGTAAAGGCAACCATACAATCGAAGAAGTCTTCGCCGAAGGTATATTTTCCGTCGTAAACATCGACTTTCTTAATCAGGAAAGGATTATAGTTCAGGATAAGGTTATGATCAAACAACGGAATACCATCAAGTAGAACAAGCGTATTACCGTTATTGAACTTCTTTTCGTTTTCGAAGAAAACCCTCAACCGTAATTCACCGTCTATTCTGCGTACAACCACACGCAGTATAAATTCGACTATGGTTTGCCTCACTGTATTGAAACGGGTATATTCGTCGAGATCATATCTTACCACAGGTGTGAAGTCAAATAAACTGTTAACCGATTTTTTACTACCTGTTGAATCAACATACATCACCTGATTTAATTGAACACCCACAAAACGGTCCATCAACCGGTTGTTTTCCGGGGTTATTTGCAATCCGGGCAGTTTTGATGGTAATGCCGTGGCGAAAGGTGAGACAATATCTACACGGTATTTACCTACAGGTTGGCGGTTGACTAACATAGACGTTACCAACTCCTGATGCCCGTAAACTCCGCTGGTATAATAAGATACATTTCCATCTTCGGTTATTTGCCCCGAAAGTATCCGGATATCGTTCCCGACAAAACCTACCGTAGTTGAAAGAGACGCATAATCGGTTTGGGGAAAATTACCGGTCGCGGTTACTTTTCCATTAATAATATGTCCTTCATATTCCGGCAGCCATTCGCCTGATATCTTTCCAATAGTGGCTGTTGATACCATTTTCCTCCAGCCATCATAATCCTGTAAAGGCAAAACAGCCAGTGTATCATTCCGTACTACCGATATAACCATATCTTCAATATCAGATGGAAGTCCGTCAAAGGATAAACTAACTGCTTCTCGTTGCTTATATGCTGCTTTATCCGATTTTACTTTAATGGTTTCATTCTGCATGGGTATTTGTAAATTTCTCTCAGGAACAAGTTCAATACGATTGTTAGCTGATTCCTGCACCATATTTATAATAGCAATTTGTTTTCTAAAGAAAACATCCTCGCTTTCATTCCGCATGTAACGGGTATAGCCGGTTAACTCGTATATACCGGTAGGAATATTACCGGGTATTGTTATTTTACCCGAACCATGCCCATTATCCAATGCCAGTTTATACTGGATATGTGGTTTATCCGTATCGCTTATTTCAATGTATCCTACTTTACTCAGGCTGGAAGGTGCGTATGAACCATCGACCACATAAAACTTAGCCCGGATATTTTCGCCAGCAAGGTAACAGTTTTTATCCAGGTGCACGAACACCCTCTCATTCATTTTATCCTGCCCACACAATGTTGACGGTATTAAGAATAGTATGATAATTAATATGTTCTTCATTTTCTTACTTTTTAAAACCTGATGTTATACGTTATAAATGGAATTGGCACCCCGAATATGGACATCTTGTATCCCTTGACTGCGCCTTCCTCGACTACGTAGTATATAGAATAAACATTCTTTCTTCCTGTCAGATTGTACACGCCAATTGATATCGAACTATGAGTAAGCAGAGTTAATTTATGGCTTGGTTCGATATTGAATGACACATCTGTACGGAAATAGTCGGGAATACGGAACGAATTACGGTCGGTATAATATACCCGCATCGATTGCAATTTGTGGTCGTAATATTTCCCTGCAGGTACGGTAGTAGGTCTCCCGGTACTGTAATCTACGTTAAATGATATACTGTAGCGTTCTGTGAATTTATAATTACCCACTAATTTGAAGTCATGTGGCTTATCATATTCGGTAGGATACCAATCGCCGCCATTTATCGGTGTTTCCATCAACTTATCATTCTGCCGCAGGAAAGTCCTTGCATAGGTATAACTCATCCATCCATTAAATCTGCCTGCTATTTTCCGCACTGCAAGTTCGGCTCCGTACGAGTGTCCGTCGGTCCTGATTACATCTGTTTCAATATGATGGTTCATTAATATTTTAGCTCCACTACGGTAGTCCAGGTAATCCTTCATTTTCTTGTAGTACACTTCTGTTGAGAATTCCCATATCCCGTCGGCAGAATTCAAATAAACACCACTTGCCGCCTGCCAACCTTTCTGTGGAACAACATTCGCGTCACTAAGTTTCCAAGTGTCTGTTGGCGACATGATAGCTGTATTGGATAATTTATGGATATACTGCCTCATTGAATTAAATCCAGCCTTTACAGATAACCTATCCGAAAAAGCATAACGGGCCGACAGCCTGAATTCCGGCCCATGGTAGGTTTTAAGAACCTTGCCCGAAGCTACATTTACAGTATCTGTCACTGTTGAAGTGCTTGGGAGTGCTCCGTCCGCATAGTTCATATATGTTCTTGGACCAAGTGCATTGTACATGGAATACCTGATACCTGCGTTTACCGAAAATTTGGGAGTAATATCCCACTCATCACCTATATAGAGG
>DAMCMT010000009.1:0-57448 GCA_032108265.1 Bacteroides sp.
TAAACTAATTTAAATAATGTCTGAGAAAATTTCTTTGGACAGTAGTGAAACTATACATTTAAAACTTTCAAAAAACAGAGGATGTTTATGGTAGCATACTACTTTTTTTGGCTACGCTACTTATGATATATTAACCACAGAGTACACAGAGTTTTAAATCTCCTGCGGCATCGTAATTAAAAACTCTGTGAAACTCTGTGTACTCTGTGGTTAATTATGTTATAATTGATTTGTTTTACTTTTAAAGTGATAATAACGAAATGGACTTTTGAGATACTGTCTATTAGTATAGCTCGTTTATCATCGTTACAATTTCGGGCATATAGCTATGCAGAGTAGGATAGGAGTTTCGTTGCTGCTCGTATTCATCCAGTTTATTGCATAGTTTATCAATCCATACAAAGCCTCTTCGTTGCTCGGATGCAATTTTCTCATTGATATCCTCCTGGCTTTCATTCGTATCTTTCATATATTGCACTTCAGATGCCCGTACCAGTATTTCGCACATCACGGTTACAGGATAACCGTAAGCTTGACGTTGGAACGTCAATGAGTCCTGGTTATAGGTTTGTATGGCGGCGTTCTCAATTTCAGGATAGAATTCAAAAATCAGAGGGTTGCAAAAAGAATGGTTGAACTCATGAACTATCAGGTTTATGTAATCTTCGGGCGCATAAATAGGATTGCCGGTGCTATCGGTATTCCATGTGCCTATTATTGCGTAAATATCACGTTGTCCGGTGCTGTATTCGATGTTAGGACCATAATTACCCATACCGTTGGTAAGGCTTACAACTAAATGAAAATTGCCTTCGGGTTTGGTTCCATAATATCTTTCGAACCAGGTGAAATCAATTAAATCCAGTGTTTCATTAAAATTCTTCTCTGCAATGGAGTACAGGGCTTTGTGTTGGCGAAAGAAATCGGCGAAGTTGGAATCGGTATAGAATTTATTAAGCTTCACGAGGAATTCGCTGGCAATATCTTTCTCCCATCTGAAGTCAATATCGCCTATATCTATATTATCCTGAAAGGAGATTTCTCCGTTTTCGATTTTCAAGCGGATGGAATACGATGCAACAGCGTCAAACGCAATACCGTATTTCTCCCGCAGTTCGGGTATCCATTGAATAAGTTCGTGGTCTTTATAAGGTTCGAAGTAGGTATTAATATCGGCTGCGTATTCCGGTACACGGGTAGTTGCGTACTCTTCTGCTCCGGCTAATTGAAATACGATACTTAAGAGTTCAGTACGCTCGTCGACTTTGGGGGTGGGTTTAAGTGTAGTGCCGCTTTTGTCGGAGCAACTACTTAAAATCAGGATAGGTAGTAGTATAAGTATATATTTTTTGAGCATAGGGAATCATATTTTGTTTGTCTATAATATAAATGTATATCGCCAATTATTTAGAAAAGCACTAATATATCAGTTTACACCAAAACAGGAAATAAATGATGGAAACGGGATTGACCCGCACGGTGTAGGGGCAGGCCTTGTGTCTGCCCTATGAAAATGGTTTGCAATGCATACACCTTGCGGAATACCATGCGGTATGTGGGGCGGACACAAGACCCGCCCCTACGCCATGCGGATCAAAACCCTCAAAACGGTACAAGTTTTATATTGCTGCGTAACAAATATATAAGTGTTTTTACAAAATAAGGTGTCCTCAAAAGAACACCTTATTTATATTATGCAATATTTACTTATTCAGCAGTTTCTTCTGTTCCCCATTGCTGGTTCGCCAGGCGCTTGTAATTGTTGTATCTCCATTTCGCGTTCTCTTCCGCAGCCTTGAACAATTCGCCGGCTTCTTCCGGATACTGTTTCAGCAGTGAAGTATAACGTACTTCGCCTTTCAGGAAGTTCTGGAACTGCGACCAGTCCGGTTCTTTAGAATCGAGTACGAACGGATTCTTACCCTCTGCTTCCAACGCAGGATTGTAACGCCACAAGTGCCAGTATCCACTCTTAACTGCTGCTTCTTCTTCAGCCTGAGATTTACCCATACCTGCACGCAAACCGTGATTGATACATGGAGCGTAAGCAATGATAAGTGATGGTCCCGGATAAGCCTCGGCTTCGCGGATAGCTTTCAATGTCTGAGCCTGGTTAGCACCCATCGCAATTTGAGCAACGTACACGTAACCATAAGTAGTAGCCATCAATCCGAGGTCTTTCTTACGGATTCTCTTTCCGCTGGCAGCAAACTTAGCGATTGCACCTACCGGAGTAGCTTTGGACGACTGTCCACCGGTGTTCGAGTAAACCTCTGTATCCAGTACGAGGATATTTACGTCTTTTCCTGATGCGATTACATGGTCGAGGCCACCGTAACCGATATCGTAAGAAGCACCGTCGCCACCGATAATCCACTGCGAACGTTTTACAAAGTAAGGGCTAAGTTCCAGAAGTTCCTTGCACAATGCACAAGCAGGGCATTCGCAGGTAGTGGCGCCTTGTGCTTTTTTGGCTTTTACTTCTTTCAGCTTTTCGGCATATTCTGCTCCGGCGCTTTCAAAGAATGCGATTACATCATCCACCGGCATGATGCCCCATTGAAGAGCTGCTTTGTAGTCTTCGGCTGCTTTCTTTCCGGCCTCGTCTCCATTGTCCATGTTGTCGAGCCATGCTTGCGCGGCGTCTTTCACATTTTGATGTGTCCATTCGATAGCCATTAATGCTTTTGTCTTTTCTACAATACGCTCGCGCATCTTTTCGTTGGCCAGTTGCATACCCAGACCGAATTCGCAGAAGTCTTCGAACAATGAGTTAGCCCATGCGGGTCCTTGTCCGTTTTCGTTCTTTGTATAAGGAGTGGATGGTACCGAACCGGAGTAAATAGAAGTACATCCGGTTGCGTTAGCTACCATCTGACGGTCGCCGAACAACTGAGTGATTAACTTCACGTATGGAGTTTCTCCACAACCAGAACATGCGCCTGAGAACTCAAATAATGGAGTAGCAAATTGCGAATTCTTCACCGTGCTTTTTACATCTACCAGGTGTTGCTTGCTGGTAATATTCTTCGAGCAGTATTCCCAGTTATCTGCTTCGGCAAGCTGAGATTCCAGCGTTTGCATTTGCAGTGCTTTGCCGCCTTTCTTCGGGTTACCCGGACAGATGTCGGCACAGTTACCACAACCCAGACAGTCGAGTACGGAAACCTGCATACGGAAAGTAGTATCGGCAAATTGCTTACCAATGGTTTTCAATGTTGTGAAGTTAGCACCTTTCTGCTCTTCCTCATTCAATACGAACGGACGGATAGAAGCGTGAGGACAAACGTATGCACACTGGTTACACTGGATACAGTTTTCGGGTATCCATTCGGGTACGAACGCGGCAACACCACGTTTCTCGTACTGGGCAGTTCCCTGGTCCCAGGTACCGTCTTCGCGGCCTACAAACTTAGAAACAGGCAGTAAGTCGCCATCCTGTGCGTTGATGGGGTGAACCACTTCGTTGATGAATGCCGGGTCGTTGTTAGGAGTAGCCTCATCATCAGGCAGGTTAGCCCAAGCCGGGTCAACAGGAAGTTGTTTGTATTCACCACCACGGTCAACGGCGGCATAGTTCATGTTTACAATCTCTTCGCCCTTGTTGCCGTAAGATTTAACGATGAATTTCTTCATCTGCTCGATAGCCAGGTCGACAGGTATTACGCCTGTAATGCGGAAGAATGCCGATTGCAGGATAGTATTGGTACGGTTGCCCAAACCAATTTCCATAGCAATCTGCGTTGCATTCATATAATAAACAGAAACATTTTTCTGAGCGAGGTAACGTTTTACCTTGTTAGGCAGGTGTTTAGCCAGTTCTTCTTCGTTCCAGATGGTATTCAACAGGAATGTACCATTCTGTTTCAAACCACGGGTTACATCGTACATACGCAGGTAAGCCTGAACGTGGCAAGCTACGAAGTTCGGCGTATTTACAAAGTAAGTAGAACGGATAGGAGTGTCACCGAAACGCAGGTGCGAGCAAGTGAAACCACCCGACTTCTTTGAGTCGTACGAGAAATAAGCCTGACAGTATTTATCTGTATTATCACCGATAATCTTGATTGAGTTCTTATTAGCACCTACCGTACCATCGGCACCCAGTCCGTAAAATTTAGCTTCGAACATACCGTCGCCACCCAGTGCGATTTCTTCTTTCGGAGGAAGTGAAGTGAATGTAACATCATCCACAATACCGATAGTGAAATGGTTCTTTGGTTCGGGCATTGCCAGGTTTTCGAACACCGAAATAATCTGAGCCGGAGTAGTATCCTTTGAAGAAAGACCGTAACGTCCGCCGACGATAACCGGAGCATCGGCAGCGCCGTAGAAACAGTCTTTTACATCCAGGTATAAAGGTTCACCGTTGGCTCCCGGTTCTTTGGTACGGTCGAGTACAGCAATACGTTTCGCTGTCTTAGGTACAGCAGCCAGGAAGTGTTTAGCAGAGAATGGACGGTACAGGTGTACAGCCACCAAACCTACTTTTTCGCCTTGTTCAACCATGTGGTCGATGGCTTCACGGGCAGCTTCGGTAACCGAGCCCATAGCGATAATCACGCGGTCGGCATCATCGGCACCATAATAATCGAACAAACCATATTTACGTCCGGTGATTGCTGACAGTTCGTTCATATATTCTTTTACAATAGCAGGAACCGCATCGTAGTATTTGTTGCAAGATTCGCGGTGTTGGAAGTAAACATCAGGGTTCTCAGCCATACCACGGGCAACGGGTGCGCCCGGATTCAGCGCGCGGGCACGGAATTCGGCCAAAGCCTGCTGGTCTACCAGGTGTGCGAGGTCTTCATTATCCAGTGATTCAATTTTCTGTATTTCGTGCGAAGTACGGAAGCCGTCGAAGAAGTTAACGAAAGGAACGCGCGATTTCAGTGTAGCAAGGTGAGCAACAGCCGAAAGGTCCATTACTTCCTGTACAGAACCTTCGGCCAACATAGCGAAACCAGTCTGGCGGGTAGCCATAACATCCTGATGGTCGCCGAAGATAGAAAGGGCATGAGATGCCAATGCGCGGGCCGATACGTGGAATACGCAAGGAAGCAGTTCACCCGCAATCTTGTACATATTCGGTATCATCAACAATAAACCCTGAGAAGCGGTATAAGTTGTAGTCAATGCTCCGGCCTGTAATGAACCGTGAACGGCACCTGCAGCACCTGCTTCGGATTGCATTTCCTGGACCAGAACTGTTTCGCCAAAGATGTTTTTACGTCCTTGGGCTGCCCACTCGTCTACGTACTCGGCCATAGTGGAGGAGGGGGTGATAGGGTAAATCGCAGCTACTTCCGAGAACATATACGAGATATGTGCAGCAGCCTGATTACCGTCACAAGTAAGGAATTTCTTCTGTTTAGTCATAATTTTAATACTTTAGAGTAGAGAAGGAGGTAAAGTCAGGTAGAGGGTGAGGTAAAGTTTTTAATACCTCGGGAATATGCATTCAACAATCTACTTGCTTCCTCCAATCTATCGGTTAATTGATAATAATTTTCGTCATTTATATATTTTAAATCCTTTGCGAGGATTATATAATATCTGCATTCTTCCAGACTTCCTTGTGATATATTAAAAAAGCGAAGTTTATCGGCTATACCTTTTTTTCGATAACCTTCGGCAATATTCGCTGCTATTGACACAGCAGCCCGTTGAAATTGAGAACACAAACCAAATCTTTCGTGCGAAGGGAAAGTATTAGTAATTTTGTAAACTAATAACACAAACTCATGAGCTTTCTGCCATGCAATAATGTCTTTAAAACTCTGTGCCATATATTCATCTTACTAACTTTACCTCACCCTTTACCTCACTCTCTACCTCACCTTTACCTCACCCAACCTAATACAAAAACCCAAACAACCACAAAGGTATCTGGTTGCCTTTTCCTGTTTCGAGATTATGCATAGCATAAGTAATATCCGGATTGTATTTATAACGGTAGCCTTCGGTACATATTTTGAAAGGCATCGTTCCGTTTACCAGAAATGTAGCATTCTTTTCTGCTTTATACAGCTTATGGTCTTTGTACATCGTATTCAGGAAAAAAGTATCCAGTACATCCTGTTCTTCAGTCGTGGTAGGATAGATCGAGAACATCAGGTTGGTATTGTGCATCATTACCTTAGCCGGCTTTTTGGGAAATTCCTCTCCTTCAGGATATATCATATTAATTAAGCGGGCATCGGCCAGGTATTTAATGTAATTCATGATGGTAGCCCGTGATGTCTGTATGTCGGTGGCAAGCTGGCTTACATTCGGTGCTTTAGGTCCATCGACAGCCAGGCGGTAAAAGAGTTTCTTTATCTTAGGCAGGTATTTCAGTTCAATTTGTTTCAGTACCAGTATATCTACCTCAATCATCATGTTCATGGTCTTCAGCAGATTCTCGGAGAAGTTACGCTTCTCAAGGAAAAAAGGGTAAAACCCATGATGCAGATAGTCCTGAAAATAATCCAATGGTTTTACCTTGGCAATGATGCCCTTGGATATCATCTGATGGTTTTGTAGTATTTCATCCAGTGTATAAGCTCTGAACTTCATGCCCGTTTGCAGGTTCAGAAACTCTCTGAACGAGAATCCTCTGAGGTTGTAGCTCTTTACTATATCGCGCAGTTGAATGTTTTCTTCCTTTAACCGCATTACCGACGAGCCTGTAAAGACAATTTTCAGGTCGGGATACCTGTCGTGGCATATACGTAGTTCGCGGCTCCATTCGGGATATTTGAATACCTGATCTATCAGCAGTACCTTGCCTCCGCGTTTACGGAACTGGCCGGCGAAACGCACAATCGAGTTATCGGCAAAATAGAAATTATTCATGTTGATATACAGGCAGGAACGGTCGGTGCCGAATTTCTCTTTTGCATACTGTAACAGGAAAGTGGTTTTGCCTACCCCACGGGTGCCCTTAATACCAATAAGACGGTCGCTCCAGTCAATCTCATCCATAAGGTCTCGACGGACAGGTGCGTTGGTATGTTCAACAAGATAGGCGTGGGTACGGTAAAATGCTTCCATTCTTTGCACGTTTAATAATGGCTCGCAAATATAACGAATTATTTTCAAGTTTGCAAAGTGGGGATAGCAATTTGAGTTATGAATGTCAAACAAGTTATTGAAAAAAACTATTTAGTGTAAATTCTTGATAATAGCCAAAATCTTATTAACTTTGCTATATGTTTTTAAAGCGATGTTTGACAATGCTGATGAGCTAAAAGCTCACATAGAACACGTAAAGCGATGCTTGCCGTTCTATGCTCTTTATGAAGAAGAACTGCTTCGGCAAGGTTTCTCTAAAAGAGAGCTTGAGAGGTTAAAGGATATTCAGCTTGATAAATTATCCAAACTTCTTGCACAGCTGAAAGGTTAACATTAACCCCTTCATGAATTGGAGGGGTGCTTTAAAAACCTAATTTGAATTATCCTATACATTATGTTGAATGCTAAAGATGAAGTAAAAGCTTTAATGAATGAATTCGCTTCCTTAAAAACCGCCGGGCAGGAAGCTGATTTTAAGAGAAAAATGGATGCGTTGCTGAATACAAAAGATGCGAGGCAACGTGATAAATTTGGGAAAGCCATGGTGGAAGGTGCCCGTGAAGTTATGGCCGAAGCTGATGTACTTATTGAAACTTTGATAAATACGAAATAGTGCTCACGGGTTGGGCATTGCTTTAAAAACATGAATAGTCCTGAAAGACAAAAAGAAGAACTCCGTTTGTGTAAGCAGGCGGAGTTTTTTAATCCGCATGGTAACTCAAAACTCATAACCCAAAACTCATTATATTTATTCAATCCCGACCACGACATGGCTTTAGCCAATTCGGACGTTAATTATATGCCACCCGCAGCGGCCAGGCAGTTTGCTGTTGATATGGCTATTTTTCCGGCGTGGTATGCCGACGAAGATTCTAATATTTTGGCTTCCAGTCCTTACAATAAGTCATTTCTGGATCAAATGCGGCTGCTTTTTCCTTCCTTGCCTCAACTGATTACAGAAGTAGAAATTGCGGAAAAAGATTATTTACCCGTACCCTGGGGATGGAATCCTGCCTTATGCAAAAAACTATCCAATCTGGGAATACCCCAATCCCATTTACCCACCGCAGCCCGGCTGAACGCTATCCGCAAGGCATCCCACCGTATGCTTGCAGTGGAGTTGTTAAGTAAGCTAACCGTAAACTCTTACTATTGCGGTTCTTCCGTTTACCTGACTGATATAAATGAACTTCGCCATTTTGTACAGAATAACAATCCGTGTATACTTAAAGCCCCTCTCTCCGGAAGCGGAAAAGGCTTAAACTGGTGCAAAGGAACGTTTACTTTCCATATAGAACACTGGTGCGGGAATGTCCTCAAGCAACAGGGTGGGGTAGTAGCTGAACCTCTTTACAATAAAATCATTGATTTTGCTATGCAATTTCGTGCCGATGCGGATGGTGAATTGACTTTTACAGGTTATTCCCTTTTCGAAACCAATGCCAGCGGTGCATACGTAGGCAATATCCTTACGAGTGATGCGAGCATTGAAACCCGCTTAACCCGCTATATATCCGTTGAATCTTTGGAAGCAACACGGCAATCCATTATAAAAGAACTCAATGGTGTCTTTGCCGGAGTTTATACAGGGTACTTCGGTGTGGATATGATGATATGCAAATTTGATGATGAACCTCGATACCGCTTACACCCTTGCGTAGAAATTAACCTTCGCATGAATATGGGAATGGCCTCGCGGCTGATTTACGATAGGTATGTACATCCCGGTTCAACTGGAAAACTCAAAATAGAATATTACTCATCGGCCGATGAATTGAAAAAAGAAACATCGGCCCTGAAAAAGAAATATCCTCTTTCTTGGGTCGATGGCAAGATATGTTCAGGGTATTTCCCGCTGATTCCGGTAAAGCCGGATTCACGATATCATACGTGGTTGCAGATTAATGTAAATTTCCCGGATCAATCTTCACATACCTGATTGTTTCCCTCCTCCATGTATAAACAATATGCACCATTCCATCTTTACTCTGTATAACAGATGGATACGAGTATTCTTTAATAGGCGAATCGACCAGTACCACCTCCATCGTCCAATGTATACCATCACTCGATACAGCCACATTCAACGGAGTCCGTTTCTTATCCTGATAAGCGCTTTCGGCTGCTTTTACATGGTTGTATACCATCAGGAAACGTCCGTCTTCCAATGCAATGGCATCAATACCCGAATTATTATTAGGTACTTCCAGTGCAAAAGGCTCGCTCCATGTTTTCCCGTTGTCAGAAGAGAAGGCAGATACTACCGCCTCATTCCGCGAACGGCAAACCATTTGCAAACGTCCATCATCGTGTTGTAGAAGAGATGGTTGGATAATCGACCATGTTTCATCATTGATTGGATTAGTTTTCGTCCAGGTTTTACCAAAGTCCCTGGTTAACTCGAAATGTACTTTCCATCCGTCATTCTCAGTACTCGAGCCGCATATCAGTGTCTCTCCTACAAGTAACGGCCTGTTTTTTATTGGTCCCAGAAAACCTTCGGGCAAATCTTCCGGCTTTGTCCATGTAATACCATGATCGTACGAGCGGATAAGATGCCCCGACCAGTCCTGTACATTTTTTCCTATCTTATAGAACAGGATAAGTTCCCTGCCCGGCACCTGGTAAAATACCGGGTTATAGCAAGCTTTCCTTAATGTATCATTTACTATACCATCAACTACCTTCACCGGAGCCGTCCAGCCCGATTGCAACTGGCGGCTTACGTAAATGCTTACTTCAGGATGCCCTTCATATTCTCCGCCGAAAAAAGCAGTTATCAATCCGGCAGGAGTTTCCTCGATTGTTGCCGAGTGAACAGATGGAAAAGAAGCTGTTTCGTATATAAATTCATCAGTAATAACAGAGGGATGCAAATTCTTTTGCTGAGAATAAAGTGTAGATAAAGATAGTATTGCAAAAAAGATTATGCAAGTAGTATATTTCATCGTATTGGGGGTATTTGTTTAAAGTATTAAGAAACGCTGAGTAGCGTGTTTTCTGAAAAACAGATAAAAAAATAACAGATAAAAGTGAAAATTTCCACTTTTACCTGCCTATTTTTTATCTTTTCTTTTACCTCTTCCTCGGCCGTACCGATTCAATCACATTGAATATCTGTTTCACATCAGCCAGGTCAATCACCCTGTCGGGATACTCCGGATTCAGCGAATGAATTGTAATCAGGTGATTTTCAACATCATGATCAATAATCCTTTTTAGCAGAATTCCATCCTCATGTACAATTACAAAATCCCAATGACGCAGATGCAGCTTGTACGATGCCCACAAATGCCTCTGTACCTCGCGGCAATACAACCTGTCTCCATCAACATAACTCTCTTGTGTACCATTATCCATCGAATCTCCCCGTACCTCGAAAGCCAGGTAATTTCCCCTGCCTTCCCGGTCAACAATAAATGGTACCTGCGGCAAATTTTCCAGATACGTAATATCCGCATACCCATCCAGATAACCCGCATAAGCATACTGGTTCACCAGTGGAATGTAAGCAATATCCTGTCTGATTACAGCAGCCGAGGGCACATGGGGTACATATTCCTTCTTTGCCTCTTCATTTCCCGTAACCAACCAATCTGCCGAAACGTTGAAGTATTCGGAAAGTAGTTTTACATTCTTACGGTTTAGTTTCGTTGTGTGTCCCGATTTTAAGCGGCTTAACGCTGCTTGTGAAATTCCTGTTTCCTGCGATAAAGTATACATTGATATACCCTTTTTATCCGCTAATTCTTTAATTCTTTCGTAAAGTTTCATTTTATTAACGTATTTATATATTTATTAGCTTGCATAAAACTTTTAAATGCTTTTACTTTGCAATATCAAAATGAAACAAAAGTATGGTTTATTTTGTAATGCAAATGTTACTCTGCAAATATAGTGATTTATAATTTAAATGCAAAGTAAAATTGCCAAGATCTTTGAGGTATGGGTAAAATAAACTTGTGAAACGCTGCATAGCCGAAATGCCGTGACTGCAGACAGGCACAAGTAACTACGATAAAGAATAAAGTAACGAAACGTCCTTACGTGTAAGTATACTGCCTGGGCACCAGGAACGCTTTATTTTGAAATGCCCGTAAAACAAGCGCGATGCCGCATATCGAATATGCTTACGGGTACAAGAACAGAGCGCATTGCGCTATACCAATCGCTCGGATTATAACGCTATTGTTAACTAAAACCCTAAAAAATATGGAAAGAAAAGGATTTGTATTTTACACCAATTGGAAAAAATCATTGGAAGGAATGTCCGATGAAATCAGACTCGAAGTATACGAAAGTGTAATGGATTATGCAACTACAGGAAATACCCGGCAACTGACACCCTTGGCCGAAGTTGCATTTAATTTCATGAAACCAGGTCTTGACCTGGACATTGAAAAGTATAAATCGACCGTAGAACGTAACCGCGCAAACGCCGTATCGAAAAGTACTAAGAGCACTACCGGTAAACCGAAAAAGAAAAGTAAACCCACTGGCACCCAAACCAACGAAGTGAGCCTAAATAAAGACAAAGACAAAAATAAAGATAGAGATAAAAACATTAGTGTCCCATTAAAATCGGGACGTTTTAAAAATTAAATAAATCTGGCCTATTTGGTCCAAAGCGTTCTTTGTCATTTTGAAATTTAGTTTTGTCGAAGAGGTCTCTAAGGTGAGTCTTATCGGTCAGTGATATGCTTAAGATTTGAAGTACTTCGTATGTACTTCTATCAAGGTGCATATCTTTTTGAACGATTGCTACTAAGCAATAAGTGCATATTGCTGCATAGATTTGTATTCTAACAGCATTCTCAGTCGTACCCCAGAACTTTTTAATCTTAAGGTGCTGCTTTAGCCACTTAAAAAACAGTTCTACTTGCCAACGATTCTTGTAAAGTTCTGCCACTTGAAGGGCAGAAATGTGCATTGCATTGGTTAGGAATACAAACTCACGCTCTTGCTCTTCATCCCAGTATTTGATCAAACGAAGTCTTTCAGGATAGTATTGTTTGGGGTAAAACCCAGTCAATTCAATACTCGCGTCTGAGAGTACATTTCTTGGCAACTTCCGTTTCCATTTAATGGATTTGTACTGAAGATTCTTCTTTGCTCTGATAACAAAATAGGCTTCTATCTGATGAATCCTATACAACATCTTAAAGTTATTATAGGCACGGTCAAATATATAGTAAGAGCCAGACTCATAAGGTATTTCTTTCATTGCCCTTGAATCATGTACTGCTGCTTCGGTGATATGGAAGAATGTAGGTATCTGTGTTTCTACATCATATAATGTATGCACCTTAATACCGCCTTTCTTCTTGCGGAATTTTGCCCACCAGAATACAGCAAGACATAAGTCAATTGTTGTTGAATCGAAAGCATAAACGTTTCCACCGAGTTTAAAAATGTTAGTGGCACGCTTTTGTCTAGCTTCGTTCACCAAGTAGTAAGCATACTCTTCAAAGATGTGATAGTCTCTATCTGCATTGGCTCTTGCCAGAGATGATTTAGAAACATTCTTTCCCAATCCTAAATGGTAGCATTTGGAATGGTGAGCAGTAAGAGCAATAACCAAATCTCGCAGACTTACCCGATTAGATAGTTGACCAAACATCAAAGAAAGCAGTTGATTCCAACAAGTGAAGTATTTCACATATTTATCGCCATTATATTTGGCTACAATACGATTGAACTTACTTCGATTCAGGAACGAAGCCAATTGAGCGAAAACGTATTTATCTTGGAACATATGCAATCAGATTAAGCTGTTGCAAAGCTACCAATTCAAGTCCGTTCGCCAGAAAAACCTCTGTAACTAACTAAATATCAAATATTTCAAAGAACAATTTTAGATTTTAATGGGACAGTAGTGAACAGGAAAATAAAATGAGATTAAGGCTAAGAAGAACAGTAAAGAAACGGGATTATACCGTTGGCAAATTGTATGTGAACGATAAATATTTCTGTGACACTCTGGAAGATCGTGTACGCGATCTTTCCAGAGAACCTAAAGTACCCGGTAAGACAGCTATCCCTGCCGGGAACTACCGTATAATGGTAACTATGTCGCCCCGGTTTGGAAGAATGCTTCCCCGGTTACTGGATGTACCCTTTTTTGATGGAATCCTTATACATAAAGGTAATACGGCTAAAGATACGTCGGGCTGTATCCTGGTAGGGGAGAATAAGAAAAAAGGAATGGTGTTGAACTCTGCTTATTATGAACAGAAGTTGCTCGAGATACTACGCAATGAAACAAATATAACCATTGAAGTTTGTTAATATGAATCTGAAACAACACAAGAAAAATTATCATTCGGTGCTTATACTGTTGACTTTTATCTGTTTATTCCTTTCCGGATGCAAATCTACTCAATATGTGCCGGTGCCGGTTGAAGCGGTTAAAATTGAATATATCGACCGGCAACATCGCGACAGTATCCACATAACCGATTTGGTTTATATCCGTGCTAAAGGTGATACAGTATGGCTGACCCGGTGGAGAGCAGAATATAAAGACCGGCTAATCCGGGATAGTGTAATTTTACGAGATAGCATTCCTGTTCCGTACCCCGTCGAAGTTGTACGGGAAGTGGAAAAGGAATTAAATTGGTTCGACAGATTGCGTTTGTGGTTAGGCAATGTGCTGCTGATTGGGATGGCTGGATATACTTTTGGGCGGATAATAAAAAAAGGTTTATCCGGACGTTTTTTATTTAAGTGAGAATAGGTTGGGATCAATAAAACAGGAAATTAGTGTCTTGGTGTCCAACCAAAATCAATATATTCCCAACTAGTTGTATTATACTTGTCAACTTCGACCAGTAAAAAACCTTCCTCAGTACCATGGAAAGCACCACCCCACCAGCTGGCCGATACAGCTCCTCCGGTTATGTATTGAACTTCCTGAGAGAATATTTCTTCGTACAAATGTTGGTGCCCTTGCAGAACAAGTTGGAGATTGTACCCTTCGAAAGTTTTCAATAATTCTTTGTAGTTGGTTATAATATCTATGGATGCATACCGGCCTTCGACTACCGGATAATATATGGAATAAACCGGAACATGGGTAGAAACAATAATTGGCTTGTCGGCAGGTATTGTTTGCAGTTCTTTTTTTAACCATTCCATCTGTTTCTCACCAATGCTCAGGTCACTACCATTACTTATTTGTACGGAATTGAGGATAAAGAACTGTATCCCGTTGGTTTCGAATGTATAGTAAGATTGCCTAAAAGTTTTGTTGAATACTTCATCGCCTCCTGTATATCCCTGTTCTGCATCGAAATAGCGATCATGATTACCAATAGTAGGGTAGTACATTATTCCTGTTCCGTCCAAGGTTTCTTTGAGGACAGTAAACATACTATCAGCGGTTGAGTTAGAAATGTAATTTGTTTGTCCACTGCTTACATCGATAAGGTCTCCACCCAGTATGATAAAGTCCACATCGAGCGCTTTTACTGAATCCAGGGCTTGTGCCCAACCACTCCAACGGTCGGCACTATTGGATTGATTCAGGTGCAAATCGGTCATAAATGCAAAGCGTATTTTCTTCTCTGTGTTTTTCTCAGGTTGGTTGCACGCTGATAATAAAAAAATCAGGTAAAAGAATAAAGTGGTATGTTTCATATAGTTGTTTTTAAGGTTTAAACATAAATAAGCATTATCTGTGTATTGATGGCAGCAGTTTATCCAGATGAATATCCTTTTGTACCTTGTTCAATAAGATCTTCTGCAAATATAAGAAGAATTTTGGCATATCTAACAAAGTAAGTAATTATAGAAACAGGCTCATCCTACGAACTTGAAGTATTATAAAATTGTATTTCGTATTTCTTTTTCATATTTTTGCATTGAGTATTATTATGAAATGCTCAATAGTGGTATGAATATAAACAAAATCATTTTGCTTGTCTTTGTCTTTGCGTTTCTTCCTTCCTTAAATATATTTGCTGAATGGAGCAATTTTATAATAAATTACGATAAGAATTTATATGGCAAGGGCTCGCAAACATGGAAGATAGCCTCTTATAATGATAATTGGGTATACTTTGCCAATAAGAACGGCATGCTCCAATACGATGGGAATGAGTGGTCGAGGTTTATAATGAATAACCTGTCAGATGTTCGTTCTGTTTTACCATCGCAAAGTCAGAAACGAATATTTGTGGGCGGCATAAACGAATTCGGATATTTCAGTGCCGGGATGGATGGACAGCTTATTTATACTTGTATGTCGGATTCACTCGAAGAAGCTGAACGCTCAATAGGTAATATATGGTCCATTTATGAGAATGACAATATAATGTATATGCTCGGCGATTCGCGTGTATTGAAGTATCTGAACAACAATTATACCACGATTGATACCGGACGGAAAATCGATTGCTCCGGATTGATAAACGGTATTCTTTATATTGGTACCGATAATGGTGTATTTATGCTTATCGGAAATACTTTTTTCCCATTGCAGGATGGAGAGGTTTTGCAGGATAAAAGAATTCGGGGCATTATTCCTCATGAAGATGGTATACTAATTGTTACGGCTTATAATGGATTGTTTTTTAATGACGGAAAAGAAACTGTGCCTTACGAAACATCGGTAGATAATTTCCTGATGGAGAATGAAGTGTTTTGTGTAGCTTCTTCCGGAAATAAAATTGCTTTAGGCACCGTTCATAAAGGTATAGTGTTGATAGGCCGGTATTCAAAAACAGTTAAATATTTTAATGAAAATAATGGGCTTCAAAACAATACGGTACTTTCCCTGTCTTTTGACCCTCAAGACAATTTATGGGCCGGACTGGATAGCGGAATAGATTATGTATGCCTCAGTTCGTCGTTGACTACTCTTTATACTTATCCTCATTCATTCGGAACAGGATATTCAGCCCTTTTAGATAACGATTATTTGTACCTTGGAACAAACCGTGGGCTTTATTATACACAATACCCGGTGAAAATGGATGGAGGCCGCCCCGATATCAAACCAGTTCCGAATTCCAGTGGACAGGTATGGAATATATGCCGGATAGGCGATGAATTATTCTGTTTACACGACAGGGGTATTTTTATTATTGAAGGAACTTCATTGAAACGTATTGGCAATATTCATGGTGCCTGGAAGTGCCAGCTTGTAGCGGGCGAAACAAATAAAATGTATGTGGGTGTTTATGATGGTATTTATTTACTCGTGAAACATCCTGTTGACGGATGGATTGTCAGCCATAAAATAGATGGAATTACCGATTCTTTTCGGTTTTTCGAACAGGAATCTCCTCAAATTTTATGGATTACCGATCAGGCTCGTGTATTGCGTGTTGAACTTGATGTAAATCTCACCCGGGTTGTGAAACAGACTGTCTACGGAGTGGACGAAGGATTTCCAACCCATATAGGCATACGTTCCAGCTACATTGACGGCAGAATTTATTTTTCAACTTCGGAAGGTATTTATCGTTATAATCCTCATACAAACAGAATGGAGGTTTCGCAGGAAATGAATAATATGTTTTACAGTGCCGGGCTTTACTATCGGATTGTTAGTTTTAACGACCACCTGATTGGAATAAACACGCGGGAAATATGTATTTCGAATAAGGTCACCTATAAACGGGGTGCTGCTACACATATATTGCCTTTGGATATGCCGGCTGTGCAATTAGTACAAGGTGCCGAAACGGTAATCCCGTTATCCGATTCTCTGATGATTGTTCCAAATGATAATGGTTTTGCTTTGGCACGTATCCCGGATCGCAAAGTACAGAAAGACTATACTAAAATTATACATATCAGGAATGTTTTTATCTCGTATCCCAAAGATTCATTGATTTATTCAGACAATTTTCTGGGTATGAAAGATATACCCGAAATTCCTTATTCACAGAACTCTTTAAGATTGGAATATGGTATAACCTCTTTCACTCACGGGGAAGACGTAAGTTATCAGTACAGGTTGGATAAAGATGAATGGTCGGATTTTACAAAAACTCAGATAAAAGAATATAGTAATTTATCCGAAGGTACCCATACTTTCGAGGTAAAAGCTTTGTTTGCCAATGCTATGTCGGCAACAGATGTTTTTACTTTCCGCATATCACCGCCCTGGTATCGTACTAATATTGCTTATGTATTTTATGTGGTACTTATCATTATAGTTCTTATTGTTATATACAGATGGGATGATATGCGCGTAAAACGGAAAGAGCGGCTGGCAATAGTCGAAAAAGATCGGGAATTGAAAGTGAAAGAACGTGAGTTTGAAGAAGAAAATGCGCGAAAAGAACGACAGATTATTCAGCTCGAAAAAGATAAACTTCAACATGATTTGCAACATAAAAGCCAGGAAATGGCTAATTTGATGATTAATTTCGTTCGCAAGAATGAAATGCTTACCGAGATCAAATCGGATATATTTAAAGTAATGTCGGCTCTAAAAGGTGAAAATACTCGTGAGACCAAACAAATGCTTTTGGTGGTAAATAATAAAATAGACTCCAATATCCAGTCGGATGAAGTATTAAAGAAAATTGAAGAACAATTCGACCTGGTTCATAATAACTTCATGAAGCGTCTTCAGGAAAAACATCCGGATCTTTCTGTGAATGAAAGAATGATGTGTGCTTATCTGAAAATGAATTTGTCAACGAAAGAAATTGCCCCACTTCTTAATATTTCTGTTCGCGGGGTAGAAACCATCCGTTATAGAATCCGGAAGAAATTTGGTTTGGAACGAGAGGATAGCTTAAACGAATATTTGGATAACAGACTCTAATTTACAATTTGTGAAAAGGTGTTACCTGGAAGATTTTTTTTCGGGTGATCCCTTTTTGTGTTTTATAGCATGATTGACGAAAATGATGTGCGTATGGTTAATTGTTTGATTTATAGTTGTTTAATCTGTTTTGACGTATTGATAACGTATTCGTTTTTTTTTATTGACGTATTTATAAATTACTAAATTTTGGATTTTTTTGATACAACTCTGTTATGTTTGCATCAAAAGTTATTTGATTTTATTTAAAGTTTTCCTCGCATTTAAAACATTTTTTAAGAATTACTAAGTTCTCAATGAAAACTTAGTTAATAGAGACGCAAAATAGATGAGGGAAAATAAGGATACAAAAAACAAGGGAATATTGTGAGAGATGTAATAGCCTAAAAATAGGCTGTAGAAAATATAAAATCTTTAAAATGAAAAATAGTTCATTGAGAACTTAAATTCACTTAAGAGATAAAACTGGATTTTTCATTAGAAATTAACGAGTAGTTAATCTTAATTATTAAAACTTATGAGACAGTTATTTTTAATTTTATTCTTTTTGGGGATTACACTTACTGTATTTTCACAGAATATACAGATACAGGGTGTAGTCGTGGGTGCTCAGGACGATGAGCCTCTGATAGGGGTAAATGTATCAGTAAAAGGTACAAGTAATGGTACTATAACCGATTTGGATGGACGGTTTATTTTGAATGTACCATCTGATGCAGTTCTATCAGTTTCTTATGTGGGATTTGTAAATCAGGATGTGTCGGTAAACGGCCAGACCTCTGTTAGGATTGTATTAAAGGAAGATACAGAAGTGCTGGATGAAGTAGTCGTTATCGGTTACGGTGTGCAGAAAAAGAGTGTGGTAACTGCTTCCATTGCAAAGGTGGGCGAAGATGTATTAGCACAAACATCTCCATTACGTGTAGATAACGCCTTAAAAGGTTTAGCTGCAGGTGTTCAGGTTAGTACTCAGAACGGCCAACCGGGATCTGCCGCTAAAATCCGTGTCCGTGGTATAGGTACTATCAACAATTCGGATCCTCTCTATATTATAGATGGTATGCCAATTGGTGGTGGTATTGATAATATCAATCCTGCCGATATTGCTTCTATCGAAGTGTTAAAAGATGCAGCTTCGGCAGCTGTATATGGTGCTCGTGCGGCCAATGGCGTTGTGTTAGTGACAACAAAAAAGGGTGCAATAGGAAAACCTACAGTGACTTACGGATTCTCATATGGCTGGCAGAGCGCATGGAGAAAGCGCAAAATGTTAGACGCTTCTCAGTATGCAACCTTGATGAATGAAGCGGCTAGTTATGCAAATGAAAATCCTGTGTTTGAAAACACTAATTTGGGTAAGGGTACAGATTGGCAAGATGCTTTGTTTTATGATAATGCTCCGGTGATGAATCATCAGTTAAGCGTCAGTGGAGCTTCTGAAAATATTAACTATTATTTCTCAGCAGGATATTACACTCAAGATGGTATCATAGGTGGTAATTATGATAAATCTAATTACGAACGTTTCTCTCTGCGTAGTAATACTCAGTATAAACTGTTTGATGAAAGCATAAATCGTAATTGGTTAAAATCTTTAACATTCAATCTTAATGTATCTTATTCGCGCATAAACAATATTAGTGTAAGCGCAGGTAGCTTAACCGGATCTCCATTGGGTGATGCTTTATTCCTTGACCCAACTTTACCGGTATATGCCAGTAGCGAAGACCAATTGCAAAATTATGATCGTAATAAGTATGGAGAACCGGTCTATGATAAATTGACTGGCAAGTTGTTATCAATGCCGAGTGATACTTTTAATGAAATTTCTAATCCGCTGGGACGTCTTTCTGCTATTCCTGGAACGAAAAATAATTCAGATAAAATAATTGCTAGTCTTAGTGCGGAATTAGGTATTTGGGATAATTTGAAATATCGTGCTTCATGGGGTTCAGATCTTGCATTCTGGGGCGCTGACGGCTGGTCATATCCTTATTATTTGAATAAGAATAACCACGAAGATAAATCTAAAGTATGGTCTTCAATGAATCGTGGCTATACTTGGCAGATTGAAAACGTTTTGACTTATGACAAGACTTTCGGACAACATTCGTTTGCTGTAGTATTAGGTCAGTCTGCTCAACGCTATACCGGTCGTAAGGTAGGAGGTGATCGTTTGGATTTGATTGAATACAATGAAGATAAAGCCAATATAGATTTTACCACAGGTTTGTCCTCGGATGGTAAGCAAACTATATATGGTGGCGCACTTGACCCTAATTCCTTAGCTTCTTATTTTGGTCGGTTGAGCTATAACTATGCCGAACGTTATATGTTGCAGGCAACTGTTCGTCGTGATGGTTCTTCACGGTTTGGATCAAATAATAAGTGGGCAACTTTCCCTTCAGTTTCTATTGGTTGGAATTTGACGAACGAAGAGTTTATGGTAAGCCGTCCGGATTGGTGGACAGCCACAAAAGTTCGTCTTTCATGGGGTAAGAATGGTAATGAAAACATTGGTAACTTCAGATACACAGCCAATGTTGCAACGGGTAATAACTATGTATTCGGTGGTTCGGGTAATCAAACAATCATACTGGGATCTAAACCCTCAGGTACTCCAAATCCAGACTTGAAATGGGAAGAATCAGAACAGTATGATGCTGGTGTTGACTTTGGATTCTTTGGTAATGCATTGACATTTACTGTTGATTACTTCTATAAGAAAACCAAAGGTATGCTTAAGGAAATGGCTATTCCTTCCTATTTAGGTGAATCATTGCCATACGGTAATGTAGGTACAATGAAAAATGAAGGTCTTGAATTTGAACTTGGGTATAAATACAGGAGGAAAGATTTCTCATTCGGTGTTTCGGCAAATGTGAGCTATTTGAAGAATGAATTAATAAACCTGGGTAACGCGGATGGTTTCGAAATGGGAGATAATGTACATCAGATTGGTAATGTATCCCGCTCGGAGAACGGTTATCCATATCCATACTTCTATGGTTATAAAACTGATGGTATTTTGCAAAATCAAACAGAAACAGATGCATACAATGCAAAATATGGTGCAACAGCACAACCGGGTGATGTTCGTTTTGTTGACTTGGATGATAGTGGGAAAATTGATGATGGTGATAAAACTATGATTGGTAAGGGCACTCCTGACTGGACTTTCGGTATTAACCTTACTGCTGGCTATAAAGATTGGGATTTCAGTATGTTGTTCACTGGTGCTATCGGACAGGAAATCCTGGATGTAACCCGTCGTACTGACTGTCGTTATGTAAATTTACCGGAAGAATTCATTAACCGTTGGCATGGTGAAGGCACTTCAAACTCAATGCCTCGTTTTACATGGACAAATAATAATGACAATTATCGTATTTCAGATCTTTATGTACACAATGGTGATTACGCACGTATCAAGAACATTCAGGTTGGTTATACATTGCCGCAAACTTTAACTAAAAAATTCTTGGTTTCAAGATTACGTCTGTATGTTGCCGCTGAGAACTTATTGACTTTGACATCATACAAGGGGCTCGATCCGGAACTTGGTGGTGATGAACGTTCTAATGGTATCGACCGTGGCTATTACCCACAAGCACGTACATATACGGTAGGTTTGAATCTAACTTTCTAATCATTAAAACAATATTGAAATGAAAAAATTTATAATATATAGCTTAATTTCCACTATAGTAGCTTGGGGATTGGCTTCATGTAGTACAGATTTTTTAAGTGAGGAACCTTCAAGTAGTCTTCCGATTGATGGATATTATAATACACATTCACGTATTATGGAATCGGCAGTTGCTGCTTACGACCCCATGCAATGGTATGACTATTTTGGTGGATGGAGTCCGTTGAGTTTTATGTGGGATTGTCAGAGCGACGATGTGTATGTTGGAGGTAGTAATACAACCGACCAAAGTCAATTGCACTTGATTTCACAATTTAAGTCCGACCCCAATAATAGTATCGGTGGTTTCTGGTCTGCCAACTATTCAGGTGTTAACCGGTCTATACGTTTGATGGATAATGCTGAAGCTTCAAATTTGCCTGATACAGACAAAAAACTTTTTATAGCTGAAGGACGCGCCATGCGTGCATGGTATTATCTCTGTTTATGGAAAACCTGGGGAAATATTCCTTTATATATGGAAAACCTGGTATTTCCTTATATTGCAGAGCAGAAAAAAGCAGATGAGGTATATAATATTATCATAGCCGATCTGGAAGAAGTATTGGATCAGAATGTACTACCCATGAAGCAACCGGATGAGTGGGCAGGCCGTATGACGCAAGCTGCAGCTTCCATGATTTATACAGATTTTGTTATGAATCAAAAAGATAAATCGCGATATACAAAAGCTTTGGTGTATATGAAAGCGATTATTAATTCGGGAGAATATGATTTGGTTGATGATTATGATGACTTATATGCCCTGGATACTGAATGGAATAAAGAAATTATCTGGGATATTAATTTTGTTTCAAAAGGAGGAAAACGAGATTGGGGCAGTGCGAACGCCACCGGAGGTACGGTAATTCCGGCAATGATTGGTGTGGATGGATTGAACTATAAAAATGGTGTTAGTACAGGTAAAGGACCTAAAACCGAATTTGAGGGAGGTTGGGGTTTTGAACCAGTAGCAAAAGAAGCTTATGAAGCTTTTGAAGAAGGTGACATTCGTCGTGATGTAGCTATCTTAAACATGGACAAATACATTAAGGATATGGCAAAAGATGGTATCACTGTAACCTATGGCGGTCGTTATCAGAATACCGGTTATTTTCTACGTAAATACTTGGGACGTCCGGGAGGTAAAGACGGAAATCTGGCTTCCGGTGATTTGAACTGGGATAACAATTTGCACCTTTACCGGTATGCCGAGGTATTATTAAATGCAGCAGAATTGGGTATGGAATCAGGTGATGCTTCCGCACAGGGTTATTTCGATAAGGTTCGTACACGTGCCGGTTTATCTTCTAAAGCATTGACTTTGGACAATATCATTGATGAACGTCGTGTAGAACTGGTAGGCGAAGGTAAACGTTACTTTGATTTGGTTCGTTCCGGCAAGGCTGCATCTGTATTAAAAGCAGGTGGTGGTGTTGTACTTCAGGATAAGGAAAAACTTATTTGGGGTGGTAAAGCTATACCAGAGCGCGAAGCATGGAACGAAAATAAGAAGTATCTTCCAATTCCGCAAGGCGAAATTGAAGCGGCTCAAGGTACTATCATTCAGAACCCATATTAATAAACTTAAAGAAGAGGTATTTACAGATTGGTAATCTAATCTGTAGATATCTCTTTTTTCGCTATATAACCTAGATATTCTTGGAAAAAATTTTCCATGTCAAAAACAATCTAATCATTTAAGAAATGAAACAAATTTATTTAGCCATATTCACAATATTATTATTTATTTTTTCTTCATGCAATTCAAATGAGGATTTCTTAAATAAGGATCTTAATGAGCTAGAAATAACTCAAACTGATTCTATTACTTTAATTAAAGAATTAGTTTATTCTATGGGATTTGATTCTACCATGATAGTATGCAGTGATGAATATATTATTGTGGAAGAAGATATTTTAATACCAAAACAAGAGTTATTAAAGAATGAAGTTAAAGCAAGACAATTAAGGACAAATAAATATGTAAAGAATGGCAGTCTTATATATGTTGGGGTTGATAACACTATTTCAAAAAGTTCAAATTGGATTGAAGCAATTAAAAGGGTTTTGTCTATTTATAATGAATACACGGGGCTAAATTTTATTTATTCAGAAAATAATCCAACTATTACCATAACTAAAACAAGGATAAATGGTTCCGATGTCTGTGCTGAAGGGGTATTCCCTACAAGTGAAACAAAACCAGGGAACAAAATAATGATTAATAACTCTTTTTTTGCAGATATAGATAATTACCTTTCTTTTGACGAAAAAGTATTTCTAATTATGCATGAGATGGGACATAATCTTGGATTGAGACATACTGATGCTATCATAAGAAATGAAGGAGCGGGAAAATATGGTCTTGTTCAAATTCCAGGAACCCCGGAAATTGACAGCAATTCTTTTATGAATTCAAGAACATGTGGTTTTCAATGGACAAATATGCCCAGATTTGATGAAATTGCATTGAGAGAATTATGGCCTATTTATTATAAACTTTCGTTTTACGGGAGTACAAACCAACATACTTTCAGGAAGGGAGATAGTATTCAAATTAATTGGAAGGATATACCATCATCAATGCCGGCAAATAAGACTTTTGCAGGCTGGTACTATGATGCCGGATTAAACTATGAATGTAAATATGGAACATATATAAAATATAGTGGGACATTATATCCAAAATGGCGTGACTATGGTAAAGGTGTTTACTTAACAAAATTTTCGATAGATAGACCTGCCGAGACTACTTATATGGTTTTGGAGCGTGATGCTATTGTTACAGCAAAAGTAACAGTAAGTAAAGGGCTTAATGAGTGGTTGGACATCAGTCGATATACAAACCAAACAGGAGCTGCAATATCTAACTATGGTCAAAAGCCTAATATTACTGTTCCACTTTGGATGGACGGTTTTATGCTTGGACCCAATGTACCTACCGATCCTATAATTACTAAAACATGGAAGGTTTATTTGCCTGCTGGTAAATATATATATGGAGCATATTTTGCTTCCGGTTTAGGTTCTCAAAATAATTCACCTAGTGAAAAACATGGTAGAACAACAGTAGAAATATCATACAATCATTAAAGTTATATTGAATAGTAAAAAAATACCAATAATGAAGTATAATTATCTTTTGTCTCTACTGTTTTTAGCATTAGTTGCTTGTGGAAACAGCGATGATGAATTGGAACCGCAACCCGGTGATGTTACATTGACATGCTTGCCGGAAAAGGTGGAAGCAGTTGCAACAAAAGGAGAGTATACACTGAATGTTACTTGCAGTGGCGGTGAATGGACTGCTTTTGCCAGTGATGATAGCAATTCCTGGGTCACAGCCAAGGTTACGGACTCTTCTTTGGACAAGGGGCGGGTTACTGTTTCTGTAAGTGAAAACACAGGAACTACGAACCGAAATGGTTCTGTGGTCATTAAATCAGGAACAAAACATCTCACGATACCCGTCACACAGGAAGCCCCGATGTCTGTATCAAAAAAACAGTTATATTCTCACTCCACTGGCGAAACCCTTACATTAACTGTTACCGCCGCGCGAGATTGGAGCGTGAAATCTAACGACAGCTGGATAAAGGCTGAAAAGACGGATAGCAAAACAGTGACCGTTACAACAGAACCCAATGACAACAAGAATTCGCGCAATGGAACGCTGGAAGTTGTATCAGGCACAGAAAAGATCACGGTAAGTGTCAACCAGGAATCCGTCGAAGATCGTGACATCAATACCCCAGCAGGGTATCGTCTCGTTTGGCATGATGAGTTTAACGAGGGTACTACCCTTGGAAGCGACTGGACACACGAGGTTCAGGGACCGGGATGGGTGAATAATGAGCTTCAGACTTATGTGAGTGGTTCGGCAGATAATAGACGTGTGACTGAACTGGTAGACGGTAAATTAAATATCAACTGCTTCAAAGGATCCGACGGTAAAATTTATTCAGGGCGCGTGTATGCCAAAGTAAACGAAGGTTGGCTACACGGCTATTTCGAAGCCCGTATCATGCTTCCCAAAGGTAAAGGAACCTGGCCTGCTTTCTGGATGATGCCAGTAAATAATAATTTCGCTACGAATCCCTGGCCGGGTTGTGGTGAGATTGATATTATGGAAGAAGTAGGAGTTGATGCCAATATCGTATCATCCTCCATTCATACCGAAGCGTACAATCACACTATAAATACACAAAAAACTGCATCTCGTAATATTGGTACGGCCGAATCCGAATTTCATGTTTACGCCTGTGAGTGGACACCCGACTATTTGAAGTTCTTTGTAGATGGAACCGAATTGATGACATTCCTCAATGAAGGCACAGGTAAGAGTGTTTGGCCATTTACATATGCTTTTTATCCTATTCTCAATCTGGCTTGGGGTGGCGACTGGGGCGGATATAAAGGTGTGGATGAAGAAGCTTTGCCTGTTACATTGAAAGTAGACTATGTGCGGGTATTCCAGAAACAATAATACGAAACTATTATGAAGATAATAAAAGTCTTATGGGCTTGTGCGTTTGTCATTTTCCTTGCCGCATGTACAGAGAAAAACAACCTGGAAAATAAAGATAAAGCATTAGAGGCCCGGATAGAAAACCTGCTTTCGCAAATGACACTCGAGGAAAAGTTGGGACAGATGAACCAAATTAGTTCATTCGGCAATCTTGAAGACATGAGCGGACTGATAAAACAAGGTCAGGTTGGTTCTATCCTGAATGAAACAGATCCATTGAAAACCAATGCATTACAGCGTGTTGCTATGGAAGAGTCACGTTTGGGTATTCCTATTATTTTCGCTCGTGATGTCATTCATGGATTTAAAACTATTTTCCCCATACCGTTGGGGCAAGCAGCTACCTTCAATCCGGATGTTGCCGAAGAAGGAGCACGTATTGCCGCTATTGAAGCATCCTCTGTCGGTATTCGCTGGACATTTGCCCCCATGATTGATATTGCCCGCGATCCTCGATGGGGACGTATGGCCGAAGGTTGTGGCGAAGATACCTACCTTACATCTGTTATGGGAGTGGCAATGGTTCATGGTTTCCAGGGAGATTCTCTTAATACTAAAACCTCCATTGCTGCCTGCCCCAAGCATTTTGTGGGTTACGGCGCAGCCGAGGGTGGACGCGATTACAATTCTACCTTCATTCCCGAACGAACCCTTCGTAACGTATATCTGCCACCTTTTGAAGCTGCAGCAAAAGCAGGTGCAGCTACATTTATGACTTCATTTAACGACAATGACGGAATACCTGCAACCGGAAATAAATACATTCTGCAAAATGTGTTACGCGATGAATGGGGTTTCGACGGACTGGTTGTCACCGACTGGGCATCTGCAAACGAAATGATTGCCCACGGTTATGTTATGGACGATAAAGATGCCGCTCTGAAATCCCTAAATGCCGGGGTAGATATGGAAATGGTGAGCTATTCGTTTGTACGCTATCTGCCCGAACTTATAAAAGAAGGCAAAGTAAAACAATCGGCCATCGACAACGCAGTACGAAATATACTGCGGGTAAAATTCCGGTTGGGACTGTTCGATAATCCGTTTGTAGACGAGTCACAATCTTCCGTACTATATGCACCTGCTCACCTGGAAGCTGCTAAACGTGCAGCTACCGAATCGGCCATTCTTTTGAAAAATGATAAAGAAACACTGCCATTAAACGGAGTAAAAACCATTGCTATTGTAGGGCCTATGGCCGATGCACCGCACGACCAGCTTGGTACATGGATTTTCGATGGAGAAAAATCGCATACCCGTACACCTTTACAGGCAATCAGGGAACAATATGGAGATAAAGTTCAAATTATATACGAACCCGGACTGGCTTACAGTCGCGATAGAAATACTGCGGGTATTACCAAAGCTGCCTCTGCTGCCTCGCGAGCCGATGTAATATTGGCATTTGTAGGTGAAGAATCTATTCTTTCAGGCGAAGCACATAGTCTTGCCGATTTGAACCTGAAAGGAGCGCAATCCGAGTTAATTGCTGCACTGGCCAAAACCGGCAAACCGGTAATTACCATTGTAATGGCCGGTCGTCCGCTTACTATTGGTAAAGAAGTCGATCTTTCATCTGCAGTATTATATATGTTCCATCCCGGAACCATGGGTGGGCCGGCCGTTGCCGATTTATTATTCGGTAAAGCCGTTCCAAGTGGGAAAACCCCAATAACCTTCCCGAAAATGGTTGGACAAATTCCGATGTATTATGCACATAATAGCACTGGACGTCCTGCCCAAGGGAACGAAATATTAATTGACGACATTCCACTGGAAGCTGCACAAACATCTTTGGGAAATACTTCATATTATTTAGATGCAGGCTTCGATCCCCTTTATCCCTTCGGATATGGTTTGTCATATACTACCTTCAAGTATAGCGAAGTTAGTCTTTCATCTACCGAACTTCGTACGGATGGAATATTAAGTGTTTCGTTCGAACTCGAGAATACCGGTAAATACACCGGTACCGAAGTAGCGCAATTATATGTACGCGATAAAGTAGGTTCCGTTACCCGTCCGGTAAAAGAATTGAAACGATTTACCCGTGTTACTCTGCAACCGGGAGAAAAGAAAACTGTAACATTTGAGCTTCCGATAAGCGAACTTGCTTTCTGGAATATAGATATGGTTAAAATGGTTGAGCCGGGCGACTTCAGTCTTTGGGTTGCCGGCGACAGCCAAAGTGGAAATGAGCTAGGTTTTAAGGTAATAGAATAGATTGTGATTGAGAGAGACTAAGGTTAGGTTTAAGACGAGAGAAGAGCAGGCTGTGAAGTCTGCTCTTATTTTAGTACTTGGAAAAGTCGGTAGTTTTCTATGGAAAAGTGCAGACTTTTCTGCGTAAAACTCTGGACTTTTCCAGGTAAAAGTCTGCACTTTGGTACAAGTGAAATTGAAATTACTTATATTGAGTTATACTTTCGCTCAAGAAAACCTTTATTTCTTATGAAATGAAATTTTTTTCGATAAAAAACTAACGTTTTATTTGGAGAGAATAAAATTATCTATACCTTTGCAACGTCAAAAAGAAAATCAGAATGAATAACTCATTTATACATATTATTCTCAGCGGTATTATTATTCTACTAGGAAAGCCAGGTGGAAGTGAGAGTGATGTATAAATACGAAATACAAAAAATACGAAAGCCTTTCTCACTTCCATGTGTGAAAGGCTTTTTTTGTAGGAATTAGATAAAGGCAATTAAAATATGAAAGTACCAAACGGTTGGTTTAAAAGTACCAAACGAGTCGTTTAAAAGTATCAAACGAAGAATATGAAACTTTCATATTTTGTTGACGGAATCGGGATGAAAAGAAACAACATTTAAAACCATATAAACAATGAGCGAAAGATTATTTATTTTCGACACCACCCTGAGAGACGGCGAACAGGTACCCGGATGCCAGTTGAACACGGTAGAAAAGATCCAGGTAGCCAAAGCATTAGAAATGCTGGGAGTCGATGTAATTGAAGCGGGCTTCCCTGTATCCAGTCCGGGCGATTTTAATTCGGTAATCGAAATATCCAAAGCGGTAACGTGGCCCACAATTTGCGCCCTGACCCGCGCAGTTCAGAAAGATATTGAAATAGCTGCCGAGGCCCTACAGTTTGCCAAGCGTAAAAGAATTCATACCGGTATCGGAACTTCGGACTCGCATATCAAATATAAATTCAACTCCAACCGCGAAGAAATAATAGAGCGTGCCGTTGCTGCCGTGAAATATGCAAAGAAGTATGTGGAGGATGTAGAGTTTTATGCAGAAGATGCCGGACGTACCGATAACGAGTATCTGGCCCGCGTTGTCGAAGCAGTTATCAAAGCCGGAGCAACCGTAGTAAATATACCCGATACTACCGGATACTGCCTGCCGGATGAGTATGGTGCAAAAATCAGGTATCTGATTGAAAATGTAAAAGGTGTCGAAAAAGCTATTCTTTCTACCCATTGCCACAACGACCTCGGTATGGCTACAGCCAATACAATCAGCGGAGTTTTGAATGGTGCCCGTCAGGTCGAGGTGACCATTAACGGAATCGGAGAACGTGCAGGAAATACGGCCCTCGAAGAAATAGCCATGATACTCAAAAGCCACAAGGATATTAAAATCGATACCAATATCAATACCCAGAAAATATATCCTACCAGCCGTCTGGTATCCAGCTTGATGAATATGCCTGTACAGCCCAATAAGGCTATTGTAGGGCGCAATGCATTTGCCCACTCATCGGGAATACATCAGGATGGAGTGTTGAAGAATATCGAAACTTACGAAATCATCAATCCGCACGATGTGGGAATAGACGATAACGCTATTGTTCTTACCGCCCGCAGTGGTCGCGCTGCACTGAAACACCGTCTGGCTACCTTGGGTGTTGAACCATCTCAGGAGAAACTTGATAAAATATACGAAGAATTCCTGAAACTGGCTGATAAAAAGAAAGACATCAACGATGATGATGTATTGGTACTTGCCGGTGCCGACCGTAGCAAGAACGACCGCATTAAAATGGAATACCTCCAGGTAACCAGTGGGGTAGGAGTACGCTCAGTTGCCAGTCTGGGCCTGAATATTGCCGGAGAGAAATTTGAAGCCGCAGCCAGCGGTAACGGCCCGGTAGATGCCGCAATCTCAGCACTTAAGAAAATCATTAACCGCCACATGGTACTTAAAGAATTTACAATACAAGCTATCAGCAAAGGAAGCGACGATGTTGGTAAAGTACATATGCAGGTAGAACATGATAACCAGATCTATTACGGATTCGGCGCCAATACCGATATTATCGCCGCATCAGTCGAGGCTTATATAGACTGTATTAATAAATTCCGTGATACCAATTGTAACTGCAAAACTAATTCATAATTCAAAATTCTTAATTCAAAATTAGTAATATGAATACATTATTCGATAAAATCTGGGATGCACACGTTGTAACAACTGTAGAAGACGGTCCTACCCAACTTTATATAGACAGACTTTATTGTCACGAAGTAACCAGTCCGCAGGCTTTTGCCGGTTTGCGCAACCGGAATATAAAAACATTCCGTCCGGAAAAAATATTTTGTATGCCGGATCATAATACTCCTACCCACGACCAAGACAAACCGATTGAAGACCCGGTATCCAAAACCCAGGTTGATACGCTGGCAAAGAATGCAGCCGACTTTGGACTGGCACATTTCGGAATGATGCACCCTAAAAATGGTATTATCCATGTTGTTGGCCCCGAAAGAGGACTTACATTGCCCGGAATGACAATTGTTTGTGGCGACTCTCACACTTCAACTCATGGAGCCATGGGGGCTGTTGCCTTCGGAATTGGTACCAGTGAAGTCGAAATGGTGCTTGCTTCTCAGTGTGTATTGCAATCGAAACCCAAAACCATGCGCATTACGGTAGATGGTAAACTGGGTAAAGGTGTAACTGCCAAAGACCTTGCCCTGTATATTATATCCAAAATGACTACCGGTGGAGCAACCGGATACTTTGTAGAATATGCCGGCGAAGCCGTTCGTAATCTTTCTATGGAAGGTCGTCTTACACTTTCAAACCTTAGTATCGAAATGGGTGCCCGCGGTGGTATGGTAGCCCCCGATGAAGTAACCATCGAATATATCCGTGGCCGCGAATATGCTCCCAAAGGAGAAGAATGGGATAAAGCCGTTTCATACTGGAAAACATTAAAGAGCGGCGACGATGCCGTTTTTGACAAAGAGATAACTTTCAATGCCGCAGATATTGAACCTATGATTACGTATGGTACTAATCCCGGTATGGGTATGGGTATCACCCAAAACATTCCCGAAATGGAAAGCGTACCCGAAGCCGGACGTATTTCTTATGCCAAGTCTTTGGAATACATGGGCTTTGAGGCAGGAGAGTCTATCCTTGGCAAAAAGATTGATTATGTATTTATAGGTTCGTGTACCAACGGCCGTATTGAAGATTTCCGCGAATTCGCTTCTATTGTTAAAGGACGTAAGAAGGCCGAAAATGTGGTAGCCTGGCTTGTTCCCGGTTCGTGGGTAGTGGATGAGCAAATCAAAGAAGAGGGTTTGGATAAAATATTCGAAGAAGCAGGTTTTGCACTTCGTCAACCCGGATGTTCTGCGTGCCTGGCAATGAACGATGATAAAGTACCGGCCGGTAAATACGCGGTATCTACATCGAACCGTAACTTCGAAGGCCGCCAGGGTCCAGGCGCCCGTACATTACTCGCTAGTCCGCTGGTAGCTGCTGCTGCTGCGGTAACCGGAGTGATTACTGACCCAAGAACCATGATGTAACATTTAAAACGCAGATTAACGCAGATTAACGCGGATTTTTTATATATATGCCGCATGGTAACTTAAATAATCTGCGTTAATCCGCGTTAATCTGCGTTTCAAAAACAATAATAACCTACAAATAATATATTCTACAATGAAAGAAAAATTCAGCATATTAACCTCCACCTGCGTGCCATTGCCGCTCGAAAATGTGGATACCGACCAGATAATCCCTGCCCGTTTCCTGAAGGCCACCACCAAAGAAGGTTTTGGCGATAACCTGTTCCGCGATTGGCGGTACGATAAGCAAGGACACAAAATCGAATCTTTTGTATTAAACAACCCTACTTACAGTGGAAAAATATTGGTAGCCGGTAAAAACTTCGGTTCGGGCTCGAGCCGCGAACATGCAGCATGGGCCATTGCCGGATACGGTTTCCGCGTAGTAGTTTCCAGCTTTTTTGCCGATATATTCCGCAACAACGCATTGAATAACTTTGTACTTCCCGTAGTAGTTAGCGATGAATTCCTGGCCGAACTATTCAACAGCATCAATGTCGACCCGAAAACAGAAGTAGAAGTCGACCTGCCAGCTCAAACCATCACCAACAAGGCCACCGGAAAGAGCGAAAAGTTCGATATCAATACCTATAAAAAACACTGTCTGGCCAATGGGCTCGACGATATAGATTTCCTGCTAAGTAATAAAGACAAAATAGAAGCATGGGAAGAAAAAGCATCAAAATAGAAATAATGGATACCACCCTCCGCGATGGTGAACAAACCAGCGGGGTGTCCTTTGTTCCGCACGAAAAGCTGATGATAGCCCGTCTGCTACTCGAAGAGTTGAAGGTCGACAGGGTCGAAGTAGGCTCTGCCCGGGTCTCGGACGGAGAATTCGATGCGGTTAAAATGATATGCGACTGGGCTGCCCGCCGTGAGTTACTCCACAAAGTCGAAGTACTTGGCTTTGTCGATGGTGATTCTTCCCTTAAATGGATACAACGGGCTGGTTGCCGGGTCATCAACCTATTGACCAAAGGCTCTTTGCGTCATTGCCGGGAACAATTGAAAAAAACTCCCGAAGAACACATCAGTGATATTCTGGAAGTAATAGGCTATGCCGATGAAATGGATATCGAGGTTAATATGTATCTCGAAGATTGGAGTAACGGCATGCGCAACTCACCCGAATATGTTTTCCAATTGATGGATGCATTAAAGGATACCAGTGTAAAACGTTTCATGCTGCCCGATACACTGGGAATATTAAATCCATTGGAAGTAATCGAGTTTATGCGGAAAATGATTCGCCGTTATCCCGATAAGCATTTCGATTTCCACCCGCACAACGATTATGATATGGCTGTAAGCAACGCTTTGGCCGCCGTCCTTAGTGGTGCAAAAGCCTTACATACAACAATAAATGGCTTGGGCGAACGGGCAGGTAATGCTCCGCTAGCCAGTGTACAGGCAATTCTGAAAGACCACTTCAATGCTGTGACCAGTATCGATGAAAGTCGCCTGAACGATGTTAGCCGCGTAGTCGAATCATATTCAGGAGTATTGATACCTGCCAATAAGCCGATTGTAGGCGAGAACGTTTTTACTCAGGTAGCCGGTATCCATGCCGATGGCGACAATAAAAGCAACCTTTACTGCAACGACTTATTGCCCGAGCGTTTTGGCCGGGTACGCGAATATGCTTTAGGAAAAACATCCGGTAAAGCCAATATACGTAAGAATCTTGAAAGCCTGGGGCTGGAACTCGACGAAGAATCCATGCGCCGGGTTACCGAGCGTATTATCGAACTTGGCGACAAGAAAGAACTTGTTACCCAGGAAGACCTTCCTTATATTGTTTCGGATGTTCTGAAACAGGAAGGAAGTAGCAATAAGGTAAAACTTAAAAGTTATTTTGTTACCTTAGCGCACCGTTTGCGTCCGATGGCAACCCTGAGCGTAGAAATAGACGGAACCATTTACGAAGAAAGCTCATCCGGCGATGGTCAGTATGATGCTTTCGTACGTGCCCTGCGCAAGATATATAAGAAAACGCTGAATCGTAAATTCCCTATGCTGGTTAATTATGCAGTAAGCATTCCGCCGGGTGGACGTACAGATGCCTTTGTTCAAACTGTCATAACGTGGAGTTATGAAAACAAAGTGTTCCGTACCCGTGGTTTAGATGCCGACCAGACGGAAGCAGCGATAAAAGCAACAATGAAAATGCTTAATATAATAGAAGAATGAAAATAGCAGTACTACCCGGCGATGGAATCGGCCCGGAGATAACTAAGGTAGCCCTTGATGTTACCATTGCCGTATGCGAAAAATACGGCCACGAATTAAACTACGAGTATGGAATTGTTGGTGCCGATGCCATTGATAAAACCGGTAACCCTTATCCCGATGAAACACACGAATTGTGTATGAGCAGTGATGCCGTACTATTTGGTGCAATTGGTCATCCCCGGTTCGATAACGACCCATCAGCTAAAGTACGTCCCGAACAAGGATTATTGGCTATGCGCAAGAAACTGGGATTGTACGCCAATCTTCGTCCGGTAAATACGTTCGAAGCACTTATTCATAAATCTCCTTTGCGTGCCGATATAGTAAAAGGTGCCGATTTTATGTGCATCCGTGAACTGACAGGCGGACTCTATTTTGGTCGTCCCCAAGGCCGTTCCGAAGATGGTAATACCGCTTATGATACTTGTGTATATACCCGCGAAGAAGTTACACGTATCGTTACTTTAGGATACGAGTATGCTATGAAACGCAGAAAGAAACTTACTATTGTTGATAAAGCTAACATTCTGGCAACCTCCCGTTTGTGGCGCGAAGTAGCCCGCGAACTTGCCCCATCTTATCCGGAAGTAGAAACCGAATATATGTTTGTAGATAACGCTGCCATGCGACTCATTCAATGGCCTACTGCTTTCGATGTAATGGTAACCGAAAATATGTTCGGCGATATATTGACCGACGAAGCATCTGTTATTACCGGTTCAATGGGTTTACTGCCTTCTGCATCCATTGGCGAACATACTTCGGTATTCGAACCTATTCACGGTTCATGGCCTCAGGCTGCGGGACAGAACATTGCTAATCCGTTGGCTACTGTTTTATCGGCTGCCATGATGCTCGAATATGCTTTCGGAATGCAGGAAGAAGCTGCACTTATCCGTCAGGCGGTCGATGCCTCGATGGAACAGAATGTCCGTACACAAGATATTCAGGTAGAAGGCGAAAAGAATTACAGCACTTCCGAGTTAGGGGAATGGCTGGTTAATTATATAAAAACTGCATAGGCAATAAATGGAACTAATAGTTTCATACTTTGAAACCAAAAGTTTCACGGTATGAAACTAGAAGTTTCACAGTATGAAACACTTAGTTTCACAGTATGAAACACTTAGTTTCACAGTATGAAACTTTCACTATCATACCGTACAGTGTGTACATTCTTTCCGGATAAATTCGAATTCCAATGTGGTATGCCCGATACCCGCCTCTTTTAATCTGTTTTTTATATCTTGTTTTATATCCTCCATCCTGTCGGGATTTTTGATGAATATATGTGCTGTTAAAGCTATTTCGGTAGTACTGATTGCCCATATGTGTAAATGATGTACATTAACTACCCCGTTTACATGGTTAATGATATTACTTACGTCATCGATATGTATATCAACCGGAACCCCATCGAGTGAGAGGCGTATGCTATCGTGCAATAACCTCCATGTTGAAATAAGAATGACAATCGCCACGATAATTCCAATAATTGAATCTATTATATACAGGCCGGTCTGACTGATGATAATTCCGGAAATAACAACTCCAATCGATACCAGTGCATCGGCAACCATATGTAAATAAGCGCCTTTCACGTTCAGATCTTTCTTCTTGTCTTTATTAAATAAATAAGCAGTTACTCCGTTTATTAATACCCCAATGGCTGCCACCCAAGCTATGATACCACCTGCTACTTCGGTTGGATGCATCAATTTGCCAATACTTTCAACCAGAATAGCGCCTACTGCAATCAGTAAAATAAAGGCATTGAGCAATGACACCAGTACAGTGCTTTTCTTGTATCCGTATGTATAACGTTCGTTCGATTTTACTTTACTCAATCTGAAAGCAATCAAAGCTAAAACAAGGCTCACCACATCCGTAAGGTTATGTCCGGCATCAGATATCAATGCCAGTGAGTTTATCCAGAAACCTACCCCAAATTCTGTCAGTACAAACAACAGGTTAAGTATGATTCCGATAATGAACGCTCTGTTCAGAGAAGATACATTTACAGGATGATGGTGGGTATGTGCGTGATTATTTGACATACATTCCGTGTATTATTTACCTAAAATCTTTTATATAAACACAAATAAGCTAACATTGTTTCCGGTTCAAACTTCATTTTATTTATATTTGCCGGCACAAATTTTATGCGACATAACTCATGAAGAAGCTCCTTTTGTTATTTTTCGCCGGCTTATCCTTGTCGGTATCTGCCCAAAGTTATCAGGAACTTACTGATATGGCTCTTGACTATATGGAACAGGATAATCTGGTTAAAGCCGAAGAATTATTCCGGGAAGCAATGAAACTGGAACCGGCAAATCCTCGCAACGGACTTTTATTTTCCAATATCGGTATCATTCAGCGGCAGATGCGTAAATATGATGAGGCAATCGAATCTTTTACTTATGCACTGAATCTATTCCCACATTCCATACCCGTATTATTAAACCGCGGTGCCGTATTACTTGAACTTGGCTATACCGACCGGGCATATATAGATTACTGCCAGGTTATTGATTTTGATAAAAGTAATATCGAAGCATTATTAATGCGTGCTTATATTTATACTGTCAGGCGCGATTATAAAGCTGCCCGGTTAGATTATAACCGTTTATTAGACGCCGAACCGCAAAATTATAGTGGACGACTGGGACTCGTTTCTTTGAATCAGAAAGAAAAGAAGTATACAGAAGCCACCGAATTAATAAACCAAATGATAATTGAGTTTCCGGATGATGTTACTGTATACTTAATGCGTGCAGGGCTGGAAATTGAACAGAAACAATTCGAGGCGGCAATTCTTGATTATGAGAAAGCAATCGAGATAAATCCTGAAAATCCGGAAGTTTACCTGAATCGTGGAGAATTATACCTGCTTCAAGACAAACGTGCATTGGCTAAACATGATTTTGAGAAAGCTATTTCATTGGGTATTCCACAATCTGAGCTTCGCGAACAGCTTAAGAAATGTCGTTAATTTGAACAACTCGCGTAAGAATTGACTAAATAGAAAAATAAAAAAACAACTTTCCGAAGCGTTTGATTTGTTTTCCGAACGATTTAATATGTCTGTTTTTACTAAATAATATTCCTTATCTCTAAGAAAGAAATATATCAAATATTATTATGGTAACGTTTATACGTAATCGTTTCCATATTCTTAATCATCCGTGCTTTTTTTGTCTATATTATAAAAATATCTCTAATCGTGTTTTGTCGGAATGGATAGTGAATTGCTCTTTGTTCTGCTGTTTTGCTCTTTTCTTACTATCAATATATTTATGTATTTAGCTTTTTTATATAAAAATGTTATTTTGATTCAGTTCTTTTTAGTCTACTTCCGTTTGCTGTGAAACTTCTACAACTATCTTTTTCTTACAAGTTTATATATACTATCTTATTATTTCGATATACTAAATAATGGTCGATTTAATGTAATAATGTTTTGTTCCTTATGCTTAGGATTGGATATATGGATGAATGCTTATAATTTATCAATGTTTTTTTAACAAATAACAGAGAAAAAAATATACTTGAAAAGTTGCATATCAAAAAAAAATAACCGAAGTTTGTATCGTCAAAACATTTTGAGACGAAACACAAATTAATTAACAAGCATTATTAACAAGCCTAACCAATTAATTAAATGAGTGATTTAGAAAACAAAACACAGGAAGAGGCTACCAAAAAACGTCCTTACAACCTGAGAGAGAAGAAAGAGAAAAAGGCTGCTTACAGATCTTTAATCAGACCCGAATTGGCTGATGAATTGTACGACAGAATTTTGAACATTGTTGTTGTCCAAAAGAAGTACAGAGACCCGGAATATTCGGCAAAAGATTTAGCAAAAGAACTTAAAACGAACACACGCTATTTATCCGCTGTAGTAAACTCCCGCTTCGGTATGAACTACTCCTGTTTGTTGAATGAATACAGAGTGAAAGATGCTCTTCATTTATTGACAGACAAAAGATACGCAGATAAAAATGTGGAAGAAATCAGCGCTATGGTTGGTTTTGCCAATCGTCAGTCTTTCTACGCAGCTTTCTACAAAAACGTAGGCGAAACACCGAACGGATATCGTAGAAAACACGCTTCTAAAAAGTAAGGATAAGCTTTTATCCGGAAAACAGTGAAAAGGAATTACTACGGAAATCCGGGTATTTCCTTTTTTTGTGTTTTATCACTCTTTAAAGAAATCAATCATGAAAAAATATATATTTATGGCATTATGTAGTGGAATGTCTTTGTTTACAGGTTGTGGAAACAAAGCCGAAATTTCAGAAACAGATAACTTTGATTATACCGTAGAACAGTTTGCCGATTTACAGATATTGCGTTACCGGGTACCCGGTTTTGAAGAATTACCTTTGCAGCAGAAAGAGTTGATTTATTATCTTTCGCAAGCAGCTTTGGAAGGACGGGATATTCTGTTCGATCAGAATGGCAAATACAATTTGATAATCCGGAAATTACTCGAAGCAGTATATACAACATACAGTGGCGACCGGAACGACCCGGAATTTGTTGCACTGGAAACTTACCTGAAAAGAGTTTGGTTTTCGAATGGTATTCATCACCATTATGGGATGGACAAGTTAATTCCCGGGTTTTCGAAGGACTTCATTAAAAATCTTATCTTAAATACGGATACTACCTTGCTACCTTTGTTGGATGGTCAGACTCCGGAAAAACTATACGAAGTATTTGATCTTGTTGTGTTTCAGCCTTCAATGCTAAAAAGAGTCAATCAAACGGACGGTGAAGACCTGGTACTTACTTCTGCTTGTAATTATTATGAAGGTGTAAATCAAAAGGAGGCGGAAGATTTTTATAATGCATTGAAAAATCCAAAAGACTCTACCCCCGTATCTTATGGTTTAAATAGTCGATTAGTCAAAACTGATAGCGGTATAAAAGAGAAAGTTTGGAAAGTCGATGGCCTTTATGGACAAGCTATTGAAAAAATAGTTGGTTGGTTAAAGAAAGCGGAAGGTGTTGCCGAAAATGAATCGCAAAAAGCAGTAATAACCAAACTGATTGAATTTTATAACACAGGCGATCTTAAAACTTTCGATGATTACTCCATCCTTTGGGTAAAGGACCTCAACTCCCGGATTGATTTCGTCAATGGTTTCATCGAAACATACGGTGACCCGTTGGGAATGAAAGCCAGTTGGGAATCGTTAGTCAACTTTAAAGACCTCGAAGCTACTCATCGTACAGAACTGATTAGTGACAATGCCCAATGGTTCGAAGATCATTCTCCGGTCGATAAGCAGTTTAAGAAAGAAGAAGTAAAGGGAGTATCGGCAAAAGTAATAACCGCTGCCATTCTGGCCGGAGACCTTTATCCCGCTACAGCCATCGGTATAAATTTACCCAATTCTAACTGGATACGGAGCGTGCATGGTTCTAAATCGGTAACTATAGGAAACATTACCGATGCTTACAACAAAGCTTCACATGGAAATGGCTTCAACGAAGAATTTGTATATAGCGATACCGAAAGAGAACTGATTGACAAATATGGCGATCTTACCGGAAACCTTCATACCGACTTGCATGAATGTCTTGGTCATGGATCGGGAAAACTACTACCGGGTATTGACCCCGATGCATTAAAAGCATATGGCTCTACAATTGAAGAAACCCGTGCTGATTTGTTTGGCCTGTATTATGTTGCTGATCCAAAATTGGTCGAACTAGGACTTACTCCGAATGGAGAAGCTTATAAAGCAGAGTATTACACCTTCCTGATGAATGGATTGATGACACAACTTGTACGCATTGAACCGGGTAATAATATCGAAGAATCGCATATGCGTAACCGGCAACTAATCGCCCGTTGGGTTTATGAAAAAGCAGGTGCAGATAAAACTGTAGAACTGGTAAAAAAAGATGGTAAAACCTATGTGGTTATTAACGATTACGGAAAGTTGCGTGAATTATTCGGCGAATTACTCAGCGAGATTCAGCGTATTAAATCGACCGGAGATTTCAATGCCGCCCGTGACATTGTAGAAAAGTATGCTGTACAGGTAGATCCTGTTCTTCACACTGAAATACTTGAACGATATAAAAAGCTCAATCTGGCTCCTTATAAAGGATTTGTAAATCCGGTATATGTGCCGATAACAGATGCCAATGGACATATTACAGATATCAAAGTAACATATACAGAGGGTTATGCCGAACAAATGTTACGTTACAGCCGGGAATATTCATCATTACCATTCTGGAATGAATGATTAATTTCTGAAACATTTGACAAAACTATGAATACCAACGAACAAATCAGAAATATAAAAGCACAACTCCGTTTGTTTATGAACGGAGTTGTGTCTCAAAGTATGCGCGAAAAAGGGTTGACTTATAAACTGAATTTTGGCGTCGAACTTCCCCGGCTTAAAGAGATTGCGGCTGGATACGATAAAGACCATCAGTTAGCCCAGGCTTTATGGAAAGAAGACATCCGCGAATGTAAAATCCTGGCTGGTATATTGCAACCAGTCGACACTTTTTATCCGGAAATAGCTGATATCTGGTTGGAGGACATCCGCAACATTGAAATAGCCGAGATGACAACCATGAACCTCTTTCAGAATCTCCCATATGCTCCTGCCAAATCATTCCAGTGGATAGCATCCGATAATGAATTTACACAGGTATGCGGTTTCCTCACTATCGCCCGTTTGCTAATAAAGAAAGGAGATATGGACGACCGTGCTGCCGGAGAGTTTCTCGACCAGGATATCTGCGCCATATTATCGGGCTCGTATCATGTTCGTAATTCTGCTATTGTGGCTTTGCGTCGTTATATGAATCATAGTGAAGAAAATGCTTTCAAAGTTTGCAGGATGGTAGAAGAGTATGAAGATTCGACAAATGAGGCGGAAAAGCTTTTATATAATGTGGTAAAGGAAGAATTATCAGAGTTTTAAAAAAAATCTTTCGGGTAGTACCGTTCCGCAAAAAAAGATTAACTTTGTTGGCTGTAATTCAGGAATATGGAAACAGAAGAGGTAAAAGAAACGGTCAGGCAGATATTTACCGAATATCTGAAAACGCACGGGCATCGCAAGACTCCCGAGCGCTATGCCATTTTGGATACTATCTATTCCATAGACGGGCACTTTGATATAGACGGCCTTTATTCCCGGATGCTAAATCATGAGCGGTTTCGCGTAAGCAGGGCGACACTGTACAATACTATCATCCTGCTTATAAATGCCAAGCTTGTTATTAAGCACCAGTTTACAAGTTCTTCACAGTACGAGAAATCATACAACCGCGATACGCACCACCACCAGATATGTACGCAGTGTGGTAAGGTCACCGAGTTTCAGAACGAGGGAATTCAGAATATTATTGAAAGCACCAGGTTGAAACGCTTCCAACTGTCGCACTATTCCTTGTACATTTATGGAATTTGTACTAACTGTACCAGAAAAAATACAAGAAAATTAAATACTAATAACACAAAGAAAGAAAAATGAAAGTTGATGTTCTATTAGGATTGCAGTGGGGCGACGAAGGAAAAGGAAAAGTAGTCGACGTATTAACTCCGCGATACGATGTAATAGCACGTTTTCAGGGAGGACCTAATGCAGGTCATACACTCGAATTCGAAGGACAGAAATATGTGCTTCGTTCCATCCCTTCGGGCATTTTCCAGGGCGATAAGGTTAATATTGTAGGTAACGGCGTAGTGCTCGACCCGGCTCTGTTTAAAGGAGAAGCTGAATCACTGGAAGCATCCGGCCATAACCTGAAGGAAAGATTACATATCTCAAAGAAAGCACATCTGATATTACCAACTCACCGTTTGCTCGATGCCGCTTATGAAGCAGCTAAGGGAGATGCAAAGGTAGGTACTACCGGAAAAGGTATCGGCCCTACTTATACTGATAAGATAAGTCGTAACGGTATACGGGTGGGGGATATTTTCCATGATTTCGATAAGAAATACGCTCAGGCAAAAGCCCGTCACGAACAAATACTTAAGTCGTTGAATTACGAATATGATTTGACGGAATTGGAAAAAGAATGGTTTGCCGGGATTGAGTACCTCAAACAATTTACTCTTGTCGACAGCGAACATGAAATTAACAATCTTCTTCAGGCAGATAAAAGTATCCTTTGCGAAGGTGCACAGGGTACCATGCTGGATGTTGATTTCGGCTCATATCCGTTTGTAACTTCATCTAATACAATATGTGCAGGCGCCTGTACAGGGCTGGGGGTAGCTCCAAATAAAATAGGTGAGGTATTTGGCATCTTCAAAGCATATTGTACCCGTGTAGGTGCCGGGCCTTTCCCTACGGAATTGTTCGACGAAACGGGAGATAAACTTTGTACCCTCGGGCATGAATTTGGTTCGGTTACCGGTCGTAAGCGTCGTTGTGGATGGATTGACCTGGTAGCACTGAAATACTCCATTATGCTTAATGGTGTTACGAAACTTATTATGATGAAGAGTGACGTGCTGGATACTTTTGAAACAATTAAAGCTTGCGTTGCTTATAAAATTGATGGTGAAGAAATTGATTATTTCCCGTATGATATAAACGATAACGTTGAACCTGTATATGTTGAACTTGATGGTTGGCAAACCGATATGACAGGTATGCGCAGTGAAGATGAATTCCCTGAAGAATTCAATGCTTATCTATCATTTCTGGAAGAACAACTACATACGCCGATTGCGATTGTTTCTATTGGGCCGGATAGGGCTCAGACAATTGAAAGATATACGGAATAATATTATTCCGTCATTGCGAGCAAAGCGAAGCAATCCAGAAAAGACTAACTGGATTGCTTCGCTTTGCTCGCAATGACGGAATTAAAATCTATAACTAACCGTCGCCAGTAACTCCCTTCCCCTAATATTAATCCACGAAGTATAGCTCTGCAAGGAATTGTACTGCGTATATCCGTAATCCCTTTTATCAAACAAGTTGCGTGTATGCAAATTTATCAGCCATGAACCGGAACTCCACCGCATAAATACATCCATTAAAAAAGCATGTACGCCTTTATCCCGGCTCACATCGTTGTAATAATGATCTGCGGCGAGTCCAAGTTCAATCAGAGTAAAATCATAAGAGAGATTTATTTTTTGTACCATGTTCCAGAGAGGTGTTAATTCAGTATCCTTTCCGATTTTGTTTCCGCTATATCTGAATGAACCCTCATAATCGATTAAGAACCCTGCCATAGGACTCCATGAAATTTTTGGTTCCAGAAGTAAATAAGATGATTTGAAAGGAACTTTCTCTCCCATACTTATTTGTTCTGCTTTTGAATTCCCAAGAATATAATTCAGGGATAACTTAAGTCCGTAATCAAAAAAACCTTTAGCCACCTGTCCATTAATTGTCCATCCGCTGGATTGGGTAGATTGATCGTGTGAAGTCAGGATAATCTGATCTCCATTAATAATCTGCTCATAAATCCGGTTTGTCCAGTTGCGAATATGATTAACAGATAGTGTTGCAAAGAATTCGCGGATAGTATTTTTATATTCTCCGGAAACAGTATAAAATTGATTCCTGTTAATCATAGGATTGCCGGTATTTTGTATCTGGTGGCGGTAATTCGTATAATAAGTGGTAGTATAGAAATCGGTTAGATTTCCATAACCTTCCTTATAATTACCGAAAAGTAAAAACTGCCAGGCATAATTATACTTATATCTGACCGATAGTGACGGATTTATAGCCGGGCGAAGAAAATCTTTCCCGGGAAAACCAGTCAATGTGGCAGGTAGATTAATATTCGTCAGCCATTTGCCATTGTTAATTTGCCAGTTTGGGGTGAGATACAAACCGTATGTGTTCTGTATATTACTGGTTTGGGCAGTTATTCCGGCATTATATTTCTGCGTTAAAGTACCTTTCTTTTTCAGTAGCGAGAAATAATTATCGGTATAGAAATGGTTTAGGTTGAGGTATTGACGAGTAGAATTATCAATTGCCAGTTTGGATGGTAAATGGTTAAACTTAACAAGTGATCGTATTTCGAATGTATGCTTATCTGTGTTCCAGAGATTCCGGAATTCATTCTTTAAACCAATATTGGTAGTATTGATTTGTTGGCATAACAATTCACTACCCGAATACCGTGAATTGCCCTTTTCCCAAAGCGCGGACATATCCAGCCGGTTGGTCAGGAAATTTGTTTCACCGTTATTTTCCAGATGAGCGCTCAACTCAACCTTATCGGTTTTAACCTTTGTATTACTTTGTTCCTCTATATATATGGTATCATTGGGCTGGAAATAAGAAGTATTACTACCACGTTCCTGCTGGCGTAAATCATGTGTGTACCCGGTATTAAAACGAAGTTGTGAGGTTTCATTCATTTTATACAAGCGGTTGGCTGAGGCTGTATATACATTATTGAACAACAACCGTTCTTTTTTAAGCGGCGCCATAAAAGAGGGTTGGGGAATAAATCCCGTTAACTCCGTAGCGCTCATTCGGTTGGAGGAAAATTCAATCAGCATTTTGTTTTCGTCTGTAACATCATTTCCGGTATTGTTGTTTTTAAATGTATATATTGATTGACTTCCCCTACTCAGTTGCATAGCATTTATATCGTTATCCCATAAGAAGTTCCCGGATGGATGGTTGGACGAGTAACCTGCACCACCTTGTAAATTAACCATCCATTTATCCTTAAACTCAGGTTTAAGTTTCAGGTTTATGGCTATGTCATTGCTGTTTATCTTGTCTTTCAGCATACGTACAGCCTGATGATTTTCCAAAACCTGTACAGCTTCAACAGTTTGTGCCTTCAGGTTATTGTTAATCCGGTTATACCGTCCATCTGTTAAATCCATACCTTCCACATAGAAATTACTGATAGCTTTACCATTATACGATATCTTCCCGCTGTTGTCTACATCCAGGCCGGGAAGTTTCTTCAGTACATCTTTCATGGTTTCATCTTTTGACGACATGAAATCCGGAATTGCAAAGTTAATAGTATCTCTTCTGCCCCAAATTCGCCCTGGCTTTATTACCACCTCCCGCAGGTTGATTGATTCGGTTTGAAGTTGTATCTTCATTTCCTGTCCGCTGGTGGCTTTTTCTTTGTATGTGCGATATCCCAGAACAGAGACAATAACATACAAAGAATCCAGTTGTTGCTTCGCATTAATGGTGAAAGCACCTTTATTGCTTGTCATACCATATTCAATTAACTTTTCAGCATCACCTTGTACCAAACGGACAGTTGCCAATTCAACGGGTTCATTGCTTTCCATATCGGTGACCGTTCCGCGGTAAGTTACTTGTGCCGAAACGAGTTGCAAAGCAGAAAGGAATAGGAGGGAAGATAGTATTCTGGGTATCATATTTTATTCTCTTTCTATCGGGTTATGTGGAGTGTTTTTAGGGTTGGAAGCCGGTCTGCCATCTTCTGTTTTCATAATTACCTTTACATTCGGTGCCGCACTTGTCATGTATCCAATAGGGTCGGCAGCGAAACGGGTATACATCTTATTCAGCTCTTTCCGGGAAATAGGCTGGTGTCCATCTTCAGAGTACATAATTTTATCTTCCTCATCCTTGTTTTGAGAAATTCCGGTACATTCGAATTTATAATGCCCCTCTGTATCTTCTGCTTTGAGAATAAGGCCGGGAAGTCCCTGCAATTTCCATGGACCTTCGCTCCGGGGTATTTCGGGAGTAAACCAAGCTTCGTACGTCCGCCCGTATAAATTGCATACAGCCTTGCGGCAAACGTATGAATGAATAGTCAGGGTATCTTCTGTCATAGTCCACTCGGGTAAAATTGCTTTTTCCTGGCACATAAAACGATTCATTGCAAGTTGATCCATGTATGTGGTTTTTCCGGCAGGATGATTTTTAAATATTTTGTAACTTACTTTTGGGGTGTACATTTTCATGTGGTTTTGTATAACTTCCAAATCAGCCCCGTTTCTTTTGTCGATTTCGAGGATAGAGTCGGTGAGGAAGCTGGCATAACTGTAAAAAACAGAATTCTTTTTACCGATTTTCAGCATCATCGTCTCGTTCATTTTTTTGTCGGTATGGAGAGTGTCGGGTAACCAACTGAGTTCATACTGAACCGTTAATAATACATCATCAATTGGTTCGGCTTTTAGTACTTCATTGGTATTGATAACTGTCATATGGAATTGTGCTTTTGCATTATCCGGCATCAGGTTTATAAATGTTAGCGCAAGGACTGAAAGAATAAAATGTTTTCTCATAATGCTTATTTTTAATTGTTAGTAATCTATTTCTGCAGGCAAATGTAGATTATAAGCTTTCCCTGATATAATAAAAATATTACTGAAATATTACGCTGACCGAAAAAGTGGGTCGATAGGTTGTATTCTAAAACGTGCCTATCTATATTTGCAACATTATTAATATAGAGACGGAATTATATGGAAAAGCGAATTCGTGTGGTTTGGATTCTATCACTTGTTTCGGTATTGGTATTGGTAGGGGTACAAGCCTATTGGCTATACAACCAGTATCAGCTTGTGTTAGACGAGTATAGCGAGGAACTTGCCGGAAAAATATTAGCGGTTGGTGAACATGAGTATAATCTACGGAAAAGTGAAAAAAAGAAAGACTTTTCGGTTATGGTAACTACACAGTCTGAATACATTGAAGAAAATGGTAAACCATCATCCGATTCAAAGTTTTACCTTTCTTTTGTTTATAATGATTCTCTTCCCAATGATTTGACCAAACAAGAGAAAGTATTAAATCTGTTGACCCAATTAGATACTATTCAGAAAGGAAACAATGTGGAAAATCTTTTAGAAAACGATACTATTTCGCAGATGAAATTATTTTTCAACCGAAGGTTATCGCAAGATAGTATCCAGTTACTTGCTAATATGGCTATTACGAATATGTACAACCCCTTTCGTACAGAGAAATTAGATTCTTTACTTCGCGTAGATATTTTAGGATATGATTTTATGTTGTCGGAATGGCCGGCGAGCGATACAATTTATACTAACCGGTGGAAACAAACCGGAAATATCTTCCACCCCCGGTTAAAAGTAAATTATACCTATAGCCCTTTCGAAAAGAAGGGAATTATTATTGATACCGATATACCAGCCCAGCCTTTGTTTTCCCGAATGGCTGTACAGTTATTACTGGCTTTCGGAATTGTCATGTTGCTTATGGTATGTTTAATCTTTCAGATTCAAACTATCCTGAAACAAAAAAAGATAAACGAATTACGCAAAAGCTTTGTTAATACTATGATTCATGAATTGAAACGACCTGTGCAAACCTTGAAAACATTTATCGCTTTTCTGGGTGATAAAGATATGCGATCGGATGAGATTATAACTGAACAGGTAGTACAAGATTCTATGTTCGAACTGGATAACCTTTCTGCTTATCTGGGTAAATTAAAGGATATGGTACGCGCCGATACCGAAGAAACGCTCTTGAATCTGCAACGGTTCGACTTGCGCGAACTAACAGACAAGGTTATCCGCCTGATACAGCTGCCTGCCGATAAGAAAGTTGAGTTTACACGGTTCTTTGATATGGATTCGTCAATTATCGAAGCCGACCCCATACACCTGGCCAATGTGTTGAGTAATCTGATTGAGAATGCCATTAAATATTCCGGTGACACTGTGCAGATTGAAATAAAAGCAAAAAGGAAAGGAAATGAATTATGCCTTACCGTAAGCGATAACGGTATTGGTATCTCCACCGTAGAACAGGAACGGGTGTTTGCTAAATTTTACCGTGGCAGTAACCTGCCCGACCAGAATATTCCCGGTCTTGGCCTGGGGTTGAGTTATGTAAAACTAATCAGTGAAGCCCATCAGGGACGTGTTTCCTTGCAAAGCCATCTGGGCGAAGGAACTTCGGTCACTTTAATTCTACCACAATGAAAGAAAAACTAAAAATACTCTTTGCCGATGATGATTTGAAATACTCCATGATTCTGAAACGGTTTCTGGAAAAAGAAGGTTACGATGTTACATACGCCGGTAACGGAGAAAAGGCCATGGAACAATACCCGGTTTTGAAACCCGATTTGATTCTGCTGGATATAAATATGCCTGGTATAAATGGCTTTGAAGTAGCACAGAAAATTCGTGAGACGGATAAGCACACATTAATCTTTTTCCTGACCGACCGGTCTGACAAATCTGACAGGTTGAAAGGATTCAGCTTGAAAGGTAATGACTATCTGGCCAAACCTTTTTATCCCGAAGAATTGCTCGCCCGTATTCGCGATCGCTTCGAGTTATTCTCTGTTGACGAAGTGTCGGGAGAGGTTTACCGCTTCGGACAGACCGTCTTTGATTTCAATACAAACGAACTTCGCACCGGAAATCATAAAACATTGATTACATCCCGTCAGGCAGAAATACTCCGTATATTGGCTCGAAATCTGAATACAGCTGTACCTCGTGAGCGTATTTTGGAAAGTGTGTGGGGCGATAACTCGTATGCTAACTCACTGTCGTTGAACGTTCAAGTGACGTATTTGCGCCGGGCGCTGGGAAAAGATGCTAAACTGTCAATCGTATCGTTGCCTAAGAAGGGATATGCATTGAGAGATGAGTAGCAGCTAAGAAATTATTTGACTTCGGAAATGAGCGTCCGTTAAATTCCGTTGCAACAACAGAACAAAACAGAACAGAATAATAATATTATTACTAATAATATTAGTTATAAGTAAGTGTTGATATTTAGTTTATAGTTGGTTCTACCCAGTATTTTGGTACTTTCAAACGATTCGTTTGGTACTTTCAAACCATCCGTTTGGTACTTTTAAACGATCCGTTTGGTACTTTCAAATTATTCATTTGATACCGGCAAGTTATGCAAATCCTTTTAATCTCCTCTATTTTCCTAATTCTTCCTAAATAGAACCCGATCCGGGATAAATCCTTTGTGTTTTAGTTATTTTTGGCAAACTATTTGTATTCTAATTTGTAGTAATAACTAAAACTGAAAGCGTATGACTATTTCGACTGTATGGATAATATTTATCGCAATTGCTGTTATCAGTTGGCTGGTACAGATGAATTTGCAGAATAAATTTAAGAAGTATTCTAAAATACCCGATTCTAACGGAATGACCGGCCGCGAAGTGGCTGAAAAAATGTTGCGCGACAATGGTATTTATGATGTTCAGGTAATGAGTACCCGGGGGCAACTGACCGACCACTATAACCCGCAGAATAAAACCGTAAACCTGAGCGAAGGTGTTTACGAAAGTAACAGCATTATGGCTGCTGCTGTAGCTGCCCACGAATGCGGGCATGCCGTACAACACGCCAAAGCTTATGGACCACTGAAAATGCGTAGTGCATTGGTGCCGGTTGTCTCATTCGCTTCGCAATGGATGAGTTGGTTATTGTTGGCAGGTATTATTTTCCTGCAAGCATTTCCGCAGTTACTCTTAATAGGTATTATATTGTTTGCCACCACAACGCTGTTTAGCTTTATTACGCTACCAGTCGAAATTAATGCCAGTAAGCGTGCATTAGTGTGGCTTAATGGTTCGGGCATTACCAGTTCCTACAACCATGCACAGGCTGAAGATGCACTTCGGTCGGCAGCTTATACATATGTGGTCGCTGCGCTGGGTTCGTTGGCTACACTGATATATTATATTATGATATTTTTGGGAAGGAGAGATTAATAAGTTTTGAGTTATAACTCAAAACTTATTTCACATTCTCCGGTATATACCTCAATTGCACGTACTGCTGGCCCGGTTTTATATACCCGCTATCAAGCATTTTTTTGGTAACTTTAAATACTTTGAGTCGTTCCAAAATATATTTCTCGACATTTGGCGGTTGTACCTTAGTGAATGATAAGAGCTTTATATTTCCCTCATTAAATATTATCACTTTCGCCTTAACTGTCCGTACTTTCAGGGCTTCACCTTTTTTTCTTTTTCTCTTATCAATCCAGAAAATTGCAGTTGCCTTTTCTTCATCAGGTTCCTGTTGTACAATTTCTATCGAATTCTTTACTTCGGTGTGATACGGATTGGCTGCTTCAGCGTTATTTAGCGAAATGCAGCTTAGGAGGTACAAGGTAATTAAATTCATTCTTCGGTTATTTAGTGTAGTTTATTTATATACGAAATCGAGCTCTTTCATCAGGTATGCACTGTACCTGATTTGCATAAATTGCTCGCCTGGCAATATGTATCCATGCTCCATCATAGGTTTGGAAATCCTGAATCCGGGTATTTTGTGGCTTATATATTGCTTAACCTCTTTCGGGTAGTTCTTAACAAATTCAATTATTTCCACTTTCCCATCATCTGTTACCTGTACTTTGGCTTTGGCTTTACGGGTCTTATGTACATCGTGATTCTTTTTGTCATATTTGTCAATCCAAATAATAGCTGTAGCTGTTTCAATGGAATCTTCGGACATCGTGTAATCCAAATCAGACCAGGGGGATTCGACTTGCTTTTGTTTCGGATTACAACTGAAACATAATATTGATATTAGTAGAAGCAGAGGCACATTCTTCATGGCATTAATAATTAAGGATTACTTTCTATGAATAACAATTAAACAAATATAGAGTTAACTATTCAATATGGCAATACAACCTTTCTTAATTTTCGTTATTAATTAGTACCTTTGCGCCTTTAAAAATTCAAGATATCATGGCAGCAAAACCAAGCATACCCAAAGGAACCCGCGATTTTTCGCCTGTGGAAATGTCCAAACGAAATTATATATTCAATATAATCCGCGATGTATACCGCTTGTACGGATTTGAGCAAATAGAAACTCCGTCGATGGAGATGCTTACAACCCTGATGGGAAAGTATGGCGAAGAAGGCGATAAACTCCTTTTTAAAATACAGAATTCCGGAGATTATTTCAAAGGAATTACCGACGAAGAGCTACTGAGCCGTAATGCTACAAAACTAGCAAGCAAATTTTGCGAGAAAGGTTTGCGCTATGATCTTACAGTTCCTTTTGCCAGGTATGTGGTGATGCACCGTGATGAAATAACCTTCCCTTTCAAACGATACCAGATACAACCGGTATGGCGTGCCGACCGCCCGCAAAAAGGCCGTTACCGCGAATTCTACCAATGCGATGCCGATGTTGTAGGCAGTGATTCCCTGTTGAATGAAGTAGAATTGATGCAGATTGTCGATGTGGTATTCTCTCGTTTTGGTATCCGTGTTTGCATCAAAATAAACAACCGGAAAATACTTTCGGGCATTGCAGAGATTATCGGTGAGGCTGATAAAATTGTCGATATAACCGTTGCCATTGATAAACTCGATAAAATAGGACTGGAAAATGTAAACAAAGAACTTTCGGACAAAGGTATAAGCGAGGAGGCCATTGCCAAATTGCAACCTATTATCGGGTTGAGTGGTAGCAATATAGAGAAAATAGCAACATTAAAAGAAGTCCTTTCTGCCAGTGAAATCGGACTGAAAGGAGTGGAAGAAAGCGAATTCATTCTTACTTCTCTTGAAAGAATCGGGTTGACGAATGAAATCGAACTTGACCTTACCCTTGCCCGTGGATTAAATTACTATACCGGAGCCATATTCGAAGTCAAAGCCCTGGATGTACAGATTGGCAGTATAACCGGTGGCGGCAGGTATGACAACCTGACAGGTGTGTTCGGACTTCCTGGAATTTCGGGCGTTGGTATTTCTTTTGGTGCCGACCGTATTTATGATGTTCTTAACCAACTCGAACTATATCCGAGAGAGGCAGTTAATGGTACCCAGCTACTTTTCGTCAATTTCGGCGAAAAAGAGATGAATTACATTCTTCCTATATTATCAAATATCAGGGCGGCAGGTATCAGCACGGAGATTTATCCGGATAATGCAAAGATGAAGAAACAAATGAGTTATGCCAATGCCAAAGGTATTCCGTATGTGGCAATCGTTGGAGAGAACGAAATGAACGACAATAAGATTACGCTAAAAAATATGGAAACCGGCGAACAACAGATATTGGACGTCAGGGAACTAATACAGGTAATTATCTAATCGAACATTTCAATTTCATCCAGGATTCCCACACCATGGATTAATATACCCGATACAATTGCCAGGAGTACAATGGTTACCAGCATGGCAAATAAATAAAGCAGCATAATTAAAGGCATTTTCCACAATAAATGCCTTTTTTTAGGCCGGTAAACTACATATAGTGATATAATGAAATAGATAGCCGGCAGCAAAAAATATAACCAGGTGAGGCTATCGGAATCTTCTAATGGCGGATGGAAAAATAAAACTATATTAAAGATTGCAAAAGCCAGAAACACAAAGGTGTGAAAATGTAGTGAGAATATCATCTGGCTGGCATAGTACTTGCATCTACGGAAATAGAACATCTGAACAAGAAGTGCAAAAACAGGAATTAGCAGAAACATGGCATAAGGGGCGTAGCTAATAAAAACTTTGCTTGTTTCATTGTTTTTTATACGATCATCGAGTATTTCTTTTATTTCCAGGCTTACTTTCTCTTTATCGGTGACCTTATTTTCTTCGGCTGATATATTCTTCTGAACTACATTAATGATTCTTCCTATATCATTGTTACTCAATTCCATTTCAGTATCTACCGAAAGGGTGGCGAAGAATAAAATAGACATAAACCAGAAAAGTTTAGACGGGAATACATAACTGGCTATTTTTCCGGCAAAGAATTCTTTGGTTAGCTTGCCGGGGTAGAATACAAGGTATTTCAGGGTTACAATAAGTTTGTTGTCCCAGGCCAGTACGGTATCCATAAAGTTTCCGGTGATTTCCTTCAGGGAACGTTCGGATCCCGAAAACAGGTCTTGCCCACAATTATGGCAATACCTGGATACCTGCTGAGTACCACAGTTTCTGCAGATGGTAGGTACAGGAAATTTTTTTCTCTTTCTTATTATATCTGGCTTCCGGATTATCATCCTTCTTATGTTAATTGGACTTTGGGAGGCGAATTTACATAAATAATAGGTTATTAACTATAAAAAATGTCACTTTTACGCCAAAAAGTCGTTAACAACTCGCTGATAGCCGGAAATAGCATGACAAACTGGCGGTTTGAAATTTGGCACAGTTTTCGCAGGAGTATATCTGAAAATAAAAAACATTTTATATATCATAAATTTAAAAAGTATAATTATGAACATTAAACCGTTAGCAGACAGAGTGCTGATACTTCCCGCACCTGCAGAAGAAAAAACAATTGGTGGTATCATTATTCCCGATACAGCAAAAGAAAAACCTTTAAAAGGTGAAGTAGTGGCAGTTGGTCAGGGTACCAAAGACGAAGAAATGATACTTAAAGTAGGTGATACTGTACTTTACGGAAAATATGCCGGAACCGAACTGGAAGTTGAAGGCGAAAAATATCTTATTATGCGTCAGAGCGATGTAGTCGCTATCATGGGTTAATGAACAAAATCTTAAACTTTTAAAAATAATAAAGAAATGGCTAAAGAAATAGTATTCGGTATGGACGCCCGCGATCAGTTGAAGAAAGGCGTTGACGAATTAGCAAATGCAGTAAAAGTAACATTAGGTCCTAAAGGTCGTAATGTAATTATTGAAAAGAAATTTGGTGCACCCCAGATAACAAAAGATGGTGTAACTGTTGCAAAAGAAATTGAACTTTCAGACGCATTCCAGAATGCAGGAGCACAGCTTGTGAAAGAAGTAGCTTCAAAAACAGGAGATGATGCCGGTGACGGTACTACAACTGCAACCGTACTTGCCCAGGCAATCGTAGCCGAAGGTTTGAAAAACGTTACTGCCGGTGCAAACCCTATGGATTTGAAACGTGGTATCGACAAAGCAGTTGCTCAGGTGGTTGATTCAATTGAAAGCCAGTCGGTGGAAGTTGGTGACAACTATGACAAGATTGAACAAGTTGCTTCAGTTTCAGCTAACAACGACCCGTCAATCGGCACATTGATTGCCGACGCTATGCGTAAAGTATCAAAAGACGGTGTTATCACTATTGAAGAAGCAAAAGGAACCGATACTACTATCGAACTTGTTGAAGGTATGCAGTTCGACCGCGGTTACCTGTCGGCTTACTTCGTAACCAACACTGAAAAGATGGAATGCGAAATGGAAAGACCATACATTCTTATCTACGACAAGAAAATCTCGAACCTCAAAGATATGCTTCCTATCCTGGAACCTGCTGTACAAACAGGTCGTCCGCTGCTTATCATTGCAGAAGACGTTGACAGCGAAGCATTAACCACACTGGTTGTAAACCGTCTGCGTTCTCAGCTCAAAATCTGTGCAGTAAAAGCTCCGGGCTTCGGCGACAGAAGAAAAGAAATGCTCGAAGACATTGCAATCCTTACCGGTGGCTTGGTAATCAGCGAAGAAAAAGGTTTGTCACTTGAACAAGCTACTCTCGAAATGCTGGGTACAAGCGAAAAAGTAACTGTAACCAAAGACAATACAGTTATTGTAAACGGTGCAGGTGCAAAAGCAAATATCGAAATGCGTATCAACCAGATCAAATCGCAAATCAGCACAACTACTTCAGATTACGATAAAGAAAAACTTCAGGAACGTCTGGCTAAATTGTCAGGTGGTGTAGCTGTACTTTATGTAGGAGCTGCCAGCGAAGTTGAAATGAAAGAAAAGAAAGACCGTGTTGACGATGCTCTTTGCGCAACCCGTGCAGCTATCGAAGAAGGTATTGTTCCTGGTGGTGGTGTAGCTTACATCCGTGCTATCGAGAAACTGGAAGGAATGAAAGGCGAAAATGCCGACGAAACTACCGGTATCGAAATCATCAAACGCGCTATCGAAGAACCACTTCGCCAGATTGTAGCTAACGCTGGAAAAGAAGGTGCTGTTGTAGTACAGAAAGTACGCGAAGGTAAAGGCGACTTCGGATACAATGCCCGCAAAGACGTATACGAAAACCTGAATGCTGTAGGTGTTGTAGACCCTGCAAAAGTAACCCGCGTAGCATTGGAAAACGCTGCTTCAATAGCCGGTATGTTCCTTACTACAGAATGTGTGGTTGTTGAAAAGAAAGAAGACAAACCTGAAATGCCAATGAATCCCGGAATGGGTGGAATGGGCGGAATGATGTAAAAATCATTGCATAGTAATTAAATAAATATAAATTAAAGAGCCGTACCTTTTTTATTAAGGTGCGGCTTTTTTTATGTGCAATTGGTTCGTTTCTCGGAGAAGTTGATTCATCTGTCTTATGTAAGAAAAATTGTTAGAAAAGTTTGCTTATTTGATAAGAGTTTATTACTATATTTAGGGTTCAGGAAATTATATAATAACCTAAACAATAACCTTTTTATACTCACCACGATGGACAAGATGGAAATTGGCGTATGCGCCCAGAAAGTCTGGCAATTGTTGGTCGACAATTGCAAATGGAGTTACAGCGACTTGAAGATGAGGTCGGGACTCCGGGATAAAGAATTAGGAGCAGCTCTTGGCTGGCTGGCTCATGAAAATAAAGTTCAATTCGACCAGACGTGCGATGAACTTTATGTGTATACCTGCATAAATGTTTATATCGGCTGACGTTTTTGAATTCGCTTAAAGAAAAAACTCCCGGGGTATTGCGAGAATACTTGCCGGGAGTTTTCGTTTATGAACTACTAAGAAGGGATTCGTTATTCTTTTTTCTTCTTTTCAAGATTTAATTCAATGATAAAGGCTGTTAGTAGCCCGATGCCTCCGAATAACAGGACACAGGCACCATAAATAATACCCGAAATTTCCTTATTTTCCCAGCTTCCGAGATTAGCTACATAATTTTCTATTGTTGAAGCACAAATAATATACCCCATCAAGAGTCCCAATCCTAAGCCTACCAGAAGACATCCTCCTTTCAATGCACTGTATGATGATAGACGGAAGTTGCTAAAGCTGGGTAGCGAAAAATCGTCGGAAGGTATATTCCCGAGTTTTTCAATGAGCATAATTCTTTCACGACGGCGGGCGTACAATTCAAATAATTTGTAAATGCCATAAACACAAATACCTATTACAAGAGGGGGAGTTAGAAAGTCAAACATAATTATAAAGTTTTAGGTGAATAATTTTTTGTTCTTTATATATTGGATGCGGTTGGTATCAGGAAGGTTACAAAACTTCATAAGAATTTTCTATATTTCTTTATCCATTGTACGGTTTATATATTTATTTTATTTTATAGGTATAAGTACCATAAATAATTTATCTATATTTGTATGAATAATAAATCTTAGAATTATGTCGGCAAAATTTCATCTCTCCTCGGAAGATAATTCACGAACAGGGTTGGTAAAAAAGAAGATTATACATTATTATATAATAAATGGTGATGCCACCATAGCTGAGTTGTGCAAAGAAATGAATCTGAGTGTACCTACGGTAACTAAGCTTATCGGTGAGCTGTTAGACGAAGGTTATATACTCGATTTTGGCAAACAGGAAACCAGTGGCGGACGCAAGCCCAGTGTTTATGGGTTGAATCCGGCTTCGGGCTATTTTGTAGGGGTTGATGTACTCCGGGATAAAATTAATATCGGCATACTGGATTTCAAAGGAGATAAAATACGTTTTGAAGGAAATATACCCTATGCGTTAGAGAATACTCCGGAGGCATTAGATAATCTTTGTGCTCTTATAGAAACCTTTATCAACCAATTGAGCATTTCCCGTGATAAAATACTTGCTGTTGGAGTTAATATTTCCGGAAGGGTTAATCCGAAATTCGGATTCAGTTATAGTATTTTCTATTTCCAGGAGAAACCCCTGGCGCAAATACTCGAAGAAAAGCTTCAACTGAAAGTTTACCTTGAAAATGATACCCGGGCCATGACCTATGGAGAATATATGCAAGGTGTTGTAAAAGGAGAGAAGAATGTGCTGTTTATCAATATGAGTTGGGGCCTGGGCCTGGGCATTATCATCGATGGTAAAGTATATTATGGTAAGTCAGGCTTTTCGGGCGAACTGGGGCATTTTCATATGTTCGATAATGAAGTACTTTGCCACTGTGGAAAAAAAGGCTGTCTGGAAACTGAAGCATCCGGTTCTGCTCTTCATCGCAAACTTTACGAACGGCATCGCGAGGGTAGTGGAACCATACTAGCCGATAAAATAGATAAAGGAGATATTATAAATCTTGAAAACTTATTGGATGCAATTCAAAAAGAAGACGTCCTCAGTATAGAGATATTGGAGCAGATGGGCGAAAATCTTGGAAAAGGAATTGCCGGACTTATGAATATATTCAATCCCGAACTGGTTATTCTCGGGGGAATTCTTTTCCAGTC
>DAMCMT010000009.1:57458-72610 GCA_032108265.1 Bacteroides sp.
TACCTGATTCTACCCATTAGAAGTGCTATTCGTAAATATTCACTCAATTTAGTCAGTCAGGATACCGAACTTAAACTCTCCAAACTTAAAGAACGTGCGGGAGTAATCGGTGCCTGTCTATTATCACGTAGTAAGATACTTGGAATTATTTAATTTGGGTGATAACGCCAGTTTACGAATACTGAACCACCAGGTTATTGCGGTCTACGGTAAATACATTATCGTAAATCTGAATATCAATAGCCTTTCCATGCATCAGCTTTATATTTATTTCCTTCCGGCTTATCTTAATCTTAATTGTCCTGTTCCTGAAATTCACTATAAAGCTATAAGCATTCCATTTATCCGGTATTACAGGTTCAAAAACTAATCTGTCGTTATCAATCTGCATCCCTGCAAATCCTTTTACAATAGCCAGCCAGCTTCCTGCCATGCTGGTAATATGCAACCCCTCGTTCACTTCGTTGTTATAATCATCCAAATCCAGCCGGGTAGCGTGCATAAATAATTCGTAGGCTTTATCCATATCACCTATACGGGATGCAAGCATGGAATGAACAAATGGCGATAAAGACGATTCGTGTACAGTTTTAGGTTCGTAAAAATGGAAGTTCCGCCGGATAGTTTCCTCGTCGAAATCATAATAATAAAGGTAAATACCCAGAAGTACATCGCTTTGCTTAATATAGCAGGAGCGAAGTATCCTGTCCCACGACCAATGTTGGTTTATCGGGCGTTCTTCGTCCGGTATTTCATCAACAGATCTTAGTTCTTTATCCATATATCCATCATGTTGAACAAATATGCCTGCTTCCTTATCTTCGGGCATATATATGTTTTCGATGATGTCTTTCCACCGGGCAGTCTCTGCATATTGGAAATTTGTTTTCCTGCGAACCGTGTTATACTCTTCCGGATATTCGTGCGCAATTACTTCCAGAAAATGAATGGTTGCTTTCAGGCATTTTATACAAGACAGGTTGGTGTACCAGTTATTATCCACATTGTTTTCATATTCATTCGGGCCGGTTACACCCAGTATTACGTATTGCTGCTTCTTCCGGGAAAAAGAAACCCGCTGACTCCAGAAACGACTGATTGCTATTAATATCTCTAATCCGTAGCGGGCCATATAGTGATTACTTCCCGTCATAATAGTATATTGAACGATGGCATACACGATTATGGCATTCCGGTGAATCTCCTCAAATGTGATTTCCCATTCGTTATGGCATTCTTCGCCGGTAATTGTTACCATAGGATAAAGAGCTGCGCCATTATCGAAACCAAGTTTCCTGGCATTTTCAATTGCCTTCGGAAGCTGGTTATACCTATACAATAAAAGATTGCTTACAACACCTCTCGAATCCGAAAGCAAAAAATACGGAACGCAGCAAAGTTCTGTATTCCAGTAAGTGTTTCCGCCGTACTTCTCTCCGGTAAAACCTTTGGCACCGATATTCAGTCTGGGATCATCTGCCCGGTAGCTTTGGTGTAATTGGAAAATATTGAAACGTATACCTTGCTGTGCTTCCGGATCGCCATCAATTACTACATCAGATTCTTTCCATATATCGTGCCACACCTTCTTATGCTCTTCCACTAACTCATTCCAACCTTTTAACTTTGCCTGTTTGCACATATCCACTGACGTTTCTACCAGTTGTAACCTATCGTAATACAAAGAGGTTGCAATTGTAATGTATTTTACCAATGTAACTGTCTCTTGTGGTTTTATATCGATACCGGCGCCAAAACCAACCTGTTTTTCTTTTTCGATGCGTATGGGGTTACTGTACTGTTCCTTATTATTCCGGAATAACTGGTAGGACATGGCAAAACACGCCTGAGAATCTTCATGCTTGGTTTGCGACCATAGATATGCATATTCATTCGTGGTTTCCAGCCGCAGTATATTCCACATCTTCTCATTGAAATACGAACTTTCATGTTTGATGTTTCCGTTCAGAGAAGAAAAAAGAGAAATCCTGCCTTCATAGTTCACAGATGTTACACTATATTTTATCAGGCAAATATCCTGATTAGCCATGCTGTTGATATGTTCGACATGTACTGAGAGTGTATTCCCCTTGGGTGAGGTGGCAATAAAATCCCGGTACGAAATACCGTTTCTCATATCCAGTCTTCTTTCAAAGGAACTAATATCCCAATGAGCCAAATCCAGTTCTTCGTCTATTAGTCTCACATTAATTTCGCTCCAGTCGGGCGAGTTGGGTATGCGCGAAAAGAATTTCGGATATCCGTTTTTCCACCAACCTACTCGTGTGCGATCCAGGAAAGCTATTCCGGCAAGGTAGGAACCCTTGAGGCTATCGCTACTATAATGCTCTTCAAAGTTTCCCCGCTGACCGAAACGCCCGTTGCCCAAACTAAAAATACTTTCGGAACTGCGTTGATTGTCAGCATCGAATCCTTCTTCGATAATATTCCATTCGTCGGTTACAAGATGTTTTTTCATGTTGAGTTTCCTGGTGCATATAATGGTTTATGTACAAAAATAAAAAAAATCCGGGGGTTTAAGCCCGGATTATCATATTTTTGAACATTTTTCCATACAATTAATCCTTCGTGATGAGATACAAAAGTACCAATGACACAATCATGCCATGCTTTTTGGATATTTTTGCTGTAAACTATCTTTCAGGTTCTATGCAGTTATCTTCTTTTCCTTCACAAAGGAAACACAAACAGCACCTATGATAAGTAATGCACCTGCGAGTACCAACATATGAACCTGTCGTCCACCCACCAGATGCAACAAGCCTCCTCCAACGAGGGCAGCGGCAATTTGCGGAATGCAGATGGTACCGTTGAACAAACCCAGGTAAGCTCCCATATTCTTTCCCGAAATCGAATTCGTGAGTATGGTAAACGGTATAGCCAGCATAGCCGACCATGCACAACCTATCAGCAGGTAAGATACAAACAATGCGTATTGATTATGGAAGAACATGGTCGAAATGAAACCAACCCCACCCAATATAAGGCTTAATGAATACGACAGCTTCCGCGATTTAAAGAACGGCAATACGATAGCCCATAAAACCGAACCTACTGCCTGAATGGCAAAAAGTACACCTACCCAGTTGCCTGCTGTCTGGTATCCTTCGCTATGCGCATCGGTCGTATTCCATACGGTGTCGGCAATGGCTCCGTTGGTATATGTCCACATATACATAAATGCCGCCCAACAGAAAAACTGAACCAGGCCTACTGTCCAGAATACTTTAGGGGCATTTTTAAGCAGGGTAATGAAGTCGGTCTTTTCTTTCTTCTCGGCTGCCGTAATTCCGTGGAACTTCTCGTATTCTTTCGGGGGCATTTCTTTCACTTTGGAAATGGTATAGATAACACACAGAATCAGTATGGCAGCACCCAGATAGAATGAGAATATTACAGAATCGGGTACAACGCCCGGGGCTGCTATATTTGCAATACCTACAGCAGTGAATAATAAAGGCAACAGGTAACCAACCAAACTTCCTGCATTCACCAGAAAGCTTTGGATAGAATATGCCAGTCCTTTTTGTTTTTCATTCACCATATCGCCCACGAGCATCTTGAAAGGCTGCATGGCCATATTGATGGATGTATCGAGAAACATCAATGATACGAGTCCGAATATCATGGCAGTAGCCACTGTCATACCGAAACTGCCGGCATTGGGAAGCAGGCACATAACCAGTACAGCTACCAATGCGCCAACAAACAAATAGGGGATACGACGTCCGAACCGTGTCCATGTTTTATCACTCGCCGAACCTACAATAGGTTGTACGATAATACCTGCCAGTGGCGGCAGTATCCAGAAATAACTAAGGTTATGCGGGTCGGCTCCCAATGTTGAAAATATACGGCTAATGTTAGCACTTTGTAGCGCGTAGGCGATTTGTACGCCGAAAAAACCAAAGCTGAGGTTCCACAGCTTCCAGAAACTTAAATCGGGTTTTACATTCATGGTATTTAAAGTTATAAGTTTTATTTCGTTGTTCCGCGTACCACTAGGTTAGTCCGTACAATGCGGTTACTACTTTTCTGGGTTCGTCCTTCAATTTTATCGACCAGCAGGTTAATGGCGCTTTTGCCAACTTCTTCACCGTGTTGTTCAACAGTTGTAAGTTTCGGGTCGGTATTCTGTGCAATGGCTCCGTCGGTAAATCCGCAAATGGATACTTCCTCAGGAACTCTTAATCCTACAAGTTTACAGGCATAGAGTATTCCCGAAGCTGTTTCGTCGTTAATTGCGAAAAAACCATCAGGTCGGTTGTCGCTTTCCAGTAAATCGGGGGTAAGTGCAATAGCTTGTTCCCGCGAATCACAAAACTTTATCATATCGTCACTTACAGGTATTTTGTATTTACGCATGGCATCCAGATAACCATTTCTCCTGTTCTTGGATATTTCCATGTGTGGGGGACTGCTGTAAAATAATATTCGTTTGCAACCGGTTTGTATCATATACTCTACCGCGGCAAACGAACCGGCATAATCGTCGACTACCACACGCTCGGTATTCACCCCTGTACAAATGCGGTCGTAGAAAACAATGGGAATGTTGTTGTTCAGAAGTTCCTGATAATGGTCATACCGTACCGTATCTTTCGCCAGTGAGGCAATAACTCCGCAAACCCTGGCAGCAAGGAATGATTTTACAATCTTTACTTCCTGATCGTATCTTTCGTTACTTTGTGCAACCAGAATATTATACCCTGCTTTAGATGCTACCTCTTCGATACCACTAAGCACACAGGAAAAGAAATGATGTACAAATTGTGGAATAATGACCCCGATAGTGTTCGAACGGCTTGTACGCAGGTTTAGTGCCAGCGCGTTTGGCTGATAATTATGTTCGCGTGCATACTTATGAATAGCATCCCGGGTTTCCTGGCTGATATCCGGGTTATCTTTCAATGCCCTCGACACTGTTGAAGGCGATACTCCCAATGCCCGTGCTATATCTTTAATCGTAATCTGCGGTTTGTTCATGGTACACAATATCTTTCGGTCAAAGGTATAATTATAATAGAAAAACGACAATAGCAACTATTCATTAAAATCGTCTTCTACTATACAAAAGTAAATTATAACTAAGCTAAATGTTTAATTATGAGGCTATTTTACGTATGCAACTTCATGCAAACGATTGCATAACCGGAATTGCAGTTTTAGTGTAATTCTTGTCAATTTGATACAAGTTACCCTCTATTTTTGCTTCGTCGATCTTAGGGACTTATCATAAGTTCCACTCTCGTTCTTTGAGTAATCTAAGTAAATTATATTGTTAACTTTAATTTGAAATTGCATGAAGCAAGTTAATCTTAGAATCTATCGAATGATTCTACCCTTACTATTAGGGATGTTCTTGTCAGTAGGCGCTTATGCACAGAGTATTACCGTACGGGGGCATGTGAAAGATGCTTTTGGTGAACCTGTAATTGGTGCTAATGTTGTAGTAAAAGGTACATCAAGTGGTACGATTACCGATATTGATGGCAACTTTTCGCTAAATGCTCCTCAGAACTCCATTATCGAAGTTTCTTTTATTGGGTATAAGACAGCTGAAGCACAGGCTGCGGCTACTCTTGTTATTACGTTGCTTGATGATACCGAACTTCTTGATGAAGTAGTTGTCATAGGATATGGTAGTGTGAAGAAAAACGACATGACCGGCTCGGTGACGGCAATAAGGGCTGAAGAAATTAACCGGGGAGCTGTAACTTCACCTGACCAGATGTTGCAGGGTAAAGTACCCGGACTTTTAGTTACTCCAGCTTCCGGTGCTCCGGGTGAAGGAGCTACTATCCGTATTCGTGGTGCAGCATCTTTATATGCATCTAATGATCCATTGATTGTTATTGACGGTGTACCTGTAACGGGTGAAGGTGGTGCTGGTATGGGAAACCCCTTATCATCGGTTAACCCGAATGACATTGAATCGTATACTGTATTGAAAGATGCTTCTGCTACAGCTATTTACGGTTCGCGTGCATCTAATGGTGTTATTATAATAACTACCAAAAAAGGAACTGGCAATAAAATGCAGGTAAGCTATAATTCAAGCTATAGCTTAAAGCAGAATACGGCAACAATGGATGTTATGACCGGTGACCAGTACCGTAACTATGTAACTGAACAATACGGTACAGAATCAGCACGTGGTAAAGCGATACAAGAACTTATGGGACAGTCGAATACCGACTGGCAAGACCTTATTTATCGTACAGCTTTTTCTACCGACCATAATGTGAGCCTTTACGGGAATGCAAAAAATGTATTTCCTTACCGTATCAGTGTAGGTTACAATTACGATCAAGCAGCACTTAAAGTTGGTGATAACCAACGTGGTACAGTAGGTATTAGTCTTTCTCCTAAATTCTTGCAGGAACACTTAACTGTAAATGTGAATGCGAAAGGAATTTATAACCGTACCAATTTTGCTAATTCGGGAGCTATCGGTAGTGCTATTTCATTTAACCCTACTCTTCCTGTTTATTTTACGAATGCAGATGGTTCAATTGATTACACAAAATGTAATGGATATTGGAACTGGTTGGCTGCCGATGGTTCGGCAAACGGGATGTCCAGTATCAACCCGCTTTCACAGTTATATGATAATTATAATGTAAATCATACATGGAGATCTCTTGGTAATCTACAATTAGATTATAAAATACATGGATTCGAGGATTTACGCCTGAATGCAAACCTGGGTTATGATGTGGCCGAGACCAGCGGTGAAACATACGCAAAGCAAGGATCATTCATCTCAAAAAGAAATGGTGCAGCCGACTATTTAAACGACTATACCAACTTCAACAAAAACCTTCTTCTGGAATTGTATGCTAATTATAATAAAGAAATCGGTATTCACCGGTTCGATGCTATGGCTGGTTATTCCTGGCAACATAATTATGTAAAGTATAACAGTACACAATACTATAATGACAGGAGGGATGAAGTTTATCTTGAAAAACCACAAGATGCTAAAGAATACTATCTTGTATCTTTCTTCGGTCGCTTAAATTATTCTATCAATTCCAAATATCTGTTCACCTTCTCATTACGTGATGATGCTTCTTCACGTTTCTCAAAGGATAACCGTTGGGGTCTTTTCCCATCGGCAGCATTTGCCTGGAATATAGGCGAAGAGAATTTCCTTATAGATACTCCAGCAGTTTCAGCTCTTAAATTACGTTTAAGTTGGGGACGTACCGGTCAACAGGATATTGGTATGGATCGCTGTTATGCTTATCAAGCCAAGTATACCGAATCTTCCGCATTAATCACCCGTATTCCATGGGGTGGTGGATGGATTACTACTTTAGCTCCTAATGCTTATAATCCTAATATAAAATGGGAAACAACCGAGACCTACAACATCGGTTTGGATTTCGGCTTTCTTAACGGACGTATTAACGGTACCATAGATGCATATCTTCGCAAAACGTATGATTTATTGAATGATGTTACTACACCGCTTGGTTCTAACTTCTCCAATACAGTTATTTCCAATGTAGGTGATATGGAGAATAAAGGATTAGAATTGAATGTCAATTTCATTCCTATTGAAAAGAAGGATATGCGTTGGACCATCAACTTCAACAGTACTCTACAGAAAACTAAGATTACCAAGCTGACAAATAATCCGGGCGAAGATTATCTGGGTGTAACTGTAGGCCCGGGTATGGGTGGAACCGGTGGAAATACTTCTTTGTATCGTGTTGGTTATACTCCGTACACCTATTATCTGTATCAGCAAGCTTACGATGATAACGGAAAACCTTTGCAAAATGTACTTGTAGACCGTGATGGTGATGGTGAAATAACAGAAAAAGACCGTTACATTACCGGGAAAAGTATCTCACCTAAATTCTTCTTTGGTATAGGTTCGCAGTTTACTTATAAAAAATGGGATTTCGGATTCAACGCACACGCTTCTTTCGGTGGATATGCTTTGAACAAAGTAGCGATGGAAAACTCAACCTCTTATTCAGATGATTATTCAAAAGGTTATATTAATAACTTCTCGACTTACGTTATGAAAACAGGATGGGTGAATGCCAATAGTGAACAACAGAAGTATTCGGATATGTTTCTGGAAAATGCTTCTTTCTTCCGTATGGACGATATAAATGTAGGATATACATTTGATAAAATTGGCAACTGGAATGGTAAAATCCGTGTAGCTGCTTCCGTGCAGAATGTATTTACTATTTCCAAATACAATGGGCTCGATCCGGAACTTACAGCGGCTGACGGTGTAGATAGCAATCTTATTCCCAGACCCCGATTCTACACAATCCGTTGCAGTGTTAACTTCTAATTGAAAAGAACATGATTATGAAAAAAAATATATATGGTTTGGCAATTGCTTTATCGCTGTTTATGCTTAGCTCTTGCCTTGGCGATTTGGATACATTGCCGCTAAACGAAACTGATAAAACCGCCGAACAGGCCTATGATGGAACTTTAGAAAGTTATGCCAAAGGCTTGGCTTATATATACGGATCTTATTCTTTGGTAAGCCAGAATGACCCGGGAACTTCGGATATCGCAGTGCCCGATGCCGGACAAAGTGATTTGATGAGACAGTATATGATTCTGAATGAGGCTTCGACCGATGCCTTGAATAGTATCTGGGGTGATAGTTATATGACTGGTATACAGTATAATATCTGGACCGCCGCTGATAATGAAGCAGTAATTGCGGTATATACCCGTTGTATGATAAGTATAACCCGTGTTAATGAATTCCTGAAACAAACAGCAGATGCAACAGTAGAAGGTATTGCCAGTATGCATGCAGAAGCCCGGTTGTTACGTGCATTTTCTTATTATCTGCTTTTGGATTTGTATGGTAATCCACCATTTGCAACCGAAGAAAATATTGGTGGAGATGCTCCTTCGCAGATAAAGCGTGCTGATCTTTTCGTTTGGATTGAAAATGAACTGAAAGAGTTAGCAGCTTCCGGTTCCGATCTTCCGGTTACAAATGAATATCCCCGGGTAACTAAAGGCGTTGCACAGGCTTTGCTGACACGTCTTTATCTGAATGCTGAAGTATATACAGGTACAGCTCGCTGGGCCGATGCCCGTGATGCCGCCGCTGCAACTATTAATATGGGTTACCAATTATGTGATCATTATGCCGAACTTTTTATGCAGGATAACGGCGAAAATGCAAATGCCCGGCAAGAATTGATTTTCGCTGTAGCTTATGATCGTGATAACACTCAGACATGGGGTGGAACCACTCATTTAGTATCCGGATCAATGCACGATAAAGCCAGTGAAGCGGTAGCCAAAGAATTAGGTCTTGCTGCAGGTGCTATGCTCAACCGTGAGCGTTGGGGCGGATATCATGTCTCCGATGAATATGTACAAAACTTTGAACTGCAAGGGGTAAATTGGCCCTCTACCTCGGGAGTTGGATACGATCGTGAAGCCAGTGACAAACGTGCATTTTTTTGCAATGTAGGTCATACAAAAGAATTCGATAAAACCTCACAGGAATCCGGTTGGGTATGTTGGAAATATAACAGTATGGATTCTAACGGAAATCTATATTCAAGCGATGATTACGAAAAATTCTCTTCCAGCGACTTTCCTGTTATTCGTTTGGCCGAAATGTATATGGCTTATGCAGAGGCTGTAACCCGTTTGGCTGGTGGTACTACCACAGACGCCACTGCAATGGGCTATGTAAAAGCTTTGCGCGACCGTGCAGGAGTAGACATGCCTTCTTCTCTTAACCTGGATTTCTTACTCCAGGAACGTGCACGTGAATTTATGTGGGAAGGACAACGCCGCACAGATTTAATACGTTATGGTTATTTTACTTCCATGTCGTTCCCCTGGCCTTATAAAGGAAATATACCTGATGGTAAAGTAGCTTTGGAAAGCTGGCGTACACTTTATCCTATCATTCAGACTGAGATTAACGAAAACCCCAATTTGACACAGAATCCGGGTTATTAATCAAAAAAGTACAACTTCTAAAGATTAGATGATATGAAACTAATAAAATATATAATAGCATTTGTTGCAATTGCTACAATGGTAATGTCCTGTTCTACAGATGTTGATGAACCCCAGATTAGTCCATCGGGTGATTTCGTTGCTCCTGTTATAAATGAATCGGGTGATATAATAATTAATGCTGATAATGCGAAGGCAGAGAATGTAGTATTCACCTGGAAAAGTGCTGAATTTGGACTTCCGGTTCAGATACTTTATTCGGTTTATCTTACTTCCGGAGAAGAGTCGGCTCTTCTGGGAACTTCCTTCTCCAACTCTTTTTCAATAAGTAAGGCCGATTTTAATGGTGTAGTTATTAATAGCCTGGGTGTTCCCGCCAATTCTACAGGAGAAGTAAAAGCTTATGTAACTGCTAAACTAAATGGCTCGGATGCATATGAGGCTATTAACTCTAATACCACAAATACGTTTAATGTAACAACTTATGCAGCTTCGCTTTCGTACCTGTATCTTTGTGGTGAATTCAATGATTGGAAAATCGAAAATGCACCTATATTCTGGGAAACAGCAGGGGGCTCGAATATCTTTACCTGCATGGTTGATCTGACTAGAAAGAATGAAACTCCAACAGATCCCAATCGTTCCTATTTCAAAGTTACCGCCGAACAAAGTTGGAGTGGAGATAACTGGGGATATGATGCCTTAATACCTTCCTGGGAAAATCCGGAACAAAATGATAAGAATTTCTCACTGGATATAACCGAGAACAATATCTTTGAAATAACAGTCAATAAGGCAGCAATGACTATCGATCAGAAAGCTAAAGGTAAAGTGCTGGGATTAGTAGGCGACTTTAACAGTTGGGGCGAAAACGACGCCGTCTTTACATATAACTCTCTTGAAAGTGCATGGTTAACCCAGCCAGTGGAACTTGCTGCCGGTTCAGGAATTAAAGTACGTGCAGATGCCCCGTCATGGAATACTAATTGGGGAGCTACCGGTGTAATAAACAACGATATACCTGGCGGATTCGAACTGGGAGCTGGTGCAGGTAATATAACGGTACCCGATGCAGGAACTTATATTGTGAAGCTTCATGCTAATCGTACTCCTTATATATTGGAATTAATCAAGCAGTAATAAAGTTATATCATTAAAATCGTAATGACTATGATAAAGTATTTAAAATATATGTTCGTGGCAGCTATCGCAATGATAGCTGTAGCGAGCTGCCAGGAAGATATAGAGGAGTCGTTTGCAATTAAGCCAACAGCTCCGGTGCTTAATGATAACGGCACTATATTAATGACGGAGAATACTATTTCCGAAAAGATTGTATGGACCTGGAAAGCCGCCCGCTTTCTGAAAGGTGAAGTAACCTATACGCTCTATACCCAATACGGCGAAGAGGCGGCTACGCAGGTAGGTGCGGCTACGAAAGATCTTAATATAACAATGTCGAAAGCCGACTTTCGTACTTTACTCGACGGTATAAATTCATTACCCGAAAATGCAACCTTTGATATGGCATTCTATCTGGTAGCATCAGATGAGGAGGCTAAGTACGAATCGGAAAAGAAACTCATGAAAGTGTATTCTTATGGTAATGCTGTATCATCAGAAATAACTGCTGAACAAACAGAAGTAGTTCTTGATATTACCAATCCAACCGAACCCTTAACCCTGTTAACATGGACTGATGCACGGTTAGTTTATGGTGAAGCAATTACTTATGGAGTATATGTCTCATACCCTAATAACGAGGAAAGGGCTGACAACCCTGAACCTATTGAAGTTGCAAAAGATTTAACCGAAACTTCTTGTACAAAGACAGTGGATGAATGGAATGAACTTGCCATAGACGCAGGTGCGCCTGAATCAGCTGCTTGCGACTTACAATTTATTGTTAAAGCTTTCTCTGAAAGTTATCCGGAAGGTGTACCTTCTGCTCCGGTAATAATCAATGTAACAACATATACAGCAACTTATCCGGATTATTTGTATGTGCCGGGTAGTCATCAGGGATGGAAACCAGAATCTGCCATAGGTATTGCTCACAGTACATTAACTAAAGGGTTATTCGAATGCTATATGGATTTGAGTACTACTGATGGTGCTGATGTTGAGTTTAAATTTAATCCGGATAAAGGTTGGGCTAATAACGATTTTGGTATTGATGGTGAGGCAGAGATAGTTACCGATGCCGAAAAGAATGTTGTTGTTACAGCGAAATTAGGTGGTGAAAACAAGAACGTCAAAGTTCCTTCAGGATTATATCGTATCAGCGTTAACAGGAAACTGAATACTCTTGAAATGGTTAAAATTGTATCTATGGGAGTCATTGGTAATGCTACACCTAAAGGTTGGGATGCTGAAACTCCAATGATTTACGATGCTGAGTCTAATACCTATTCATTAGTTACCAAAATGACTGCTGGTTCATACAAATTCCGTGCAAATAATAACTGGACGTATTCAATTGGTAACGATGGTACATTCAGTGGTGGAGACTATACAATGGATAAAGCCGATGGTGAATATAAAATAGTTCTTGATGTAAACCGGCATCCATATACCGTAAAACTACTCAGCACAGAATTTCCTGATAGACTATATGTTCCCGGTTCACACCAAAATTGGGATCCGAAAGTTGCAAGTTGCCCCACACTGGAAGGTAATGGCGAAGGGGTTTATGAAGGTGGAGTTAATCTGGCAACAGACGGCAATTGCGAATTCAAATTCTCTCCGGTAAATGATTGGGTAGGAGATTTTGGAGGTACTATTACCATCGACAAAGAGGGTTATGGCAAAGGTAGTTATGGAGCTAAGGAAAATATCAGCGTACCAGGTGGTTATTATTACATAAAAGTTGATATGACCGAAGGAACTCTTGAAATGCAACGGATTAATAAAGTTGGCATAACCGGCGACTTTAATAGCTGGGGAGCTGATGTGGAATTTGCTTATGATGCTACAAATGATGTTTGGAAAGTAAAACAGGCACTAACCACAACTCAGGAATTTAAAATCCGTATGAATGGTGGATGGTCTGTGAACAGAGGCATTCCTGTTAAAGGAGTTGTTCCTACCGGAAGTGCAACAGCAGTTTACAATGATGGGGAAAATATGAAGGTTGGCGCAGATGGCACATATACCATCACATTGGATATGTCGACCAATCCCAATACGATATTAATTGTCAAGTAATACGTATGGAGTAGAATTTTGAAATAATAAGATTTTCTAAAAGTCGTATTTTATTCACGTCATTGCGAACCGAAGGTGAAGCAATCCAGTCGACCAAGTAATAACTGGATTGCTTCGTTCCTCGCAATGACGTGGATGGTTTTAGTATCTTCTCTTTTCTACTTAATATAAACAGATAATAACTTTAGCCATGAAAGAAAAAATTAAATGGATTTATATATTACTATCATTGTTTGTTGTAGTATCCTGCTCCGACAATGATAATAACGAATCTGAACCACCCGAACCACCCGGTAAGGAATATATAGAAGGAGTCAACACCTTTCCCGAAACCTTCGATGCATCCAAAGAAGCCGAAATAGTTTTCAAAGCCGCCCAGTCATCACCCTTATACGGATATGCCGGCGATGTATATGCACATATCGCAGTAGTTGAAGGCAATACCTGGCTTTATGCACCCGACTGGGATCAAAACCTCGCCAAGTATAAAATGACTAAAGTCGAAGAAAACGTATGGAGTATTACCCTTTCACCCGATATCCGTACATGGTTTGGTGCAGCTGATGGCGTTTCCATTCACAAGATAGGGATAGTATTCCGCAGTGCCGATGGAACAAAAAAAGGACTTGGAGACGTAGATAGCTTTATTTCAGTCGAAGATAACACCATCACCCCCGGTGAAATTGTGTACGAATCCCAGCCCGCCAATACAATAGACGGGATAAATATAATAGATGATACCACTGTAACCCTTGTACTGTACGAACAAGACAAAGATGGTAACCATAAAGATTATGTATATGTAATCGGCGACTTTAATGATTGGAATATCGACAATAAATACCAAATGAAGCGCGACCGTGCAACCGGCTGTTGGTGGATTACACTTACCGGACTGGATAGCCGTACCGAATATGCATTCCAGTATTATGTAGGAAGCAAGGCCGACGGTGCGATACGTGTGGCCGACCCGCATACCGAAAAAGTCCTCGACCCGCAAGATGAACATATCCCGGCATCTACCTATCCCGGGTTACGCGCATATCCGGCAGATAAAACAGCCGACATTGTATCTACTTTCATTATTAAGCCGGATGCATACAGCTGGAAAGTGAAAGAATTCGAGATTGCAGATAGAGGCAACCTGGTAATTTACGAAATGTTGTTCCGCGACTTCACCGAAAGCGGAGATATACAAGGAGCAATGGCCAAACTACCTTATCTGAAGTCCCTCGGTGTGAACGCCATTGAATTAATGCCCGTGCAAGAGTTCGACGGAAATGATAGCTGGGGTTATAATCCCTGTTTCTTTTTTGCGATGGACAAGGCATACGGCACAAAAGAATCGTACAAGAAATTTATCGACGAGTGCCACAGCCAGGGGATAGCCGTTATACTCGATGTGGTGTACAACCATGCTACCGGTTCCAATCCATTTGCCAAGCTGTACTGGAACTCACAATCCAACAAAACAGCCGCAAACAATCCCTGGTTCAATGTTGATGCACCACACCCTTACAGCGTGTTCCATGATTTCAATCACGAATCCGAACTGGTAAGAACATTTGTAAAACGCAATCTTAAATTCCTGCTCACGGAATATAATATCGACGGTTTCAGGTTCGACCTCACCAAAGGATTTACGCAGAAAAGCAGTAGTGAGAATACAGCCTCCAACTACGATGCTTCGCGCATCGAAATACTGAAAGATTATAATCAGGCCATTATAGACACTAAGCCCGATGCAATCGTAATTCTCGAACATTTTGCCGAAGATAGGGAAGAGAGCGAATTAGCCGGTGCAGGGATGAAATTGTGGCGGAATCTTAACTGGGCTTATTGCCAAACTGCTATGGGCTATAATTCTGAAAGCTCATTCGAACGTTTATATACCGCCACTTCCGGGCCTGTTGGAGGATGGGTAGGCTATATGGAAAGTCACGACG
>DAMCMT010000009.1:72636-78663 GCA_032108265.1 Bacteroides sp.
TTTTAAACAAACCGAGTGGGGCGACGGCGACCTGAAAACCAACCTAACCAAACGTATGAAACAGCTTGAAGTTAATGCAGCTTTCTTCTTCACCGTACCCGGACCGAAGATGGTTTGGCAATTCGGTGAACTTGGTTACGACATTTCCATTGACCACAACGGGCGTACCGGCAAGAAACCCGTACTTTGGTATTATTATGAACAAAATGAGCGGAAAGAACTATATAACACCTATAGCAAGCTGATTAACCTGCGGCTGGATAACCCCGAACTGTTCACCCCATCAATCACCTTCAATTGGGAAGTTAAAGAATCCAATTGGGCAAACGGGCGGTTTATTACCTCTGTTTCGGGCGATAAAGCGATGGTTGTAGCCGGTAATTTTACGGCAGGCGAGGGTACATATTCCGTATCCTTCCCTCAAACCGGCCAGTGGTTCAACGCCATGGATGGAACTACTTTGAATATCACTTCGACCACTCAAAGCATAACCATACCGGCACACGAATTCAGGCTGTACGTTAATTTCGAGCCTTAAACCGTGGTTGCAGAAAGTGCTTATAACCCCGCAAACGGGTACCAACTTTGGTGATTAGCACGGCAACTCTGGTGATTAGCATGGCTACCTGCACTGCTAATCACGGCGACACGCCATGTTAATCACCAGAGTTGCTGTGCTAATCACCAAAGTTGCCGTGCTAATTACCAAAACAGGAATGATACAATGTATGCAAATATGCGGGGATTGTAGTCTATAATCTTTTCATCTCCTCCTTACTGTTCTCCTTCACCGTATACTTCCGGGTAGACTTACCAAACTTATATTTCACCGAAAACGAAACGTACGAATTATCATAGTCCATCCCATTCACAAAAGTTATATCATGACATTTAATCCATGCCCTTGTTTTATTTTTGTTGAAAACATCATCATACCGGAGTGAAACCGTTAAGCGGTCATCCGAAAAAGATTTGCTCATGGACAGGTTTACCACATGCTGCGCATTGTGATAGAACAATCCGTTAAGCCCGGAAGTATTGCAACGGTAGATAACTGATAAATTATATGCCTTGGGAAGTTTAAATCCCTGATACGTATAAAAGTAAAACATACCTTTCTGCTGAGTGATAATACTGCCCTCACTCTCGAATTTATTGCGGTTGTAATTATATCCGGCCGAATTCTGCATCGTCCAAAACTTATACTGCCAGGGTACGGTAAGCGATGCCGTCCACGAGTCGTACGATTGGAGGTTCTCCGTTGTAGCAATACAAATCATAGACTCGGGATTCAACCGTTTGACGAAGAAAGAGTTAAGCGCATCGTTTATCCGGCTATACCCCAGCGACAGGCGGATAAACCGGTTGTATATCACGTTAGCTTCCAGGTTGTAAGAGTATTCCGGTTTCAGATTTGTGTTGCCTTTATAATAGGTAAAAGTATCGATATACTGTATGGTGGGAGAGAGGTCGCCGAACGATGGGAAATGCACCTTACGCGTAAAAGAAACATTGGTTTGCAACTTATCGCTGAAGTCGTAACCCATCTCCACCGAGGGAAAGAAGTCGCGGTAAGTCTTGTTGGTCACATTTTTTTGGATATCCTTATTGGAATAGTTCACGTATTCGAAGCGCAGCCCCGCAGAGAGATAAAACTTGTTCCAATCCTTTCGTCCGGTAATGTAAGCAGCGAATTTATCTTCATTGATGTTTGCCCCGTTGGAAGGCGTAACATCAAAATCCGCATGGGCATCCTCTTTATCAATCAGGCTGTAGTGACTCTTGTTGCGGTTGTGCGAGGCATAAACCCCCGCCTTCCCGGTGAAACTATTCTCTGTTTGCAGTACATAATCTATATTTCCCGTAAGCAACCGGATATCTGCTTCCGAGTGGCTTTCCTTCTGAGAGTAATGCCCATTTGACGAAATATCCATATAATTGTTTTCGTGCGAATCGTAATCCACATACCCCAGGTTAACGGCCAGTTTGCTCCCTTTGCTATCCGTCAGCCAGGAGTAACTGATATCATAGATGTTACGGGCATAAAGCAGGTCGCCGTTTAGCATAGTCAGTATTTTATTCTCCTGTCCGCCCGTCGTCCAGTTATTAATATTACTCGTTTCGCGGGTGGGATACATGGACATCCTTTGGTATTGTACCCCGATTGTATGTGCCGGGTTCAGCACATAATCGGCACCCAGCAGTATGTGGTAATTCTCGCGCGTTTTCCTGTTCTGGTGAATGATATTGAACATCGTACTCCCATCGGGGAAATAACGTTCGTACTTTTCCGTATATGTTCTGTGATGAGGATTGTATGTGATACTGGTATACAGGTTAATCCGGTCGGTGGCATATCCCAGTTGCAAGGCATTGTTGAATCGCCAGTAGTCACCTTTAGAAACTCCTGCGCTTATCTGTCCGTTTAGCCCCTCGGCAAAGCGCTTGCGGGTAATTATGTTCACTACAGCCATGCCCGCCGAACTATATTCGGCCGAAGGGTTGGTTATCACCTCTACTTCCTTAATGTCTTCGGGCGAAATCATCTCCCAGTTATCATTCTTTGGCGGTATCCCGTTGACAAGCACTACCGTATTTTTCTTCCCGAACACACTGATTTTATTGTCTTCGACCGATACAAAAGGGATACGTTGCAGCACCTCATCCAGAGAATTCAGCATTCTCATTTCCCGGTTATCCTGTACGGTATGCACCAGCTTACCTTGCTTATATGTTACCTGCGGCCGGCTGGCGGTAATCTGTACCTCGTCCAGTGTTTGCGTTTCGGGCTCCAGGGTAATATACCCGAGGTCTATTTCCGGCAGATTATCCGGATTACTCACCCGGCGCGAATATGTTTTATAAAGCAGAGGCGAATTAATCTGCATAATAAACTCATTCCTTTTAATGTTCGGCAGGACAAATTCCGGTGTGTCGCAATACCGATAATCGATGACTGCCGAATCTTGTACCGACAATATAGTTACATAATAAAAGTCCTCGGAGGAAGCCGATGTTTTCCCTTTAACAGTTACCACTTGCTGCGCCACAGTGAGTTGTAAACTGAGTAATGAGATGATGATAAAAAAGATACGTTTCATGTTGCAAATCATATTTAATCGTTTAGTATTTGATGCAAACATATAACGTAAAAAACAGTGTGTGAAATTACTGGGACAGACGCACCGTTTTTGTGATAAAGCGACGCTACAGACGTTTTATCACAGGTTTTTGTGATGAATAACAAAGGAAAGAATTCAACTCAATGTATCTTTCAGGCTTTTCATGTAGGTACGCGAAACCGGAATTTCCTGCAGAATATTATCCAATCCCAGGCGATAGCCTTGTGTATTTCCGTTGACTTTTGTAATGTGGTCACTGTTGACGATAAATGCCCGGTGGCATCGTATCAGTTCGGGGTATCCGGTCACCTGCTCTTCAATCTGTTTAATCGTTGCCCGAAGCAACTTCTGCTGCACTTTGCCCTCCGCGGCATAATGTATTTCCACATAATTGCCCGAAGCTTCGATATAACGGATATCCTGTGGAAGTACCTCTACCGTTTCTCTGGTGTTACCGGTCAGGGTGAGTATGCCTTTATTCTCATTCTGCGGAATAGAACGCGCAGCCAATGTCTGATTTAGCCTTAAGGCCTCTTGCAGATTCTGGCGCAGGGCGCGGTTCTTGGTCAGAAAGGTGATAATTACAACCGGTACCAATCCGATAGTAATACCGGATACCATGTCGATAAAGAATATATTTAGTTTTTCCTTGGCGAAAATATTGAATGTCCCCGTTCCGATAACGAGTCCGGGTAGTATTATCATATCGAGTATCACCACTAAAATACCGGTAAAGGCCAGAAAGGAAGCATAGTGAATAATATTCTTACCTACCGTCCATTGCTCGGGATTATAGAACTTGCGGAACACAGCCGGAAGTAGGAAGTAGAATAAAGCAGAACTCGTCAACGCCAGCAGCCCGAAAGCGAGCAGCAACAGGAACTGCCCCAGAGAGTTCAACCGGTAGTTAAACGGCTCGAAAATGGCGAGTATCAGCAGGCAGGTGCCGCATATAATAGCGGTGTACAACCAGCGGCTTTCGAACAAAGGGAAAGGTTGTTTCAGATACCGGAGTATTTTATTCATTCGCGTTGAAAATGCTTGGAAGTACAAAGTTAGAATTAAATAAGCAGACGGGCAAATTCATTTTAATGCAAATTTCCCTTTGAATTATTTGCAGGTATGAAATCTATCGCTATCTTACGCCTCTACGAGGTGTAAATTCCGCCCATGATATTCCATAATTCGTCTACAAACTACCCGGTTCCGTCGCATTCTTCCGTTTCTCTCTCTCTGATACAATATATTTGCAAAATGAATCCCAAAGAGCTAATAAAATATACATTTTAAGTAAATAACCCGTAACTTTGTGCAAAATATGAACCGCATGGCTGAGATTGTTCGAAAAACATTTCTTTATAACTTCCTTGTAAGCCCCGGCTATCGGGTGTGGCGGCACGTCTTGGTTATGTTTTGCGTGCTTATTATCTCCGTCAACCAAACATATATTACCTATCAACACAATATACCCGCATTGGGTAAGAATGTTTACTGGATATTCCTGTATGCCTTCTGCATACTCGCTTTTACTGGATACTTTAATATGTTTGTTCTGGTGCCGCGATACCTGCTCAGGAAACGATATACGGTATATATACTTTTGTTTATTGCATCTGTTTTGTTACTCGGTATCACCGGGGTGCTTGGTGAATATGTGGTATACTCACTCCTCGAACTTCCTCACGAACGCGTAACCTATTTCAACTGGATTACCGTACTAGATATCCTTTCAAATACCGCCCTGAATGCCTTATGTATTGCCGGTATCTCGATGACAGTGTTGCTGAGGCGGTGGATGACTGAAGGTGTGCGCGTAAGCGAACTGGAAAAAGTTCATATCCAGACCGAAGTAGAACTGCTGAAAGAACAAGCCAACCCGCAATTCCTGTCGAACATACTTACCCGTGCTGCCTCGCTCACTGTTACGAATCCCGGAAAGGCTTCTACCATGCTGTATAAGCTTAGTCAGTTATTACGCTATCAACTGTACGACGGTAGCCGTGAAAAAGTATTGCTCTCATCAGAGATAACCTATCTTAATAATTATCTTGCGCTGGAACAATTATACTCCGGTGCTTTCGAATTCAGTGTAGATGTTAAGGGTGATGTGAACCGCATGTTTGTAGCACCGCTTATTTTTATTCCTTTTGTACGCGAGGTTATTGGAGAAATCTACCTGCAACCTTCTAATGCACCGGCCATTTATATCTACTGGGAAGCTCAGGATGAGAATTTAGTGTTTACCGTACAATCCGATTGTATACGGCGTGATATAGATGCAGAATTCTCCGGAATACGGCGTCGGCTGGATATGCTTTATACCGATGCTTACCGATTTCAGGTAATAAATAATTCTATCGTGCTGGAAATAGCCACACTGCCGACAAACGCAGTGCAACCCGTAATGCAATTGGAATCATGAAAGAGGCCAGTAACACCAGCACCACATGGACATCGTTCCTGCTTAGTCCGCGTTACCGGATTTACAGGCATCTGTTACTGCAATTCTTCGTTTTGCTTGTTTCCATCAATATATTTTGGGATACCCCGGACGAGTTTCTGCCCGACCGTTTTTCTGCTTGGCTCGTTTATTTCCTGATTATTGATATGACGATATACGTTAGCGCCTATGTTTTCGTACCCTATTTCCTATTGAAAAGCCGCTATCTGTTATTTATTGTTTTATCGGTGGCATTAATTCTTTTTTCGGTATTCCTTATTGTTTTCTTGCAAGGAATTGTTTTCGAACCAACCATAACCGGACGTCCGGAAACCGAGGCTGATTTAAGCAATAATCCTTTTACTATTGTCATGCAGTTTATAGGTGCTATTTCTTCGGTCATGGGTATCGGACTGATGATTGCCGGTGTATCTGCCTTGTTACTCCTTCGCCATTGGATGCAGC
>DAMCMT010000009.1:78673-89957 GCA_032108265.1 Bacteroides sp.
TCCTCCACGCTTACACTGATATTGTTGCTGCTCGGAACATCGACTATTTTACTTTTCCGCCATTGGATGCAGGATAACAGGAAGATTGGAGAACTCGAACGTACCACCCTGCAATCCGAGTTAAACCTGCTTAAAAGCCAGATAAATCCTCACTTCCTGTTCAATATGCTGAACAATGCCAATATTATGGTAGATGAAGATCCGGATGTGGCTTCGCATATACTCATTAAGCTGGACGATTTGTTGCGATACCAGTTCAACGATAGTACGCAGGAAAGGGTATTACTTTCCGCAGATATGGATTTTCTGAAAGATTATCTGGAACTGGAAAAAACCAGGCGCGATCATTTCAGATACCATGTTTCGTTGCAGGGCGATATCTCTGGTGTACAAGTGCCTCCGTTGCTTTTTATCCCGTTTGTGGAGAATGCCGTGAAGCACAATCTGGATAGTGCGAACGAATCTTATGTAAACATAGATTTTATATATGCAGATAATAACCTGCAATTTACCTGCGAAAACTCTAAGCCTCTGCAAGCTGTAAAAAAGGATGCGGGTGGACTGGGCTTGGCGAATATCCGTCGCCGGCTGGATTTATTGTTCGGTTCGGATTATCGGATGGTAACAGAGGATACAGAAACACGATATATAGTAATATTAGAATTAAAGTTGCTCCAAAACCAATAAAATATGAATTGCATCATTGTAGATGACGAACCCATAGCCCGTAAAGGTATTCAAAAGAAAGTGGAACAGATAGCCGAACTGAATCTGCTCGATAGTTTCAATAGTGCCGAGGCCGCATCCATGTATATGATGAACCACCGCGTCGACCTGATATTTCTGGATATTCAGATGCCCGGTATTAACGGCATTGAATTCGCCCGCAACATCCCAAAACAAACGCTGGTGATTTTCACTACCGCATATTCGGAGTATGCACTGGATAGTTACGAAGTAGAAGCTATCGACTACCTTGTGAAACCCATTGACCCGGAACGTTTCCGTAAGGCGGTGGAGAAGGCGATAAACTATCATTCCCTGTTGCTTTCCGAAGAAAAAAACAGTACGGAAACAAGTCAGGATAAGCCTCAGGATGATTTTATCTTTGTTAAATCAGACCGTCGTTTCTTTAAAGTCAACCTCACCGATATTCTCTTTGTCGAGGGGCTGAAAGATTATGTTATTCTGCAACTGGCCGACCAACGTATCATAACGCGTATGACACTCAAAAGCATGGAAGATTTACTTCCGAAAGCTGATTTCCTCCGGGTGAACCGCTCGTATATTATTAATAAAAATGAGATTGATTCTTTTGATAATAACGATATATTTATTGGTAAATACGAAATTGGTATTGGCAATATGTACCGGGATGTTTTCTTTGCTGAGGTAATGAACCCGACGAAAGAATAATCCTCATAGGACTGTCTTAAAAGTCAACGATTTATTTTAGAACACAGAGACACAGAGGCACAGAGATTTATAACTCTCTGTAATTGAAAGACTCTGTGCTCTCTGTGTCTCTGTGTTCTATATAATTTCGTTTATCCTTTACACTTTTTGGACAGCCCCATGCGGAACGTATTCAATATCTATTTCTTCCATTTCAACCGCAAACTATTTGTCACCACACTAACGCTACTTAACGCCATAGCTGCTCCTGCAATCATCGGGTTGAGCAGGAAACCATTGATAGGGTAGAGGATGCCTGCAGCAAGTGGTATACCGATAAGGTTATAAATAAACGCCCAGAACAGGTTTTGGCGGATGGTTTTCACTGTTTGCCGCGATAACCGGATGGCTTCGGGAATCTTTGTCAGGTCTGATGAAATAATTGTCATCTTTGCTACATCCATGGCGATATCGCTTCCCTTGCCCATGGCAATACTCACATCTGCTTGTGCCAGTGCTGCACTGTCGTTTATACCATCTCCCACCATCGCAACAATTTTACCTTGCTGTTGCAGTTCGCTGATAAACTTAGCTTTATCTGCCGGAAGTACTCCTGCCCGGTAATGTGTGATACCGGTGTTACGGGCTATCTCGCGGGCGGTAGTTTCGCTGTCGCCTGTAAGCATATACACATCGATACCCTCCTTTTCGAGTTGGCGGACGGCTTCGGCCGAAGTTTCCTTAATTTGATCGGCTATGGCAAGGATGGCTAATACCTTCTGTTTGTCGGCAAAGCAAATGACGGTTTTTGCTTGTGCCCGTAGAATATCGGTTCTGGCGGTTAAATCGTTATCTGTTTCTATTCCGTTATCCTGTATAAATTCAGGCTTCCCGGCAAAATACTCTTTTCCTTCAATAATACCCTTAACCCCCTTACCGGTAATACTTTCGTAAGCATTTACACTCAATGCGGGTAGTTCGCCGAAATAACGGGTAACGGCTTCTGCCAACGGATGTTCCGATTGGGCTTCGAGTGAATATAATATATTTGCATTGCTGTTATCATCGTCAAGCCAGTGTATATCAGTTACTACAGGCTTGCCTTCTGTCAATGTTCCTGTTTTATCCAACACAACTGCATTCACTTTGCGAGCCGTTTCCAGACTTTCGGCATTTTTTATCAATATGCCCTGCTCGGCACCTTTGCCTATACCTACCATAATGGCGGTAGGTGTAGCTAATCCTAAAGCACACGGACAGGCAATGATAAGCACCGTAACCAGTGCTAATAGGCCGTGGGTGAATCCGTTGTCGCCATCCAGCAACATCCACAATACAAAGGCTAGTATGGCAATAGAGATAACCACCGGAACGAAGATAGCCGCAATACGGTCCACCAGCTTTTGTACCGGGGCTTTGCTACCTTGTGCATCCTGTACCATACGGATGATTTGTGCCAGCATTGTATCGCCCGCCACTTTTACTGCGTGGAACGTAAAGCTACCTTTCTGGTTAATGGTTCCGGCAAACACCTCACTGCCTGCCTGTTTGCTTACAGGTACGGGCTCGCCGCTCAGCATACTTTCATCCACATACGAGCTGCCTTCGGTGACATTTCCGTCTACGGCAATCCGTTCGCCGGGCTTAACAAGGATAATATCTCCTTGTTGTACCTGCTTTACGGGTATCGTTTGGTGACGGTTGCCTTCGCGCACAACGGTTACTGTCTTGGGTTGCAAACCCATCAGTTTTTTTAGGGAAGTGGAAGTGTTGCCTTTTGCTTTTTCTTCGAGCAATCGCCCCAGCAGTATAAAAGTAATTATTACTGCCGATGCTTCGAAATATACGTGCGGATGTATGCCGCGCGACAACCAGAATTCCGGGAAAAGCGTATTGAATACACTGAACAGGTAAGCAATACTTGTACTCAACGCTACCAGTGTATCCATGCTAGTGGTGCGATGTCGCGCCTGATTCCATGCGTTGATGTAGAAATCGCGCCCGATCCAGAAGAGTACCGGGGTTGCCAGTGCCCACATAATTTCGTTGGCATAAGGTATATTCATAAAAAACATACCGATGATAACTACCGGAATCGTCAGTATAACCGCCCAGGTAGTACGGAACTTAAGGGTGGAGTATGCTTTCCGTCGTATTTCGTCTAGTTCCTGAATGATATCTTCTTCGTTTACTTCTTCAATCATCAGGTCGTACCCGCCTTTTCTTACTGCGTCGCGCAAGGCTTCGGGGGATGTTTCTTTGGGCTGGTATTCTACGGTAGCTTCGAGTGTTGCGAAGTTGACGGCAGCATTCAGTACGCCGGGCTGATTGCGGAGGATGTTCTCAGTCCGTGCGGCACAGGCTGCGCAGTGCAGTTTCAAAACGGGGAAGTTTTTCTTTTGGATGTTGTTATCTTTTTTACTCATAGTTCTTATTATCTATATAATAATGCAAAGATAACCCCGATTGTTGCCCAACATGTTACAATATTCCCAGATAAGTTTACATGATTTACACCTCGTCCAGCGGAAGTCGTTTCTTATTTCTGATTTGCCTGAAATGGCTTGGGGTAAGCCCTGTAAACTTTTTAAACTGCGCACTAAGGTGTGCCACACTCGAATAATTAAGTTGGAAAGCAATTTCATTCAATGACAATTCTCCATAAACAAGTAATTCTTTCACCCGCTCAATCTTCTGGGCAATGAAATATTTCTCAATGGTTGTTCCCTCTACCTCCGAGAATAGGTTGCTTATATAGTTATAATCGTGGTGTAGCTTTTCACTCAGGTAATCCGAAAGATTGATTTTTAAATCATTGTCATTGTAATGAACCAATTCAATAATCAGTGTTTTTACCTGTTCGATAAGCCGGGCGCGTTTATTATCAATCAAAGAGAATCCAAGGGCTTCCAGGGCAGTACTTAGTTGATTCTTCTTTTCATCAGTCAATGGCTCCGAGAGTATTACTTCTCCCAGTTCGACTTGTAATGGAGTAATACCCAGCTTTTGAAGTTCGGAGGTAACAACCATAATACAACGGTTGCATACCATATTCTTTATGTAGAGTTTAGAGTCCATATACTCTGTTTGTATGTTGATTCTTACAAAGGTATGGATTAATTGCGGATTTTTTATACCTTTGTAATATAACACATAGTACAATGGAAAACAAAGAGGAACATACTCCTACCGAAGAAAATTTCCCTTGCCAATATACAGTGGAAGAACTACGGGAAGATGCTGCTAGATTTACGGAAAGACTAAAAAGAGGAGAAGTTGAGTTTATATCACACGAGGAGGTTAAAAAGAGATATCCAAAGAAATGAACTCAATCGACCTACTACATATCCGTCTCTACAACCAGCTTCTGGCCGGATGTAACTTTACCCGCCCTGCTGAAATTGTCGCATGGCTCGGTGCTATGCAATCGCAGAACTACGAAATGGCTAAATGGGGTATCGGTATACGCTTGCCCGGCATTACCAATAAACAAGTAGAAGCAGCAACCAATGCTGGTGAAATCATCCGCACCCATATACTGCGACCTACCTGGCACTTTGTAGCCGCCGAAGATATTCACTGGATGCACGAACTTACTGCTCCGCGCCTGATACCCGCTTATAAATCATACGCACGGATGCGGGGAGTGAAAGAAGAATTTATTCTCAAAGGGCTGGATGTGGTGGCATCTATTCTGGAAGAACACGGACACCTTACCCGACAGGAAATAGCCGAACATCTGGAAGCCCGTGGAATCGATACCACCGGAACGCAAGATGCAAAAGATGTTCTTTCGCGTGCCGAGTTGGAAGGTATTATATGCAACGGCGAAGTGCGCGGAACCAAGCAAACCTACGCCCTGTTACACGAACGCGTTCCGAAAAAATACACACTGAGCAAAGAGGAAAGTGTCGAACGACTTGCCCGGCGGTATTTTACCAGTCACGGCCCCGCGACATTGCAGGATTTCCTTTGGTGGTCGAACCTTACCCTGACTGAAATTAGGAAAGCCATGGAGTGTATCATACACGATTTTATCTGCGAAACCATAAACGGAAAAGATTACTGGATGCCAAACAATATCCAGACACCACCGGCCGGAATGAAATTTAGACATCTATTGCCCGCCTTTGACGAATTCGTTGTCAGCTACAAAGACCGCGAAGAAATGATTCACGAAAAGTATTACCGCAAGGTTCTTACTATAAATGGTATATTCAGCCCCACCATCCATTACAACGGCTATGCTGTTGGATCGTGGAGACGGGTAAATAAAAAGGGCGTGGTAGTGGCCGAACTGGACTTTTTCCCGACTACCCCGAAGAAAGTGCAAGGGATGTTCGGCAAGGCAGTAAAGGAATATAATAAGTTTAATTCGCTGTAACTTCCGGATACGTATCGAAGTATTTTTGTACCAGAATTGAAAGAAAGTATATCAAAAAACATAGTTGATTATGCCGGATAATCTTTATTTTTGTCCCAAACCCAAAATATTAACTTACTCATGATTAACAGATTCGTTCTCAACGAAGTATCCTACTTCGGTCCCGGTGCACGCGAAGTGCTTCCGCAGGAAATTACCCGTCTTGGACTTAAGAAAGCGTTTGTAGCTACAGACAAAGACCTTATAAAATTCGGCGTTGCCGGTAAAGTACTAAAAGTGCTCGATGAGGCCGGTATTCCGTATGTAATGTTCAGCGATATCAAGCAAAACCCGACAGTAAGCAATGTACAGGCAGGTGTAAAAGCGTATGCCGAATCGGGTGCCGATTTTATTCTTGCTATTGGTGGAGGTTCATCCATTGATACGGCTAAAGCCATCGGTATCATTACCAACAATCCGGAATTTAGCGATGTAGTATCGCTCGAAGGCGTAGCCCCTACCAAAAAGAAATCCGTTCCTGTTATCGCATTGCCCACAACAGCCGGTACTGCTGCTGAAGTAACCATCAACTATGTTATCACCGACGAGGTGAACCATAAGAAAATGGTATGTGTCGACCCCAATGATATCCCCGCCATCGCCATTGTGGATGCCGAACTAATGTACACCCTGCCCAAAAGCCTTACTGCTGCCACCGGATTGGATGCACTTACGCATGCCATTGAAGGTCTTATCACCAAAGGCGCCTGGGAAATGAGCGATATGTTCGAAATCAAAGCCATTGAAATGATTAACCGTTATCTGGAAACAGCTGTATTCGAACCCGAGAACGCCGAAGCCCGCAACGGTATGGCGGTAGCTCAGTACATTGCAGGTATGGCATTCTCGAATGTCGGTCTGGGAGTGGTACATGGCATGGCGCATCCGCTAGGTGCTATATTCGATGTTCCTCATGGTGTGGCTAATGCACTGCTGTTGCCTACAATTATGGAATTCAATGCACCTGCCGCCCTTGATAAATATGTGGATATTGCCAAGGCTATGAATGTCTATCAAACCGGAATGACCAACGAAGAAGCTGCTCAGGCAGCAGTTGATGCAGTAAAACAATTATCAATCAAAGTGGGTATTCCGCAGCATTTGTCAGAGTTGGGCATCAAGGAGGAAGACCTCGACCGTCTGGCCGATTCGGCTATTGCAGATGTTTGCACGCCGGGCAATCCTCGCGAAGTAAGCAAAGAGATAATATTAGATTTGTACAAGAAGGTATTATAATCTGTTTCTACTAATCTTTTTAATTGAAATATTATACCGCATAATGCACATCAGGCATTATGCGGTATTTTTTTATTTACTGTTTTAAAAATATTTAACCCTCATTCCGGATAAAGTATCTATTCTTTCTCTAAGTTTGCATTAACAAATTTGTTAGACAGTTTTGATAATATATAAATATGACTACAAAACAAGAAGAAACCAATAAAGAACAAGCTATTCTTGATGCCGCCGAACAGGTGTTTCTGGATAAGGGTTATGCAGCCTCGCGTACTACCGAAATAGCTCAACGGGCAGGCGTTACCCATGCCATGTTGCATTACTATTTCCGTACGAAAGAAAATATATTTAATAAGGTATTTGAAGAAAAGATAAGATTAATCAGTTCTTCATTCTTTGTTGTATTAGCGAAGGATTTGCCATTTATAGAAAGACTTAAACAGGTAGTGGAAGCCCATTTCGATTTTCTTGCCGAGAATCCTAAACTTCCATCGTTCCTACTCCGGGAGATTCTTTCCAGTTCTGAAAGGAAAGAAGTTTTCAAAGATATGCTGGTTCCCAAAATAATGAATATAATCGGTATGCTCGAAAAGGAAATTAATGCTGAAATTGAAAAGGGAACTATTATAAATATCTCTCCTACAGATTTACTGTTGAATGTAGCATCACTTAATGCCGCATCAGTTATGGCTGCATTGATTGTTTTTGAGAATAATGACGAACAAACACAGCAGGTAAGAACATCTTTCCTTTGCGAGCGGAAGGCAAACACGGTCGATTTTATTTTACGTAGTCTTCGGCCTTGATATTTTTTTATTTATTCATTAACAATTCTGTTAACTCAGGCAGAATATAGAACAATATTAATACCAAATCTATGAATAGAGTAATTCTAATAGTAACCCTGCTAGTCTGTTGCACCCTGGCATATTCCCAACAGGCAGGTCTGACGCTTGAAGAATGTCACCAGCGGGCGAAAGAGAACTATCCCCTTATCAACCGCTACGGGCTGATTAATAAAACAGCCGAATACAACCTTTCCAATGCCAGTAAGGGATATCTGCCTCAACTATCGCTTTCTGCCAAAGCCAGTTGGCAGACGGATGTAACTACCGTACCCCTGCCCAGTATTCCCTCCATGCACAAAGACCAGTATCAGGCTACGGTCGATGTTAACCAAACGATATGGGATGGTGGCAATATCCGTTCGCAGAAGCAAACCACCCGCGCTGCATCCGAAGTAGAGAAACAGCAACTCAATGTTGATATGTTTGCCATTGAAGAACGGGTAAATAATCTCTTTTTCGGCATACTGCTGTTTGATGCCCAACTGGAACAAAATACCCTCTTGAATCAGGATTTGGAACGCAATCTGGCTACCGTTCAAAGTTATGTTGATAACGGTATTGCCAATCAGGCTGATTTAGATGCAGTAAAAGTGGAAATACTAAAGAATACACAAACTCGCACGCAAATCAGTACCAATCGCAAGGCATATATGGAAATGCTGTCGGTTATGATAGATAAACCAGTAACCGAGCAGGTAATCCTTATTAAGCCTACCGTCAGAAAAGATATACTCTTTCAACCCGTCGCCCGCCCCGAATTATCCTTGTATCAGGCACAGCATAACCTGTACGAAGTACAAAAAGACCAGATTACCGTCGGCTACATGCCACGCCTGAGTCTCTTTGCACAAGGTGGATACGGCCGGCCGGGTTTAAATATGCTCGACCGCGACTTTGCTTTCTTTGCCATCGGTGGCGTTCGCCTGTCGTGGAACTTCGGAAGCTTGTACACCAGTAAAAACGATAGGCGGAAGCTCGAAATCAATCAACAGAATGTACTTACCCAGCGCGAAACATTTATGTATAATACCAACCTGCAACTAACGCAGGAGAGTAACGATATACAGAAAATGAACGATATGCTGAAATACGATAATGATATCATCCAACTCCGCGAGAATGTCCGCAAGGCTGCCGAGGCCAAAGTAGCTAACGGTACGCTGACGGTTATCGAATTGATGCGCGAAGTAAACGCCGAGAATCTGGCAAAATTAGATAAGATATCACATGATGTTCAACTTTTAATGGCTATATATTCTTATAAAAACACTTTAGGTTATGAATAACAGAAAGATAATATTATGCGGACTGGCAGCGTTTCTGCTCATCTCCTGCGGAAACAATAATGGAAATTATGATGCCTCGGGTATATTCGAAACGACCGAAGTACTGGTATCATCACAAGCCAACGGACAGATAATGGCTTTTAATGTGGAAGAAGGCCAACAACTACGCACTAATCAATCGGTGGGATATGTGGATACTATCCCCCTATACCTTAAAAAACAACAACTCGTTGCAACCTTGCGTAGCGTAGGAAGTCGCCACATGGATGTGAACAGGCAGATAGCCTCGCTCGAGGAACAGATCACCAAGCAGAAAACCGAGCAGCAAAGATATCAGAACCTGGTAAAAGCTAATGCCGCCAACCAGAAGCAATTAGACGATATCACCTCGCAACTGCTGGTATTAGAAAAACAACTCTCGGCCCAAAAAGAAACACTAGCCAACAACAACGCCGGTGTAAGCGGCGAAAGCTCATCGCTAGATGTACAAATTGACCAGATAAACGATCTGATTGCCAAATCCGTAATTACCAGCCCTATTGATGGAACTATCCTTTCCAAATATGCCGAGCAAGGCGAAGTAACCGCTACCGGACGGGCATTGTTTAAAATAGCCGACACCAAGAGGATGTTCCTGCGCGCATATATCACATCCGACCAATTAACGCAGATGCAGCTTGGACAGCAGGTAAAAGTATATGCCGACTTCGGCGAGAAAGATATGAAGGAATATCCCGGAACCGTAAGCTGGATATCTGATAAGGCAGAATTCACACCCAAAACCATACAAACCCGCAACGAACGCGCCAACCTGGTGTATGCAGTAAAGATAGCAGTTAGTAATGACGGTTATCTGAAACACGGAATGTATGGCGAAATGAGAATTAATTAGAAATTATGAATTAAGAATTTTGAATGACCATGCGGGCAATTGAAATAACGCATATCAGCAAAACCTACAAAGAAACTCCGGCACTCAAAGACATCAGTTTCGGAGTAGAAAGGGGAGAACTCTTCGGTCTCATCGGCCCCGACGGAGCAGGGAAAACAACCCTTTTCCGCATCCTCACTACCTTGCTTCTGGCAGATAAAGGTACAGCAACCGTCGACGGACTGGATGTGGTAAAGGATTACCGGAAGATACGCGCCCGCATCGGATATATGCCCGGTCGCTTCTCCCTGTATCAGGATATGAGTGTGGAAGAGAACCTCACATTTTTTGCTACCGTTTTCAATACAACCATCCGCGAGAATTACGACCTTATCAAGGATATATATGTACAGATTGAACCCTTCAAAAACCGGAGGGCTGGTAAGCTATCGGGTGGTATGAAGCAAAAACTGGCACTGTGTTGCGCCCTCATTCACAAACCTTCGGTCTTATTTTTGGACGAACCAACAACCGGAGTCGATCCTGTTTCGCGTCAGGAGTTTTGGGATATGCTCAGGAAACTTAAGCAGCAAGGAATTACCATACTGGTATCAACCCCGTATATGGACGAAGCAAGCTTGTGCGACCGTATCGCCCTCATTCAGAATGGAGAAATCCTTACCATTGACACGCCTGAAAAAATAACCGGGCGTTACCCGGTGAAACTGTATGCAGCATCCTCGGACAAAAATTACCGTTTATTGCAGCAACTGCGGGCTAACCCGATGGTAAGTTCGGCTTATATCTTCGGCGATAGCATACACCTGACTTTTACGGATGTTTCTTTTGATACTATTCCCGGTTTGCATGAAATCAAACCAACTGTGGAAGATTGTTTTATAAATCTTTTAAGCAAATGACATCCATGTTCATCGATAACATTAAATATTAGAAACGCAGATTAACGCAGATTTTCGCGGATTAATAAATAATATAATCTGTGTTAATCCGCGTTAATCTGCGTTTCGAAAATAATTACGCAATGGAATACGCCATACAAACCAACAACCTGACCAAGCAATTCGGAAGCTTCGTTGCCGTCAATAACATCACCTTCGATGTTGCACAAGGCGAGATATTCGGCTTTCTCGGCGCTAACGGCGCCGGTAAGACCACCGCCATGCGGATGCTGTGCGGATTAAGTAAACCAACTTCCGGACAAGCC
>DAMCMT010000010.1:0-71682 GCA_032108265.1 Bacteroides sp.
TCCGCCCCACATACCGCATGGTTGTATACAAGGTATCTACATAGCAAATTATTTTCATAGGGCAGACACAAGGCCTGCCCCTACACCGTGCGGGGCAATCCCGTTTCCATTATTTTTTCCTGTTAACTTAGTATATGGGTACAAAAGTCTTAAAAAAAAGGATAACATGAAAATATTTCATCATACAAAATTTATAATTCAAAATTATGTTTTATCTTTGCGCTCTGAAATAGCCCATTACACTATTATTACCAAAATAGTAACCGAATAATAATTAAAAAAACAAATACTGACATGAAAAAAGGTATCCACCCGGAGTCATATCGTCCGGTCGTTTTCAAAGATATGTCAAACGGCGATATGTTTTTATCACAATCAACTGTAAACACCAAAGAAACTGTTGAATTCGAAGGTGAAACTTATCCTTTGGTGAAACTTGAAATTTCGAACACATCACACCCATTCTATACAGGTAAATCTACACTGGTAGATACTGCAGGACGTGTTGATAAGTTCTTGAACCGTTACGGCGACCGTAATAAAAAGAAATAAGCTGTATACCTACAGATATTAAAACAGAAGCGGGATTCCTGATTGGGAATCCCGCTTCTGTTTTTAGTACCTAATCTGACTCAGCCTGTAATCCAGCTTTTAAACTCTTTTACATTGGTGCGGCTGATAAATATCCTCTCGGGTGTTGAGACAGAAAGATTCACCGCCAACTTATTGCCAAACCATACAGCCATATCTTTTATTGCCGAACGGGCAATGATGTACTGTCTGTTGGCCCGGTAGAAGCTTTCAGGGTCGAGCTGACGGGAGAGCTCGTCCATTGTTGCATCCAGGGTGTATGATTTTCCTTCAAAGGAAATTGCTTTTACTACTTTTGTATCAATATATATGTACGCTATTTCTTTGACCTGCAACGGAATGAGTTTATCTTTGAATGGAACAAGCAAAGACGATTTATAAATCATCGGACGACGATGGATGACTGTCATCAGTTTGTCGATAAGTCCGGAATGGTCGGTTACTTCATCACCGGCACCGGCTAATCTTTTAAACTTGCCGACTGCGCGTTCTAGGTCGGGTTTGTTTATGGGTTTCAATAAATAATCTACACTGTTTACTTCGAATGCTTTAAGCGCATATTCATCATAGGCAGTGGTAAATATGATGGGGCAGGTAATATTCACATCATCGAAAATCGAGAATGAAGAACCGTCAGCCAAATGTATGTCCATGAAAACCAGATCGGGCATTTTGTGGGTTTGAAACCATTCCACGCTTTCATCGATAGATTGGAGTATGGCAAGAATTTCTATTTCCGGCGCCACCTCTTGTACAAGCGCTTGCAAAGCCTGGGCTGCCAAGTGTTCATCTTCAATTATTATGGCTTTCATGATTGAATGGTTTTATTAATGAGGGGCAATGTTACCCGGAAAATGTTATCAGTACATACAACTTCGACTTCGCGATTAAAACGCAGGCGGTAGCGCTCCGTCAAGTTCGCCAGTCCGATGCCTTCGCCTTGTTCGGGTTCTTTTTTCAGTTGTAACGGGTTAGTAACTACAAGCGAACCGTTTTCTCCCGTTTGTACTTTGACTTCCAATGGCTGCCGGCGGGTAATCACGTTATGTTTGATGGCATTTTCGACCAGTAATTGTATACTTAATGGGATAATATAATATTTGAGGTATTCTTTATCTATATCGAATTCGAAACTCAGGCTTTCGCCATACCGTATCTGCATCAGGGTGCAGTAGTCGCTGGTGAATTTCAGTTCTTCCTCCAAGGTTGTTTCTTCTTTGTTCTGGAGAGTGTACCTGAATACGGACGACATTTTCTGTACGTATTCCTGCGCTTTATCGGGGTCTACCTTAATCATGCTATTTAGTGTGTTCAGGGTATTGAACAGGAAATGCGGGTCGACCTGGCTTTTAAGCGTTTCGTACCTTGATTTCATATTTTCGGCAATGAGAGCCTCGTTTTCAATGGCTATCTGTTGCTTTTTGTATGAAAGATACAATATCTGTGACGAAAAGACGATAATTAATGTCAGAAAGAAATCGCGAACCATATTCCCTGCCAGGTATTTATGATAGTGCTCCCCATAATCAATCTCAAAAAGAAAGATTTGCACATGAACAATAAAATAGGTAAGTATAACGGTTCCGATAATTGAAGCTAAAATCTGTATTCCTGTTTTGTGCTTTTTAATTTCAGAATCAAGTATCTTAAAATTAAGGACATATATCAGAAATACAAAAATAAAGACTGTTACTGAACTTGCTAAAACTTGCATCAAATCCAAAGGGCGCATATCGTGCATGGCTGGACGGTCTTCGGGTACCACAGCATTACGCCCGAAAAAGTATATTATCAGGAAAAAGATATGCATTACCAATGATATGGTTAATGCAAGGCTAGCAGCGGTACGGTATGTTAGTTTCTTGCTACTCATTATATATATTATCAGTAAGTTTTAGACAAAGTTAGAAAAGAAAAGGATTTTAGCTGCATATTTGTTTATGAGGTGACAAAAAACAAGGCTGAAATGCAGGATTGGTGAGTTGAAAAGATAAGAACGAAACAATCCAATTATATAGTATACATACTGGATTACTTCGTTCCTCGAAATGACGTGTCAAAGATATGTCCCTTGACAGTATATTATTTATCCAAACGAATTCTTACGGCATTCATTCCCTTAGGCCCTTTTTCCAATTCGAAAAACACAATATTATTTTCCTGTAAGCCTTCGGGGGCATTGCTTATATGGAAAAAGTATTTATTGGCCGAAGCAAGGTCTTTAATAAAACCAAATCCTTTGGATTGATTAAAGAATTCAACCCGTCCGCGAAGTTCGGCTGGTTCATCTTCTTCCGTTTTCTTAGGGGTTGAAATAGCAATTGTTTCAATATCAACTTCTTCTTTTTCCCTTATTTCAGGAGGAGTAGATGTTATCATTCCGTTTTCATCTACATAGGCAATCATGTCGTCCAGACTGCTGCCACCACTTTTCTTTCTTTCTTCTTTTTTTTCTTGCTTTTCTTTCCGTTTCGAGAGTTTTTTCTTCTCGTTTTCACGTTTGTTTGATGATGCTGGTTTAGCCATATATATAATAAAGTTATGAGTTTTGAGTTATGAGTTTTGAGTTACCATGCGGCATGGTTGTTCTCGGGGTTAAAGTCGCTTGCGGTTTGTAAGGCATAGCATTGAACCTTTCTCCGGTAAGTTTCTGGATGTCTTTCAGCATTGGTTTTTCTTCGCCCGAACAAAAGGTAAAAGCTTTGCCCGAGTTTCCGGCACGTCCTGTACGGCCAATACGGTGTACATACGTTTCGGGTACATCCGGAAGATCGTAGTTTATTACGAGTTCCAGTTGGTTGATGTCGATACCGCGTGCAGCGATATCGGTAGCTATCAATACACGGATTTGTCCGGATTTGAAATCTGTAAGTGCGCGTTGGCGGGCATTCTGCGATTTGTTTCCATGAATAGCCTGACTCTCAATACCTGCTTTGCAAAGAATACGGGCTATTTTATCAGCACCGTGTTTGGTACGCGAGAATACAAGCACCGACTGTTCAACATCTTTCCGAAGTAATTGAATAAGCAAGTCTTTCTTTTCCTGCTTCTCAACATAGTAAAAGTATTGTTTGATTGCTTTTACAGGAGAAGATACCGGGGTAACTTCAATCCGAACCGGATTTCTCTGGAAAGAAGCAGATAGTTTCGCAATAGTCGTAGGCATAGTTGCCGAAAACAAAAGTGTTTGTTTCTGGCGTGGCAGCTTCGGAAGAATGCGTTTAATATCATGGATAAAGCCCATATCGAGCATTCGGTCGGCTTCATCGAGTACAAAATGAGTGATATCGTTGAGGTTTATAAATCCTTGTCCCATCAGGTCGAGTAATCTTCCCGGGGTTGCTATGAGTATATCTACACCTCTACTTAGTTCATCTGTTTGTGCCTTTTGCTTTACACCGCCAAAGATAACACAATGACGCAGGCGGGTGTATTTAGCGTAATCCGTAAAACATTCGTTTATCTGGATAGCCAGTTCGCGGGTGGGTGTAAGGATTAACGCTCTTATTTTTTTCTTTCCGGGAATCGTCTTTACGCTGTTAAGGTGCTGGATAATAGGTATGGCAAAAGCCGCAGTCTTACCGGTTCCGGTTTGTGCAAGCCCCAGTATATCTTGATTATTCAGAATAACAGGAATAGCTTTTTGCTGAATAGGTGTGGGTACTGCGTACCCTTTTTCAGCCAAAGCACGGTATATAGGTTCAATTATATTAAGCTCTTTAAATGTCATAAAAGTATCTGACTGCTCCATCGGCAGTTGGTTAAATTAATATAGTACAAAATGGTGAGGAGAAACGATGAGTAAAACCGACGCAATTTGTTTTAAGATTGCAAAGTTAAGCATTTATTCGGATAAAACGCTTTCTTATTTAAAAAAAGAATGACACGAGCCTACCGGTTGCAGAAAAGCCATCTGTTAATTTATGGCTTTATTCTGTAAAAGATATATATAATAAGCGAATAAAAACCTGTTATCCGGATTATTGGAAAAATTATGACTAGCTTCGCAGCGACAAATAATGAAAAGTTTATGTTGTTCTAACTCTTTTATGAAATTCTTCAAGTTATCCACACCTGAGTGTTCCATCATCTGAATCAGATTTTTACCAAACTTTTTATTGAATTTATTAATTTTTTATTTTTGTATTTGTATGAATATGTACATTGGAAACCTTAGCTACAATGTTAGGGAAACGGATTTGAGACAAGTTATGGAAGAGTACGGAACAGTTAATGACGTACGTATTATCACTGATCGTGAAACAAGAAGATCAAAAGGTTTTGCATTTGTAGAAATGCCGGATGCTGATGAAGCTAATAATGCTATCAAAGAATTGAATGGTGCTGAATATTCAGGCCGTCCGATGGTAGTGAAAGAAGCTATCCCAAGAAACTAAGACATTGTCTAAAATAGGACTCAAGGGATTATCCGGATGGATAATCCCTTTCTTTTTTTATTCATATCTCAACGCATTAATCGGGTCGAGGGCAGCGGCCTTCCTTGCAGGATACCATCCGAAGAACATTCCGATAGCGGCACAAACTACAAACGACAAAATCATGGTAGATACACTCACCACATACGGCCAACCAAGCAGGGAGGATGCCAGATAAGCCAGAGCCAATCCGAAGAATATACCGATAACACCCCCTATCAAGCTAAGTATAGTACTTTCGTAAAGAAATTGACGAAGTATATCCCTGTTCTTTGCTCCTACTGAGCGGCGAAGTCCTATTTCGCGTGTACGTTCGGTTACGGTTACATACATAATATTCATGATTCCGATACCTCCTACTACCAGTGATATGGCTGCTACTGCTGCCAGCAAGACAGTAAGCATACTGGTAATGGAATTCATTGTATCCAGCATTTCTTGTTGGGTACGCACTTCGAAATCGTCCTTTACGCCCGGCTTGATTTTATGCTGCTGACGTACAATGGTTTCAACTTCCTTGGCGGCAAGTTCGGCTACCTCTTCAGAAGCGGCGGAAGCCATAATCATATGTATATAGTTAATAGACAGGATACGTTTCTGCACCGTGGTATAGGGAGCAATAATTACATCGTCCTGATCCTGTCCCATCTGGTTCTGGCCTTTGCTTTCGAGTACTCCGATAATCTTCAACGGTATTTTACCGAAACGGATTACTTTACCGACAGGGTTTTCACCATCGGGGAATATCTTGTCGACAATAGTCTGACCAACGATACATACTTTGGCAGAGTTATTCACATCAATCTCGGTAAAGTTACTTCCGGATGCAATTTCGTACTTCCGTATTTCAAGGAAATCGGCATTACCGCCCTGAATACTTCCCGGCCAGTTGTTAGAACCGTAAATGATTTGTCCCGACGAACTAACCGAGGGCGAAACCATCGAAACATTCTTTGCCCGTTCGTGGATAGCCTCTACATCGCTTACTTTCAAACTCTGTACGTTGCCCGAACCGATATTAACCCCACCCTGCCGCTGACTGGCACGCATTACCATAATAAGATTGGTGCCCATGGATGATAATTCGCCTTCGATGCTCTTTGTTGAACTTTGCCCGATGCTTACCATAGCTATCACCGACGATATTCCGATTATGATTCCAAGCATCGTAAGCAGTGCGCGGGTCTTATTGCGCATCAGGGCGCTCCATGCTATTTTTAAAAGATTCTTTATTTTCATTTTGTAAATTGAAAAAGGAAAATGGATAATTGAAAATCATTCTCTATTATTGAAACCGAAAACCAAGACAAGGAAGTAACTTTCCATTCTCAATTTTCAATTTTCAATTTAATTATAGTCTTCACTTGGTGGTAATGCATCAAGCATAGCTTTGGCCGATAGCGGATTTAATTCATCATCTTTCACAATATGACCGTCGCGCAGCATAATGGTACGGCTGGTAAAGGTTGCGATATCCGATTCATGCGTAACGAACGCAATGGTTTTACCTTGCGAATGTAAATCCTGAAACAGGCTCATAATCTCGTAAGAGGTACGGGTATCGAGATTCCCGGTAGCTTCATCGGCCAGCAAAATTACCGGGTCGTTTACCAGTGCGCGGGCAATGGCTACGCGTTGCTGCTGTCCGCCCGAAAGCTGATTCGGCATGTGGTACATACGGTCTTGCAAGCCTACTTGTTCGAGTGCGCGGATAGCCCGCTTACGGCGTTCGGCCGAGGATACTTCATTGTTGTATAGTAACGGCAACTCTACATTTTCGAGTGCGGTAGTACGCGACAAGAGGTTGTATGATTGAAATACAAAACCAATCTTCCGGTTGCGTACGGTAGAGAGTTCGTCTTCCGAACGTTCGCGAACGGGAATGCCGTCGATATAATACTCGCCCGAAGAGGGGCGGTCGAGACAACCGAGTATATTTAAGAGGGTGGATTTTCCACTTCCACTGGTACCCATGATGCTGACGAACTCGCCTTCATTGACATCGAAGGATATACCTTTCAGCGCATTGACTGTTTCGCTACCTACCTGAAAGGTGCGACGGAGTTCCTGAACTTTTATTATTGAATTCATTGTATACTAGTTTATTGTAGAGACGCACTTCGTGCGTCTGAATATGTTGATTTTCTAAGACGCACGCTGTGCGTATCTACATGATTACGGGAATATGGATGCGGATGATTTACCGTCTTTCTTCTTTCCGAGGGATGCTGAAAGAACTATTTCTTCGCCCGGATTTACTCCTGATTCTGTAAGGTAATAAATACCATCGCTCAAAGTTGTTTTCAGGGTACGGCGTTCTACGGTTCCATCAGCAGATTTTACCCAGACTTGCTGTATACACGAATTCTTTTCTTCGGGCATTTCACCGTCAATATTGAGTTTGGCAAATAAATCTTCCGACATTTTGAAGTTTACAGCTTCCACGGGAACAAGCATTCCCTCTTCGGCTTCTACTTCGATGGTTATATTGGCTGTCATTCCGGGAAAAAGCTTTTCTTCGGGGTTTGGAGCATCAACGATAACGGTGTAGGTTACAACGTTATTTGTAACAACGGGTTGAATACGTATCTGGCTTACAGTACCCTGAAACACTTCGTTGTTGTAGGCATCAACAGTAAAAGTAACCTTCTGGCCCATGCGTACCTGACCTATATCTGCTTCGTCTACATCAGCCTCTACCTGCATTTTGGTAAGGTCTTCGGCAATGGTGAACAGGGTCGGTGTGTTGAAAGAAGCTGCTACTGTTTGTCCGGTATTTACGGCACGTTCCAGTACTACTCCGTCGATGGGAGAATAAATAGATGCGTACGACAGGTTTACCTGTGCCTGATTGAGGTTTGCTTTGGCATTCCGTAAGGTAGTCTTTGCCTGTGTCAAACGGTTTACGGCTTCTTCAAAAGCAACGTCTGTTGCTGCTTTAGCTTCGTGCAAACGTTGGGTGCGGTCGTAGCTTAGTTGGGCATATTGCAAATCGCTTTCGGCGCTGATAAGCTGGGCATTGGCCTGATTGAGTTTTTCCTGCAAGGTCAGCTTATCCAATTCGGCCAGCAGTTGGCCTTTTTTTACGTGAGAGTTGTAATCTACATAAATCTTTTCAATGACTCCGGATACTTGTGTACCCACTTCTACCTCTTCGACAGGTTGTATATAACCGGTTGCCATGACGGTGATATCCAGTTTCCCGTTTTCAACGGTTATGGTATTCAGTACTATATCATCGCTACCCGACATTAATACTCCCAGGGTGACTGCCAGAGCAGTAAGTACACCTACTGTACCCCATGTTTTTACTTTTTTAGTTTCCATATATTTAAGTTTTTAAGTATTTAAGCTTTTAAGTTTTTGAGGATTTGTGCTTTTAAGGATTTGAGTCTTCTTCTAAAAAGCTTAAAAGCTCAAATCCTAAAAAGCTATAAACTGATATATTCGCCCATATACACATCCAGTACTTTGCGTTTCAGCATGAAACCGTATTTGCTCTGAATGTAATCGTTCATGGCACTGATATAATTATTTTGTTGTTGCAGCAATTCTACGGTGGTTATCGAACCTGCTTCGTATTTGGCGCGGTAGGCTGCGAATGAACTTGAGTAAGCATTTTCTTTTACCTGCGCGGCATCGAACTTGCTTTCGGCCGATATTACGTTGCGGTATTCTTGCAGAATATTTTGCCGAAGGGTTAGTTCGGTTTGTTTCTTTTCGAGTTCTGCCTGTTCCAGTGCGATACGGCTTTGGGTTACGTTGGACTTGGTGCGGCCTTTATTAAATAAAGGAATACTTACCGAAATACCTACCGAGGCATTGAACCTGTCGGACAACTGGCTGCCGAAATTGGTGTAATTAGTTGCATGACCTGTACCAATTCCACCTGTCAGGCTGATGGTGGGGGCATATCCTGCTTTGGATATCTTTAATCCTGTTTCGGCTATTTCGACATTGTAATTGCTTATTTCCATATCGGGCAATGCGGCGAGTGAGCGTTCGAGAACTGTTTCTTCGTCAGGCAAAAGAGACATCAAACTAATGGCGTTTTCATCGGGGTAGATGATTTCTACCGGTAGTAAAGGGTCGATAGATAAAAGTCCTTTCAGTACCAGAAGACTGTTATCGCGATTGATGGTGGTTTCGACAATGTTGTTTTTGTCGTTGGCATACTGCGATTCGAGCAGTAGATAATCGCTTTCGAGTATCTCGCCAACGGCAAATCGTTCTTTACCCTGATTCATTTGCTCTTCACTGGCTACAAGCACGGCTTCCTGATAACGGAGTAGTTCTTCATTGCCCAGTGCAGTAAGGAAAGCCTGTAGAATTTGTATCGTCAGGTCGTTATCGTACTGTTGGGTTTGCAGTTTTGCCTGTTCGGTCATCAATTCGTTTTTCTTAATGTTCTGGGTTATATTTCCACCCTGATACAATACGATGCTCGAATTGAGGCTGTAGTTACCATCCCACGAGGATGAATTTACCTGATTGTGGTTTAGTCCTTCGCTTATGGAGGCCGACAAATCGGGTAGGCGTTCCATTTTAGACTGGTCGTAAAGGTCGCCGCGGGCTTCTTCATTTAACTTTACCGATTCGCGGTTGTAGTTATTGGAGTAAGCATACTGCAGGCAGTCTTCCAGCGTAAGTTTCAGGGGTGTGCCCGATTTTTGCGCCGAGGCTACGGCCATCATGCTTCCCAAAACGAATGTCATTAGTACTTTCTTCATATCATTAAAGGATTTAGTTGTTCGCTTATTTGATATGACAAAGTTAGGGCGGGAAACGGCGACGTTATTTAATTTTGTGAGTGAAGTGTTAAAAACGGAAGTTGAAATGTAGAAAGGCAGTGTTTGATTGTAGATAGGTAGTTTAGTCTCTGCGCAGCCCTTACTTATCCTCTAAAGAGAACTTACTTGTACTCTTTAGAGGGCTTACTTGTACTCTTTGGAGCGCTTACTTGTACTCTTTAGAGGATAAGTAAGGGTTGGTTAGAGGATATTCGATGCAACTTTTTTGCATGCTGCACGGTTGATTTTATCGGTACTTGTCAGAGGAATATCTTCTACTTTGAAGATATGGTGTGGCCGCTCATAGCGGGATAAGGAATTTATAATGGCTGTTTCGTTTATTTCTTCGGTTACCAGTAATACGGGTACTTCGCCGAATTTCGTATCAGCCAATGAGGTGATGGCAAAGGGGGATGATAGATATGGAGCCAGTTTTTCTTCCAGTTGTTCGATTTGCATTTTAATGCCGCCGCAGTTTATTACATTATCCTTACGACCCAGTACTTTGAAACGTCCGTCGGCCAGAAGTTCCACGATATCATTGGTTTGCAGTATCTCGTCGCATACCAAGGGGGCATCAATGATTAATGTTCCTTCGGGCGAAAGGGATAATTTCACTGAAGGGAATGGGGTATAATATTCGGATGCAAATGGTGCGCTGATTCCCCGGAGGGCAATATGCGAAAGGGTTTCAGTCATACCGTAGGTGGAAAATATGCCGTTGGGGAAAGAACTTAACTCTTCTTCCAGTTCCTTACTTATGGAGCCACCGCCGATTAACAGAGTAAGGATGTTTTCCAATATTTTCTTTTCTTCAGGAACTTGCAGGGAATTGTAAACCTGCATAGGGGTCATGGCTACGAATTCGGGGGCGTAATCAAGACCGGCCAGCGGGTGTCCGTCGGGCTTGCGGACGATTAAATCCAGTCCGCAGGTCAACGCGCGAACTACCATCATTATACCGGCGATATAATCGACAGGCATACAAAGCAGGGCTTTATCACCTTTTTCCAATTTAAGGAATGAGCAGGTGAGGCGGGCTGATTGTTCCATTTTATCCTTACGAACGGTCATTTGCTTTGGGGTACCGGTTGAACCTGAGGTTTGGACGGTAATATGGGGGGAAGAATTATTCCATTGAGCCAGAAATTCGGAAAGGTCGCGATGAAACCAAAGTTTGTCTTTATAGATGCTGAGCGGCATTAGTTCGTTGTTCTCGAAAAGTTGTCCGGTGCCGAGTCCTTGCGGCAGGGGATTATCGAAAGTAGCACACCACTGGGCAATGGCATTCAGGCCGATGTTGGATTCGAGCGCCGAGGTTATCCACCAGCCGATGTTGCGTTCTTCGGCTAGTTTTATCCATTCGGCACAACCGGTTATTCCTCCGTGCAGGGATGGTTTCAGGATAATGTATTGTGGCCGGATGGTATCTAACAGTTCCTGTTTTTGTTGCGGGTTATGGATACCGATAAGTTCTTCGTCCAATGCAATGGGCAGCGGGGTTGAAGAAGTAAGCCGGTGCATTTCTTCCCATTGCCCCGCACGTATGGGTTGTTCGATGGAATGTAAATCCAGTTCGGCCAACCGGCGGAGTTTTTCGGGTGCTTCTTCTGGGGTAAATGCTCCGTTGGCATCAACCCGTAGTTCAATGTCGGCAGCGGTGTAATGCTTACGGATGTGTTGTATAAGTGCCAGTTCTTTCTCGAAGTTAATAGCACCTATCTTTAGCTTGATGCAACGGAAACCGCTTGCTAGTTTTTCTTCGATGCGGGTAAGCATTTCATCATAATCGCCCATCCAGATTAGTCCGTTTATGGGTATCCCGGTTTCGCCCCGGCTGAATGGTGTGTTCCAAAGTGCAGAACTGCCGGTTTCGTAGTGCCGGATAGCTGTTTCCAGTCCGAAGAGAATAGATGGGTACGGACGCAGGGTTTCGATATCGAGGTTACCATTCTGCTCCAGTTCCCGACAGAAACGGGCGAGGATATATTCGTAATCGGGCAATGCATCGCAACTCAAATCGGGTAGTGGGGCACATTCGCCTACTCCGGTATGGGTAGCATCTTCAAGGGATTTGATGATGATGTACCATACGTTACGGGTGTGGTATACGCCACGGGATGTTCCGGCGGGTTGCTTGAATTCCAATTCTTTGGGTAATATGGAGATTTGGGTATTGGGGGGAAGAACGATTTCTGGCATGCTTAAATATTTTTTTTGAAACGCAGATTAACGCGGATTAGCGCAGATTAAAAGAAATAATTAAATAATCTGCGTTAATCCGCGTTAATCTGCGTTTCAAATTATGGAAACTTCGGGTACTTCTTAAAGTCTGGTTTACGTTTTTCGAGGAATGCCTGTTTGCCTTCCTGAGCTTCGTCCGTCATATAGTAGAGCATGGTTGCGTCTCCGGCCAGTTCCTGTATTCCGGCTTGTCCGTCGAGTTCGGCGTTTAGTCCGGCTTTAATCATTCGCAAGGCCAGCGGACTAAGCAGCATCATTTCGTCTGCCCATTGCACATACTCATCTTCGAGTTGTTGCAAAGGAACGACTTTATTTACCAATCCCATGTCGAGGGCTTCGCGGGCGCTGTATTGCCGGCAGAGGAACCATATCTCGCGGGCTTTTTTCTGCCCTACTATCCGGGCGAGGTAAGAAGAACCGAATCCGGCATCGAAGCTTCCCACTCGTGGGCCGGTCTGTCCGAAGATAGCGTTCTCCGAAGCTATGGAAAGGTCGCAAACTACGTGCAGCACGTGTCCCCCACCAATGGCATATCCGTTTACTGCGGCAATAACGGGTTTGGGTATGGAACGGATTTGTTTTTGTACATCGAGTACACTCAGTCGGGGTACACCGTCTTTGCCGATGTATCCGCCACGGCCTTTTACGTTTTGGTCGCCGCCGGAACAGAATGCTTTATCACCTGCACCGGTGATAACAACTACGCTGATATCGGCTTCCTCGCGACAAATGGCGAGAGCGTCAGACATTTCGCCGGTGGTCGTAGGTGTAAACGCATTACGGTAACGCGGACGGTTGATGGTTATACGCGCAATTCCGTTATAAAAGTCAAAAAGGATATCTTCGTAATCCTTTATTTTAGTCCATTCTCTCTTTGACATAATCTTATTGTTTGTTTTGAAACGCAGATTACGCGGATTAACGCAGATTATTCTTTTATTAATCTTAATCTGCGAAAATCTGCGTTAATCTGCGTTTCAACATTATTTCTTTTCTCTTAATCCGTGAAAATAATCTTTATAGTACTTCACCCCATCTTCCCTATCTGTAAAGACTTCCAGCAACATAGGCCGTTCGGATTGTTCGAGGTGGGTGAACAACGGCAATGCCTCATCCAGTTCCTCCTGATTATTGGCGGCGAGGTAGGTAAAACCTCTTTCCAGCGCCCAGCCTTTGGCTGTTGTGGAGTGAGCACCGGTAACTGCCTGATGCGTACGGCTATTCATATCGAAGCCCGGTAAAGTCTGGAATATTTCCCCGCCGCCGTTATTCAATAGTAAGATACGGACGTTGCTTCCTATATTATTAATCCACAAGGCGTTCATATCATAAAAGAAACTCAGGTCGCCGATAAGGATAAAGTTGGGCTTTTCGGATGCGGACGCATAGCCAATGGCGGTTGACAATGAACCGTCGATGCCTGCCGTACCACGGTTACCGCATACCTCGACCGTATCGGGTATAGCGAACAGTTGGGCATATCTTACAGAAGAGCTGTTACCCAGATGGATAACACATTCGGGCGGAATTACTTTCAGCAAAGTACCGATAGCAGAAACTTCGGAATAAGGCAGTTCCGGCTCGGGGATGGTTTTGGAAAGCTGTTCCCACATGGCCGGGTATTGGGTGGGTTTATTATCAAGCAGTCCGGCAATCTTTTCCATGAATTCGAAAGGGTCCATTTCGATAACGGTAGTCAACGAGGCATACAAGTCTACCACCTCGCCATCCAGCGCTACGTGCCAATGTTCTTTGGGTGGGTGCGTACGCAGGTATTTGCGCAGACCTTTGGATACTACATGACCGCCATAAGTTATAACCAGTTCGGGTTGGAGTTTCTCCTGTTGTTCGGCATCGAGTGCAAACAAAAGGGCATCAAAATTCCGGATAGGCTGGCCGGGAGTAGTACGGTTACTCAAATGCTCCGAGAACCATGCAAAGTGCTTGGATATCTGTTTATACCGTTTGTCGAACAGGTAAATAAGTGTCATTTGCCCGACAATAACCAACCGTTTGGTATAGGAGTTAAGACGGGCTATGAGGTCGTCGTACTCCCTGTCGTACACATTTAATCCCTGATAACGGGTTATAACACGAACTTCGGGTAATTCTTTGGTTTTGAAGCGGAACAACGGTTCCGAAAGCGGTACATTGATATGCACCGGGCCTTTGCCATGATGGTTCAGTTCTAATATGGCTTCGTTTATCAGACGGTTGCAGTACCATATGTCTTCATCGGTATGTATTTCGGGGAGGTTGACGGATTTCTTCACCAGCGAACCGAATACACCGGGTTGCGGAAGAGTCTGCCCATCCATTTGCCCAATCCATGCTTGCGGACGGTCGGCCGAAATAACCAACAAAGGTACTTGCTGATAATAAGCTTCGGCTACGGCAGGATGCATATTGAGTAATGCCGAACCGGAGGTACAACAAACGGCCGCCGGTTTACCGCCATGCAAAGCACGGCCGAGGGCGAAGAATGCGGCGCTGCGTTCATCGGTCACGGTGTAGCAGGTAAAGAAAGGATGGTTCACCAGTGTATGTACAATGGGTGAATTCCGGCTACCGGGGCAGACGACTATGTTATTTATTTCGTGCTTTATGAGTAAAGCGACGAGTTCGAGAATATTCTTTTTATCCGAGTACATGATTTTAGTAGTTAGGAGTCAGTAGTCAGTAGTTAGTAGCAAGGCTGTCCTGACTACTAACTACTGACTTCTGACTACTGATTAAATATCTCATTGTATACAGTTTATCTTCTGTTTCTTCCCATTCTTCCTCTAATGTCGATGAAGCGAGTAGACCGCCACCGGCATAAAGGGAAAGATAATCTCCGCTAATCTCCATGCAACGGAGATTAACATACAGATTAGTTTGCCCGTGGGCATCCAGCATACCGACAAATCCGGAATAATAGCGGCGGTTGTAGCCTTCATTTTCCAGAATAAACCGGTAAGCCTTTTCTTTCGGCAATCCACAAACGGCCGGAGTGGGATGTAACAGTTTAAGCACATCTCCCAGATGTCCGGTATCAGGCAGTTGAAACCTGAAATCACTTTTCAGGTGAGCCAGCTCGGCAGCACGTACGGTATAAGGCCCTTCCTCGGCCGTGGTTATTCCTAAAGTAGCCAATTGAGAACGGATATATCCGGCCACCAGATGTTGTTCTTTCCGGTTCTTCTCATCCCATACCTGCGGTAACTCATCGTTTAATAGCGGCTGAGTACCTGCCAGGGCTACAGTATGCCAATCTTGCCCGTGCCCGGAAAGGATAATCTCGGGAGTACTGCCCAACCATGTTCCGGTATGCGGCGTATGGCAAAGATACACATATGAACGGATATATCGCCGGGCGGCTTTCATAAATGTTAGCGCAGGCGAAAAAGTATCGGGCCGGGAATATTGTGTACGGCGCGATAAAACAAGTTTATCCAACTCATTCTTTTTCAGTGCGCGGATAAAGATTTGAAAACGGGATTGATATTCCGGAGACACTCCATTACGTATTCCGTCCTCCCCCCTCACCCCCTCCAAAGGGGGACACGATGCCGCATGGTGTCCCCCTTTGGAGGGGGTAAGGGGGAGGATGTTAAATGATTTCCCCTGCCCACTTATCAAGACAAGGGGCGTTTGCCCAGTGATTCTGAACGGTGCAATAACGAATCCTGTTTTGCCATTCAGGCAAGTGATATCCTGATAAACTGAAATATTTTCTTCCTTTCCGGTAATTAGTGTAGCAGTTTCTTCACCCGGCAAACGAAACAGGGCAAAACTACTGCCCTGCCCTATTAATTCATCTATTACATATTTCAGTTCTCCCGCCGTCATCTCTTTTTCATGATGCTGTTCATCACGCGAACGGATGACACAAGCTTATCGGTAGAAGTATATATATTGACATCCCACACATGCGACGACCGGCCTTTATGTATAATTTTAGCTACTGCCCGTACGGTATCTCCCTCGTGTGCCGACGACATATGGTTGCCGCTTACCTGCATTCCTACAGCTATTTCGTCGGGTCGGCAGATAACCATGGAACCCAGTCCGGCTACTGTTTCGGCCAATGCCAGCGTGGCGCCGCCGTGAAGGATGCCAAAGGGTTGCCGGGTACGTTCATCTACCGGCATAGTGGCCTCGATACGGTCTTCGGAGGCAAAGGTATATTGTATTCCCAGGTTTCCCATCAGGGCATGACGGGCGCGTTCATTCAATTGGTCGAGAGGAATTCCGGCAGAGCGCACTTCCGCGATTACCAGTTTCTCGAGGGCATCTGCAATACCATCTTCTTCGTTAGACAGGGTAGTCATATCGGCGCAACGTTTCACGGCCAAATCAGCATTGCCCATCGCTACGCCCATACCGGCCAGTTGAAGCATCGGGATATCACATACGCCATCGCCGAAAGCGATGATTTCATCGCGGGTTAATCCGAGTAAATCAATCAAAACTCCAAGTGTATTGCCTTTGCTGATAAACTCCGGGGCAATTTCGAGGAAGAATTCTTCGGAGCGGAATACTTCGAGTACGCCGTCGAGCCGTTTGCGAAGGTGTTCTTCGATAGATTTTAATTCTTCAACATCGTCGCTGACTATCATACATTTACTCGGACGGAAGTTGATGGCAGCAGGGAAATCCTGTACGCCGATAATCCGCATCTCGTTCAGTGCGGCTTCTTCCTGTACATGTATGTTTTGCGGATGTGTGGTTATAAGGGTATCGTAGTGGTAAGTAAAGATGGGTAATTCGTTCTTCGTCGCCACTTTATTTATATAAGGAAGCATATCCTGGTCGATGCGCTTTTCGAACAATAATTCTCCGGTTGCGGCATCGATAATCTGGCTGCCGTTATAGGGCATCAGGTAACCACCGTATTTATGAAGTTCGAGCATATTGGCAATGGGTCGCACACCATGCGTCGGCCTGCCCGAAGCCAATACAATCTTTACACCCATTTGTTGTATTTTAATCAGCGCGGCGAGGGTTCCGGTTGATATCTCTTTCTCGTTATTCAGAAGTGTTCCGTCAATATCCAGAACCAATAATTTATACTTCATCCTTCTTGTTTTTTGATTAAGATTACAAAGGTAGAAAATCATTGCGTATCTTAGCGCGAAAAAGATTAAAGTTTGTATGAATAATATAACAAATACTCCCGCTTACAAAGTGCGCTTTGCCATAATAGGAACCAATTTTATAACCGATTGGGTGATTGAAGGAGCGCGATTTGACCCACGTTTCGAATTGACTGCCGTCTACTCGCGCACTCAGGAACAGGCGGATGCATTTGCCCGTAAGCATAACATTCCGAACACGTTTACTTCTCTGGAAGATATGGCCGCCAGCGATTTAGTCGATGCGGTTTATATCGCCTCGCCTAATGCTTTCCACGCCACCCAGAGCATTTTGTTTATGAAACATCGTAAACATGTGTTGTGCGAAAAGCCCTTGGCATCCAACGCGCGGGAAGTAAAAGAAATGATACAAACTGCCCGGGAAAACCAGGTGGTACTTATGGAGGCGATGAAGCCTACAATGACCCCTAACTTTCTGGCTATACGGGATAATATGAAGGAAATAGGAACCGTACGCCGGTATTTCTCGTGTTATTGCCAGTATTCATCGCGCTACGACAAGTTGAAAGCGGGTGAAGTTCTGAATGCTTTCAAACCTGAACTTTCCAACGGTGCCATTATGGACATTGGTATATATACTATTTATCCGATGGTGGTACTCTTTGGCCGGCCGCAGAAGATAGACGCTACCGGCCTGCGGTTATCCACCGGGGTCGACGGACAGGGAGCTGTAAACTTTGAATACGATGGGATGAGTGCAACTGTATTATACTCAAAGATTGCCGATTCGGCTCTGCCTACTGAGATACAAGGGGAGAATGGAACAATAACAGCCGACCGCATTAATATTATCAGTAAGGTAAGTTTGCGTTATCGCAATGGGGAAAAGGTGGAACTTACCCGGCCGGATAATATTCATGAATATTATTATGAGGTTGCCGGATTTATTTCATTGATTGAAAATGGATGCAAGGAGTCGGAAATTAATAGTTTGGAAAACTCGCTTATTACGCTGCAAATAATTGACGAGATAAGGAGGCAATTGGGGGTGGTTTTTCCGGCGGATAGAGAGGTCTAAACTTTCCGATATAGTATATTTTAATCAAAATGGAGGAGATATGAGGGATGGAAGGAGTTAAAGAAGATTAGTAAGCGATGCCGCATGGCAACGCCGCAGGCGTGATATTATGCGTAACCGTATGCAAGCGTAGCGCAGCTTACGGACTTGGCTACGACACTTTGCTACAGCCCCGCAGGGGCGACATAATGATAATCCCACCCCTGCGGGGTTCACTTGCGTCTGGTCAGCGTACTACCGTAAGCTGCGCTTCGCTTGCATACGGTTATGCATAATATCACGCCTGCGGCGTTTTCTTTATTTTACTCAAAAGAGTAAATTAAGAATAAAATCAAGACGTCCGGATGATTTCATGATATTGGCAAACTTATTGAAAGCAACGCCTTATTCCAGCACTATATCAAACTGGTCGCAAGCCCCGGTACGATGTGCCAGATGTTTAGTCGATGGAGATATACCAAACAAAGGAGAATACGTTTTTACCTTCATCGTTTTTCCATCCGGTAAGAATTCCAGTATGCGCAACCAACCGTCGCCGCCGTTACCTTCCCAGCCTCCACCGAGAATCTGGACATTGAACATCATTTGGTGTACATCCTTTCCGCTCAGGTTTTTGTCGACCCGGTAAGCAACTGAATCTTCAAATTCTCCGGGGTTACCTGTATGTCCGCAAATTACCATAACGATATTGGTGGAAGGTTCTATTAATTTTTTCCATATCGCCTCGCCCCAGTTCCTGGGAGTGATGGGATACCCTTCGTTTACAATCCGTTCGGCAGTTCGCTGGCGTAAATAGGAATGGGTCATAAATATCACCTTATGTTCCTGATACTGGGGCGCGGCGGCCAGTTTTTTTGCCCACTCCAGAACTTCATCGCGGGGAGCAAATTCGGAAGTTATCACCAACAACTTTCCCCAATGGGGGTCGGTAAATTCGAAAGCTGAGTTCTCAAGAGATACAGCCCCGTTTCTATTGGGGAATGCACTTACACAAATATCGCGCCATGCTGAATTCCGTTCAAACGGGAAATAATCCGGGAAACAGGTTCTTCCATTCTCGGAACTTTTATAACCATAATCGTGGTTTCCGGGAGAAATAATATACGGAACTTTGTTATCCAACCAAGAGAAGGCATCGGAGGCAGCCGTCCACATTTCACGGCTGGTTTGGTTCAGCATTTTACGGTTGCGGACGATATTTTCATTCTGCTCTACCAGGTCGCCGGTGCACAAAACTGCTTTGATATTCAACTGTTCAATGTTGTCGGAAATCCAGGCCGTACACAACTGGAACAGGGGTTGGTTGATATCATATTTTGTATAGCCCTGCGGGTCTCCTAACAATATCATGGAAAAGGAGTTCGGGTCGGTTAGTTGTTGTTGGTCGGCACGGTGTTGGGCACTCACAGGCAGTAAACTACCTGTTAATAAAAGAGCGAAGAGTAGCTGTTTTGTTTTCATTATGTTCTATGTATTATGCGAATCAGTAGTTGAAACTACTTGTTGATTCAGTTAGTTAAAATTTTGTCAATCAGTTAATTATCTCATTAAAAAAATTATGATTATCCGCAATCATACCCTTAACGTCGTAGACGTTATATTATTGTAGATAAATTATCAACCTGCCCAACCTGTCGGTATTACCTTCCCAACCTGATAACACTAACCTACGTAACCTTGGGTATCAACCTACCTAGGCGTCATCATCAACCTACCCAACCTGGCATCATCAACCTACGTAACTTGACACCCTTTACCTACGTACCTTGACACCCTTTACCTACGTACCTTGACACCCTCTACCTACGTACCTTGACCCTGACAGGATTGGCAGTCTATCCTGCCAATTTATCCCTGCCATTTAATGTCATAGAAGATAGGGGGTACGATTGCGGATAATATGTTCGGTTTTCAGTTATCTGATCGAGCCAGTCAAACTCTCAATCACCTCTATCTCATCCTGCGCATATGGTTCTCCGTTGGGCCTGAATATATCGTGGAACCACATCGGTGGTTCAGTTACATCCGGCAGCGGAGTATCCCAGGCGAAGATAGTGTTGCTCTTACCCGCTACCAATCCCCAGTTGATAGCGCCTACATTCTCTGCTTTCAACATCGGCATGATGGTCTGGAAAGTACTGCCCGACGTGCGCGCCATGTACTCCGTGCAAATCAGCGGACGGCCGTACCGCCTCAACGACTGGATGAGCGCCAGATGCTGCTCTACCGGCTCATAAGTGTGGTAAGTGATGATATCGGAGTTAGCAGCCTGAAACTCGTTCAGTTCCGTCAAACTAACATCCCAAATACCGGCCGAAATGGGTTGCGTGGGGTTAACTTCCCTGGCCCAACTGAAGATATCGCGCAACAGCGGTAAACTCCGTTCGTTATACCTGTGGGTACCGGAGCCACCGGGTTCATTGTAGAGGTCCCACATCAGAATGCGACGGTCGGTCTTGAAAGTTGTCAGAATGTCTTTGACGTACGCCTCGAGTAAGGGTTTCAAGGCAATAGAGTCTCCCAGATAATACAAATCGCCCGGGTCTCGTACCCAGCCCGAGTTATGTATTCCAGGCTTCGGAGCAGGTTGAAGACCAGTTTCGAAAGTAGGGTTCCAGCAATCGTCGAAGAATACGAACATAGTCTTGATGCCGCGCCGGTCGGCAATATCCAAATAGCGGTCGATTCGTTGTTTGAAGCCCTCCTTATCCGTTTGCCAGACAGCATGGTGCAGGAATACGCGCATGCAGTTCATACCGATGTCTTGAGCCCAGCCTAGCTCGCGGTCGATGGTCGTGGGGTCGAAGGTATCGGCCTGCCACATTTCGAGCTGATTGATAGCGTTGCTGGGGATGAAGTTGCAGCCGCGTAGCCAGCCCTGCTGCTGATACCAATCGGTGGCCTGCTGTACGGGCCAGTGAGTAGATTGTGTAGGGGCATTACAGCCCATGAATGTAAGGGTTAGAAGAATTGTGAATAGAGTTGTTTTCATTAGATTTATTAATTATGCGAATCAATACATACGATGGGGAAAATAGCAGGCATATTGAAATCTCTATGCGGGCTAACCTCTTAGTTGAATACGGGCGCTCCGGCAGAGATAGATGCCGTATTGCCCTGAATATAAGGTCCCCACTCGTTCCAATGGACTCTGTCGAGCATCAGCAACCGACCTACTGAGTCGTCGGATTTGCGATAGGCATGGTAGATTATCCAGTCGTTGCCTTCATCGTCCTGAACAAATTCGGCATTATGGCCAGTTCCTGCCCACATATTATTACCTTGCAATAACACATCGCCTGCACCGTCGAGCATACGCTTCCCGTCCTGGGTTACATAAGGCCCTAGTACATCTTTAGACTTTCCGAATATCAAATGATAGGTACTCTTATCCCCTTCGCAACAGGTTCCGGCAGAACCTATCAGGTAGAAATAATCATCGTGCTGTACGATGTAGGAACCTTCTATTTGATTGGCAGCCAGTTGAACTTTCTGCGATTCTTTTTTTACAGCGAGTCCGTCATTTTCTAGTTCAACGGCATAAATACCATAAAAGCTACCCCAGACTAAAAACTTGAGGCCGCCAGTTTCTATATAGAACTGATCGATCGAGTTATTTACCCCGTGCGAAGTATAATCTATTATTATACCCTGATCGGTAAAAGGGCCTTCGGGTTTATCGGCTGTAGCTACGGCAATGGCCGAATCATAGGTTCCTCCCCACACTCCCAGGGAATAATAGAGTACATATTTTCCGTTTATGTAATTTATATCCGGAGCCCATAAGCGGGAATTCGGTATGCCTTTCGGGCGGGTATCTTCATCAAAAACGGTTCCTACATATTCCCAAACAACCAGATCTTTCGATTTATGTATAGGTATATAACGGGTATTGCCGGGCAAATTATCCTGCGTACTATATACATAGAAATAACCGTCGTCTGCCTTTATGACCGATGGGTCGGGACAATTTTCGTTGATAACGGGGTTTTTATAGGTCGTAACGGGAGGTGGTGGTTCTTCTCCTCCACCTCCGTTATTACCGTTATCACTGTTATTTCCGCTACAGGAGAGGAGAATAAAAGAAAAAACACAAAAATAGATGGATATTCGTTTCATTTTCATCATCAATAAATTTACCAGTTAATCGTTCCAACCTGTATTCTGAGTCAAAGCCGGATTCTTCTCGCGTTCCGAGGCGGGAATAGGCCAAGTCCAGCATTGTTCGCCCAGCCAGTACCAGGTGTAAGTGGTGGTTCCCCATATTTGCATCAGGCCATTGGTGTTGTTGCGGAATTTCTTATCCTTCCATGTTTTCCAACGGAGTTCGTTCCAGAACATAACGTTTTCTCCTGCAAGTTCCCAGTAGTATTCATTGCGGATTCGTTCGCGCATATCATCCTGGCCTTTCACTGTTGTCGGTTCGTTACTGTTCAGTAATTGTGCTCCGCAGCGTGCCCGTAGTTTATTAATTTGTTCTACGGCTTTATCTGTTTGTCCTAATTCGTTCAGGGCTTCGGCATATCCCAGTAATACCTGCCCATAACGCATTAAGTTAATATCCAAATCGTAACTATCCCGGTAAGGCCATTCATTTCCTTCGGGAACGAATTTACGCCAGAGGTAATAAAAATAGTTGTTAGCATCGGTACGAATATCGAAAGGTTCGCGTGCATCGAATCCGCGATAAGGCCAACGCAAGGTATAGGTGTACTCTACTCCACCGGCCGATCCGAAATAGGTAGAGTAAGGAGTGATGACTGAGAGCATCAGGCGCGGATCACGATTCTCGTATGCTTTACGGATACGGGCTTCGTTACCATCGGGCAGATACTTGCTCATATCAGCGCCATAAGTAGCCATCTTTTCAACTTCACCCTCCGTCATTCCATCCCGGAGGAAGAATACGGAACGTTGCAGCGGTGTCATTGAGTTATATCCGGGGCAATACTCTTCCCATTCGAACGGACTGCCGTCCTCAATTTCGTATGACTCGATTAAATGCGGATTGGGAATGTAGTTATTCCACATAGATCCACCCGTACAACGATTACCGTAATTCACACTCAGAGGGTTGTGTACCGAATTCTGTTCGCACTGAACGGAAAATATCATTTCATCACATTGCTCATTAGCGGTTTTGAACAGGTTCTTATAAGCGATGTTGCCGCCCGTTGTGAAAAGAGTATGACCACAACGACCTACTGCTTCAAAATCGTTCACTGCATCCTGCCACTTTTCCAACCAAAGGTTGACTTGTCCACGGAATGCATATACAGCACCTTTGGTTACATGTCCATAGCTTGCATCACCGGCCTTGTATTTGTCGGGTAAATTCTCTTCATTGGCTGCATCGGTTAAATCCTTAATAACCTGGTCCCAGATTTCCGTTTCGGTACTGCGGGGAGTTTTAGCTTGTTCATCATCTTCAATCGGTTCCGTAATAAGCGGAACTCCTTTAAAAAGTATATTGAGGCGGTTATATGCCCAGGCACGCAGGAATTTACATTCGGCAATATACCGTACTTTATCCGTATCGCTCATATCGGGCACCTGGTTAATATTGGCTATTACATCATTGGCACGGTTAATCATTGTATAGCAACGTTTATAGATTTCGCTAAATTGTCCGGACGACGGCGTAGCAGTACCCCGTATAATAGGATTTTGTCCTATCCAGTTCAAGTCGACATCCATCACCGAAGAATAACAATCCCAAACACGGGCTACATTATTAGCATAACCGGCACAATACCAACCGACGAAGGTATTATAAACGCCTGCGACTGTTTGCTCGGCCAGGATTTTACTTGTCCACACATTGGAACTGTTAACGGCATTGCGAGGGGATAAATCCAGAAAATCGGCTCCACAACCTGATAAGGTCAATACAGAGATGATTCCTATTATGTAATATCGGGTTATCTTTTTCATAATTCTTTCTCCTTTCAATTAAAATGAGACATTCACGCCAAACGCAAATTGACGGTAAGTTAAGTATCCAATGGAAGAACGCATTTCGGGGTCAATACCCGGATAGCCGGTAATGGTAAAGAGGTTTTCGCCCGAGAAGAAAACACGGATGCTTTCGGCTTCGAGTTTCCGGGTCAGATTCTTGGGAATGGTGTACCCGAATGTGAGGTTCTTTAATTTCAGGAAATCACCTTTGTATAACCATTTGGTACTGGTCGATTCGCTCTGGCTGCTGCCCGAGTTATTGGTTAAACGGGGATTAGCGGAAGTAAGGTTTGTACGCGGGTCGGTCGGATTATCCGGATTGTAAAAATAGTGGTCGCCGGCAACATCTTTTCCGATGGCATATCCTTTTATGGTGGTACTGGCGTTGTGCCCGGTGCGGTAGAAATAAAGTTCATTTCCTGCTACTCCGTACCAGTTCATCGATAGGTCGAATCCTTTCCAGGTGGCGCTCATCTGCAATCCGAAGTTCCATTTCGGCATGGTAGAAGTACCTGTAAAGTCGCTATCGTGGGTATTACCATAGATACCATCACCGTTAAGGTCGGCGTATATATAATCCCCGTACCAGATTCCGGCTTTGCCTACCGTTTGATTCGGATAGAATTTATAACCTGCCCCTACCATGGCATTCAACCATTTCATGTCATCCTCGGTGCGAATCATACCGCCTTTCGGGCCTCCGTCGGGGTTGACGGAACCGTCGGAGTTGAAATAGCTTTGGTTTCCCTTGTAAGGTTGAAGCATATAGTGTTCATTAATCATGTGGCCCTCTAATACACGGGTGGTACTTCCGGTCGATACATCTCCCAGGTTTGTTTGATAGATTTCGCCGTTTTCACCCGTTACCCAACCGCGGACAAGTTTGCCTTTGTATTTGCTGACTTCATTTTTATTGTACGAAACGTTACCGCTAATGCTATAATTGAATTCGTTGATGCGGTCGCTCCATGTCAACTGCAATTCCAGACCCTTGTTTGTTACTTCGGCGATATTCTGGCGGGCAGCCGTTATATTTCCGTATATCATCATGATAGCGGGACGGTAAAGGATTCCCGACGTTTCGCGGTTGTAATAATCTATCGAACCGGATAAGCGATTGTTCAGGAATCCGAAGTCCAGACCGAAATCAGTGGTTGTGGACTTTTCCCATTTCAAGTTGATATTGGCTTGCGCGGTGGGCGCCAGTCCTTTATTCGTATTACTGCCAAAGGGATAATTCACCAAGCCGTACGTTTGCTGCCACTCGTAATTATCAATGCTGTTATTACCCAGTTTACCCCAGGAAGCACGCAACTTAAAGTTGGAGAGCCAATCTTTGGTGTCTGCCATAAATGATTCTTCCGACAGCCGCCATCCGGCAGAAACCGCGGGGAACAATCCCCAGCGATGACCGGGTGCGAAGCGCGAAGAAGCATCATTACGCATATTTACTTCGAGCAGATAACGTTCGGCATACGCGTATGTTGCCCTGCCAAACCAGGAACGTGCCCGGTGTTCGGTGTTTTTTCCATAAGAAGATTTGTATTCGGTCCCCACATCGATATCGTCGATATTGGGGTCAATCAATCCCTGCATGGTTATATTTGAAGTACGGCTCCAGGTGCGTTCTTGTTCGAAACCAAGCAAAACGCCTACGTCGTGCTTACCAAAACTTTGATTATAGTTGAGTACGTGATTGAATTTCCAGTAATTATCCCGGTTATACGTCTGCCCAGTTGTTGCGATGGTGAGGTCAATGGGATTAGCTGTAATTTCGTTCAGGCTGAAACTCCATTTCGGGAAAGCGTTCGAAGCATATTTACCATCATAAATATAATGCTTATACCAGAAACCGAAATCGTAACTGAAATGTTTCAGGAACTTTACCTTCGTATAAAAGTTAGTGAATATCTGGGTGTACTTCATGTCGCCGTGTTCATGATTCATATCCCACAACGGGTTGTGTGATTGCGGGGCTTCTTCGCCGGCTTCGGGAGCGCCATACTTACCATCGTAATACGGATAGGTACCCGGAACCACTTTAGTCATATCGATACTGGTTAATGAACCGGTGGATACCCGCTGGCGGTCGGTATTATACCCCCATATACGGCTACCGATACGCAACCATTTGGCCACGTCGGCATAAATATTACTGCGGACGAAGTAACGTTTGAAGCCCGATTTCTTCAGGATTCCCGGATTATCGGTATAACCGAAAGAGAAGTTATAACCAGCTTTCTCGCCCGAACCTGATACCTGTACGGTATAATCCTGCATCCAGTTACTGTCATACACCGCGTCGTACCAATCGGTATTGGGATAGGCCACGTAGTTGGGATAACCGGATTCGGCTATTCCGTTCGGGTCTTTCTCCTTTTCGCGCCATAAATTGATGGTAGCATCGGTAAAGGCAGCCGAACGGTCCAGGTTTACATAAGATTCATTGATAAGTTCCATATAATCGGCATAGTTATTCACCAACTGCGGTACCCTCATCGGAGAGCTCAATGACAGTTTGGCGGAAACATCCACATTAACCTTATTCTTTTTACCTCCGGTTTTGGTGGTAACCAGAATAACGCCGTTGGCGCCCCGGTTACCGTAAATAGCACAAGAGGCTGCGTCTTTCAGGATAGATATTGTTTCAATATCCATCGGATTTACATTGCTGATTGATTGTTCCATGCCGTCTACCAGAACCAACGGACTGGAATCATTCAGCGAACCTAAACCACGGATATTTATGGAAAAGCCTTCATCGTACGGATTACCCGATGCCTGCATTACCTGCAAACCGGGCGCTAAGCCTCCCAACGCCTGGGTGGCATTAACCAACGGACGGGAAGAGGAGGACTTTGAATAATCTACGGAAGAAACGGCACCGGTCAGGTTCACCTTCTTTTGAGTGCCATATCCTACCACAACGACTTCTTCAAGAGCCATCGCGTCTTCTACCAGTATTACGTTTATTACAGATTTTCCTTTTACCTGCGCTTCTTTGGTCAGGTATCCGATGTATGAAACGGTCAGTACGGCATCATCTTCCACCGAAAGGGCAAAGTGACCATCCAAATCCGTTATGCTCCCGTTTTGGGTTCCTTTTTCCATCACATTCGCCCCGATAATGGGGTCGCCGTAATTATCGGTCACTGTACCGGTTATCCTTTTGCGGTTGGTTTGCTGCAACACGGAAGTGTTCTCTGCGACTATTTGTTTCTGGGTGAGAATGATGTAATTATTCTCAAACTCATATCCGATATCCGTACCGGAAAAAGCATCATTCAGATAGGCTGATACTTTCGCCTCGCCTTTTTTTATCCGGACGGAAAGGTCGGTATCGACGTCTTTATTCCGGAAAACCACCAGGTAGCCCGTCTGGTCTTCTATTTCCTTCAATAACTCACCAATGGTAAGCGTCCGGGCATCAATGCGGATAACGGCATTCTGCGCATCCGTATTTACAGCCATAAGCTGGAACATACATACAAAGAGGAGAAAAATAGAAATTCTCATAATTCTAAAAAAGTCTTTAGTGTGTTCATTATAGACAATAAAGAGAGGTAACAAAGTTTTTATTTTCATATCTTTGCCAATGTTAAGTGAATACTAATGTTTAATTGGTTGTGTTTACTTTTCTCAACGGCAGATGTTACAGCATCTGTCGTTGCTTTGTTTTTGGGTGGTTATCAGTTCATAGGCAGTAGGTTTTTTAAGGTTCGACAATAAGATTAACTCAGGATATAGGTGTTATTCTCCGTATCTTTTTGAATATCAAAATAACGAATCTTGCGCAGGATACGCAGTATTTCGTCAATACCGTCTTTCTGGCGGAACTTACCGGTATATTCACTGGTGTAGATAGTGGGGTCTTTTACTTCGATTTTCACGTCATAGTAGAGTTCCAGTTTGCGGAGGATATTAATGAGCGGTTCTTTATAGAAGCTATAAATTCCTTCGGTCCAGAGGAAATAAGAAGAGTCTTTAATTGCCCCTACTTCCATTCCGTAGTTATCGATGATTACTTCTTCATCGGCTTTTAAAATAACATTCCCGGACTCGTCTTCTTCCCGGTAAACCATCAGGCTACCTTCCAGCAGGCTGGTACGTATGTGTCCGGCATCCGGATAACTGTAGACATTGAAACGGGTTCCCAATACCTTCATTGCTATACCTTGGGAGGAGACAAGAAAAGGACGTTCATTATCTTTTGCCACATCAAAAAGGGCTTCCCCGTCAATATAAACTTTCCGTTCTTCGGGGGTGAAGCGAACGGGATAGGTAATGGTTGTCCGTGCGTTGAGCCATACGTCGGTTCCATCCTGAAGGGTGAGTTGCAGGCGTTGCCCCGCAGGAACATGTAAGGAAAGCATTTCGGTTTCCTGCTTTTCTACTTGCAGCAATGTTACCCAATGGGTAAGACCGACTAATAGGGCTATGGATGCGGCATACAGGGCAACACGTCTCACTACACGGATAGTAGCCGTTCTTTTATGTTTGCGGTTGAATTGTTCATAGCTCCGTTTTCCCTCTGCCGCATCGGTGGGAAGGGAAGATACGACGGATATAGCGTACAGGTTCTTGATTTCTCTGAATTGGCGCGTCAGGTCTTCATCGGCTTCTACTTCTTGTAGCAATCGGATGCGCTCGTCTTCTTCTAAAGCATTCTGAAAATATTTATGTATTTTGTGTTCCATTATTCGTTTATCGTTTCTGAGTTTTTTTAACCGCGAGTTACGCAGAGTTACCCGGAGTTTTTAGTTACGATGCCGCATGGAAATTAAAAACTCCGCGTAACTCTGCGTAACTCGCGGTTAAAATCCATTTAGAGCATTTACCGTTTTAATTGAAATATACCATATCCCAACAACTCAGGTATTTACTTAATAGACGAATAAGGAGGAAGAATTCCGCTAAAGACTCCAGAAAAAAATTACAGATTAAATAAAAAAAGGAATAAAGGGTAGATATCTTTGAGAGTTTCCCGAAGTTTTTTGTAGGCTATTCCCATCTGGGTTTCAACGGTATTAACAGAGATATTCAGCTCGGTAGCGATTTCTTTCTGCTTTTTACCTTCTATTTTACTTTTTATAAATATCTCCCGGCACTTGTCGGGCAAAGCAGATATAGCCTGATTGATAACTGTTTCTATATTTTCGTCATTGAACAGTTCCCAGTCAACGAGTTGTAAAGAACCGAGGTTCATCCGCAACGTTATCAGCAGTTCATTCTGCATCCGGTCGGCAGCTTCTTCTTCTAAAGTTCGCCGACGCAGCAGGTCCAGACAACGGTTTTTGATGGAAGCAAAAAGAAAGGCAATCAGGTTGGTATATGTCAGTAATATTTCGCGTTTCTCCCAGAATTCAGTGAAAACATCCTGTAGAATATTCTCCGCATCTTCTTCGAACACGACGTATTCCCGCGCGAAGCGTTTCATCCTGGCATAATACCGGATGTATATCCGCTCAAATTCTTTATCATGTTTTCGGCTAATCACTGGCTAATATTTCTTCAAGCAAATATAGAGTATTCCAGCTGAAATAATAAATATATAGAGTTAAAAAGCATATTGCTCTGTTATCCCAGTAGAATATTCCTTTTATCCTACTGGGAAAACGTTACTTTCTTACCGGGAAAACGTAGGTATGCTACCGGTATATCTCCGTCACCCACCCGTATGACGCAAGTCATCCACGTGGATGACGACGGTCACTCACCTGAATGACAACAGTTTTTCATGTGGAGGACGAAGTTTTTTTCAATCAAAAGTCTATTATATCAGAAACTAACCTTCACCCCGGCAAACCAACTCCGTGGCATAGCAGGACCATAGATATAAGCCGAATCCCTGTCCTTCCCTTTATCAAAATCGCTCTGATAGGCATTGAAAACATTCTGAACACCGGCATTCAGTTGTAATTCGGAACTTTTGTAAATTTTGAAATCATAGGATACCTTGATGTTCATATCAAAGAAATCGGGCGTAGTTACGGCCATATCCTGCGGAATAACTCCGGCCAGGTGTTGTACAAGCATTTCTCCGGTATAGGTACCCGAAAGGGCTATCGATAAAGGTTTTACCGGATTATAGGTAGCAGTGAAGTATCCGTAAGTATTGGGCGAACGGAACATCCGTTTCTCGGCCGGTACATCGGGGTCTTCGCTCCATTCTTCGGCTTTGTCGTACCGGCTGCGCTGGATAGTAACGCCTCCCTGAAGTTGCAGGGTGCTGAGGTAAGCCAGTTTACCCTCGAGTGTCAGACCCATTACTTTGGCACCCGAACCGTTACGGCGTTCCTTAATATAGGCATTGTGTTCCTCGCTGAATCCGATTTTCTCGAGCAGGAACACATCATCCAGTTTCGTAAAGAAACCCTCGACCGGTTGTATCCCAACATTTCATCTTCCAGGTTATTATAGTTGTACTCCATGCCCGCGGTAAGGTCGGACGGCATAAACCAGAACTTATCGAAACTGTACACATACTGGCTGCCAATCATCGCCGTGAGGTCGGTGGTACGTCCGTAGGCATCCAGATTCTGCTCAGTGCCGTAATAGCTGTCGCGGTCGGTGTTCTGAGCCGAAGTATAAATGCTCAGGCGTTGCTTTTCGTTCGGGGTGAAGAGGTCGAATTTTATGCCGCCGCATTGAGCGAGGTATTGTTGTCGAACTCGCCATTGCCCATAGCAGTAATGGTGTGCCCCAGCATTCCGGTGTTGCGTAGAGGCTCTTTCGTGATAATGTTTATGGTTCCGGCAATGGCCGATGAGCCGAAAAGGGCGGAACCGCCGCCTCGCATTACTTCGACTCGTTCAATCATATTGGCAGGTATCTGTTCCAGTCCGTATACACCGGAAAGGGCGCTGAATACAGGGCGCGAATCGAGTAATATCTGGGTATAAGGCCCGTCGAGGCCGTTGATGCGTACTTGTTGGAAACCGCAGTTCTGGCAGTTTGTTTCTACACGCACACCGGGCTGGAAATTCAGTCCGCCCGATAATGTGGGCGAGTTGGTGGTTTCGAACATTTTAAAGTCAACCACATTCACCAGTGTGGGAGCCAGTCGGCGCTTGGTTACGCTACGGTTGGCCGATACCACCACGCCGTCCAGGCTGACGGCGTCTTCTTCAATCTCAAAGTTTTCTTCCAGGGTGATTCCTTTTTTGGCAGTAACCTTGCGGCTCAGAGTTTTGTAGCCGACGGATGAAACTTCAATCATAAAATCGCCCTCGGGCAGGTTTTTCAGGAAGTAATGCCCGGTATTGTCGGTCATGGTGCCGATAGTTGTTCCTTTCAGGATAACGGAAATATAGGATAGGTGTTCGCCTGTTGTTTTATCGACAACGTGGCCGATGATGTTGGCGTCGGTTTTACTAAGAACGGGTTGGTCGGCTTTGGCCGATATGAATGCGCAGCATAAGCCGATAAGGATGAAATATAGTTGTTTCATGATTACGCGGTTTAATAAATGAATGAGAAAATGAATATGATAAAAAGTTTATTTCGCCTACCACCTCCCCCTACGGGTACTCCTCCTTCCGGAAGGAGGAGAATTCCATGCGGCATCGGTTCCCCTCCTTCCGGAAGGAGGGGTGCCCAAAGGGTGGGGTGGTAGGATAAATAAACCTACGATATGGCATCATATCCATATCGGAAAAATAAAATGTATATTAAACCGCTACCGGAGGCGCCCGCAGCGAAAGCACTCCCCGCAGATGTGCCTGAATATGAAGACGGGGAAGTTCATAAGATAAACGGCGCAAAAGCACCAGACTCATTGCCACTATCAACAAAGTAACCGCGCCATCCGCAAGCTGCAAATGCGTAAGCAAATAGATTAACTGAAACTGGGATGCGGTGTGAGAGTGTTGGGAGTCTTTATCGAAGGGGTGAGAGTGAACAATAGTAACACCATTCACCACGTGCGAGTGGGTGAACAGTGATATACACGCTACATAAGCTATAAAGAGCAAAGGCAGCGAAAACTTCAGTATGTTCAGAGAGAATTTCTTCATACTTCGGGTTTCCGCCGCAAAGGTAAAATTTATTTAGTGAATATACAACATATAAGAATACCTTAAAGTAGGTATTACTACCCTGGTTTTACCAAACAGAATACGCTACGTTCCGTTATAAAGTACGGTATTTAAGCATCGACTACATCCGGGTGTAGTCGATGGTAGATAAGGCAACTTTATCCGGAAAGGCAGGTAAGTATTGATAAACAAAAAGCATACTTAGTACAGAGAACCAAGTATGCTTTATATGGATATGTTATTATCTGCTTATTTCAGCATCCTGAATCAAAAAATATCGTTTGTACGGAGGCTTTTATCTTTTTCCGTACTTCGCTGATGCTTTTCTTATTCAGGGTATTGCTATATTCGATACAAGTGATGCCGTTGATATAATATGCTTTAGGGGTGATATCATCCCAGAGCAATACTGTTGGTTTTTTAAACCATTGCCTGATGCCAAGACCGAGAGAAATTTGCTTATCAAGCGAACTCAGGTCGCATACAACCAACGGAGAATTGATAAGCCGTTGGATTACTTCAGTCTGTAAATTCTCCTGATTAGTAAGCTCATCCGCCCGAACCGGAGTAAACCCGGCTTCGATAATGGAAGGTTTGATAAGCGAATCATACACTTTCCGGAAATGACCTCTCTCGTATCCTTCGTAATCATCGGCAATCGGCATCATTGCGAAACATTCCTTTAAGTTGCAGGTTTCATTCATAATTAATAGTCATTGTACAATGCAAATATAAAGAAACTATCGGTATACTCCCGCTTATTTTCGTTTTTTCTTTCATGAACGTAAGTTACTAGAACTCAGCTATAAGCGAGAACCATTTTCCGGCCGATGAGCCCCATACTTCTTTGTAAGTCGCTGTATTGAACTGCGGCCAATAGGGTGTATCTTCGTTGAAACGCGACTGCATACCAACGGGGATTTCTCCGACCGTTTCGCCCGGAAGCGCGGTATATTGCTGGGCATAGTTGCTGCCTTCGCCCCAAATCAAGGACTGCCCGAAGGGGTTTTTGCCTACAATCCAGAAGAGTTGTTGCTCGGCAATGTCCATCAACTGGGCGTCATTCAGATATTTTCCGGCAAGGGCGGCGGCTTTTCCGGTAGCCAGATGTACGGCGGCATTGCCCTTGAACGAGAACCATACGGGGAATACACGCAGGTAATGTTCTTTGTCGAGCTTGAAGCCGTTCTCCAGTTGTTCTTTATAATCTTCGGCTCCGCCATCGCGTATGCCTACCTGGATGGCGTAGAAATTATCTTTGTCTTTTTCTTCGTCTATATGATATACACCACTGGGAGCCATTCCGTAGGGCTGTACATATTGCATAATGCCTTTCAGGTATCCGGCATAGAGGTTAATGGCATTCTCCCACGAGGCGCGGTCGGGGTGGTTGGGTTGTGTGCGGCAGAGGGCGGTGATAGCCTGCATATACACATGGTCGCGCGATTGGTGGGTGTAATGTACAATGGATTTCTTGTCGAGGTCGCGGTAGAAGAAACCACGGGTTTTATTTTTATCTTTCAATGGCTCAGCACGCTGGCAGGCAAGGGTGTATTTGATATATTCGGATGCGATACCGGCATAATACTGTTCGCCGGTGAGCTGGTATAACAGGCTGGCGGCAAAAGATATATTGGCCATATATTGGCTACGGGATGCCATGGCAGCATGGTCGCCACCGCCTCCGGCACCTTTGAGTTCATCGTATCCAAGTTCTTCGAACCGTTTCATGGCAAAGTCGAAATCTTCGCGGGCTACTTTAGCCAGGTGTTCTTTGAGCATACCATCTTTTTCGATGCATAAGGAGGCGTAGGCTTCGATGCCGGCAAAGACAAAATTCTCGAACGCGCGGTTGTGTACGCGTACCTGGCGGCGGCCGGAATCGTCTTTGGTATCGATAAAGCCGTCTGTCCATAGGTTTGTTCCCCAAGTTTGCACCCGGTAGCCGTCGCCGAAACGGGTTTTCAGTACGTAATCCAATCCCCATTGGGCTTCTTCCATCAAACGCAGGTAGAGGTCGAGGTTTCCTTTTTCGCGGGCACGTTGTGCCATTTCGAGCATTGAGAACGCGATTTCGCCTGTTTGCAGGGTTTGCTGAGACATATCGGCAGCATCGTGCCATCCACCGTTGACGGTGAAACGGAGTCCGTTATGTTCGCCATTCAGGTCGGTATGGCAGGCGCCGTGTTTCTCGGGGACGGGATAACCGCAACGTTCAACAAACATGAAATTGAGTACGCGCCATGCAGAATCGTCCCATAGGTCGGCGTGTATATAGAAAGGCATGGTGGTAACATTGCCTACTTTGAGGGTGTACTGTCCGGCACGGTGGAAATCGGTGAAATCAATCGTATCGAAGGTTCCGATATGTGTTTTGCCGGGTTGTATATTACCCTGATATACGGGTGTATTGGTTTTATAATCGATGAGGGCGAATTTACCGTCGTGTCCGGCCACCCGTACAATGGCAGTCTTTTTACTATCCGGACGGTATCCGCTTGTCGAAAAGATGATACGGTTCTCGGCGGGTGTCCATCCGCTTACGGTTTCGGGATTTTCGATGAGTTGAATCTTTACATCATCGACATCGAACTTCAACGAATCGCCCATGGTACGTTCGCGGCCGAATACTTCGATGGCGAACTTCAGGGCGGTTACTTTATCACGGGCCAGCTCGGTCATTTCGACAAAGCATTCGTTCCACTGGCCGTTAATAAGGTTTATTTCGTGGTATCCTTCGCGACCGTATTTGTCGGGTACTTTGATTTCCCCGTCGTTCTCCACATAGAGATTGAGGTAGATGCTGCGGGCGCCTTCACAATCGGGATAGATGTAGAAGTGCAGACGGTTGTACTTTTCCCAGTTTTGCCCGTCTATTTCGTAGGTAGCCATACAGGTGCCGAAACCTAATCCCCAACCGAGGAATTCGGGAACGGTAGTGGGTGCTTCGAGTCGCAGGCTATGACGGCCGGTGATGCTTCGTTCGGCAGTCTGGCTGATGCGTCCGATGCCCTTGTGCGACCAGCGTGCCATGTCTTCCATGTCGCAAATGGTTTCGGAATTGAGTACTTTTTTGTGCAGGGCATGTGTTTCGAATGCTTTGCTGTAATCCAACGGCAATGGACTATGTACGTATCCTGTATTACGGATATCTTCGCGAAGTTTCGGGTCGACCTGGGCATATGTGCTACCGGCAAACCCAACAAATGCCGACAGGGTTAGTAGTAATATTTTCTTCATATTTTATATTTTCTTTGGGAACACAGAGACACAGAGGCACAGAGTTTTAAAATTAGACACTATTTTAATCTCTGTGCCTCTGTGTCTCTGTGTTCAATTTTTAAAATCACCTTTAGAGGTTTTTATAGCGTTCTATAAGTTTCTTAATGGTTATAGCATCCGAAATTTCCTGCTTGTAGGTTTCGGGATCATAATAAGATTTCAGGAAGCCGTCGGCACCCGACCATACGGTTTCTATAATTCCCTGGAAATGGTCTTTCATATCACGGGGAGATTGTTCGCGAAACCTGAGCATATCATCCAGTTGTTGCATAGCCACTTGTGGTTTCCTCCACGGGCAGGAAGCAACATCAAAGCCTTTCATTGCGAAATAGACGGCAGTTGGTACAGCTCGTTCGTAATGCCAATCGCAGATGAATACATCTTTCGGTATCATGTCAATGGCACGGTGGGTATTGTTATAGCTTCCTTCCCACAGGCCTATTCCGGTGGTTTTACCGTCGATAAGGCGGTCGCCCCATATCATGAGCCGTTTGCCGGATAGTGCAAGGTGGTTATGTATTTTGGTTACCTCGCCCGCAAAAAGTTCGGCTTTATCGCGTCCGCTGCAACGGGGACATTTATCATCGCCCAGATAAAATACCTCGTCCATTCCGGCATGAAATAGTTTGGCCTCGAAGGCATCAGTTAGTTCATCAACCAGTTCGAAAACGATCTTGTGTACATCGGGATGCAGGGGACAGTAGCTTTTACAGTACAGTCCGTGCTCATTCGGCCACCCGGTATAATCGCGTTCGGTATCCACATGCGGGGTTTCATCGAACTGTGGATATTCACGCAATAATGCATAAGTGGTTTCTGCCCATGACTGATGCCCCAGTAAATTTATCTGCGGAGCAATTTGTATTCCATGTTTACGGCAGGGGGCGACGATTTTCTTTACATCGGCCTTCTTTAACGGATTGGGGTCTTTGAGCTCAGGGTGACTTTGGTAGTCGTAGTTCCAGTCAACCCGAAGAATCAATAAATTGAACTTTCCCGGGGCAAGTTCTTCTTCAATAAACTTAAGGAATAAGGGTAATCCTTGTACTGAAGGGGCGGCAATGGCTAATCCACGTACGGGGAGAATGGAATCGGCCTGGCTGGTGTGTACTTGTACATTCAACAAAGTGGTGTTAAGGAGAATTGCACATAAAATGATTAAAGATGTTCGTTTCATGGCACTGTTTTTAGTAATAAGACTTTAGTTAATTCTCTAAAGTTATACTTTTTTAGTGGGAAACGGTTTGTTAAGAGATTTTAAATGCGGGATATTACAGCAGAAAACTTAAATACTGCGCAAAAAGAGGATTGTGGCATCTAAAAACAATGGTTTGAATGGTCATTCAATTTACAATAAGTTTATATCCTATTCCGCGTACGTTCACAATCCGTATCTGCTCATCTTTAGATAGTTTGTGTCTCAACTTTGTAATGAAAACATGGAGGCTGCGCGAATTGAAGAAACTGTCGTCGCCCCATAAATCGAGCAATACATTTTGTGTATTGACTACTTCATTCTGGTTTTCGCATAGTCGTTTCAATATCTCCGATTCGCGATGCGAAAGTATTTGTTTATCACCGGCAAAGGTTAGTTCCTGCTTAACGGAATCGAAGTAGTAGGCTCCGATTTCGAAAGAAGTTTTTATTTCTTTGTCTTTAAACGAAAATGCTTTTCCCATAAGGGCTTTGATACGTACAATAAGTTCCTGCATCCCGAAAGGTTTTTTCAGGTAATCATTGGCACCAAGTTCAAAACCTTCGACTACATCTTGGATAGCCGAGCGGGCGGTAAGAAAGAGAACAGGCGTATGTTTATCTGTTTGCCGGATGCGACGAACCATTTCGAAACCATCCATACGGGGCATCATTACATCGGCTACAAGTACGTCGGGGCGAATATCAAAAAACATTCGTAATCCTTCTTCACCATCATTTGCCAGATGTATATTAAAATCGCTTTCTTCGAGTGTATCTTTGATAATCATTGCCAGTGTTTGCTCATCTTCGACAAGGAGAATGTTGATTTTGTCCTGCTTCATATGGAAATGGTTCTTTCGTTTGAGGCAGTAAAGATAATCAGAAAATGGAATATATCATTGTTCACCACAGATTACGCAGATTACACAGATAATATTGTTTGATTAAAATTCAATTAAAAGAATCTGTGTAATCTGCGGTGAATAAATTGATAAATTATTTAAGTAGTCACAATTATAAATTTGCTTTCATAAGTACAGTAAAGGTACTTCCTTTGCCGGGTTCGCTTTTTACACTGATTTCGCCTCCCATCATTTCAACCATGTTCTTTACATAAAACAAACCTAATCCGTATCCTTTTACATCGTGCTGATTACCTGAGGGAACACGGTAGAATTTATCGAATATAAACTTTTGCTTATCGGGTGCAATGCCTATACCTTTATCGGCAACAGTGAGTTTCAACTGGTTATTAATCATCTGTGCACGGATGGTTACTTCCGCACCCTGCGGAGAATATTTTACCGCATTATCAATCAGGTTACTGACTATGTTGCTGAAATGAGTACGGTCTGTTATAATGTTCAAATTATCTGGTTCGATATCCATAATAAACCGGGATTGATTTCCGGCTTTGAGCGTATGTTGTTCGATAAGAGAATTAACGAGTGGTTTTATATATACCTCTTCCTCTTTCAGCCGAAGGGTTTTACGCCGTTCCATGCTCATGGAAAGTATTTGTTCGACCAATCCGCCCAGACGTTCGAGTTGTTCTTTGGTTATATTGAGGTATTTATCCCGCTGAGTTTTTTCATCCGCCTTATTAAAATTCAGAAGTGCATCGGTTGCTGCATAAGCTACGGCAAGCGGAGTTTTCAGTTCGTGGGTAATATTGTTGGTAAAATCGGTTTTCATTTCGTCTACTGTCTTTTGTTGAAGTATGGTATGTATAAGAAACCAGAATGCTGCTCCCAATACTATTAAGATGATAAACGAAGTAGTCAGTATCCCTGCCATTTGTTTAAGTATAATCCGGTCGGTAGGTTCCGTATAAACTTGAAAAGCGTATTTTTGTTGTGCATCGTAGATTTGGTCGTATCGTTTCATTTGAGTAGTATCAATATTTGACACCTGACTTTCAACCAGCGTACTGTCGTTTTTAATCTGTACAACACGGGTATAGTGTTGAATATCCAGACCGGATTTTTTCAATTCAAGACTTAAGATACTATCGAAACGAAAGATATGAATGGGTACTCTACGGTCAATCACCGAATGCAGCCCGGTTTGTAATTGAAAGGCCAGTACCTCCAATGCACGGTACCCATCATACATATCAAATCCATCGGGCAATCCAATAGATGTGGGGTCAAAGTCGGATTCTTCGTCTATCACCAGGCTATCCGCAGAAGAAAATGACTTTCTTATTTTGCTTCTCTTCCGTTCCTGATCCCTGGTTTTTTCATCCTTGTCCTTATCAAATGTGGCCGAAAAACTGATAAAACCATTCGTATCAGCATTCGAGGTAAGTTTACCTTCTTGATTTGAAGCTTCACTTATGCTATCTACCCGGAGAAATAGTTCAATATAATCTGCGTTTCGTATTGCATTCTCTATGGCTACCTTATTCTGGTCTTTAGTTGTATTATACATATCCATTAACCAGTGCGCCTGATATGCAAAAGTGGCGATAAGAGTTAGAATGACAAATATGGCTATATACTTAATCCGTAAGTTCATTGGCAATACATTATAAAGATGTTGTGTACAAAGATAAACGGAATATCTTTTTTCCCTAACTCTGATAAGACTAAATAACACGGGTGATAACACTAGATAACACTACATAAGTTTATGATAACCCATTGCTACCCGGATAATGCCGTACTTTGCATAAGAGAAACAAAACAAAAACATATAAAACCTTATGAAACGAATTTATTTGCTCCCGGTATTTGCATGTATATCTATATTTATGAATGCACAAATCATGGTGAACGATACCATGGCTCTTTTCCTGGATAGTTTATTAATGGAACTTCCCGAGTTAATGGTTACCGGCGAGCGCCCGGTAGTGAAAGCAGAAGAGGGCAAACTGGTTTACGACCTGCCACGCCTGGTGAACAACCTGCCGGTAGATAATGCCATGGATGCAATCAAGGAACTTCCCGGAATAGTAGATATAGGTAACGGACTGACACTGGCCGGACAAAACATCAACATTGTTATTAATGGTAAAGTAAATTCGCTAACCCCCGAACAACTGAATGAGCTGTTAAGAAGCATCCCCGTATCGCATATCGAAAAGGCAGAAGTAATGTATTCAGCCCCGGCACGTTATCAGGTACGCGGCCCAATGGTGAATCTTGTATTGAAGAAAGGTTCGGGCGAGAATAAACTTACCGGCGAAGTATCATCGTCCTGGAAACAAACATATTATGAAGACCTGACAGAACGTGCAAGCCTCCTGTATTCTTCTCCTAAATTCTCAGCAGATTTACTTTACTCTTACAATTTCGGTCGGAGCCGGAACGGTGGCAATAAGGAGGCTTTGCACACTGTCGGAGATAAAGTATACGAAATGAATCTTACTGAAAGCCGCAGGTATAAATTCAAACGCCACAATGTGCGTCTGGGTATGGATTATAATATCACTCCGGATAATACCATGAGCCTGGTGTACACCACCCGTTTTAACGACTATAACAACAAAGGAAATTCAAGGGGAACCGAGCACTCGAACTCGACCAGTAATGGAGATGACCAACTTCACAATGTACAACTGGATTATCGTGCTTCTTTTGGCCTGAATGCAGGAGTTGAGTTTACATTCTACAAATCTCCGGGCGACCAGTTAATTAACAGTGTCTTGAATGAGGAAGAAATAAACGTGCGCTATAAAGACCAGCAACGTATAAACCGTTGGAAATTCTACGCCATGCAGGAACATCAACTATCCAATGGATGGGGTCTAAACTACGGTGCCAATTACACTACATCTGTAGATAACAGCTTCCAGAACTATTATGATGTGGAAAGCGGACAGTTCGTTCCCGAAAAATCAATGACCACACGCAGAAGCGAATATACCATAAACGGATTTGCCGGATTCAGCAAATCTTTCGGTGAAAAGCTATCCGTAGATGCGTCTTTTGCAGCCGAACTTTACCACTCAGACGTATGGAATGAATGGATGTACTACCCTACCCTGAATGTAAATTACTTACCGGCACCGGGTCATATACTACAGCTTTCATATACCAGCGATAAGTCTTATCCTGATTTTTGGAGCATGAATAATACTATTTCTTACATGGGAGCCTATTCGGAAATACATGGTAATCCGCTACTGAAACCGTCGGTAGAATATGGTACAAGCCTATCATATATTCTGAAAAGCAAATACATTTTTACGGCTTTCTTTAATCATGAAAAAGATAATTTCACACAGTTACTTTACCAGGACCCAAATAGATTGGCAGAAATATATAAGTTTATGAATGAGGATTATATGCAGCAAATTGGTATCCAGGCGGTTATTCCTTTCAAGGTACAGAATTGGCTGAACTCACGCATCACCCTGACCGGAATTAACAAACGCGAGAAGGACAGTGATTTCTGGGATATTCCATTCAATCGAAACCATACTACTTTTGTTGTTGGAATGAATAATACATTCACACTCTCAACAAAACCGGATATCCGCCTGAATGTTTCCGCATTCTATCAGAATGGTACTATACAAGGTATATATAATATTACCCGTTCGGGGAATCTGGATGCTTCATTACAATGGAGATCACCTAATCAACGGGCACGGGTTATTGTGAAAGGAATGGATTTATTTAATACTTCTCAGGTATCAACTAAAATCAATTTTAAAGGACAGAATGTATCTAACAAATACTGGCAAACGAATCGCGGTGTGGAAGTTTCATTCAGTTATAGTTTTGGTGACTATAAGGAAAAGAAAAGAGAGAATGTGGATACATCAAGGTTCAAATAAGATATTTTGAAACGCAGATTAACGCGGATTATCGCAGATTAAAAAAAATCTGTGTTAATCCGCGTTAATCTGCGTTTCAAAAACTTTTTAGTAATTTCAAGCCCAAATTAAATTCTTATGGAAAAAATAATATTGGTATTACCCACCCTTGAGATGGAAGAAGCCGCTACCAACTACATCAATGAACACCGCGAACATAATGAACCCGATTTACACGGAGGCGCTTTGCTCGAACGTATGCCCTATCCGCAATGGGTGGAACAGGTACAAAATAACATCAAAGGAGAAAATATAAATCCTGCGTGGGTACCAGCCTCCACTTTTTTCGGTATCAGGGAAAGTGACGGTAAAATTGTTGGTATTATTGACATCCGCCATACCTTAAATGATTTTCTGAGAGAATATGGCGGCCATATTGGCTTTGGTGTACGTCCTTCGGAACGAAAAAAAGGTTACGCATCACAAATGCTCCAGGCCGGGCTGCAATATAGTTGGGATAAACTGGGATTAAAGAAAGTAATGCTCGCCTGCTACAAAGAAAACGAAGCTTCCCGCAATACCATTCTGAAGTACGGCGGGAAGCTTGAGAGAGAATTTATTCATACCGACCAGAAAACCGTACAGGTATTCTGGATTCATCATTAGAGTAGTATTAATAGTTTTTGGAAGCATCCATCGGCCCGCCAATCTCCTGATCTTTGCCTTCCTCTGTTACGCGTTGGTTATTGTAACGGTCGGCAGATGTACGGGTTTCCTGCTGCTGCCGCGCCTGAGGTTGTTCGGAAGTTTTAGATTGATTTTCCATTTGCTGGATTGATTCTTCATTACCGGATAATTGCTCTCTGGTACTGCTGTGGTACATATCGCGCAGATAGGGGTTGGTATCCGTTTCCTGCGTTTCGCTATAACCGCCACGTATCATTTGCTCATTATCCTTTATGTGTTGTATATCCTCCGGCGATTGCCCGTAACGATTGTACCGTTCGCCCTGCTTTTGGCTCTCGTCAGATTTTTCAGCATTCATCTTACGGCTTGTTAATCCACCCGAGCGTTGACTACCCATGCTTCCGGTACTACGATCCTGCCAGTCTGAGGTTCCTTCCTCGAACAAGCTGGTGTAACGGTTATTTTCCTGATTTTCCCTAATAATCCGGCCGGCATGAGAATCGGTGTTTTTATTACTACATCCGGAATTCTGTTTATTCATTTCGTCCATTCTTTCCATAATACTCATGTTATTAATAATTATTGTTATGATTCGGGTAAGGAGAATATCATTCTCTATACATTCAGAACATTGAGTATTATGGAAAGTTTGGGATATTAAGATTTTTCAAGAAAAGTATAATCTCTACCTGTCGTAGTTTTCAATTAAGGTAAAGGCAGCCTCCGAAACATCGTCTTCTACTGTGGAGAAGGAATAAGTTATTTCTTTATTTCCTTCCATAAAACGGTAAAAAAGAGATTTTACTTTTCCGCCTTTCTTATCCTCAATCACTGTGTGAGCATCCTTTTTATCCTGCGCAAAAGCATTTATTATTTCATCCACCAAAACTTTACTATAAACAGTATAATTTTTAATGAGTTGATTCATTTTCTTAGTTTGCGGATCGCGTTGTTGAACACTGTTCATATCTACATTGTCCATTGTTTCCAATTTCTTCGTCAGCTCATTAAGGTTCTGCTGGGCATTGGCGTTTAAAGTAATCATACTGAAGACAACCAATAACATTGCCACTAATAAAAAATTTGTTTTCATCATCCTTCGTTTTTTATATAATAATCAATTAATTTTCAATTATCTTTTTTACTTCATTCCGGGCATAACCTTCGGGAAAGTTATCCAGGTATTCGGATTTGTACATTTTAATTTGCTGTTCCAGATTGCTTATCTTTTTCACAGATTCGTCCAACTGATTTAAAAGTTCTTCGGCAGCTTTTCTTTTTTCTGCTGCTTCTTTTATGGTTAACTCCAGTTCGTGCTGAATCTTTCCCAAATCTCTTATTTGCTCTCCATTACGCACAATATAACTGCCCTCGTATGGATTGAACGGCTCGTTAGAATAATTGTAAAGACCTATTCCTGTAACAATCAGAACAAGAGAAGCAGCAATTCCTATCCACAATTTCCACCGGTTCCTGCCGGGTACGGGTAATACGGTATATTTGGATTCTACATGGTTCAATTCGCTGGCCAAACCGGTTTCGAAGTATTCGAAAACAGGTTTGTATTTCAACAAATACCCGGGCACATTATTTCCGTTGAAGAACTGATACAATGTCTTTTCTTCGGCAATTGTGGTTATTCCTTCAAAGAAGTTCCGCAATAACTTTTCGATGTATTTAATTTCCTGTTCTTCGTTCATGACTGCATTTTAAAAAAGATTTCTTTTACACGCTTTCTGGCACGCGAGAGGTTCATCCGAATCGCTTCGGGGGTGGCTCCGATAATTTCTGAGATTTCATCTATTTCAAGTTCTTCCATATGCTTCATCCTTAGTATACTTTGCTGAAGCCCCGGGAGATTGTCTATAATACGTATTACATGTTCCAGGCTATCCCTGTGTTCCAATTGCTGGTATGGGGTACGGTCTTCACGGGTATTTATCCTATCGGCATCCCACTCGCGGTTCCTCACTTTTATACGGTTCAGGCAAAGATGTTTGGTTATCTGGGTAGCCAGGGCAGGAACGCTTTCGTAACGACCCAAATCTTCGCGCATATGCCATAATTTAAGGAACACTTCCTGGGCAATATCTGCTGCTTCTTCCGGATCTTCCAGAATATGTACGGCATAACTCAGTAGTTGACTACGCAATGGTAAAATACTCTTTTTGAATTCTTCTTGTTCCATTTATAGATATGACAATCCAAAAGTAGAAACATAACATGGGAATCAAATCTTTTTTTCATTTTATTTTTTATCGACTGACAACCTAGGTTAGATGATATGTCAACCTAGACTAGTCGACATATCAACTTAGACTAGTCGGCATATCAACCTAGGCTAAACGACATAGTATGTAGTCTGGGTTGAGGGTATCATATAGTCTAGAACGAGGGTGCCATGTAGTCTTAAACGGGAATATCATGTAACCTGGGTTGCAATGTAATGTATGGGAAGTCGCTACTATCAACCCGGCCTAGTCGTACATACCGAGTAGGCCGGGTCGACATGTACGAGTAGGCCGGGTTGGTATGTACGAGTAGGCCTAGTCGGTATGTACAAGTAAGGCTAGACGATATTACAATAAAAAGAGATGCTGAAAAAGAAACGAAAAGTTCCGATTTCAACATCTCCCAGTAGTTTAGTCGTAAATCTTTCGCCTGAAAGCGTAAGGTGTATGAATAAGATGTAAATCAACTCAATAATATTCCTTGCGCCCAATTAATGGCAAAATACATATTTAAGACTAAAGGCTACCGAACTTACGTGCTAAGCGTTTGTAGCTTTCGCAGAAGTTCAGTTATAATGAATTTGGCGACCAAATAGTTTTAACTAACTGATTATTTCTTCTTTTTTTATTAGTACTTAACTATAAATAACGAGTTTATTTTATTATTATGGCGTTAGCTTTTCCATTGTCGGATAGAATATGTTCTTCAAATGAGTTACCATCGGTTTTTCTTGTCCAATAACACGCTGCATTATTATGATTATTGCCCGCAATGTATATTACGTCACCCGATATACTGATTGATTCGGCTGTAAAACTTTTGGCTGTACCGGGGCTATAATCAGAACCGATTATTTGTTCTACCGTATTATTTTTCCAGAACAAAGCTTCATCAGTTCCTAAAATTCCCCGGTATCCAACAGTATAAACATCGTTACCCGATATGCATATATCTTTTGCATAAGCATATCCACCTGTTTGATTAGTATTTAAGCTTGAATATAATTTTTTATATCCATCTAATTCTGTTTCGAAATAACACGGCCGGCCATCACCGTATGAGCCTGCAATGTAAAATCCGGAACCGGTATAATACATTGAGTAAGCATACGAATCGTAGTTTGTACTTTGTAAATCGTATTTAGTAGAGCCAACCCAGTAACAAGCTATTTTGTCTTTACCAAAATTGTAGGTTCCGCAAGCGTAAACATTGCCGTCGATTACAGCTATATCTCTTGCAATGGCATACCTTGTTGAGGTGGGTGTTATCAGGGTATACAAAATATGTTTTTCCTGGTTCACCCAATAACAGGCACTTCTTTTATTATCAGAAGTATTGCAATAACCGGCAGTATATACTTTTCCATCATAAACCTCGATTGCCAAAGCTTCTCCATAATCGGGCATATCGCAAAGTTCGTACTTCTTATCATTAATCCAATAACAAGGTATTAAAGTAGAACCGTTCATGTAATAACCAGCCGTGTATACAACATCGTTTACAACAGTAATATCAAGCGCCTGGGCACTTCCGGAGCCGTCAGTTAAATCGTATTTTGTATTATTTATCCAGTAACAGGCTACTCTTTTATTATTGGAGTTTACATAATAGCCGGCTGTATAAACGGCAACATCTTCCGGCGTTTCACCTCCACCGTTTTTCGTCCATTTTGCATAAAGTATTATGTCCGAAGTTGAGCTGCTCACGTCATAAGGAAAAGCTATTTTATGGGTTAATGCCGGTTCTTTGTACCAACCATCAAAATCAAATCCAGATTTTACCGGAGCGATGGGTTCGGAAAGCGTTCCACCTTTCACTACCTGTGCGGCGTGGTTATCGTCTGAAGGCCAGGTTCCGCCATCCAGATTCCATGTAACCTGCCAGTATTCGGTATGGGCTTCCTCTTGCCAGAAAGCGTGCAGGGTAATATTGCTTTCTACAGGAGCCTGGAAGTTGTAGGCGGTTGTGCTTCCGCTCAAATGCCAAAAGGCAAAGACATAACCTGATTTTGCCGGATTAGTTGTGGGGGCAGTCGCCGTACTGCCGGCTTCTACACGTTGGGTAGCAGGTACAGGGGTACCACCATCGGTTTCAAAATTAATCATATAAATTTCGGGCGCATCTTCTTTATCGCTACATGCAGTGCAGGCATGCGCCAACGTTATTAAAAGCATGGATGCAATTAGCTTCCTGATACATTTTAACAGGTTTTTCCGTTTGTTTAAATCTACTATTTTCATATTATCCCAAATTAAAATTATTCATATCGGCAAAAGTACAGGGTATATTATTTACATTTATCCCCTCATCAGGGAGTAGCCGGTTATTCGGTACCGGTTATTTTTGTAAAAAATATATTTTTATGATTGACGTACATCTTGTAGACGACCATGCTATGGTCGTAGAGTTATTGATACCGGTTATTAATAACTCGGGCATAGCGCGTGTAACAGGTTTTTCGCATAAATTATCAGACTGCCGGAAAACATTGAAGTCAAGCCAACCTGATGTGTTATTGCTTGATATTAATATGACCGATGGCAATGGAATTGTATTTTGTACCGAAATACACAAATTGTATCCTCAAATGAAAATTATAGGACTGACCAGTCATGATGAGTATTCAAGTGTAATACTTATGCTGAAAAACGGTGCAACAGGCTATGTAACCAAAAGCGAAGCTGTAACCGAAGTGCTTGAAGCCATACGTACTGTAATGAGTGGTGAAGTTTATATCAGCCAGCAAATGGAGAAGATTATCAGGAAGACGACACGTATGTCGGTGAATCTTACCCCCCGCGAAAAAGAAGTATTACAAATGGTAGCCATTGGGATGAGCAATCCGCAAATCGCCGAACAACTGAATGTTGCTCTCTCAACCATCCTTTCTTTTCGCAAGAAGCTGAATTTAAAATTGAAAGCATCCAATCCTGTCGAACTGATTATTAATGCCCGGAAAGAGGGTTTTATTGAGTAAATAAAATAACACAAGCCAGCATGAATAAAATAAAGTTACTTCTTTTATGCCTCGTTCCCCTATTAGCAAATGCACAATCGGCTAAAATTGACTCATTGTTGAATGTATTGACAACCCAGAAACAATCCGCGACCAAGGAGTTTGACCTTTATACTAAAATATGCCATTATTATTTTTTTACTGCTTTTGACAGCAACAAAACAATAGAATATGCCCAAAAAGGATTGGAGCTTTCGAAAAAAGGGAAAAACGATTACTATTCTTCCGTTTTCCATGAATATATTGGGTATGTATACATAGAAAGAACATATTATGATACAGCATATATCCACTTTGACAAAGCACTGGAACTTGCCATTAAATCGGGAGATGAAGAACTAATAAAAGGTATATATATTGATTTAGGCGCTTTATATGGAAATAAAGAAAATTGGGATTTGGCACTTGAGTACTTCCTGAAAGCATTGCCTCTTTTTGAAAATTCGGCGAATAAAAGGAGATATTCGAATGTACTTGGAAATATCGGAGCCATATATCGTATGTTAAACAATACGGATAAAGCGATTTCATATTTTAAACAGGTGGAAGAAATTGCTGAAGAATTAAATGAGATGGACCTCAAGCAAATGCCATATTATGAACTGGGAGTCTTATACAGGGATAAAAAAGAATACGGCAAGTCGTTCGAATATATTCAAAAAGCTTTGGAAATCAGCCGGATTAGCGGAGATAAGCAATATCAGACCATTTGCTTGCAGGTGTTGGCTCAATTATATTCGACTGAGGATTTTAAAGAGTACGACAAAGCCATTGAATGTATAAATGAAAGTTTAACCTTATCCGAAGAGATAACCAATACTTTTTTTATGTTTGATTCCTGGTTGACTTTATCTACGGTTTACTTAAGGCAGGAAAAATATAAAGAATCGGTAGAAGCCGCTTATAAAGCGCTGGAAATTGATACTACAAGTTTAAGGAATATGATTGGAATTTATACAAATCTGACAGAATCTTATATGGGCATTGGTAAAACGGATAGTGCTCTTATTTCCTTTCATAAGTATTGCGACCTGAAAGATAAATATATAACAAAAGAGCTTCAGGAATCTGTGGCAAAAATGGAAACCGTATATGAAACTAAAAAAAAGGAAATTCGAATTACAACCCTGGAAGAAGAGCAAAAGCTGTATGCCGGATTGGGAATATCCATAGTTATTGCTTTTCTATCCATTATAGGCCTGTTGATTTACCGTCATCATTCCACTGTACAAAAACGAAAAATAGCTGAGCAACAAATTAAACAACTTGAACAAGAAAAAGAACTGATTGCTGCACGTTCCGCCCTGGGCGCTGAAAAAGCCGAACGGGAAATGTTTGCCCGCGATTTGCACGATGGTGTAGGTGCAATGTTATCGGTGGTAAAGAATAACATGAACATCATGAAATCATATTCATTCATTGAAAATAAAGAAGCTGATTATTTTAATAAAGCCTTAGACGGCCTTGACAAGTCCATCGTCGAGTTGCGACGTGTGGCTCACCATATAATGCCTGCCATCCTGGTGGATAATGGTTTAGTGGCTGCATTGAATGATTTTTGCCGTGCCATCCCCGAAGTGGAATTCCATTTTACAGAACCCGAGAACCGGTTTGACGCGGAAAAAGAATTAGTCCTTTATCGCTGTGCTTATGAATTGGTAAACAATGCTTTGCGTCATGCCAAAGCCACACACATCGATGTTCATTTGAATGTGGATGAAAAGACTGTTTATCTTTCCGTTGTTGACGATGGTTGCGGATTTGATTTACAAACTGTCTCTCCCGGAATGGGAATAAACAATATGCGTACCCGGCTTCTGGTTTTTGGTGGGCGCATTGATTTTTATTCCGAACCGGGAAAAAGTACGGAAGTAAATATTGAATTGGATTTATAGAATACGATGCGCGATGAGAATAAAAGTTATCTTTGTACTGTTATTCCGGTTCTATTATTCGGACACATAAAAGATATTCAATAATAAAGTTATCATGAAACCAATGTACGTTGAAACCCAGATACACATTAAAGCATACGAAATAGATGCGATGGGAATTGTAAGTAACATTGTGTATATTAAATGGTTTGAAGACCTGCGGCATCTGTTGCTCGATAAATACTATCCGTACGAGGATATGATGGAGTATCAACAATCTCCTATCCTGATGAAAACGCAGGCCGAATACAAAAAATCGCTGACTATTATGCATAAACCTACCGGTCGTGCCTGGTTCTCGGCTATGGGTGCTACGAAATGGGAGATTACCCTTGAAATTATGGTTGGAGAAGAGCTATACTGCCGGGGCATACAAACGGGTGGTTTTTTCGACCTGAACAGGAACCGTCCGGTTGCCTTTCCGAAGTGGTTTTCCGATGTATTCACTCTGGCTGCAAATGGATACGACATCTACTATCCGCAGGATTCGGATTACGATGAAATAACCGAAATCTGGGAGGCCTCGGTACGCGAAACTCATACTTTTCTTACTGAAAATGATATTACATTCTTTAAACCATTGGTAAGAAACCAGGCCTTAGCCGCTGCCAACCTCGTATGCCTTAAAAACGAGAAAGGTAGCATTGTAGGTTTTATGGGTATGGACAATGAAAATCTGGAAATGCTTTTCATCCATCCAGGCGAGCGTGGAAAGGGCTTAGGTAAATTCCTCCTTAATTATGCTACCGGCAGATACGGAATAACAACCGTCGATGTCAACGAGCAGAATAAGCAGGCTGTGGGGTTTTATCTTCACCAGGGCTTCGAAGTGATATCGCGCGATGAAACAGATAGTATGGGGAAACCTTTTCCGATATTGCATCTTAAGAAATTATAAACCGGGCCGGAAGGGTTCAACAAAAGATATCGAACAAACGTATCATCATTATAAACTTAATACGTAAAATTATGTCTACAAAAGAGTCCAAACAAATAAAACTCCCTGAGCCAAACCTCAATGGTGGAGCAACCATCAACGAAGCATTTGCAAACCGTCGTTCGTTCCGGGGTGGTATAGACAGCCGAAAAATCAGTATTACTGAATTGTCCAATCTGCTTTGGGCAGCCAATGGCATCAACAGGGCCGATGGTGGCCGTACGGCGCCCTCTGCTTTAGGAAAGAAGGATATTGATATTTATGCAATCACCGAAGAAGGTGCTTACCTTTACGACCCGGAAGCCCATGTTCTTAATCTTGTATCGGAAAAAGACCTTCGCCCGGCAATGAGTGGCGGACAAGATTTTGTTAATGTTGTACCGGTAGTTCTTTTGTTGGTTTCGGATACAAAACGTTTTGCCGAAGCTACTACCCGCATTAACGCCCCCGACCTGAGCCAGTATATCGCCCGCTGGGCTACAATTGATGCCGGCATCGTATCACAAAACATCAATATGTTTTGTTCAGGGCATGGACTGGCTACCATTACGCGCGCCATGATGTTTCAGGATGAGTTACGAAAGGAACTGAACCTGGATGATTCTCATCAGTTAGTTCTTAATAATGCAGTGGGTTATCCGGTAGAGTAACCTTGTTTTTGAGTTCCGGATTAAAGTCCTATCTTTGCGCCTTTATTTAAAAATAAGCACTGATTTATGGAAGAAACTCCGAACTGCCCGGTTTGTAATATGGGCAATACTTATTTTGATGGTTCGATGAACGTATGTCCCGATTGCTTCCACGAGTGGGCTCCGGGTGAGGAAAACACTGCGACAGAAAGCCACGATGATATTCCGAGAGATTCGAACGGCGCCGAGCTTCAGGATGGAGACTCAGTAACCGTTATTAAGGATTTGAATGTACGGGGTTCATCACTCGTTATAAAAAGAGGTACGAAAGTAAAGAATATCCGGCTTACGGATAACCCGGAAGAGGTTGATTGTAAAATCAATGGCTCGGGTATCGTACTGAGAACTGAATTTTTGAAGAAAGGATAATTTTCAATCCGCCAATAAAGTCTCTACGGCTGCATTTAATTCATTAAATGTGGCCGTTGGTTTATCTAAGTATATATACCTCACTGTTTGAGTTTTGTCGGATATATAAATACGTGGAACAATAGTTGCCGCAAACCGGCTGTACACCTCCCGGGTATCCTGAGGCGAATACGGGAATGTAAGGTTATTATTTGCCCAGTATTTACTTACTGATGAATTTCCATCCGCCCGGCTGATACCGAACACTACTACCCTATCATCATTTTTATATTGCTGGTATAGCTGTTCTACTGCCGGGAATTGATTTTGGCAATCAGGGCAAGTGGTAGTGAATAGCATAATGATGGATACCTTTCCGTTAATACCAGCGTTAGTCAATAATGTACCATCAGCCATATTTATAGACAAAGCCGGCAATAAATCGCCTACCGAAATATTGGCACCTTCTTCATCTCCACCGGATTCTCGAACGCAGGCAGAAAGACATAGAAATATTATAAATAATGCATAGGGTATGATTTTTCTCATACAGGAATAGGTTTATGGAACAAATATATACATATTCAACGAATCTTCGAAACGATTGTTGCGTATATAATAATTAATAGCAGCTATAAATAAACCATTCTGGTTTATTTAATCATTTTATATTAGTACTGATGCGTTAAAAAATAAATTCATTGAATGACACTATTCTGAGAGAGTTTTTATTGTGTTTTTCAATTCAAATCAAAAAAACGGGAACATCTCGTAACTGCATTAATATCAATTTGATATGATAAGAATTAAAATATTTACGCATCAGTAATAATTTTATATATAGAATTACTACAACGATAAGAATAATACCAGTCACAAAATACAATGTAACCGGCGAGAATATCAATAATATCATGGATGTTGTTGAAAATCCCGGTCCTGTTATAGGTGAAGTACTGCTACCATTACTAAAGAACGACCTGCCCGGAACTGTTGATGCCATTACGGGAATTGCTAACCGTTTATTGCCGGGAGCGGAACGTTCCGATTATATGGGTCTGATTTCGTGGTTGGTACGCAATTCTATTCCGGATGACACAAGCAAATTGCTGCCCTGGGCTATGAATGCACTGGAACCGGCTCCGACCAAAACTGATTTGGATAATACTTTCTCGTATTTCCTCGATTATCTGTTCGGTAAGAAGTTCAGTAAAGTTCATCGTGAAAGACATCGGCGGTGTAGGAGCATATCCGAACTATTCGGCGACCTGGAAGATTACTGGAAGGAGAATAATACAGGTTTCTTTACCATGGACTTACGGGCAGGTGTACAGGTAACGAAGCAGGTTTCTCTTCAATTCATGATTAATAACCTGTTGAATAATCAATATAGCATACGGCCGATGGATGTTTCGGCTCCGTGTACATTCGTTATGAAAGCGAACATAAAGTTCTGAATCAGGAAGTAAAAATTTAATAATATCAGAAGTAAGAATGGCCATGCGGATGTAATAATTTGATCCGTATGGTCATTTTTTAAGTTTATAACTGTTAAACAAAAGCCACTAATAAGTTGTTCTTATTAAGAATTACCAGGAAAATTCACACCTTTGTATCCACACGGCTCAATTCATAATTCATAATTTATAAATCATAATTATGTTAGAGGATGTTTTATCACTTGAAAGAGATTTTTTCCTTTTTATAAATAGTCATCATTCTCCGTTGCTGGATAATGCTATCTGGCTGTATTCGGGGTGGATGATATGGATTCCTTTTATTGCAGCTTTCTTTTTCGCCGTTATATATCAGAAACCACTTAAAGTTTGGTTGCCTGTTATCTCGGCACTCATCATTCTTGCGGCATTTGGTCTGCTGGTATCAGATGTTCTGTTGAAGCCCAATTTTGCCAGGTTCCGGCCTACGTTTCATCCGGATTTTATGAATGATGTATTATATCTTTTCGATTATAAAGGCGAAGGTTTGTACGGCTTCATCTCCGGACATGCTACATTCTCTTTTGGTTTCGCGATGTTTACCACTCTCCTATTTAGATACAAACCATATGGATTCACTATATTCGCATGGGCACTGATTATGGTTTACTCACGGGTTTACCTTGGTGTACATTTCCTTACGGATATACTCGCTGGAGCCATTGTTGGTACCATACTCGGGTTATTGGTATTCTTGCTGTATAGATGGATACTCAATAAATTCATTTTCCCGGATATCCGCAACAGTTATGTTTCTTTCTATTCCGACTGTCGGAAAATGGCTCTGACAATCGGCCTTATATGTTATGTACTTCTGTTTACGGTTTTCAGCGAACAGATTGTACACGTAATCATGGATTAGTTTAAAAGACGTTAAAAGCATACAATAAGCTTGTTCTTTTGAAATATTACTCTACATTTGTAGAATCAAATACACAACCATAGAATATGAAACTTCCTAAAGCTGAAGAACAATTAATGGAGATTATCTGGAAATGTGATAAGCCATTTATGAAGGATATTATCGATAATTATCCCGAACCTAAGCCAGCTACAACAACCATAGCAACTCTTTTAAAGAGAATACAAAATAAAGGTTTTGTTGGGTACGAATTATTTGGGAATTCTCGCAGGTATTATCCATTAATAAAGAAAGAGGAATATTTTTCGGAGCATGTAAACGAAATGATTAAAGATTATTTCGACAACTCTTCTTTACAGTTTGCCTCTTTTTTCACTACAACAGCCAATCTCACAACTGAGGAACTTATGGAGTTACAAAAGATTATTGATAAGGAAATAAAAAAGAAAAAATGATTGCTGCCTATTTATTTAAAATGATATCGTGCTCCTTATTATTTTATATACTGTATGTAATAGGGCTTGAGAATGAAAACATGAATCGTTTTAAACGGTTCTATCTGATTTCAAGTATCATTTTATCTTTACTCATCCCATTATGTTCTATAAATATACCTTCGCCGATCGAAAACATAGAATCAGGTTTAGTATCAACAGAACAGTTTATTCAAGACACAATATTTATGGATAATCCGGAAGGGAATATTAACAATCCGGAAGATGCCAGTGTTTCAATAAATATCCCATTATATATTGCTGCAGCATATATAATGATATCTTGTGTATTCCTATTTATCTTTTGGAGGAATTTATTATCATTACTACTGAAAGATGATACATCCTGTACTTATTTTCGGGGAATAAAGGTAGTACTATTAAGTAATAAGATCGTACCACATAGTTTTGGAAATAAGATTTTTGTAAGCGTTCAGAGTTATTATAATAACATTCCCGAAGAAATATTAATCCACGAATCGGAACACATCCGGCAAAAGCATACCTGGGATAATATTTTTATTGAATTCGTTCTTTGCTTTTTCTGGTTTAATCCGGTTTTTTATTTATACCGGAATAAGATTAAACTGAATCATGAGTTTCTGGCCGACGAGGCAGTTCTTCATGCAAATTCTGATATTGCAGGATACCAGACTCTACTACTAAATCAAATTATAAACAATAAAAGAAGTATAGGCCTCACTTCCCATTTCAATTTTCTAACAACAAAAAAAAGATTTATTATGATGACAAAATCCACATCGAAGAAAAAGGCAATATGCAGGAAGGCTGCCATTATTCCGGTAATAATTTTATCAGTTATTCTGTTCTCAGGGAAGTCTATTGCAAATACAGATAAAACTGATGATAGAATAATTGCACACACCGTTATAGAGGTTATTATTCCTGGGGAAGGTGCGAATGAAGCCCAATTGAAACAATACACCGACATTGTAAATGGATATGCTGAAATTACAGATGGTGAAATTACTGGTTGGAAAAACCGTGATGTATCCAATAGTGATATAGATAAGCTATATCCTATTTATGTTCAAATGAATAAAGAACAACGTCAAAGCCAATCTATGCATCTGGTAGGGCCATTTACTGCATTCAAACTCAGAGGTCCTAATATGCATGAATGGCAGTCATGTAAAAACGTATCTTCAATCCGGATTGATGACGCCAAATCATCATTATCAGAAGTAGATAATTATAAACGACAGGACTTCGTATTCTTCATCAAATATGCGAACAAGGAAACCGGGCTTAAAGAGTCTGCTTTATGGACAAAACAAGGATACGAAAATTATATGAATAAATACCAGAATGGAATCTCTCTGGAAAAATTATTAGAAACCAGGCCTCAGGTATGGTTTAAGAGGTTTAAAAAATAATGAATACTTTATATTCCTCCTCCTTCGACATTTTGGAGGAGGAATAAAGTTTGCTTCAATTCATCATTTTTTCCTTTTATTTTTCTTCTTCCCGGTATTATTATCTTTCTCATGGATAATAGACTGTATTCCTTCAGCGGTATCCTCATTTTCCATATTATTTATCTCATTACTGTATACCTGACGGGCATTTTCCATTTCCTGCTTTTGTTTCTCAGTCAGTACCGGGTAATGCAAGTTCAGTTCACTGAGACGTTCGCATAGTATATCGGCAACGGCATAGCGCATAAACCATTTCTTATCTGCCGGAATTACGTACCAGGGAGCATATTCGGTCGATGTATGGGTAAGCATTTCGGAATAAGCATTCATATAGTCATTCCAGAATGCGCGTTCCTTCATATCCGAGGCTGAGAACTTCCAGTTTTTGGATTCATCATCCAGACGGGAAAGGAACCGTTTTTCCTGCTCCATGTAAGATAAGTTGAGGAAGAATTTAAGTATAACCACTCCATTCTCTGCGAGGTGGCGTTCGAAATCGTTTATCTGGCGATACCGCTGGTTCCAGAACTCCTCGGTAATATCTTCCTCTTTGGTAATTTCGGGAAGCTTTTGATTAAGTACAATCTCAGGATGTACACGCGTTACAAGAACTTCTTCGTAGTGCGAACGGTTGAAGATACCAATACGCCCCCGTTCGGGAAGGCTTTTGTAAATGCGCCATAAATAATCGTGATCCAGTTCTTCGGTAGATGGTTGCTTAAAAGAATAAACCTGGCATCCCTGTGGATTAATGCCTGACATTACATGCTTGATAGTACCATCCTTACCAGCACCATCCATGGCCTGAAAGATAATAAGTACTGCGTATTTATCATGCGCATATAACTTGTTTTGAAGCTCGGCCAGTTGTGATATTCTTTCCTGCAATAAAGCATTGGCATCGGCTTTTGTAAGGTTGCCGGTATAAGTTGTTTCGAACCTGGATACGTGGTTCTTTGCACCGGGACGGGCAGTAAGTTTAGTTAATGTATTCTTTTTCATCATCTTACCATTTACCCTCAATAACAATCTATGCTTCGGGATGTTCAGTGAGGTTATGGTAATAATCGTACAGAGCATTTTGCGAACGGACGGGTTCCGCGGAGTCTGTTTGCCGGTAATTATTCATTCCCAATACGGTAAGGTCGCGGGCTTTTACATTATCAGCCCATTGGATATCGAATACGTCTCGCAGAGTTTGTCGTATGTGGCTGTCGAGTACGGGAATACCTACCTCCACCCGGTGGTCGAGGTTGCGGGTCATCCAATCGGCACTGAGTATATAAATCTGCTCATCTCCATCGTTGTGGAAAATAGCCATGCGGGCATGTTCCAGGTATTTATCGACTATACTGATAACTTGTATATTTTCGCTGATACCTGGCACCTGCGGCTGCAAACAACAGGCTCCACGGATAATAAGCCGTATTTCTACACCTGCCTGACTTGCTTTGTACAGGCGTTTAATCATGCGGATATCAGTGAGTGAGTTAAATTTAGCATGGATAAAGGCTTTCTTTCCCTTCCGTTTATTACGTATCTCCTTTTCAATCAGGTTTTCGAACTGCCGCCGCATGAAATAAGGAGAAACAAGAAGTCGCCGGCAACGGAAGTGTTTATGCGAGTTAAGTAAGAAATCGAAAATAACCCGGGCATCGGTAACAGCCTGTATATCGGAGGTAAGTATACCGAAATCGCCATAGAGGCGGGCGGTGGATTCATTGAAATTCCCGGTTCCTACGTATATAAAGCCTTTCATTGTGTTATTTTCTTTCCGTTCAACCAAGATAAGTTTACTATGTACCTTCAAGCCTTTAAAGCCATGAATAATGGTGATACCGGCCTTCTGCATCAAGTCGGAGTTCTCGATGTTTTGCTCTTCGTCGAACCGGGCCATGAGTTCTTCCATTACAACGACCTCTTTGCCGTTGCGGGCAGCATTAACTAATGCGTGAATAACTTTGGAACGCTCGGCAGTACGATACAGCGTGATATAGATTTTCCTGACTTTGGGGTCTACAGCGGCTTCGCGCAGAAAATCAATAACATGATTGAACGTATGGTACGGGAAATTGAAGAAGACATCCTTTCGTCTTACCACTTCCAGTATGCTGGAATACGGGTGAATATCGGGATGATGCAATGCCGGTGGGTTGTGGTATTCAAGTTCCGGGTCAATCTTCGGGAACGACATCAGGTCGCGAAGCATCTGATATCGCCCGCCGGCCAGTATTTCGCGGTCGGTCAGCCTGAGTTTGGATACCAGGACGGACAGCAGGTCATCCGGCATATCACGGTCATATACCAACCGTACAGGCTCTCCGTGAACACGGCCTTCCAGTCCTTCTTCCATTTTCTCGATGGTGCTTTTGGTGATATCGTCGTCAACCGTCAGTTCGGCATCGCGGATGAAAGTAAATGAATGCGCCGAGATATCGTCGTAGTTAAACATAAAGAAAATATCTTTGAGGCATAAACGTATGATGTCGTCAATGAACATCAAGTCTTTCCGCCCGGAAACCGATGGTAACTCGACAAACCGTTTACCGGTGCTTTTAACGGGTATGCGAATGATGGCATAACGGTAACTACCCGAATGGCGGCGAGACATTTTAACGGCAAAATACACCTTATTGTCGCTTAAGAAAGGCATACGGGTTGTTTTTCGAAGCATCAGAGGTATAAGCCACTGACTTATTTCCTCTTTGCAGAAGTTGCGGCAATGTTCTAGTTGTTCTTCTGTGAGTTGTTTTTCATTCAGCAGATAGATTTTCCGCAATTCAAGTTCCCCGATAATTTCCCGGTAGGTTTGATTAAAGATTATCTGAGACTCGCTGATATGACGGTTTACTTCTTCGAGTAGTTCTTCGGGGTGGTAGCCATTCAGGCGTTTGGGTATCTTACAATCTTTTAAACGTGCCATACGCATGAGATTGGCTACACGAACTTTGACGAATTCGTCCTGGTTATTGGCATAAATACCCAGAAAACGAAGGCGTTGCAAAAGTGGAACAGACTTGTCCTGAGCCTCCTGCAATACCCTGTCATTAAATGCCAGCCAACTTATTTCACGGTTATACACGATATTAAAAGTATTTACCGTGAAACAAAGAAAGAGGGAAAAGGTTTGAAATTGGGTATTATGAAAATTATCTTATAAAGTTAGTCGCCTGCCGTTCTTCCGGTACCGGACGCTCTACCCCACCCGCTTGTATATTCTTCAACAGCCACGCCATATTGCGCCCCAGTGTACGCATAATCTGTAGTCCTTCGGCATCCTGCGAAGCTTCTCCGGGTAGCAAACCATGTATTATATTCCAGTACTGAGAAGATACGACGGGCATATTAGATATGGTAAAATACTTGTTCAGTCGATCAAAGGTTGCACTGGCGCCTCCACGCCGGCAAACCGCTATGGAAGCTGCGGGTTTATACCTCAGTAAACCGGAAGCAGAATAGAATAAACGGTCAAGCAGTGCGCAAAGCGAACCGTTGGGCCCGGCATAATACACGGGAGAACCTACAATAAATCCGTCGGCATCACAAAGGGCTTCGCGTACGGTATTGTATAAATCATCTTTAAATACACAACGTCCCAGTTCAGCACATTTATTGCAGGCAATACATCCCTGTACTGCTTTGGCTCCAATGGATATTATTTGTGTTTCCACTCCTTCTTTCTCCAATGCACCGGCTACTTCCGAAAGTGCGGTAAAGGTATTACCCTGCCTACGCGGGCTTCCATTAATTAATAATACTTTCATATGTTGTACTTTATTTAATCAAAATGCTCTTATCTTTGTTATAACATCATAATCAACAATAACGTTCACTCATGCAGATAGCTATATCATACCGGGAAATACAAACTTTCATCCTGCACGAATTCAATAAAGAAATCGGATTAAAATACCTGAACCCGAAAACGATTTCTATTTCCGTTTCGCCTTACCGCTTCGTGCCATCAGTACGGCTGGATATTACCATAGAAGAAATTCACGAATCTTCCCTTATTTTATCTTATAATGCCAGGCGGGGAATAAACCTCATAATCCGTGGCCTAATATCTTTTATGAAGGATAAAGTGAATAATGAATTCCTTTCCATACTTACCGATAAAAAACTGATATATATACAGCTATATAAGATTAATGGTGCCCGGAAAACACTGGAGTACCTGGAACCAAAAGACATCAGATTTGTAGAGAATGGGGTTATGATAGACTTAAAAGTTAAATAGCAAGTCTTACCGATTATCCATCTACCTTCCTACGCAAATCTTCCTGGAATGTGTGCATAAATTTAGTGAGATCCATAAATAAATAAGACATCACCTTAATAAAAGGATTCCGTATTCGAACAGTTTCGGTAGAGGTGTATAGCGTCCCTCCATTACCGTCCTCACTTAACTGCGCAGCCCAGCGCCCGGTAAAGCCGTTTGCTTCAATAATATCAAATTCATACCTGGAATATGGATCTTTCAGTGTAGTACGAAAACGGATGCGGTTTCCGGTAGTGGAAATCTCGTCCCACACTTCAAAATCCCCGTTCTTTTCGAGTATAACGATTTCAGCCAGATCGGTGCGATATCCGTAATCCTCATTATTTATTAACGCCTTGTAAACTTCTTCGGGAGATGCTTTGTATTGCGTTGATAATGTGGCACTACGTTCCTGAGGCAATAATAAACCGATAACCAGTATTATTAAAATCAGGATAGCAAGACCAAGTAATATGTAAACAAGCATTTTCACCTTTACTATTACAGTTCAGTAAACGAATTTATCATGTCATCCATTACAGTTTCATACTTTTTACTACGTTGGGGCAGGGTCCATGTAATAACCTGATAATAAGTTTCTTTACCTTGCACCAGAGCCATTTTATAGTAAACATCTACTCCGTTTATAGTTCGGGTATTACCAAATGTACGGGCATTGAGGCCGTTAATAGCTGTTTCCTTAAGTTTATGCCTGTCGCTTACCGCCGCAAACACATCTTCATCTCCGCTACATACCAACATGCAAAAGCCTTCAAAGTTAAATGGGTATTCTCCCTCCATTTCGAGTTCGGCAATGGTTTCATACACTTCATCGGGAACATCTTCTATTACCATAACATACAATTCTTTGAATGCATTGAAGTATTGAAGGGATGCATCATCATTTAATGCTGTGGTTGAAATGAGGTCGCCCGGAATATCCATTTTATACTTTTCGTCAATAACAACTTCTCTGGGTTTTGTACTGCAACTTGTTACCAGCAAAATAAGAACTGCTGCAAATAAAGACAGGATGTGGTTTTTCATTTTGTATGCGTTTAATAGTAAATTATTTGCCTAACCGCGGCGCACCCGCGGCAGAACCGAGTGCAAAGATACCTTTTTGTTTGGAACGAATATCCTCAATCAGGTAAAAAGCATTCGGGTCGAAAGTATCAATAAGAGAAATAACCTGTTTCTGAGACTTCCGGCTTATGACGGTTTCAATTATATCCACCTCAGCAACAGCACCTTCTCCACGGATTAATGTTGACCCGAAACCGTTTTTATTGAGTAACTGTCCCAGTTCCCGCCCATTCTGTTTGGTATAAATCCTGAGTAACTGATAACCGAAAGCAATTTTGTTTTCGACCAGTATGCCTACGTAATTACCCGCAGCATATCCGCCTGCATAGGCTAAATAAGCAATCAAACTACTAGCATTGGCAAATACCTGAGATATAATTACCACCCAGATAAATACTTCGAAGAAACCAACAATCGGCGCCTTCTTCTTTTCGCCTTTAGATACAAAAATGATACGCAGTGTTCCTAACGTAACGTCGCAAATACGACCGAAGAAAATGACAACGGGCAATAGCCACGGATAAGTGTCGAAGAATTCAAACATATTTGTAAATTTAGAGATTTTACCTTGCTATACCTCACTCTTTCCTATTTATAATATAAAGATACTAAAACAAAATAAACCCGAAGGCAATAATACGGGAAGTTATTAACTTCATGGTTTTATTGACTCCGGGCATTTGCATTTACCTTTTATATGACAATCCTTCCGGCCAAAACATAATGGTTTATCCTTTCAGCTGTCAGGCAATTGCGTCTTTTTACATATCTGTAAGGTCTTCACTATTTTGGTTCAGTTTACGGTTCATATCCTGATTGTCCATATCATCCATATCATCCATATCGTTGATAGCATTCAGATCGTCCGGGCCATAAACAGCAGTAATTGTTTCGATATACACAACATCATCGTTCATGCCAGCCTGTCCGCTTTTTCCGGATTTACAGGATTTACCTTGAATGTTGTCTCTGTCTTTTTGTTTATCTGAATTCATACTTTCAGAACCTTTATAGCCCTGATTCTGGAATTGGTCCGAGCTTTTATCCTGCATAGACGAAGCACTGGCTTTGTTCATACTATCGGCAGCAGCATAACCTGTACCTGTTGTTCCACCACCACATCCACATGAGTTCATATCACTGTTTTGGGATTTGCCACTCTTCCAATCATCATTTCTCTTATCCATAACGTTGATTTTTAAATTATTAATAATTAAACTTAAGGAACGGGATCAATAATTCCGTTCTATATCTTTTATATTATCAGCGCGGCGATCGGCATCATCTTTTATGTTTTCGCGTTGCTGCTTAGCACCATCTTTTACTTTGTTACGAAGTTCTTTCTGTTCCTCTTTAGCAGCCGAAATCTTTTCATCTGCTAATGGATCATTAGAGTCCTTCATGGTTTTCTTATAATCTTTGTAGTTATCTTTAATATCATTACGGATTTCCTTTGACTGGTTTTTTATTTCTTTCGATTCGTCTCTGGCTTCCTGTTTGATATCTTTGCGGGTTTCCTTCAACTGGTCTTTAGTCAATTCATCATCGCTAATACTCCAGTCGCTATAGAACTGGTTTCTTGGGTAATCATCATTTCTTTTCATATCTCCGTTATTTAAATTGTTAAACTTCTAAATACTCCAACGTAGGAGTAAATTATTTTGTTTAGAAACAAAAGAAGCATTCATATATATTTACGGAATATCAAGAAGTATTAAACAAAAGAATCTTTATATACGGGAAATCGTACAGATGTTTTACAAGAATAAACTTTTTAAATGAATATGGCTAAAACGAACAAATCAAGCTATTTTCAGTAATTTTGCAGGTAATTCCAATGATATAATGATGGACGAATACGAAAAAAGACTAGAAGAGCGCGGAATACGGGTAACTGCCGTAAGACTACTTATATTTAAGGCTATGCTGAATCATCCGCAAGCATTCAGTATGGGAGATATGGAGGAGAAACTTGATACGGTAGATAAGTCGACCCTGTTCCGCACTATATCCCTGTTTCACGAAAAGTTATTAATACATAGTATTGACGATGGTTCGGGTTCGGTTAAATACTCAGTATGCGGTAGCGAATGTATGTGTGCACTAAATGATTTGCATGTACATTTTTCGTGTACGGGTTGCAAAAAAACATTCTGCCTGGAGAGTATCCATATCCCTGAGGTTCAATTGCCTCCCGGATTTCTTCTTGAGAATGTAAATTTTGTGTTGAAAGGTCTTTGCGCTCATTGTTCGGGTACAAAGCTTATATAAAGTTTTTTTCTGCCGATACAATAAGCATCATAGGACGGCGAAGTTCATCACGCATTCCGGGTACAGTATCCAACATTGTGGGGTCAGGTTCGGGCTCAACCAGTCCGGTAACATTAAATCCTGCCTCAATCAATCCATTCACATAAGTAGTTAATGTTTTATGGAATTTCGTAACATTCTCGCCCAGGAATACAGCATCGCGTTTCCCTTCAATAAAATACCTGTCGACCGGCCAATGCAAACGGTTTCCATCTGCATCGTAATACCAGTCCTGGGTACCATAAGCAGTAAAAACAGGATGTTCTACCGAGAACACAAAGCTGCCCCCTTTCTTTAATGTACGGTAAACTTTCTGCGCAATATCAGCGAAGGATTCCAGATAATGAAAGGCCAATGAGCTAATAACAATATCATATTCTGCGGGGTTATAGTCGAAATCTTCAACGGCCATACATTTATAAGTTACCTTATCCGATGTATTTCTTTCGATAGCACCCTGTATCATTTTTTCCGAGATATCAATACCGGTTGCAGCCGCTGCACCATTTTCAACAGCATACACACAATGCCAACCAAAGCCGCAGCCAAGGTCGAGAACGGTTTTACCTTCAAACGAAGGAAGCATCTTTTTCAACTGATGCCACTCGCCTGCCCCACTAAGGCCTTGTACCGAGCGCGACATCTGGCTATACTGATGAAAGAACTTTTCATCATCATACTTATTTTCTTTCATAATTCTTTTTCGGTATAGTACATTACACTCATAAGAGATAAGAAATAATTTAAACACGGCAAAGATAACAATTACAATTGAACAAAAACCAATGGCATCCGTTTTACGGAAATGAAGCAAGGAAATATATTAGCTTTCAGTGACTACCAGGCCAACCGGATAAGAAGAATCCTTCATAAGAAAGATATTCCGTACCGGGAATCTGCCAGTTTCGGTTATCTTAGTTTTCTGTTTAACGACCAATTCGTATTTGCAGTGAGAGGTGATAACCTCGAAATCCGGCTTCATCCGGAAAGCACTACCGGGTTATTCAATCCATCGGACAGGAAGTTTATTATTATAGACAGGTTCGATTATTATACCGAAGCAAAACTGGAGTATTGGATAGACTATGCAATCCATACAGATTCGACGATAAAATAAGAGCCTTCGTCGATAATATTTTTTCTTCCACATCCATATATCTACTTTTAGGCAAAAACTTCTTTGCCGGTGAAAAAACTATATAAACCACATTTAGTAGAACAGTTGGTATACATCGTTATTTGGCTGATTGTATTTCTTACACCTGCCATAATAGCTTATTTACCATTCAACACTGATTCCGGGCAATCCTTGCTGTTCGATTGGAAAACCCTTATCAATATGTGGGTATATGTTATTATGCCTTTCTTTATTTTATTTTGTCTGAATAACTTTTGGTTGGCGCCCTGTTTGTTTCTAAAAAAGAAGTACATTCCCTACCTCGTACTTGTTTTTATATTTGTTGGATTATTTATATGGGCAGATGTGGCTTATATCCGCGAAGAAGTGGTGAACAATTTTCCACCAAGACATGAGGTTATGGAAATCAGGAGTAGACCTCACGCTCAACATAGACGTCCTTTCCAGCCACGTCCCTTTCCCGAGATGATGATAGTACCCTTAATTTCCCGCTTTCTGGTTGCCATCCTGATGATTAGTTTCAACATAGCCATTAAATTGATTTTCAAGTCACTTCGTGATGAAGAAATGATAAAAGAGCTGGAACGGTGCAACCTGCAATCCGAATTAGAGTATTTAAGGTATCAAATCAGTCCGCATTTCTTTATGAATACCCTTAATAATATCCATGCATTAGTCGACCTCGACACCGGACAGGCAAAAAAAGCCATAATAGAGTTTAGTAAAATGATGCGGTACATTTTATACGAAGCAAACAATAAGACGATATTACTGGAACGGGAAATTCTTTTATTGAAAAACTACATTGAACTCATGAAATTACGATATCCCGAAAAAGTAAGCGTTAAAGTTGCACTGCCCGAAGAGATTCCTCCCGTCGAAATACCGCCTTTGCTCTATATCTCATTCATTGAAAATGCATTTAAGCATGGAGTGAGTTACCAGACATACTCTACCATTTGTGTAGCAATGCAAACGGAAGAAGGAAACCTGGTTTTTAATTGTTCCAATACCAATAACGGACAAAACGAAGAACAGCACCGGGGCATCGGGCTAGAAAATATCCAGAAGCGATTGAAATTGATATACGATGATAATTATACCCTTTCAATTACAAAGAGTACGGAAAGTTTTAATGTACTATTAATAATTCCCCTTCTATGATTAGATGCATTGCCGTAGACGACGAACCTTTAGCCCTTAACAAACTTACCGGGTATATTTCCCGGATACCTTTTCTTAAACTGGTTGCCTCGTGCCAGGATGCTTTCGAAGTAATAAAACTTCTTTCGGAAGAAGATATAGATTTGATTTTTCTGGATATCAATATGCCCGGCCTGAATGGTTTAGACCTGGTACGTTCCCTGTCGATAAAACCTTTGCTTGTTTTCACAACAGCATACTCCGAATATGCCATCGATGGCTTTAAAATGGATGCAATAGACTATTTATTGAAACCATTTGAGTTTCACGATGTATTGAAAGCTGCGGATAAAGCATATAAACACATGGAATTTAAATCGGTTACAGCATTAGAAAGCAATTCCACTCAGCCCGATAATGATAATTCGCTTTTTGTAAAGGCCGATTATAAAATCATCCGCATAAATATATATAATATAAAATACATTGAGGGAATGAGCGATTATGTGCGCATCTTCCTGGAAGGAGAAGAAAAGCCCGTAATGACATTATTAAGTATGAGGAAAATAGAAGAACGCCTGCCTTCTCACCAGTTCATGCGCGTTCACCGTTCGTACATTATAAACTTACAGAAGATTACGGAGATTTCGCGCTTACGTATTATTTTCGACAACAACATTTGCATACCGGTGGGCGATTTATACAAAGAACAGTTTGTGGAATATATTAATAAAATGAGTATTCTGTAACCAATATATAATTAATGTAACTTTCTGCGGGATACACGCTCGCTGAATGATAAATTCAGAAATATAGAGTATATACGTTCCTTTTGCGAACTGGAAGCTATGTTGAACTGGTCGTTATATTTTACGCCAATGGTTAATGTGTTTTGAGCGGATGTAGTAAATGCCAGCCCCGTACTTATATAATAATTCTGTGGCTTTTCTTTTTTGATAACAACGTACGAATTATAATATCCGGCTCCTACCATAAGCTGTACCGGGCGACCATGTTTCTTTGCTATATTGTAGTTTATACCTACACCAATACGGTGCTGGTTATCATACCTGATTATTGATTGATTGGATTTCATTTTACTCCAATCCATATATTTATACTCGACAGTAGCGGTTAAACGGGTGGCATTGTACGCTGCGCCAAACCCATAGAATGCCGGCAGGTATTGTATAACTGCCCGTTGGCTTTCGTCTATACCCTCGCTGCCAGAACTACTGCTTACTGATAGGGTATTATCCTGTGCCAAACGTTGAGAATAACCGTAAATCATGCCCAACGTTACCGACCGGGTATGGCTCAGCCGGTAAAGATATTGCAGCCCGAAATCGGCATGTACAGCCCGCTTTTCCGACTTTTCCGTTGCCGTTGCACTTCCCTGGCTCTCTGTTTGTGTAACACTTCCTGTTGTGTACGAAAGGTTAACCCCTGCCGACAGATATTTTGTCAGAAGGAATGCATGACTAAACGTAATCCTGGATAAGCCACCCTCTCCCTCGAACAATGATGTTATGGTAGAACCAGGACTTCCTTCGACCTGTTGTTCCAGAGAAATGCGGTACCCGACACTACTTACAGGATTAATTGTAAGGGCGGCATACCACCGTGGTAGCACCTTAAAACCGAATCCAAGGTTGCTTACATTCCCAACGAACGATTTGTTGGTACTATTGGATTGAGAAAATTCTCTCATGGCTCCTGTAACCCCGACATTGAACAGGAATTTCTTTTCTCCGATTCCTGTAAGTGAAGCGGGGTTACTCGCATTCAGATAATCGGGCGAACGTAGTGCGATACTAACCCCACCCATTCCGGCATATAATCCACCGTCGCCGGTAGATATGTCGCCGAGTCCAAACATAGAACTGGGCGAATTGGTCATATTTTGTGAGTTCAACTGATTTACAGCCATTATAAGAATAAAGAACGGAAGTATTTTTTTCATTGATTGTATACCTTAAATAGAATACGAAGTTTAATATTGTTTTTCTCATGATTGTTATCTCCCAGGATAAGGCTTTGTACCGTAGTCAGGAATTTTTCAGTAGGAAGCATTAACATCAGGTTTTGCCGGTTCATTCCGCTTGTACCCAGGTTGGATTGCATAAAGGAAGTAACATCGAACGAATAATAAATAGAATGCACATCATCCGTTACCAGATTACCGGTTTGTACCTGCTCTCCGCTGGAATCTGTAATAACACCCTGAGCCACATCATTCTCGTCGGCAGTATATAAGGTAAGCGATTCGGGCAATGGAATATTATCGCCATAAGTGCCTTGAACAGGATATAAATAAAGTACCGCACTTTCAATTACAACCATTGTACCTTGCGAACGCAGATTATTGAGGTAAGGGAATTCGAGTTTGGAGTATACTCCGCTCAAACCTTGGAGGTAACTAATATTCTGAGTACTCGCCGAGGGTACAGCATGGTTGGTTCCGGCAAGGATACCGTCGAATGGTGAACCGGTAAAGTCCTGACTGGCCTTGGTAAAACAATAATTCGTTCTGGGAGTAAAGGTCAGGGTGCGCTCTACAGTCGAGGTATGTATTTCCCGGTAGTACATCTTTACGCACATACTGGTATCATTGACGGCAAATCCGGTAATGCAACTGCCGCTATCATCCGGTACCAGGGTAAGACCCGGAAAGTGTTGCCTGAAACGATCCTGATTATCCAGGAATATGGATTGTTTCTCGACCAGTTCGAAGAATTCCTTCCCGAATTCATCGGGTAGGCGTACCTCGAATGTTTCTTTTGAATTTGGCTTCGGACGATACGAGAAGGTGGTTATGGGCGTTTTATTATAACTGAAAGAAGAAGTATTATAAAGATAATTACCGCTCGTAAGTTCGAGGTTTTCCGTAAGACGGTGAATGGATATACCTGGGCGGAACAACAATGTATCCCCCAAATAATCTCCCGAATAGGTTAGCGAAATCGTAATGGAATCGAACACATATCTTTTATCCGGGCTGAATGTGGTTGATGCTACATTATATTCGGTAAAAAAAGCGCTTTGGATGAAACCACGGTAATTGTCCGAGTAACGTCCTATTTGGGTAATACTATCACCGGAAGTAGTAATAGAGTCTGTAAGAATAGTGCTCAACTGTACAGTACAGGTATCTACAAGAACATTACGAAACGAACTATCGACCCACTTTCCTCCAACATCCGATGAATCATCGGCACAAGCAATAACAAGTGGAATAATCAATATCAAAAAAACTCCAAAGTTTCTATATTTCATCTGTTTAGGTTTTTAATCGGCTGGATTGATGCGGCAAAGAAATAAGTTTTGTTATGGAGTGGCAAATAGTATCGACAAACCCGGAGGTTTTACCGACATTGTTTTTTTCACAGACACAATCTGCCCGTTCGTCGAGAATATTTCTCTATACATCCTATCCCGCCTATATTTGCGGCTCGATTTAATCATTAACACCAAAACTATGAGGAAAATAATTGAGTTTAAAATGAATGTAATAAAACCATTTCTGCTGGGAAGCTTCTCATTACTTATACTAGGATCGTGCACAGATGATAGCGAAAGTTATACTTATGGTGTGTGGAAAGATCGATCGGATTTCGACGGCAAAGCCCGGACATCAGCATCGGCTTTCATGATAGATGATAAAGGATATATATGTGGCGGTTACACTGGAAGAGATCTACTTAAAGACCTTTGGGAATACGATACTAATGGCAATTACTGGACACAATGTGCCGATATGCCCGACGAAGTAACTGCACGCAATTCGGCAGTAGGCTTCTCGGTCGGCACAAAAGGATACATTACGACAGGTTACGACAGGGTTAACGGAAAATTTCTGGCAGATACCTGGGAATATAATCCGGGTACGAACAGTTGGTCGCAGAAAGACGACTATGCCGGAGGTCCCCGTCAGGATGCCCTTTCCTTTACTATTGGAAATTACGGATATGTCGGCACCGGATACGACGATAACTACCTCAAAGATTTCTATCGCTTCGATCCCAGTGCAGCAGCAGGTTCGCAATGGCAGATTGTAAACGGTTTTGGTGGAAATAAACGCAGAGGTGGAACAGCATTTGTAATTGACAATGTGGCATATATTTGTACCGGCATAAATAGTACCGGTACCCCTTATGATTTATGGAAGTTCGACCCTTCGGCCAGCGAGCAGTGGACAAAATTACGTGATATTGCCGACACCAGCGACGATGACTACGACGACGATTACACCAGCATCATCCGTTCGTATGGCGTTAGTTTTGTCATCGACGGGAAAGGCTATCTCACTACCGGCGAAGTAAATGGCAGCGTACGAAGCGACTATTGGGTATACGACCCTGTAAGCGATTTATGGGATAACGAGGACTTTACACCATTTAAAGGATTAAACCGCTATGGAGCCGTATCTTTCTCGACTGGCACAAAGGGTTTTGTATTAACAGGATATAGCGGAACTTATTATCTGGACGATACCTGGGAACTTTTGCCTTATGAGTTGGAAGAAGACTAGAGTCATTTTTTTCTGCATATTCGGCTTCGTATTCTATTATGTATTTAATGTGCACAATGAATCATTAGCCGGGAAAGAAATTCCCGGTTATACGGTTGAAACTTTACAGATAGATTCGAATAAATATGGATATGAAATAAAACAGGACGAACGGGTAGTGATTATGCAGCCGTTCGTTCCCTGTATGCCCGGCAAAATGTATTTTGAATCTCCGGAAGATGCCATACAGGTTGGAACATTGGTTGCCGAACGCCTGGAAGCGGGTGTAAACTTTTCCATTACAATGGATGATATGAAGAAACTGGGAATTACTTCATTTACAAAATAAATAGAATACTGTATATACGCATTTATCCCGGTATATTAAAGCAGTATTGACAGTATCATTAAGGTGATGCGACAGTATCATTAAGGTGTTATGATACTGTCTTTAATGTCTTTTCACAGTATCAACAAGTGAGTCCACGATCGTGATCCCATTATCCCATGACGTGAACCCATTGGATTACAATCGTAAACCCATGATCCTCCAATCGTGAACCCACTGCAAAATCTTTGCAACCTGGTTGCACATCCTTTTTACGAACTTTGCACATACTAAATCAATAAAACATCAAACAGTATGGCAAATTCTACTCATATACCCCAGCAATCATGCAGTTGTAACGGCGATTCATGTCAAACTGACACAAATCAAAACAGTTCCCTGAAAAGATATATACCCGCAACCATCAGTTTTCTGATGTTGATTGCCGGACTTATAGCGGAACATTTTATTAGTGCATCGTTTTTTACCGGGTGGGTTAAACTAACATGGTATATCCTGGCTTATTTACCGGTGGGGATACCCGTTCTCAAAGAATCAGGTAAATCACTGCTTGATAAAGATTTCTTTAACGAGTTCACCCTGATGTCCATAGCTACCCTAGGCGCATTTTTTATAGGCGAATATCCCGAAGCGGTAGCCGTGATGCTTTTCTATTCCGTTGGCGAACTGTTTCAGGAATCGGCAGTCAATAAAGCAAAACGCAGTATAAAATCTTTATTGGATATCCGCCCGGACAAGGCTACGGTATGGCGCAACGGCAAATACGAGACGATCGCTCCACAGGAAGTAAAGATTGGCGAAACCATTCAAGTAAAAGCAGGCGAAAAAGTACCGTTGGACGGAGTAATGCTATCTCCGGAAGGAAGCTTCAACACCTCGGCACTGACAGGTGAAAGCAAACCCAAGACTATACATACGGACGAACAAGTACTGGCCGGAATGATGAATCTGGATAAGGTAATCGAAATAAAAGTAGAGAAAGGATATGAAGATAGCGCATTCTCGCGGATTATTACCATGGTTCAGGATGCTACTTCGCGCAAAGCGCGCACCGAACTACTTATCCGGAAATTCGCCCGTATTTATACACCGGCTGTATTCGGGCTGGCGCTGGCTATTACCATTATACCGATGTGGATTGTACCCGATTATAATTTTCAAAACTGGCTGTATCGCGCACTGGTATTTCTGGTTATATCCTGTCCGTGCGCGTTGGTTGTATCCATTCCGCTCAGCTATTTCGGTGGTATCGGCGCGGCATCCCGCAATGGTATTCTATTTAAAGGCGCCAACTAC
>DAMCMT010000010.1:71692-88882 GCA_032108265.1 Bacteroides sp.
GGTTAACACATTGGTTATGGATAAAACCGGTACGCTGACCAAAGGGGTATTTGCTGTTCAGGATATCATTCCATCGGGCATCGACTGTCAGGAATTAATAACAGTTGCAGGAAGCATCGAAAGCCAATCCCGCCACCCCATTGCCCGGGCTATTATTGATTATTGTACCATGCAAAACCTGATAGTTGAACCAGCCGGAGAGGTAGAAGAAATAGCCGGACATGGACTAAGAGGAATAGTTAATGGAAAAAACGTATTGGCAGGAAACAGCCGGTTAATGAAGAAATTCGGCATTGAGTACGATGTAAAAGTCGATAACCTGCCCGAAACCACCGTCATTATAGCCATCAATAATACATATTCAGGGTACATTGTTATTGCTGACGAGATCAAAGAAGATACAGCCTTCACCATTGAGCAAATGAAAAAGAATCATATTAAAACCATTATGCTAAGTGGAGACAAAGCCGCGCTTACTGAAAAAACAGCCGCAAGAATCGGGGTCGATTTAGCTTACGGAGATCTTCTTCCGGAAGATAAAATGAAATATGTTGAACAATTGAAGAAAGACCCGGCTAATGTTATTGCTTTCGTAGGCGATGGCATTAACGATGCGCCCGTACTCGCCCTGAGCGATATCGGTATTGCCATGGGTGGAATGGGTTCTGACGCCGCCATAGAGGTTGCCGATGTAGTTATTCAGACCGATGAACCGTCTAAAATTGCCACGGCTATCAACATATCGCGAGCCACACGCCGCATAGTGAAACAGAACATTTTTATGGCCTTATTTGTAAAATTATTTATTATGGCATTAGGAGCATTTGGCATTGCCAGTATGTGGGGAGCTGTATTTGCCGATGTTGGTGTGGCTCTATTGGCAATTCTGAATGCAATAAGGATTTTGAAGATGAAATTCTACGAAACTTTCGTTAATCAACATTAAATAAACTACGTTCATTTCGTAGCCTGAATATTATTATTACCTTAGCAACCGGATTAACACAAAGGTAATACAGCTATGAAACGACATTTTATCGGAATATGTCTGCTGGCATATTCCACTTTATGGGCACAGCAAACCAATCCGGTTGCCGAAGCAATGGACAGATACGACTATGAAACTGCTATCCAACTAATTGATCAGCAACCGGCAACGCCCAACTTACTTTTCCAGAAGGCAAAAGCACAAAAAGGGCTATACAGGTACAACGATGCAGTGGCAACCCTAAAAGCCGTTGCAACAGCCATGCCCGATAATGAAATTGTATTTCTGGAACTGGCTGAATGCTGCCGGCTGGCTGGAAACTTCAACGATGCCTTTGTTAACTATGAGAAAGTTCTGGCTCTAAACCCAACCCACCAATACGCCCGCATACAATATATCAACCAACTATTTATGGTCGACAAGTATCGGGAAGCAAAAAAGCTATGTAGTGAATTGTTGACACCAGACAGTGCGGTTATGCCTATGCGACTTATGGCTCAATGTTATGAAGGGATGCAGGAAGTTGATTCGGCCACAGTATTATATACCAAAGTTCTGGAAAAAGACCCGGCGGATTTCATCGCCACAAACCGGTTAGGCAATATTCATATTCAGGACAACCCGGAAATGACAGTTGCTATAACCGAAAAATACAGGGAACTAGACGAAAACAATCTATTCGTTAACCGCTTGAATGCACAAGCTCATTGCCTTGCCAAGAATTATAAAACATCCATTGAACGCTATGAGCACTTAATGAGCCTCGGAGATAGCACCCGGTACAATACTTTCTATCTGGGAATGGCCTATTTCATTGACGAGAAGTTCTTTGAAGCACACGATTACCTTGAAATTGCCCTGAAACACGATCCACAAAATGTAAACATCCTCTATTACCTGGGACGTGCATGCGCCAATACATCCTGGAAAAAGGAAGGAATAGAGTATTTGAAACAAGCCATAGAAATAAGTACCCCAAAAGATGAGAATATGGCCAAACTGTATGCCGGACTGGGAGAATGCTGTATGCGGGCCGGTGATGGTAATGGCTATCTGGAAGCTTTATTTACCCAGCGCAAATATGAGCCGAACAAAAAATATATACTTTACCGGATTGGTTCGGTATACATGGACTACCTGAAAGACAATAAAAATGCCGAGAAATACCTGACCATGTATCTCGAAACCAGACCTCAGAAAACAGAAGAGACCGAACCCGCAATGGAAGGCGGCGACATCGTTATTGACGATCGCGCAGCATACCGCGCAGCCGAAAGAAGACTAGAAGCTATACGTGAAGATAATTTCTTCCGCGGAAGCGAATAAACCCTTTACTCAAACGTTTGCATAGATATCCGGTAGTTAATATTTCGCCATATATTACGCACCGGATATTTTGTTTTATATTAGCGATAAAATTTGAAATCAATGCTAATATCATGAAAAAATTATTACTCGCTTTATGCCTTTTCGTATTTACAGCCGGTATCTACGCTGCAAATATCAATAGAATCGACCCACCCTTCTGGTATGTGGGCATGAATAATCCGCAACTGCAATTGTTAGTATATGGCGACGGCATTGCCGGAGCCGATGTTACCGTAAATTACCCGGGAGTATCATTAAGCAGCATCGTTAAACTCGAAAGCAAAAACTATTTGTTAGTTTACCTGTCCATGGAAGAGAATGTTCAACCGGGCATGATAAATCTTACATTTACCCAAGGTAAAAAGAAAACCGTTAAAGAATACGAACTCAGGAAACGGGATAAAAAACCGTGCGAGCACAAAGGTTTTGACGCTTCGGATGCACTGTACCTGCTGATGCCCGACCGTTTTGCCAATGGTAACCCCGACAATGACCAGATACCCGGATTGGCAGAATATACCGTAGACCGTAACGACCCGAACGCCCGCCATGGTGGAGACCTTGCTGGTATCGAGCAACATCTGGATTATTTCTCCGATCTGGGAATTACGGCCCTTTGGTTTACCCCTGTACTTGAAAATAGTATGATAGGCGGCTCATATCACGGCTATGCCACAACCGATTACTACCGCGTCGACCCACGTTTCGGTACCAACGAAGAATATAAAACACTCATATCAAAAGCACATAACCGCGATATTAAAATCGTGATGGATATGATTTTCAACCATTGCGGTTTAGGACATCCGTGGTTAAAAGATATGCCTTCGCGAGACTGGTTCAACCATCCCGACCATGAAACGAATTTCGTGCAAACATCATTCCGCTTACCGCCTATGGTCGACCCGTATACATCCAAGTACGACTTCTCAAAGATGAACGATGGTTGGTTTGTTCGTGATATGCCCGACCTGAACCAAAAGAATCCACATGTATATCGTTACCTTGTTCAGAATAGTTTCTGGTGGATTGAGTATTCTAATATCGACGGCATTCGTATGGATACCTATCCGTATGCCGATTATGATGCTATGAGCAACTGGATGAAAGAATTGAATGAAGAGTATCCTAATTATAATGTTGTAGGTGAAACCTGGGTAACTGAGCCCGCTTATACAGCCTGGTGGCAAAAAGATTCCAAACTTTCGGCACCATTGAACAGTAACCTCAAGTCGGTTATGGATTTCAGCTTCTTCGAGAAAATCAATATGGCTATCAATGAACAAACGGATGGTTTCGCCCAGGGCTTAAACCGTATATATAATAGTTTCGTTTACGATTTCCTCTATCCCAATCCAGATATGGTACTGGCATTCTTCGAAAACCACGATACCGAACGTTTTCTGGGCGAAGGTCAAGACCTGGCGAAACTTAAACAAGGATTAGCACTCCTACTAACTACCCGCCGTATTCCCCAACTTTATTACGGAACGGAAGTGATGATGAATGGCATACGCCGCGGAAGCGACGGACATATCCGCAGAGATTTCCCGGGAGGTTGGGCAGGTGATGCGCAAAGTGCATTTACAAGCCAAAGCAGAACACCCATTCAAAACGAATCATTCAATATCTACCGTACATTACTTAACTGGCGAAAAGGAAACGAAGTTATTTCTAAAGGGAATATGGTTCAGTTCATGCCTCAACATGGAGTATATGTATATGCCCGTCAGTATAATGGACGCACGGTATTGGTTATGCTGAACGGAACCGATAGCGAAGTAAACCTGCCATTAGAATATTACACCGAAATCCTGAAAGATAAGAAACAAGGTAAGGATGTTATTACCGGACGTAATATTGTATTGGATAAGGAACTGAAAATGGCAGCGAGAGAATCGCTGGTTATTGAGTTTTAAAAGGACTATTTATTCTTTTTTGAAACGCAGATTACGCAGATTAACGCAGATTTTTTATTTCGATGCCGTATGGAAATTTATAAATCTGCGTTAATCTGCGTAATCTGCGTTTCAAAAAAGAATATTAACCTACCTCAAAACCATGCTTCCTAAAAATCCCTTTTGCAACTTCCAATCTCTCCTTAGATAAAGCAGGTACATCTTTCAATTTATATTCCAACCCTAACTGCTCATATTTATTAACTCCCATTACATGATAAGGTAGCAGTTCAACCCGCTTGATTACAGTATATTTAGAAAGATACGAAGCCAGTTCTTCCAGATATTCGTCATTATCCGTAAGATTGGGCACAATTACGTGGCGAATCCATGTATCAATTTCTTGTTCCTGCAAATAATCCAGAAACAGTAAACTATTATCCCGCTTAATTCCGGTAAGGGTTTTATGTAATTCCACTTGTAGGGTTTTAATATCCAGCAAAACCAAATCAACATACTTCAACATCTCTTTCACCTGGTCATTCAGTATATACCCCGATGTATCTACCGCCGTATGAAGACCTTCGGCCTGGCAAAGAGCAAAGAATCCGGTAAGAAATTCAGCCTGTAACAAAGGTTCGCCACCGGTTACCGTAATCCCACCCCGGGAGATATAATTCTTGTATTTCAGTACTTCGGTAATCAGTTCTTCGGCCGTCATAGCATAACGGGAAGGACTCTTTACATCCCATGTATCCGGATTATGGCAATAAAGACATCGTAATGGACATCCCTGCATGAAAACAACAAAACGTATACCCGGCCCGTCGACCGTACCAAAACTCTCCAGTGAATGGATTCTTCCAATAATCTCAGAATCGGCAGATTTTTCTTTCATGCTGCAAAGGTAGTGAATTTGAATAAATAAACTTTTTAAGATGGCTTCATTATAGTCTTCTTTTTCTATCTTTGAAGTCAATACTAAAGAATATACTCAAATCTATACTGTACAAAACAATTAATAAAACATGGAAAACGAATTAGAAATGAATTCGAACCTATTGGTTCAGTTCTTGCAAAAGCCACCATCAGAGTTTACAAAAGCGGATATTATTTCTTTTATACGCGAAAAAGATATCAAGATGGTTGATTTTATGTATCCGGCGGGAGACGGTCGTCTGAAAACATTGAATTTTGTTATCAATGATGCTGCCTACCTGAATGCGATACTTACTTGCGGCGAACGTGTCGACGGTTCCAGCCTGTTCTCTTTTATTGAAGCCGGAAGTAGTGACCTGTATGTAATTCCCCGTTTCCGGACGGCTTTCGTGGACCCTTTTGCTGAATTACCAACGGTTACGATGCTTTGTTCTTTCTTTAATAAAGACGGGCAACCATTGGAAAGCTCACCTGAATATACTTTGCACAAAGCAAGTAAAGCCTTTACTGAAGTCACGGGTATGGAATTTCAGGCAATGGGCGAATTAGAATATTATGTAATAGCAAAAGAAGAAGAACTATTCCCGGCAACGGACCAACGGGGATATCATGAATCCGGGCCATTTGCCAAATTCAACGAATTCCGCACACAATGTATGCAATATATTGCCCAAACAGGCGGGCAAATTAAATATGGCCATTCAGAAGTAGGAAACTTCACATTAGACGGGAAAATTTACGAGCAAAACGAGATTGAGTTTATACCGACCAGGGTTGAAGATGCTGCCGACCAATTGATAATCGCCAAATGGGTAATCCGCAACCTGGCTTACAGTCAAGGACTGGATATAACTTTCGCCCCGAAAATTACAGTTGGAAAGGCCGGATCGGGAATGCATATCCATATGCGCATTATGAAAGACGGTAAAAATCAGATGCTGGCAAACGGTATTTTGTCCGAAACAGCCCGTAAAGCAATTGCCGGCATGATGGAACTGGCTCCTTCCATTACTGCATTCGGAAATACGAATCCAACCTCCTATTTCCGTCTGGTACCCCATCAGGAAGCGCCAACAAATGTTTGCTGGGGCGACCGGAACCGTTCGGTATTGGTCCGCGTCCCACTGGGATGGACAGCAAAAAAAGATATGTGTGTACTTGCAAACCCGCTGGAACCCGAAAGTCATTATGATACTACACAGAAACAGACGGTTGAAATGCGTTCGCCGGATGGTTCTGCCGATTTATATCAGTTGCTTGCCGGATTGGCTGTTGCTTGTCGTTATGGTTTTGAGATTGACAACGCATTGGACATTGCGGAAAGAACATACGTAAATGTGAATATACATCAGGAAGAAAACAAGGAACGCCTGCAGTCATTGGACCAACTTCCGGATAGTTGTGCTGCATCAGCCGAACGTCTGCAAAAACAACGTTCGGTATATGAGAGGTATAATGTATTCAGTCCAAGCATGATAGATGGCATAATCAAAAAACTTAAATCATATAATGACCTAACTCTTCGCGATGAACTGGAAAACAACCCGGAAGAAATGTTGAGGTTGGTAAAGACTTATTTCCATTGCGGATAAGAGGGTGAATGTGTCAAAAGTCATACATCTCCGTCATCCCGAGCTTGCCGAGGGAACTACAACCTCTCCACAGGTTTCCTCGCCGGGGTATAGTAGGCCCCTCGGCAAGCTCGGGGTGACGAATGAGAACTTTTGACACCCTCATTGGATAGTTCCCGGAGAATAGGGAAGGATTATATTTTTATACGTTGTATCAATTCCCTAATAACAGACTTCAGTTCGGCCGGTTCAATAATCTCCGCTTTATCAGCAAACATAAGATACCACCGTCCGAATCGTTCCAGTGAATATGTTTCGTATTTCTGAGTATAATACATCCCATCTTCTAATTCTTCATAAAGTCCATACGTATATTTCGTCATACCCATATCACGGCAAGCATCACGGTGTACCCGGATATGCACTTTAAACTCTTCGTCGTTGTAATAAAGCTTTTCAATCAACTTCTCCAACATTGGATGCTGGATTTGGAATCCATGTTCGGTGGTAGTAATACTGATAACACGTCCCAGATGAAATGTACGGTAGTCGTTGCGCAATGTACACCAGGCCAGAATATACCAACTGCCCGACATAAAAAATATACCTTGCGGTTCAACCGTACGGCAGGTCACTTCGAAGTTGTATCCTGCCTTATATTCCAGGAATATCTGTTTTTTATTGAGAAGACTTTTTAATAGTGGTTGCAATACATTCCCGGCAACTGGTAACGGTCTATTTTGGCTTCCCGAAATTCGGATATAACGGTCAAAGTTCTGAAGTATATTCTTTTCACTACCTTTGAGTACAGCCCGGATTTTATCCATTCCGCTGCGGTAAATATCATAAGTATCGCCATCGGTCTGGTGGCTAACCAGCTTCTCAGCCATCAGGAAAGACAAAGCCTCTTCTGTTGTGAACATCAAAGGTGGTAGTTTGAAACCATCCACAAGCGAGTAACCTTGTCCTGCCTCACCGCTTATGGGAATGCCGGATTCTTCGAGCGAACGGATATCCCGGTAGATAGTCCGCAAGCTAACGTCGAACTGTTCAGCAATCTCACGCGCTGTTACCAGCGGGCGAGATTGGAGTTTGACCAGTATGGCCGACATTCGTTCCAGTCGGTTCATATTTATTTGATTCCTTATCTTTTACTTTATACCCACAAAGATACCAATTTCCGCATTATCCATATCTATACCGGCAGGATATACTTCGAAATCGGCCTGATAAGTGCGGGGTAAGTTTGATTCCCAGACTTTCGACCATTCCCGGATTACAACTCCATCGGCCAGCCGGCCACGGGCAGTTAGTTTCATATAATTGCCGGCAGGTATAATGACGAATTTCATTCCGGCGGGTAATACCTCCGAATGTCTGTCAACCCCACATCCAATCAATGTGGTATAAGGTTGTGTGAAATCTCCCTCATACTCAGTATAAATACAGTAAATGTCATTACCGGCTTTATCCGGTATACGGTTCATTACATCTTCCTTCCAGAATTGTTCCCACAACCGGGCAATATCTCCGGCCGATTGTTGTTCTCGGTTAGTGGTACGTACTGCTATACCGGTTATGGTTAGCGGTTTTAATTCAACTTTTTCCATCTCTTCCATTATTAACCAATCATTGCCCGAACAGATTGCGGAGTAAAACGGATAATACACATACCTGTTCCGGATGGTCCCTCGGGAGAATACTCATTCATCCATTCTTCCCACAAAGCGTCTTTTGTTTCGGTATCCGTCAAAACCTCTGCCGTTCCAGATAGCATCACTTGTCCGCCATTGCCGTTGGTGAACATTACTTCCATACGCGGGTCGGCGGCAATATTCTTAGCCTTCTGGCTGGTAGAGTCGGTACCAAAATGAAGAGTATGAAGTTTCTGCCCGCGCAGGTTATTGAGTGCCGAAAGTCGCGCGCCTGTTTCGGAATTATTGGTAGCAACAACGCCATAGACCAGTCCTGCAATAAATTTCTCGGCTTCGGCGATTTGCTTTTCAGTCATACCTGAAATGTCTCCCAAATAAAACAATGTCATTTCCATTTTTCTATTTTTTTAGGTTTATAATTAGATTCCGAAACAAAGATACAGGGCAATAGTGACAACAGTATGTCAATAGTATGCTGCTATTTTTTTACTATACTTCACTTTTTCAATTATATTCAATTTCTGGCAATTTCCAGGGCCTTTTCCAGGTATTCATCCCTACCTTCTCTGATAGCCTGAATTGTCCTGGTTACAGGATAGTCAGGTTGAAATCCTTCAATATAAAGTTGTCTGCTGTCATGCTTCAACACTTTCATTCCTGTAAACATCGCGGTATATCCATTAGGCAGATTTATTAAATTGATGTTACCATTACAACCCGCTGTTACCTCTCCGACAGTAGTTGCCAGATTATAATGGTCCATAATACCCATCATCGTTTCACCCGCACTTATAACTGTCGGCACATTAATAATGATAGTTTTGGATTTAAAGAGTGGCTGTTTGGGTAGAATACTCCAGTTTGATTTGCTAAACTCAACTTGTTTCCGGTCGGGATAAATTGTTTCCGGAACGTTCCACCATGCAGAATTTACGGGTTCTTCAATTAAATATGGTATAACATTGGAGAAGAACAATGTGCCTGCACCTCTTTGGTCATAAATTACTGCTTTTGCATTTGCCAATGCATCTATCTTATTATTAAAATGATTTCCCGTACATTTGGCTATATTGATATAATATATTCCGGGGTCTATTTCAACAATTGTATCGGATGCATATTTACGATTATCAATTGTTTTAAAAAACATATTTCCGGGACTTGAACCTGAAACTGTAATATTTTGCTTTTTTCCGTCGCGCTCAATTACCAATTCAGTATCAGCCGGACTAAATTTACTTCCCCAAAAATTCAATGCCCAGCATCTTCGTAATTGTGGTGAACCCGACATCAATTTCTCCTTTTCATCTAATTCCGACATTGCCGATTTTCCATCTATTTCCTTTATAATATCTCCTCTTTTCAATAAGGAGTGATTTGATGCAGTAATAACTATTTCATTTTCGATATGTTCCGTTTTGATATATATATGAGATATAGGCTCTCCGGGAGAAATCATTCCATGCCCATCTTGAATTTTACCAAGCATTTGGCTAACCGTTATAAAATAATCTTTCTTATACTTATTTTCAAGCGTACTTTCCAGCGTTTCGCCCAGCATTTTATTCCAATCCGTATCAATCACATCGAAATATGGAAAAAAGTGTTGTAGTACATTCCACATAACTACCACACCGGCCAGATTCACTTGCATATCGAACTCGTCATTGATTACAATACCATCAATTTCAGTTTTGAGTCGCATAAATGAGGAGGCTTCGGATTTAGGATAAGTAACCGTATCGTTCGTAAGCAAAACCAAGGGAATTGCACACATTAAGTTATTGCCTATCGGCTCATTGATAATTTCACCAAATTGCGGCATACGACCGAATAGTTTTCCTTCGAAATTAAATGTTAGTTTAAGACTATATTTTCCTGAATAAAAATCCTTATCGGTTACTTCCAGTTCGCAATCTCCCATATTCTTTGTCTTCCAATCATCGACTTGACTTTCGTTAATCCGGCCATTTTCAAATCCCATATTGACCGTGTCGGCTGATTCCCATTTACCTCCATTGTTCACAAGAAATTCAAAGTCGTCAGCCCAGACCTCGCTATCATCCAATATCCATACCCCGTAGGCTACTGCAATAGCATCATCCGGTATCTTTACTGAATATTCAAGTTTATTCCAGTCTGCTGATTCTATGACAGTATCATGTATTTTATAATCACTTTTAAGTATATATTGAATAAATAACTTTGCGCTTCCTTTGTTTTGACTTCTCGTCTTGAAATACCCGGAGAGTTTAACTTCTTTTCCCAGTAGATGAGATGGACTCACGGAAACCTTGCATATTATTGCGGCATCCGTATTCGAGTCAAATTTCTTTTTATTAGTTCTAACACTTTTATAAATATTGGATCTTTGATTCAAATAAACTCCATAATGTTGCCAGGCAACAGGTTTTGAATTTTTGTCGGGCGATAAAAGAATATCCGGATTGAATGTTTCAGGCTTTCCTGTTTCATAAATTTGAAGCCCTTGCACAATGGGCGAAAAAAGTTGATAGAGTGTATCACGCAATTCTACGCTTGATTTGATATTTTCAACCTTTTGAATGCCTAGTACTGCAAATTTTCCCCAGTCGATTTCCTGCCCTTCATCGCTTGGGTGAAACCATCGGGCATATCCATACAGCCGGGCAAAAGTTTCTATGTTTTGTACTTTCCTGCTTGTTTCGCTTTGACAAGCTAAGAACAATAAACTCAAAAGAGCGTAGAATACCACGTTTTTAAAGATTGCATTCATATCCGGCTTTGTTAATGACTGGTAGATTTATTTATTCTGATAAATATAGTAAATATTTGATTAACAGGCCTAAAGAAAACCGATAATCTTTTTTAGAGGAATTCAAATTACTAGTCCAATTTATATCATACATTTAATCGAGTAGGAGAAACGGGATTAGTTCCCGTTTCGACCTCTCACACCACCGTACATGCGGTTCCGCATACGGCGGTTCTTTAGCTACGATACATTTTGTAACAATCCATAAGACAAGTATAGCCTGCTATACGTAACTTTTCATTGCTTAATGCATGATGTACATCGTTGCTACCAGCTATACGCCATAATCCTCGGTTCCAACCGTGTTGCCTTGCCTGCCAAGACGGAACTCCGCATTTTATCAGGTTACGGATTCTGGTCTTGGGTGTTTTCCAACTTTTCCAGATACACAAACGGATTCTGCGTCTTAGCCATTGATCCAACCGGATCAGACGTGAACGCATATCTGCAATCCAACCTCGGAGATAAAGTCTGAGTTCTTCTTTTCGTCTGATGTATCCGAAACCGTTACTTCGACTCGTTATCTCCCGTAACCGAGAACGTAACTTCACCTCTGTTGACGGATGGAGAGTCAGACGCCATTCCCCTTTTCGACGATAAAAGGAATAACCCAGATATTTAATACCTCTTATAGAACCTGATATGGTTTTATCTTGGTTCACTTTCAAATGAAGCTTGCCTTCGATAAACAGAGTCATGTTCTCTTTGATTCGTTGGGCAGAACGCATACTTTTGCAAAATAGCAGACAGTCGTCCGCATAACGTACATAAGGATGTCCTCGACGAGAGAGTTCTTTGTCCATTTCATTCAGCATTATATTGCTCAATAAGGGACTCAGAGGACCTCCTTGCGGAACACCCGCAGTTGTCCTCTCGTATTTCCCTGTTACTACAACTCCCGCATTGAGGTATTTGTGAATCAACGAGATTACCCGGCTATCCTTTATGGTACGGGATAATAGGTCTATCAATTTACTATGGCTGACCGTATCAAAGAACTTTTCCAAGTCAAAGTTCACACAATATACATAACCTGCATTCAGATAATATATTGCTTTCTCTAAGGCTTGGTGAGCGCCTCTTTGGGGTCTGAATCCATAGCTGCTATCCTCAAAGTGAGGTTCATAAATAGGGAGTAATACCTGAGAGATGGATTGCTGGACAAGACGGTCAACAACAGTTGGAATGCCCAGCCCCCGTTTCTTACCACCCGCTTTGGGTATTTCTACCCGACGGACTGGATTGGGACGGTAGCTACCGTCCATAAGAGAAGATATTAGTTCGTCTTTATGGAGTCGCAAATAAGGAAGAAGTTCTTCCGTACTCATCGAATCGACACCTCCTTTGCCACCATTAGACACCACTTGCTTATATGCAAGGTTCATGTTAGACGGGGACAGTATACGCTCTAATAAATCCTCTTTCGCAAAATGTACTTCCACAAGGTTGTTTTCAGTTATCCCCATGAAGGTCTGCACTCCCACAAAGCTTTCGGATTCCGTCCTATCACCGTGTGGGCAGCTATCGCTCTGTGTCGATATTTTCTGCATTCCATCCTTCATGGCGTAACAGTCATTTACTACTTGTTTATCTAAAGTTCAGCCCTTCAGCGAGAGGTCGATTCCCCACCTACTATGGCGTCTGCTGACTTCTCATGACAAGCTTTACTCCATGTTTCTGAAAAAAAAAACGTCCACATGTTCATGAGACCTCACTAGTTAAGCATATTATCTTTCCATCTTATACCTGCCTGATTTACTATGCACAATCCGAGTAGTTATTGGACTTTGACTCTTTTTGCAGTCTAATCCTTGTGCTTTAGCCTTGTATCAGGTTTCTGTGCGTCAGGCCAGATGTTTGCCGCTGACTTCTTTCAGATTCCACCTCGCGATGGACACCCTTGTCTCTCTGGCTGAACGATTCCCACTACTAGGGCTCGTTAGGGACTTACACCCGTTAGATAATATACATGCTAGTCAAACAAAAAAAATCCCTGATGTATCATCATCAGGGATGCCCTATTAACCGTAGGATTGTTCAAAACCATTTACGTTTGCGAGTGAACATAATCAGAACCTATACCCCACTCCAATACTAATCGTTTGAGTCTTCACATCCGATGTTTTATTCCTTGAACTCAGGTCGAAACTCATTTTATACCCTGCATTGATTTGCAAACCAAAATCAAATTCATAACCCGCCATTATGCCACCACCCATGTACCAATGGTCGAGTTCGATTTTATTCTCTCCCGGATGTCCTTCGGGAAGTTTTGCTGTCTTGTTATCTATGCTGAATCCATAACCTATATTCGGGCCGGCACCGAAATACAACTTACCTTTGCTCAGCGGAAGATGTCCTACAGCATATACCGGAATCTCGGCACTGGCATACTTGAAAAGACTTTCTTTACGCTTATACTTCACTTCGGCTTCGGTATAATTCAACAACAATTCGGGTTGTAAAGAGAAATTATTACCAAACTTAATTTCAGCAAATCCCCCTACTGCTGCTCCCGGACGGAAAGAGGTATCGATACCCTGAAGGTCGGTAAGTTTTACATTAGTCAATGTACCATTCATTTTTACACCGAAAGAAGTTGATACTTGTGCATTAGCTTCCATCATACATACACTTGCAATAAATAACGCGATAGTTAAAATAATTTTTTTCATGACTTTTTGTTTTATTAATATTCTGTTACTATTTCTTTTCGATTACATTGCGAAGATAGAGGGATTCAGAAAGCATCAGAACGTTTGTCGACCAATCGCTGCCACTTTGAGACGGAGTGTTGATATTTAGAGACGAGAAGATTTCCGGGAACGGAAGACAGGAAAATATATTATTAAATTTCACAATGATACAGGAACATACAAACTACTAACAGTATGAATTTTATGAAATTAAAAAAAGAAGTTGTTTTCTACCTTATTAGTAGGTCAACCCTACCCCAGAAGCTTCAGAACAGCTATTAAAAGGAAGTAAAATCACGATCAAAGTGCCAAATAGAATAACAAAATCAGTTGTTTTACCACTCCAAAGAGTAATAACCCTCCAAAAAACCATATAAAAGCAATATATTGAATAATTGAGCCCACTTTTACTGTTTAACACGTCAGCCTCTCGTGTTTAATAAGCCTACCCCGCTTGTTTAACAAGCAAGCCCTTCTTATTAAACACACCGAGTCGATGTGTTTAACATTCCGACCTGGTGTATTAAACACAGCCGCTTACTTTGTTAAACACATCGACCTGCCTTGATAAACAACCCGACCGATCACATAAAAAGTGAAAATACATAATCCTATTTCGAGTGGGAAATCGTACAAAAAATAATAATCATATTGACAGCATTTGCCGGTCAGGAAACTTATGGAAAAGAAAACAAGAAACAAGTTGCTATTCATTTCAATAACTTAAAGCCTCCTAATGAAGCAAATACTAACTTTTTGTTTTTTGCTAACACCATTTAATTGACTTATTCCGTTCACTGTAACTATTCCTGCAAAAATAGCTAAATACAGTACTTTTATTTCCATTTTGACAAAATGTCAATAGTCAATTTCATACTTCGTTCCCGGTTTTTCAAAAATATTACTTATCTTTGCTCCCGAAAATAATTTTAGCTTAAAATTCACCCTAAACCAAAAGAAAGGGTACAATCATGTCTACCAAAATGTAATCCATAATATCAACGGGAATTCCCGTTTCCTCCTACATTCTTATTTTTTTTTATTTAAACCGTATGTCTTATGGATACAAGAAAATATGGTCGTACGTATCATTACCCTTTTTCACCGGGTACAACGAACGACGACCGCATCAATCAAAACTACTGGGAAGATATCCAACAGATTGAAACCCTTATACATACCGAAAAACTCGACGGCGAAAACAATTGCCTGAATAGTAATGGAATTTTTGCACGCTCGCACGCTGCACCCACTACTTCACCGTGGACGGAACAGCTTCGCCGACAGTGGCAACTGATTAAGAACGATTTGGGTGATATCGAGTTATTCGGCGAAAACCTGTATGTCGTTCATTCCATTGAATATAAACGAATTGAATCATATTTCTATGTTTTCGCTGTACGCTGTCTGGATAAATGGTTATCCTGGGAAGAAGTAAAATTCTATGCTACCATGTTCGACTTTCCCACCGTACCAGAGATTAAAACTGAGACGGTTGCCGGAATTTCAAACCCGGAGTTGGAAAAGCAAATAATCGAATGGTCGCAACAACCATCCTTCTTCGGCTCCATGGATACACAGACCGGGGAAGATTGCACCCGCGAGGGAGTGGTGACACGTAATATCGGAGAATTCCCGGTACGCGATTTCTCGCGGAATGTCTTTAAATACGTTCGCAAAGGACATGTGAAAACGAATGAACATTGGACTCGCAACTGGAAACGCGCGCGGTTAATATGGGAAATAAATGAGATGAGATGATTTGGAAATTTACATCAGATAAAAACTGGACTACCCTGGAAGAAAAATTCTCCTGGGTAGCCGATATGTGCCGGATACCTCAGCACGCGCAACATCATGCCGAGGGCAATGTTGCCATCCATACCCGGTTGGTACTCGATACTTTGGCCAGCCTACCCGATTATCAATCCTTACCGCCCCAGGAACAGGAGATTTTGTGGACGGCGGCTCTTCTGCACGATGTAGAAAAACGTTCGACATCTGTCGACGAAGGTAATGGTCATATATCAAGCCCCGGACATGCTCGCCGGGGCGAATATACTGCCCGCACCATATTATATAAAGATGTACCGGCACCCTTTGCCCTACGCGAACAGATTGCCGCATTGGTTCGCCACCACGGTTTACCACTCTGGTTAATGGAAAAGCCAAATCCGGCAAAGAAGATTCACGAAGTATCGCAACGTGTTAATACCCGGCTTTTGCGCATACTTTCGGAAGCGGATGCTCGCGGACGAATATGCGCCGACCTGGATACCCTATTACAATCCATTGAATTCTTCGAACTCTTTTGCCGGGAACAGGATTGCTGGGCGAAGCCTCGCGAATTTGCCAGCACAAGGGCTCGTTTCCATTATTTCAACTCGGCAGATAGTTATGCGGATTATGTACCGTTCGAGAATTTTAAATGCGAGGTTACGGTACTTTCCGGATTACCGGGTATGGGCAAGGATTATTTTATCCAATCACTCGGCAAAGATATTCCCGTTGTGAGTCTGGATGATATACGCCGGAAAAACAAAATCTCGCCCACAGATAAACAGGCAAACGGCTGGGTGGTGCAGACGGCTCGCGAAGAAGCGCGTAAACGACTTCGGAAAGGAGAAGATTTTGTGTGGAATGCTACGAATATCACCCGACAAATGCGGATGCAACTCATAGACCTTTTTGTGGGATATGGCGCTAGGGTTAAAATTGTGTATATTGAAAAGCCCTATAACGTTTGGCGTACACAAAACCGGAACAGGGAATTCCCGCTACCGGAAAATGTACTCGACCGCATGCTGGCTAAACTGGAAGTACCGCAGGTATGGGAAGCGGATGAGGTGATATATAATGTTATGTAGAGACGCACGGCGTGCGTCTCTACTGCCGGATTATTTCCCGGTGTTTCTTCCCCCATTCCAGCATTGCTTCAACCTTGCCATATTGGAGAATGGACAGTATAATAAAGATTGGCGTTATATACATATGTTGCCCGACCAGATTATACAGGCATTCAGGGAACTAAAAGCTGAAAGATTGTTCACTGTTCATCATTCCAAATTTGCCCTGGGCTATCATCCGTGGGATGAACCTTTAAAGAATATTACCGAAGCTGCGGAACGTGATTCGATTCCTCTGTTGGCGCCGATGATTGGTGAAGTAGTTTCTTACAGGGGAGATTTACTTCCGATAAAGAAGTGGTGGGAAGGAATAAACTAAAAAGGGATATTCCATGATTAAAAAATAAAAGCCAACCTTCTGATTGTAAGAATGTT
>DAMCMT010000011.1:0-7421 GCA_032108265.1 Bacteroides sp.
TGATATTTTAAAGTGAAAGCAGAACGCTGACACAGTTTAATTTACACTACCCTTTTTTCCCAAAAAACATTTGGATTTCTCATAAGAATAGTAACGGGCGGAAAACCGCCCGTCTGTTACTCTTTTTGCTGCTCCTGCTCCAGTTGTTCCAACTGTTTCAACATAAACCTATGGTTTTCGCCTATGGTATGTCCTGACGGCATCTTGAAAGGACTATCCAAACAATCCCGGCATTGTCTAATGGCTGCTTTAATATCTGATACTTCGATTGTATTCCCTGTAATGTCTTTTATCGTTTTCATAGGTTTATTTGTTCTATCGGTGAAACATACCAACTATCATTATATTTATTACCTATCAGGTTGAAAGCACCTGTATATCCACTGTTTTCAGCGTATTTCTTGGCTTCGCTGATTGAATCGAACTCACCTAATTTTTTAAATCCAATAAACAATTTATATTTATCGCTGTTCTCTTTATGTTTTCTGATTTCTTCCTGTAACATCGCATATATTTTTTGATAATTTTCTTTTTTCTGTTCCAATTTACGATACGCTTTTAGTAACTGTTCATCTGTTTCTATATTGAAAAACAAATCGTTATGTGTTTTGTAGTCAATATATCGGGCGATAGTTCGCTCTACTTTAGTTATCTGTGCCTTTGCCGAAGCGGCTTTTCCCAAGATGAAGTCAAAACCCGTATGTAAGCCAGTCCGCTTGTCATAATAGCAAAATAATACGTCTATGTTTTTTCGGGGGTGTTTACATATTAGTTTTGCTTTTCGCCAGTTAATCAGCCACCGCCAACGGTCGAGTATATCACGGGGGATATCTATGGTATGAAGTACCTCCCGATTTCTGTCAGGATAGCGTATTTCGAAAGAAATATATACCCAATGCTCAATTTTTAACTCTCGTTCGGCTTTTGCAAGGTCTTTAGCTTCCTGCATCCAATCTCCTATTACTTCCTGCGCCATGATGTTGATATATTAGCTGTTATAAATCTGTTGTATTTCATTTCCTATTTTCGCCAATGCCTGACGTTGTTCATTACTGAGACTCAAGATAAAATCATCGTTGCTGTACCATTCTCCGCTATCTTCCTGTGCATGGAAACATCGTCTGTTGGCAGTATCTACGATTGCCAGTATCACATCTACTTCAGTAGGCGTTAATCCGCTTATTGTGCAGGTCTTTTGCGTTTTATTATATTTCAATTTCATTGTTTTTGAGTTGTGGGCGGGTTACCCCGCCCTGGTTATCACTTCTTTAAAAAAATATCTTTCGTTTTCTCTCCGTCTGTAACAGTGAGTTTGTTATCCCTGTCATTTAACCAATAGAGGAAGAAAATAATTGTATCCTTTGAGATTACATGATTGCCGTTAAAAAGATTTAGCAACGCAAGCGGTTCTTTTTCTTTGGCTTTAAATGCTTCCTCTGTACTGGTATAGGCATTCTCCCCGATACCGAAACGCAGAGAATTGTTTACTATAAATTCAGTCGTGCCGTTTTCTTCCATTTTCCGATAGATAAACCGTTCTAAATCCCTTATATCGTGTATCAGGTCAAAAGGGTGCAGTGCTTCGAGTTCCTCTCTTAGTTGGGTGTATATCTCCCCTAACATCGGTTCAATGGTAAACCATTTGGTTGGGTTCTTTATCTTCTTACACGTAGCAGGATCGCATACATAGTTCAGAAACAGATAACTGGACTTGTCATATACGTCATAATTTAAGGTACAATAGCAATCATAGCAAAACTGGGTATGATAATCTGTTTCCGACTTTTTCACAGACTTATTGATGATAATACGGATCTGTCCGTTTTCCAAAAGATATATACGAATACTCCATCTGTCTGTTTCAAAAGCCATTTGGTAATAACCTCTTTCTTTATTTACCCTATCAAGGATATATTTTCTACTCTTGTATGTAATTACTATTTTATTCGTTTTCATTTTATTGCAGTTTAATAGTTTATCTTCAATCTCATCATACAAGGTATTAAACCTGTCTTGATATTCTTCATAATACGAGCCATTCTCATCATACATATTTTCTCGGGATTTGCAAAACTCGGTTTCCATAATGGCTTCTGCCAATTCGCAAATAATCTCCATTCGCAAGCTGTTTGCTTCATCTTCGGAAAGCTTTATAGTACCTTTTCTGTATTTGCGATACTTGGTAATATTATTTCTATCATCCTCATGAAGCCTGTGCCATAACTTACGGTAGCTGTAAATAGGATTAATTCTGCTTGTTGAACTTATACTTTCCGTTGCTTTTAAATTCTTTGTATTCATCTTATTTGATTTTGAGGGTGGATTTCTCCACCCTGATTAATGTTAACTATGCTGCTAATCTCTTTTGAATGAGTGAAATGTTCTTATTAACAAGTTTAACTATCTTGTCGTGATACTCTGTATTTTGATTACATACACCTCTCGATTGGATTACCTGTAATTTAGAGATCGAAATTTCTACGGTCTCTATCCGCTTTCCATCAATACAGGCAGACATGATAAGACTGTCCGGTTTCAAATGATAATCATTTGTGAAGACACAGTGATGCAAAAGGTCTCCTTCCAACATGATCTCCTGTACGCTTTCAAGTACCCTTACTTGGATAAGTCCGTCAGTAAAACCAATGCCAAAGAACTTGGATCTCATCTCATGATACAAAGCTTCATTTTCTAATGCTCTGCGCTTGGCTTCTTCTTTCTGCTGATGTTTGATATAGGCTCTTTTTTTCTGTACATATTTGTCATGTTCGGCATTTAAGTCGGCAGGACATATATACTTGGCATTGTGCAGGTCTTTGCCAAAGAAGCGGAGCAAATCAATATAATCGCACCAAAGAGAAGCGTCTTCGACTATGTACCCGTTTCTGATACATATTTTAAAAGATGCCCAATAATCAGAGATGTTTTTATATCCACGATTGTGGGCAAAGTATTTCAATATCGCTGTTTGATTGGCTTTTAATAAAGTCTCGGCTCTATTCTCAGTCAAGATATAAAGAAACAGGTCAAGGGGCGTAAGTCCATAAAAATCGCCTTTATATCCGCTTCGTTTGATTTCGGGGATTAATTTCTGACGAGGATAAATACAGGTCGGAGTAGCATTATATAAATTCTTATCGGGACGGATTTCGAGCGAAGTACCAAATTGCCATGTGTCATAAAACCCGAACAAAGCACGTAATTTAGCCATTACAGCCGTTTTACCATTGGGGGCAATCCAACGCTGTATTACTTCCGAATGAAAGTACTGTGCCTTTTCTCCGACTTTCGCCCGATAGTCTATATAGAAGAAGCGTAATACCTGATAACCTTTATATTCGGTTATAATGCAGAAGTATTCATAATCGGTATAAGTCCTTTTCCTTGTTGTTTCTACTTTCAGTTTAGTACCACATAACGAACAGGTGCATTTTTTTACTGCCATATTTTTGTCTGTCCATGAATGTCCACACTCCATACAGGTGATTACACCTTTTGCCGTTCTGTGTCCGATATGTTCGATGCAATGTTTATACCCCCATTTGATTTGTGCTTCTGTAATTTGGGGTAGTTTTTCGCTTAACGCTGCTATTTCTTTTTGGAATTTATTTCTTGGTTTCATAAGTCAATCGGATTAAAAGTCAAACAGACTTGGTTGGGAATTAATGGTTACTTTCTCTTTCTTAGCTTTCTTTACAGGCTGTCTCATCTTGTTATATGCTTCGTCCTGCAGTTTCTGAATAGCATCCTTACGAGCCTGTTCTTTTTCTTCTTCGGATAACTCAACGTGATGGTTAATCACAACATGGGCGTTTATAGGATTACCAATCTCGATCTCATCGGTATCATAAAAATGTACAGCCATACTATATATTTCATCATCCGAAAAACCGTTGCAACCGCTTTTCTGTACGGTATTGAGGATATAGGTAATACAAGACTCTATTTATCCAAAGTGGAATATTATCACAAGTGCACAGCTTACTGTTGTTGAATCTCAAATGATTAAGATGCCTACTTGTTGTTTCTACTTGTGATAATAATATGTGGTAGCATCGCTGAAATTGATTTTTTAATAAATTATTGCTAATTGGCTGATTATATTGAAATTTTCAGTATACTTGCAAGTGATACTTCGATTACAATCTATTTGACATATTTTTATGTGTGGCGAAATAAAATTTCGCTATTGTGTATTAATTTTATGTCATTCTAAAATTCAGTAGCTATGAGAGAGTACACACGCCAACCCGAACGTCAGTCACGTACTTTGGATAGCAATCCACGTGCATCAAAGCAAGCTCCTATTGCAGATATTTTACAGGCATATAAAGACAGAACTTTGGGCAGACCTATACAACGGACAAGTGCCGAGGACGAAGATCTACTGCAAGCAAAGTCAGCGAATCAGGCTTCGATTCATGATATTCTCCAACGCTACAAAGAGACGACTCAGCGATATGCTTCTAATGAGAAAGATGAGTTATTGCAGGATAATTTTGAGACGGCACAGCGTGCTGTTGAAGATAATGATGAGTTGCTACAAGGCAAGTTTGACTCCTCGTCCAATGCTGAGCAAGTACCCATTCAGCGAGAAGTAAAGCCAAATAATACAGGATTACCTGACAATCTGAAAATCGGCATTGAAAACCTTTCTGGTTATAATATAGATGATGTAAAGGTACATTACAATTCAGATAAACCGGCACAACTGCAAGCATTGGCTTATGCGCAGGGAACAGATATACATTTAGCTCCTAGGGAAGAAAAACGCCTCCCTCACGAAGCATGGCATGTAGTACAACAAAAGCAAGGAAGAGTAAAGCCGACAGTGCAAATGCAAGGAATACAAGTAAATGATAATGAAGAATTAGAGCATGAAGCGGATGTAATGGGAGAAAAGGCAGTGAAAATAAAACTAAATATCCCAGAGAATACGAATGAAAAAAGCACACAACAATTTTCAGGTTTAAGAAATAATACTATTCAAAGAGTAAACTCTATAATTTTAAATCCGGAATCATCATCTCAAGAATACGAAATCGGACTTCTTGTTTTTTCAAGTGATCCTAGAGATGAATCTGATGAATTAACAAAAAGGAAAACTGTTAAATCTGAAAATCCTGCATTTAATGGAATTATTGGAGCAGGACATACAATGCTGTATGGACGTGACACACACTTAGCGGGTGAAATGTTTAGCTATGGATTTTGGACAGACAATATGGATGTAGAACGTGCTAATTTATTTTCTGAACAAATGAGCTCAGATCTTACGGCTAAACTTTCAGAAGAAAAAGGAGTAATGGGAGAATATAGAAATGATACACATCTTGCTCTAATCATGGATGAATTTGAAACAAAAGTTGTTATAAAAGTTTCAGAAAATTTGTATAAACGATGGAGGGAATTTGTTGTTTCCGATAAAGAAATAGGGAGAGAATCCTATACATTTAGCCCCGGAAACCCAAGTAAAGCAAGGGATTCTTCCACTCCTGAGTATTTAAACAATTGTGTGTCTTATGCCCTCTACCAAACTTCACAATTTATAAAATGCAATACAACAGAAAACGAAGAAGACCAGAAAGCTCTTACCTCTTTGCAAAACTTTATAAATTCATATAATGATAAATTTGAAAAAAGAGCACAAACAAAGAAAAGTGGTGGAGATGAAAAAGCAGGCAAAACCGGCTTGCAAGGTGTTTTAATGGGGCATATAAAAGAATACAAAGTATCAGAGGTCGGCAACAAAATAGCAGAAACAGATTCACCATATACTCCTAAAAGCTCATATATAGATAGTATAAGAAAAGAGGAGTTTTTATATTTTGGTGAAAAGGATTACAAGGAAATGAAACCATTCTTAAATTCTTTTAATATGGGCATCCAAATGGATGTTGAATACAACAAAAAAATGATAGAGCACTATAAAATATTATATGAACAAGGATGGAAGAATGGCATATTAAAAGAGATTAAAATGAATGAGACAATTAGAGAAATTCGTAAAGATGGAAGATCAAGGGAAGACCAGTTATTTGATATTATGATGTTGCGACAATCTTATCGTGGATTTTAATCTAAGTTATTATTAGCAAATAACATCATTGACTTATCAAAAGCTTTTGGTAAGTCAATTTTTTTCATAATCAAAAGTAGTCCTACAAGGCATGTTGTTAATCAATGACCTACATCAAAAACTTTGTAAAACTACTTTTGATAATTATTAGGCTAAGTTTTTCAAAAAGTCTTTCAACTCCGAGTCACTTTCCCAAGACCTCATATTTTTTGCAGGGTCAATCACATCAGAATAGGCTCTTTCCAACGCTTCCTTTTTTAGTTTCCCATCGGCACGAGCATAAATTTCAGTAGTTTGTATGGATGCATGCCCTAAAATATCTCTGATATAGACAAGGTTGACTCCGGCTTGTAGTAAGTGCATGGCTTTACTATGTCTTAAACTATGTGGACTGATTTTATCAGGGATTAATTCAGGATATATATGGCGAGCCATCCGTACATATTTTTGTAATACGTAATTAATTCCTGCTCCTGTCAGTTTTCCTCCTTGCGGATTGAAGAATAACGGACGTTGATTCCTTCCAGGATTTCCTAAAGCAAATTCAGTTATGTAATCCGTTAAAATTTTTATCTGCTGCTCATTAATCGGTACAATCCGTTTTTTGCATCCTTTCCCAAACAGTTCCACTACATAGGGGCTGATTATGCGGATGTTAGCTGGTGTAAGATTAGTTAATTCACTTACACGAGCTCCACTGTCATATAGTAAAGAAAGCATAGCTAAATCACGTAGACCATGACGAGTATCCGAAGGTATTTGTTCCAGGAGACACTTAACTCCTTCCACTGTAATATATTTAACAGATTCTGTCACGTGTTTTTTTGAACGCATGGAGCGTAAGCTCTGCCAATTGTACAACATGGTCGGCTCTTCGTACTGTAAATAAGCTAAAAAAGAACGAATTGCAGCCCATCTCTGATTACGTGTAGCAATAGAAGCCCCACGATCATATTCGAGCCAATTGAGGAATCCCAAAATCTTTTCCTTGTTAATATGTTCCAACTTTAATTTATCAGCAGTAATCTTACAGTCACTGTTCATATAATTAATGAGTAGTGCAAATGTATCGCGGTAGGAACGGATTGTATGGGAACTACATCCGCGTTCAGATACCAAATATTCCTTGAAAAAGGATTGTAGATGTTTAGCAAAATCCGTTGTCATGGCTATTTTCATTAAAGTTTATACGTGCCAGAGAAGAATAAATCTTAGATATTATATCATCTTCCAGTTTAAATATATCCGGATATATTTCTTGAGTCAGGCGAACATAATGTTCTGTGGAGGTTATATCCCGATGACCAAGAAAGGTTGATATTAAAGGTAATGAATTATAAGG
>DAMCMT010000011.1:7441-46922 GCA_032108265.1 Bacteroides sp.
ATCCAGCCCCTCTTTCGATAATTTAATCAAAGAATGTGAGGCACTCGTAAATCGTAAATCATGTATTCTGGGTCCCAAATGGTTCCCTTTGTATAGTATTCCTGCATTTGGTAATAATTTATGGAATAATCTTAGGGCAGTAACTCTGTCACAAGGTTTACCATTGAGTTTTACAAACAATGGCATATCCAGATCGGCAACATTGGGTACAGATATTTCGTTACGGTAATGCATGTATTGTTTTAGAACTATTTCCATAGATGGATTTATAGGGGCTAATCGTTGACAATTATTTTTTGTTTTATTGATGGTAATTATATGTCGTTCAAAATCCACGTCTCTGTTTTTTATAGACAAAGCTTCATTGATACGAAGCCCAGTGCTATATAGTAGACGAAGAAGTGCAGGCATAGCCATGAGCATTGAAGATCGATGCTGGCGTTTAAGTTGCATCTCATCACAAGCATTAAAAATGGCTGAGACTTCTTCGTGAGAAAATATGTGCGGAACAAAATTACTCTTTTTAAAGCGCGGCATGCGAGGAATATAACCATCATGTCCCATTTGCTGCATATATTTACCTAACTGGATCCAGACATTATATTTTCGGGCTAACGTAGAACTTTGATCATTTGTTCGCGTAATTCTCCATTCGTCAATATGTTCCTTGCGGATAAAAGCCGTAGTTTCCCTAGCTGTTATAAAGAATTGATCAAATTCTTTCAGGATATACTGCGTCCCCTCAATAACGTACCCAAGATTCTGTCGGCTGGCAACAAAACCATAAAAGAATGGAGAAAAGACACTGTTATAAGCTATTTTACTCATAAAAGGCACCTCCTTTCTGCATATAGAATGTTGAATAAACAGTTGGTACTTCAAGTGAACATTGTAAAAGTCCCCTTATATCAATTGATAGATAACTCATTGTGGCTTGTGTTGTAGAATGTCCCAACGCTTCAGAAATTACGGGTAGTATTGTTCCTTTTTCTAAAAGTCTGGCAGCTAAACTGTGCCGAAGACTATGCGCACCATGTTTACGACCATTTATATCTATATTGGCAACTATCATTTGCCTTACCACTATATCTGTTATAGCTACAGCTGTAAGTGGACGAATTGGATGCATTGCTGTTAAAAAAATAGCTTTCTCTTTACTCTGAGGTCTTGAGTCTTTTATATAATCAACCAACGCTTCTCCAATTTCTGCCAATAATGGCAATTCTAATGTTTTTCCAGTTTTATACTGGAAAAACTGGATTTTATTGAAATCCCAATTAATATCCGAGAACCGTAAGCCGCATATATCTGAAGCCCGCATGCCTAAACGAGATGCCAACAGGATAATAGCATAGTTTCTTTTCCCTAGTGCACTGTTGCGTTGTATTGAATCCTCTATACGTTTAACTTCTTTGTATGTATATACCGAGAACACTTTTTCTTGCTTATTTTCTTTTATCTTTTGAACAGCCTCTCCAAGATCCTCATTGATAAGTCCTTCTAGGTATAGATAATGAAGAAATCTTTTCAGAGTACGAAGTAAATTACATCGATTTTTAATTATTGAAGTTTGAACTTCTTGAACAACGTTTTGGTTTAAAGATTGTAATTGTATATCATTGACATTCAGATATTCACAGATATTCAAGAGTGAATTTTTATATAATTTGAGAGTTATTGCTTTTAAATTTAATTCCTGTTCTAATATTAATAAGAATCGCTCGGCATGTTTTCCAATCTCTCCTGTGAAGATGGGATCTTTTCCTCGATGACGAAGTCTGTTTGTTTCTATTGCCATATTGTACAGTAAGCAATTTAAACAATAGATAAATCGAACATGATGAACATATGTCTTTGGAGCAATCCCTTGCTTGACAAATGCGAGAAATTCCTCTCCAACTAAATTGTCATACATTTTAAAACTCTGAGTCTCCATAAACAAACGAAGCTTAGTAACCCATCCGCGATAGATAGAAATTGTAGAACTCGGATGCCCATTCTTTGCTAAAAATGAGTTTAGCAAGCAGGACAACTCTTCTAATGATTTTTGTTTTGATTCCATATAAATAACTTTTATAAGCCAGCGACTTACTGGCTTGGCAACTAATATAGTATATTGAAATCACAACAGTATTATCAAAAGTCAGGTTGATTATCAAATTATTATATGCTTAAGACAGGAGTTTCTTTTGATTATAAAAAACTAATGATAAATAGATTTATCAAAAGCTTTTGATAAGTCAATGTTTTTTTCAGGCTTTGAGTACTGGAAAGAGAATAATATATCTGTTTCCGCACGTTGGTCTAAATATGCCTTTATCGTATTTTTGAAATGATTTGATGCTTTCATATTTTTTTAATTTGCGGGGTAGGTTACTACCCCTTGTTAATACTTGTTTTGAATTATCTTAAATAGAAAGGAATAGTTATATCTAAGTTTTCATTTATGATAAACTTCCTGCCACATTCACAGATAATGTGAGTATCGGTTACCCTCTTTACTTTACGGGTAACTTCTTCATGGCTTACAAAAGGCTTTCCATTCCAAAAACCGTTTTCAATATCTCCTGTTAAATGGTATTCTTTACCAACTTCAATTTCTTGTACTTTCATTTTTATTTGATTTTGTAGGCTCTGCCCTATTGATACTCTTGTTTATTAATCCAGTCCGAGATAACAGGCTAAACGCTGCTCTTTGGACTTGGGAAATATCCACCCTGCCAACTTCTTTCCGTTGATTGTTAATCGGCTATTGAAGCGTCCGCCCATTGCTCGAAGTTCATCTTTGATTGTCTTGGTATCTCCGAAAACGGCTACTGCTTTAGCAGAATATTCGACCATTGTGCAAGCGTTTTTACCTGTCGGTGTACAATTGTCGTTTGGGGTGTTCGGGGTAGTCGATTTATCCTGATTTTTGATATGAATATTGTCTTCGTTACCTGCTATATAGGCGAACTCCTCTATTGTGCGGTTACGGTCATATACAGGTACTTTTTCTATTATCCAACCGCTATATTTGCTTTTGCCTAAGTAGTAGCCATCTCCCATGCTATATTTTTCACGGTGTTCGTAATCTTCGTTAAACTCGGCTAAATAGGCGGTTTCCTCGAAGTTAGAGGCGTGTTTTCGCATTTCGGAAAATAAGTCTCTTTTATGCTTGGAAAAACCTATAATAACGGTGCGTTTTGTACTATGGGCGAAGTAATCGGTTTGACTGTCGCTATCGTTTTGTCTCAATCGTGCCACGATAACGCCTAAAGCATTTTCGGGGAATATCTCAGAAAAGCGTACACGCCCGATTTTCTTCACTTCTTCCACTCGCATGCGCTCCTGTTCGGCTTTTTCGTCATCTTCTTGTTTTTTCTGTTTTGCTTCTTGCTGTAACATAGCCACCTCGAAAGCATCCATGAATTGAGGGTCTTCGCTGTCGTAATAATATCCAATACCGAATTTTTCTTTCAAGGGTCTGATAATATCGGCAGTATAAAATTCTTTTGTCCGCAGGTTAATCAACATGTAAGCAATGCCCCAATCATTTCTAATGACTTCATACACAACATACCTATCGTAACTGTAACCCTCCATTTGGATAATCTGACCCACTTCTACCACTTGTTTGGCTCTGTCTATAGACTTGTTTGCTCCTAATAAAAATACCTTGTTCATAATTCTACTATTTAATGGATTATAAAAACATCATCATTCCAACCATAAAAGCGATAATAGCAAGCACCCCCACGAAGAAGCAAAGGATACCCCGAAGTAGCGGGAGAAAGATATACAAGCCTGCCAACGCCCAAATAAACCCTGTTCCCCATATTGAGAACCCCAAAACCACTAAAGCGATTTTTACAACCAATTTTATGCTGATAGGAAGGTAACTACCTTGTTTCCTGTTTTTTGCTATATTTCTCATAATTTCTGACATTTTTTTTTGCCGTATCGGAGCCGGTGTACTGACCTTATGTTTCGGACACTTCAAAAGGTCGGCACAATCCGCCGAAGACAAATTTTTGAGAAATAAATACTACCCGGAGAGCATCGGAGGTGTGGAGATTTTTTCTCAAAAATTTGGCGACAGGATTTGCCGGGATACCTTTGTGTCCCAAACATGAGGTCAAGAAGTACTCGGCCAGAGATACACCGCATAATGTGGAAGAAATTATATATAGAGAATTATAGCAAAAAGAAGAATCGGGTTAGACCTATAATCTAATAATATAAGGCTTTATCCTGCTATCGAATAGAGAGAAGCACAATTAACTTGTTGATTAGAAAAAGATTTGTATATTTGTTCATTAAAATAAGAAATAAGAGCGTTTAGCTACATTTTGGACTCAGAAAACGGTCAATTTTCATCCTATCCAAAAATGTAAGCAAGGATGCTCACGCCCTAAGGCGTGGGATGAATTGTTTATTTGGATAGGAAGGTATGACCGTACCGATGAGTCGAATGAGCGAGGATTCCCACGCTCTTTTTGTATAACTATCATCGGATGGGAAACTGGTGATACCTGGTTGAATAAAAAACAATTGTTTATCAACCACGCAAAAAGAAGACCTATGAGTGATTTCAGAAAACTGATCCTAAAAGAATCGTACAGGCTATTCCTTTATGGTAATATGGAAAAAGTTACGTTTACTGAAATAGAAAAAGCAACTGGTAAAGTAAGGAGTTCTATTGCTTATTATTTTAGGGACAAGCAATCTATTTTTGATGCGGTTGTAAATGAGATATTCTTCCCTTCGTTTAAAATTCCAGAAAAAATGATTTCCTGTTCGGATGTCCTGTCCCTTTCAGAATTTCTGGAAAAATACAAAACTCCCGAAGAAAGATTAATTGAACGAACGAATACTATGCTTCAAATTAGCGATGCTGGGAAGAGATATTACGACTTCATTTCTCAGGCCGGCAAATACTACTCTGGATTCAAACAAAGATATTCGGAAGTAATAAATAATGAGCTTGAATTTTTGAGGGATTTTATGGTTAAGGGTAATATAGAAAAAATCCCGTCAGATTATACTGAAGAAGAACTGGCTCATCTCGTTTTGATTCTGAAAACAGGAATGGCCTGCATTGAGGGACATACCGATAAGACGTTGGTTATGAATAAAAATATGTTGTTCAAAAAAGTATCGTCATTCCTTTTCCAATAGTAGAGCACGTAGAATAATTGAGAGGTAATAAATGGAAGATGGCATTGTCGCGATATGTTTCATATCACTGCAATGCCATCGAATCAAACATTAGAAATTGATAAAATTAAGGATTTACTTCTACTACGGCCGACAACCCTTCGGCTTCTTTAATAACTTTCCCGTCTTTCAATATTTGAACTTTGACTGAGGTGGATGCGTGATCCACCTCTCCGGTAAAATTGCTTTTTACCATAACCGCTCCGTTTATAAAAGCTTTTTTGCCTTTAGGCAGTTCAACATCTAAAGACCAACCGGATTCTACTTCGTCTACAATAAAATTACCCTGGTTGTCATTATAGCTGGCAAGCACATACGTTTTATCTGCCGGAGAAGAAATGACTTTATAAGTAACTTTAAGACCACCTGATGCTATTCCATCTTCATCATCACCACATGATGTTAGTAAAACCGGAATAGCCAGTAACAATAAGAAAAATAGTTTACGCATAAATATATGTTTTAATTGTTATAGAAATATGGCGTAAATGTAAGAATAATAATTTATACAATACCGTACATTCGGTATGCAAATTTTATATTTAAAAGTAAAACCTGTTATATCTCACGACAGAACAGGCTTCTTAATCAAAATCAATGGAAATTAAAATGTATTATGGATATTCTATTCGTCATCCATGAAATGTATATTGAACTCATCCTCCTCAAAAAGCCTGATTGCTTGTTTTTCAGTCTCAATTACGTGTTCAATTTTGAGAGTTTTTCCAGCTTCAACAAGTTCCGCATCCATTTGTGCTTTAAGCCTGTAAACATCGGCTCGCTTGTAACTGTAGGTATCTCTCATTTTGCAATAGCCAATCATATTAGAGTTTCGGTACTTATTAAGCATGGCTTGAGAAATATTCAAGTACCTACAAGCCTCTTTCCCATTCATCCAATAATCCTGTTCCGAAAAACGACTCTCCATGATGTCTTCATCTAACAAGATCTGACACATCAACCGTCTATATAACGATTCTTCTATTAAAATGTAACCCATATTTGTTGATTTAAGCATTAATACTTTCCGGTTCATCGTCAGTTCCCTCTTTTCCACCTCTTCTACGCTTCTTGCTGAAATTTTTAAGCATAAAAGCACGGACATCACTCTCCTTATAGAACATTTTATGGTAGAGGGTTTGGAATGGTAGTTCTCCTAAATCGCGATATCGTTGAAGGGAACGTTTACTAACGTTCAAAAGTTGACACAAGTCTTGATTATCCAACAAACGCTCACCATCCAGCACATGTTGTGCTTTACCCATTTTTTCGAGCGTACGGTCTAACTTATCCAAACGCTCCATGATACGCTCCATCCAAGCGTCGAAATTTTCTTTGTTTATAAACATATTGTTTTATATTAATCCTATGATAAAATAATTCTGATTCGAAGGGTCTTTCAGTATAATTTCTTTCTCCCGCATGAATTTGATATAGCTTTTTGCGGTTCTGTCTTTTACATCTAACGAAAGCTGAATTTGTTCGCATAAGTCAGCATAGGTCAGGAAACGCGAACGGGAAAATATTTCTCTGGCAACGGTGGCCAGATCTTTTTCTTTACGTTTCTCTTTTTCCTCCCGTGGCTTTTCCCCAAGATAGACATGCATTCCCCTCTCCTTATCCCAGGAAAATTGCATAATAGGAACATCAAGCGGGCTACCGTCTCTTACTTTAAGTGCTTTCACTACCGACACATTCGGCTCATTATCATGTTCAATGGAAAGAATGGCCGCCGCTTTGCGTTGAAGCTCCGATCCCAAATGACCCCGAAGTTTTAAACCATTCGGAATGAAATGCAATACAGTCACAATGCAGGTATTGTATATTCCCGCCAAGCGATACAATTCTTCTACAACAGCAATACTCTCGGCTTCATCATTTGCACATTTGATCAGATCCGCTATACCATCAATTACTACCAGTCGGATTCCTTTATATTGATAATGATATCGATCCATACTTTGAACGATTGCTTGCAAGCGTTCTTTGCGGGAAATTCCTGTCAGGCAATAGGCATGAAAGTAATCAGGCATAGTTTCCCTTTTCGCTCTGCGGAGCAAATTGGAAATGTTCTTGTAGAGTTGCATCTCCGACTGTTCCGTATCGTAAAACAATACGGCTTTCTCCTGGGGATTTTCCTCAATGGATAAGCCCAAAGAATCAATTATCTCTCCTTGCTCCCGGACTGACCCGGCGATAAGGGCGGCGACATAATTACTTTTACCTGTACCTTCACCACCTGTGATACAGAGCAAATTTCCCTGTGTTCCCAATGGAACATCATTTACTGAAATTACGGTCTTCGCCGTTGGTGGAGGATTGCTAAAATCCACCTCACACGATTTTAATGCCGACATAGTTTCATTATATAATGTATCTAAATAATCAATAAATAGCCGGACCAAATCATCTGCCGTATTTCCAAGCCTGAAAAAATCGGAAATATCTTTCTCTTCTTTTGTTCCGGAAAGAGGAAGTAATAAACGCTTCACTCCAAAAGTGGCCAGCTGTCGGGCTTGTTTTTCCGAACTGTTTAATCCGGTTTTATCCATATCAAACAGGAGAATGATATGTTTAAAACGGAAAGAAAGCTTACGAATGGTATCGTGGGGGATTGCCGATGTCTCCGAATTAAAAGATACGGCACTAAATCCGTGTGCTGCAAGGGAAAGTACGTCTTTCTCACCCCCGGTAACAAATAGCAAATCTCCCTTGGCGGGCAATTGCTCTAGGCCGAAGCAATAACTTTCAGGAATGCAGCCTGCTTGAAGAAAACGGATTTCTGATTTTGGACGGTAAATTTTTATATGCTTCTTCCCGATATAAGCAAATAAGGGTTCTGATTCATCAGACTGGAGGTAGAATGCCCGATCCGCCTTACTAATACTCTCGAAGCGTTTTAATGAAGCAACATTGTATCGCTTCAATATTACCTCGCTTATTCCATATTGATTCCAAAAGGATAGTTCGGAGTTGGTGAAACTTTGCTGCAAAATACTATATGGACGATTTTTCTTTGTGACCGGCACTTCCTCAGGGGGAGTACTTTTTGCATCCTTCGACATGAAAGCAATCGGGTCCGCAGATTTTACTGGCCTTACCGACAATCCCAGATGGAGGTCATCGTTTATTCTCTCCATGATTTGAATGAAATTTTGCTGAGAGCGACAGTCCAGTCCCATTAACTTACCCACAAAGGAAAAACAATCACCCGAGTAATCATCGTTTCCGAAATCTTTCAAGCGATAGCAATCGTTTCGCCGGTCATAATAGATATTACAAGAGGCATGCTTATCGTTATAGAGTGGATTCAGAAAGTTCTTACCTAATTGGAATGACACATCTATATAATGCCGGAACACAGACATACCTTTATCTGTCGATCGCAGAATATTTTCCTTATTTAAAACCATGTTCAAGCAGGTAGTTTTTGCGGAACTCGTCAATATTCTGAGGGTCGCAAGAGATTAAACGTTCGTTGAGGGCTCTTTCTATTTCAGATAGCTTATACAAACATCTGCCTCTGAGCTGTGAATAACTGATAAGTTTATCCTTGCGGAGTCGCTGAAGTGTTTTGGTACTAATTTGAAGAAGATTTGCAACCTGAAAACTATCCAACCAGACTTCATGGTCGGTGTATTCTTTGTCTTCCTCTTTTTTAGTCACGTACCTAGCTATCCGATCAATCTTTTCGATCAAGTCTTTATAGGCTTTGCTGTCGATTGTTATAACTTCCATTTTTCACTACTGTTATGTTTCGGCAGCAAAGTTGTGGCATTTCAAAATAGCAAATTCCCAACTTTGTACCAAGTTGGGTGATTTTTATCCTTATTTCTAAACACAATACAGCATAGATTGTGAATTCCATAACTCTATATATTATACACTCTATATATTTTGTTTTGTATGTGCCTGGGGGGGGGGGAGCTGGTTGAAGCACAAATGAAACCAAGTGTTTCAACAACGGAATTGCTACATTTTGAAACAACATGTTTCCAACTTTATGGCAAATAGAGAAGTATTCCTAATAGTGTGTTTAAACAGAGCTAACAAGATGTTGTCTACGAAAGAAAACTCATTGTTGAGACAAAAAAAATGCAGTTTGTTTGTTTGCATTAAAATAATGCCTATATTTGTACCGAACGTTCGGTTTGTTTATGCAGAATTGACAAAGAAGCATAAAAGAAATTTCTATTTTAAGAGATTTCGCCGAGAGGCATGTTTTTGCGATTTCCAACATGAGACTCGAAAATGAAATAATGATATTACAGTTAGATAAAAATCAATAGATATTTCTCTGTTTTATTAATTAAAAAATGTATTGTTATGAAGAAAAAAGATTTTTTAGATTTTTGGACAAAATTATCATATATAATTTGTATGATAATAGTAATGTCTGGTTGTCAGAATGTAGAAGATGCACTTCTAAGCGATAGCAGATCCTCTTTAGATGACAACGAGTTGGTTGAAAATTCTGAAAACAAAGAGGTTTCAACCAGAGGCGAGATTCCTAATAGACTCCCTACTACTAGTGAAAAAGCAACTTTGCAAGGTTGGTTCCCCAATCTAAATGTAAATAACGTGATTGTAACTGGGGCTGCAACAACCACTTATAATTGTATAGCCTATTCAATGGGAATAACTTCTAAATGGATAAATCCATCATATTCATTAACCGCTTTTCAAAATCAATACAAAAATGCAAAAAGTTGGTATGGAGCAGTAAATAACTACTCAGTATTAAGTGCGTATAACTCAAATGCAGTAGTAGATGGTTGGGGTAATAACACTCAAGACATGACACATGGCAGCAAAATAAGATCTTCAACCACTTGGGAGTCAAAACTAGGTTCTTATCTTAGAATTACTCATACACGTACAGGTTTAGAAGGAGGCGTGTATGGAAATATATTAACCTCATTTAATTGGAGTAATACGCGAAATCATGGCTACTCAGATCTTGAAGAAATAGCTCAAGAAGTGGAAGTGGATATAGACAAAAAAACACTGTCAATCTCTGATATAAATGTAATAAAAGAAAGAGCCAATACTATAAATTCAGATACAAAACAAAAATTTAATATTCTATTCAATAAATGGAAAGAAGAGTGGCAAACATCACCAACAATGATGCTCAGTAGCAATACTAATGATTCAAAAAAGATTGAACAATATAAAGAGTTGCGAGCAATGGGAGGAATTATTATACCGTTAGTAATTGAAAAATTATTGGTAGAAGATAATTTTTTTGCACTCGTTTTGTATGATGACTTACAAGAAGATGGTTCACTTACAATCAAATATAAAGGATTGGATAAAGACTGTTTTGAGGGTGAACAAAACAGGGCTTTAAGAAGTATCAAGCTTTGGATTAACAAATAATTGTAAAATTTTAAACTTCAAAAACATGAAAAAAAATTTATTACTATTTAGTTTTATATGTATGCTCTGTGCGTGTACAAGTGAAAGCGATCAAAATGTAGAACACTTGATAGGAGGGAAAGACAAAATTGTAGCTAAGCTTACGATGCCCGAATACTTAAGTATAGCTTTTGATGGCAATAATGAATTGTCTAATAAAGAAGCAGAAGACATTTTAAATGAGTTTATTGCTAAAGATGCTAAAACCAGAAGTGATTTAGATGTAAGTTTCAATATCGAAAAAGAATATTATTTTGATTTATCACTCAATAGCACATCAACAAGATCCAACATCGAGAATGAAAAAGCTAAATTTGTAGAGTTTTCTATTAAATCGAAAACGAGAGGCGATAATAATCAGATTGAAGATGGATTTGCAATTGTTTCTGCGGATAATAGGTTCCCAAATGTTTTAGTTTTTGTTGAAAAAGGGTCTCGCTGTAATGCTGTAGAGTCTGGTGCAGATTTAATGATTGCAAGAGCTGAGAATGTTGCAATTCAACATATTAGCAAAATCGAAGAGTATAAGTCATTGTTGAGAGAATCAACTATTGAAAAAGTAAGCCAAATTCATCAAATTGACGATTATTCTTTTGATAAAGTGGAAAATGGTATATACATCGAAAACAGCAGTTACAAACCGGAATTTGAAGAGATATTACAAACTAGAGGATCAGCTGTACCGAATCCTCCAGGAGTAGCAATTGCAACAATAGGACCATTAATTGAGGTCGAATGGATACAAGGTGGTCCACAAAATATGTTTATAAATGAATGTACTGAAGAAGATCTACAATACTGGCCTGAATCAATATATGGAGGAAGATACCCGGCAGGATGCACCGCTGTAGCAGTAGCAACCGCAATGTCTTATTTTAAGCCATCAATGTATTCGCAAGATTTACAAAGAAATATAAATTGGAGCACCGCTCTTTCTACAAAGAAAATCGATTGGTTCACATATGAAAATCAAGATTATGTCAAAGAAAGTGCTGCAATCTTACACCATGTTGCCGCTGGTATAAATACAACATATGGGCCTAAAGGAGGAACGGCAAGTGTAGAATCAGCCAAATCTTATCTAAGTAATTTAGGAATTTTGATAGATTCGCGCTCCACGTGCAATTATCAGACAATAAGACCTTCAATTGGAAATTACAGACCTGTTATTATAACTGGGACATGTCGAGCGCTTTCCAGATCCGAATATACAAATGGTAGCCATGCGTGGGTTATGGATGGAATCAAAATCATGAGACGTCCTGTTAAGGCTGAATTGCAGCAGTATAATAATTATGGAAATTGTAACTTTGGATGGGTATTTGGTCAATATAATGGTTGGTATCTATTTGATTCTGCAGGTACAATTAACTTTGACTGCGGCAGTGATAAATATGATATTAATTTGGCATCATATCCTAATATTCGAAGAAGATAATCATGAAAGAATAAGAGGCGATCACAAATGATTGCCTCTTATTCTTTCAATTTTACAATTAAAAAATAGCCTACTTCCAAGTGAGAATTATCATATCAATAGTGATTTTCAGTTAGAGAAAGTTTCTTTAAAAATAGATAAATATGAAAAATATACTATACGTTATTATTTTGGTACTAATCACCTCATGCAAGAATGATTCACAATACATTTTTAGTGAGGACTGTATTTCCGATGAAACCAGATTAGAAATTCTTGAATTATCGATGGATGAATACTTGAGTATAGTTCCTTTAAATAATAAAAGAGAGATAACCGAAAATGAAGCAATGAACATTGCGTTCAATTTTATAGAATCTAACAATTTGTCCGAAAAAAAAACAGGAGTGATAAATGACAAAAGTGTTAGAAAAGAATATTTTAACACTTCCGATTGTGCAGATTCGAAAAACGGAGAAAAGAGTACTATGCTTCCGATATATAACATTAAAATTAGCGATAAGAATATAGATAAGAACATAATAGTTTCAGGTGTTGGAAGGCTGCCCTCTATTATTGCATACTTTGAGGTTGACAATCAATATGAAGAAAAAAATACACAAAACGACTTGTTGATTGATTTTGCTAAATTTAATTATGCTAAAGATGTAGCATATTTCGAGTTAGCAATTGACTCATTAAGGAAGTCAACATTGGATAAGGTTTCTCGTTTTTTCTCTATTCCTGTGGACAGTATTAATATAAATAACATCAAAAACAAGTTAGCCCTTGAACAAATTGAAAACAAGAGTAGAGCAGATATAATTACAGATCCATCGGATATCAACGGAAGAATAATAGGTCGATATGGACCTTGGTGCGATGTAAAATGGGATATTGGGATGCCTTATAACAGAAAAATGCCCCAAGTCTGTCCTAACAATTGGTTCTTAGACAATAGGTATGGCATAAGTTCGATTGTTGTCGCTGTAGCTCAAACTCTTGCATATTTTAAACCGCACATGAATGTTTATGGAGAAATCATCAACTGGGACTACCTCAAAGTGAATGAAGAAATACATGAATATACTGATTATTTTGGATCATACGTTGCAGATCCTATTGAACGACGTGACATGGTAGCAAATCTAATGAAATACATAGGCGAACAATGCAATGTTATTTACAATTGTGATGGAAGTTCAATAAATCCAAGCAACTTCATTTCTTTCTTAAAAAGATATAATATCTCAGTAATTCAAAATGGAGAAAGTATTAATACCGCAAAACTCATTAATTATATTGAATCTTTAAACCCTGTTATAATGTATGGACAGACTACTAGTGGTGGAGGCCATTGGTGGCTGGTAGATGGGATGATAACGGTTATGAACGGAGCACGAATAGATAAGTATATCCATGCAAATATGGGTATGGGGAAATCCTATAGCGGATATTATTATGTGAATGCGAATCAGTCTTTGACTTTCAATCCCTCATTCGCTCATTTTCAGAAAAACATAAAAATGTATCCTTATACTTTGTAGTTCAACTATTATATTTTAAGTTGAAATTTGAAATTCAATCTCGCAATATGTTCATCTCAATATTGTTTTTAATCATTTTTGTTTGCAAAACAGTTTACTTCCTGATTGATGAGTGCTCCCATCAACTTTCCGGATGGAGTAAAATTCGGGTGCAAGCGATACAGCGAGTGGTGTAATAATAACGTCAGATGACAACGAGATACGTTCACGACGAAAAGCCTCTCCTTTCCATCGTCGTTCATATGTATGCTACCGTCATGCCGATAGTAACTGATGGAAGAAAAGCCAGGAACAAACTCGCTAACCTCGGTAAGTTCTGCCTTTATCTCACTGGACAAGATATCATAGATTGGTTTAAAATGAATATCAGGAACTGAAACAAAAAGTAAAACCACGTATCCCCTTGCAAAGTCCAAAATCAGTAAGGATAAAACTTTAGAGGCAGAGCAACCGCATCAATATTTATATAATATATCATATATCAATTACATCTCATAAGAAAGGAAACTAACTATTCACCCGAGAAATCTCCCTCGATTCTGAGGTCTGTATATAGGATATAATTTTTGATGCGGTTGCCTTTATTAAAGAGGCAACGACCTTGTATTTTCAAAATATTTTATATTTTTGTTGAAGCGTTCAAATTAAATAATTATTGTATGAAAGCAAAAGGATTAATTTTTATAGGAGTTTTATTTTTTATAATCTGTTTTACGGGCTGTAATGATGACGATAAATTGAATCCGATTGAATTAAAAGACATTACAGAGACGAATATTACCATATTATTTAATACTGAAACACCAGTACATACTTATACTTTACAAGGCGGTGATGGTAACTATAAGATAAAATCAGAAAACAGCGAGATAGTCACTGCCGAATTGATTTCTCCTATTAATTTTCGACTGGAAGCAAAAAGCATAGGTGAAGCAACCGTAACAATAACGGATAATTCCCAAAATATTTTGAAACTCAGTATATATATAAAATATGAATCACATCGCTTTGTTATAAAAGCACATGATGTATTTATAGTCGGGGATAATCTGACAGAAAATGAAAAAATGGCAATCAAAGAAAAACAGCTTGCCGAAATTCTCGTAAAAATTGGTGGCGGTTATGAGTTTGTTTACACAGATCCTGCTAATAAGAAAGGTAACGCATGTATTTATACAGACCCTGTTAGTGCTGTACGAATAGAAACAACTTTTGAAGATAAATGTATTGAAAATCAGGACAATCCAGGAACAACAGTTCGGGGATATGAAGTTCAAATAAATGATAAAAAAAGACTTCTGGTAATAGACAGATACTTTCCTTCTTCTAGATCTGATGCAATGGTCTCATTAGCTTTATTCGAAGATGTAACCTCAAAGGTACAAGTTGAATTTCCTAATGCAGAATCTGTTTTTACAGCTCAAGTTGTAGAGTTGAAATAGAAGCACATTATTTTTTGTGTAACTTACGCAAATTGCCAAGAAACAATAAGAGGGTGTTCATTGTGACACCCTCTCCTGAATGCAAGATTTCAATTAAGCGAAGTAATTATTGGATAATTTGAATTATCCCTCAGCACAATCAGCACATCTGAGAACTTACTTCTATCGTTCTTCAAATATTCAGAGAAACCTCTAAAAAACCATTCTCTGAAGGCTTTTGCCTCAAAAGAAGCAAGCCTGAAAGCGAGAAAGATGACAACTTCAATATTGTATAGAACCTGCTCGTTTTTATATCCACAATTATCTAACAGATGCATACAGGTAACTTCCTGTTCGTTCAGCAATCCCAATTTAAAAACAGAACGAATGTTGGCTTCTATTTTCTTAGTACAGACATTGAAAACAGAAGCGATTTGCCACTCCGAGAGCCATACTGTTCCATCTATCAATTTGGCTTCAACTGTGAACTCATGCCGTTCATTCTCAGTTATATTTATATACCCTCGTTCCATCATTACTTCTTTTTTGATGTCCTTTTAATCGTATGTTTCATTGAAACTACTGCCAGATTAAGTTCTATTGTAGTTTCTGTATCAGTAGTCTCAAATCCGCTCCCAATGATATCTGATATTATTTCACCGCTTCGTTGCAACATATCCTTCTGACTTTGAGGATCATGTTGTCCTATCTCTGCGATGGTTCGAGAGAGTTCTCGTACTTTTGCGAATGTTTCAATGATTGCAAGAGTTGTTTCTGTTGCTACCGGACTTTTCAATATTGTGGCAAGCATATACAATGCTTTTTCCGACATCGCATGCGGAAGAGTAGGTGAAAATTTAAGTTTTTGTAGGTGGTCGAAATTTTCGACCACCTCTGCCTTTTCACTCTCGGTTAGTGTTATAATATAGCCATCAGGAAACTTTTCCGGATTGTTTCGGATTGCTTCATTTATACGTTTTGTAGATACTCCATACAGCAAAGCAATATCTGCATCGATGATTACTTGCTTACCTTGAATAGTAATAATCTTACTTTTGATTTTTTCTAAATTCATACTTTCTGTTTTTATATGGTTATACTTTACTATCTACATTTGCGTTCAATTTGTTAGCAAGCAGATTCATGTCATTGCTTAATTTTTGATCAATAATCCTTGCATATATTTGAGTCGTCTTCACTTTGGTGTGCCCTAACAATTTCGAGATACTTTCAATAGGCATTCCCTCTGTAAGACAAAGAGTTGCAAAGGAATGTCTTGCAACGTGAAATGTAATTTTCTTATTAATACAGCAGATTTCAGCTATTTCATGAAGGTAGCTATTCATTTTCTGATTGCTTATGACGGGAAGAATTTTATCTCCAGTATCTTTTTCTTCATATTTTGCCATAATTGCAATTGGAATATCCAATAGACGTACTTTGTAAGGCACTCCTGTTTTATGTCGTTTAGACATAATCCATAAATTACCGTCTATTCCTTCCCTTATATTATCTTTCGTTAGATCGCATATATCAGAAAATGATAAGCCAGTGTAGCAGCTAAAAAGAAAAGTATCCCTTACTTTGTCTAATCTTTCAGAACCAAACTTTTTATTGTACAACACAGTCAACTCTTCTTTAGTCAAGTAGTTTCGTTCTTTCGTTTCAAAACTCATCTTGAAATTTGCAAATGGGTCGATGAATGATTCTCCTGAATTTTTAATGTAATTGAAAACACATCTCACATGTTGTAAGGTTTTCATTGCATTATTATTTCCTGATTTATGAGTGTTCCTAAGGAACAAATAAAAGTCTTGGAGAAAGACAGTATTTATTTCCGTAAATGGGATGTCGTCAATGCCTTTATTAACCTTCAGAAAATCGGCTAAACGACTCTTTGCTAATTCATATCTCAAATAAGTTGTTCGGGTAACCATTGTTCCGACTTTCAATTTATACTGGGCATTAAACTTATCAAAGTAAAACATGATTGTTTTCCCTTTTTCCTGGAAGCCAAGTAAAGCATTCTTGATTTTGTCAGGAAGGACATATCCTTTATCATCCATCATACGGGTATAATGCATAGATGCCTTAGCCCGTATATTATCCAATAGCCTATTCAAATTAACAATACTAGTACTGTTCCCTTTTGCCCGGCCCATTTTATTATCCCATTTATCAGGATGAATTTCAAGTTTAGTACTGAATTGAGCCCTTTCTCCATCAATGGTGATGCGACCCATAATCACAACGTTCCCATTTTTCTTGGGATTGCCTCTTTTTATATAAAAGAGGATTCTGAATGTACTCCGTTTCATCTTCAAATTATTAAAATACAAAGTTAAATTGATTAATTCTGAATAGCACTACAGAACGATGGACAATGTGGTACAAATAAGGGACTTATGAAGGAAATCGGTACCGATTCTTTGTAATTTGGAGTAGGTACCGATTTGGTACCGATTAGCTGTCTTGATATGGCTTTTATTTGTCTTTCAGCTGTCCATGAGATACAAAAAAAATGCCTTCCAAACCACTGTTTGAAAGGCATTGTCCCTTATTTCCTCTAAGTTGTCTTTTTAGAGTTGAGCGAAAGACGGGATTCGAACCCGCGACCCTAACCTTGGCAAGGTTATGCTCTACCAACTGAGCTACTTTCGCGATTGCGGATGCAAAGGTAAATAATTTCCGTAAACCTGCAAATAATATGATTGCAAATTTTAGCAGGAATTCTTTTAATCAACTCATCCGGTTGCGGTAATCCCTGTAAGTGAATTCCTTATAAATTTCCGCTGTTCCATCTTTTTTCCATAAAGCAATAGCCGGATGATGAATTCCGTTGAACATATTGGTTTTTACCATGGTATAGTGAATCATATCTTCAAAAATTATACATTCGCCTATCTGTAATTCATGATCGAAACTCCAATAACCCATGTAATCGCCACTTAGACAAGAGTTTCCACCAAGCCGGTAAACATGGGTGGTGCTCTCTCCTATTTCAGCACCTGTTACGGCAGGCTGATAGGGCATTTCAAGACAATCGGGCATATGGCAGGTGAAACTAACATCCAGAATTGCAGTCTTTATTCCACGGCTCTCTACAATATCGACTATTTTTGATGTCAGGACACCGGTTTGCCAGGTAAAAGCCGAACCTGGTTCGAGTATTATTTGCAAATGCGGGTAACGTGCTTTTAGCCCATTTAATAAGCTAATCAGGTGTTCCGTATCATAGTCTTTGCGCGTCATCAGGTGTCCACCACCCAGGTTAAGCCATTTCAATTGGCTGAACCAACCGGAGAATTTATCTTCGATATGGTGTAATGTTCTTTCCAGTTCAAAGGATGAAGATTCGCAATGGCAATGGCAATGAAAACCTTCGATACCCTCAGGTAGTGTATTGGGTAGTAAATCTGCGGTGATACCGAAACGAGTTCCGGGAGCACAGGGGTTGTATAATTCCGTTTCAACTTCGGAATATTCCGGGTTAATACGGATTCCGCACGAAATCTCTTTTCCGGCTGATTCAATAAACGGATAAAACCGGCTGAATTGGCTTAATGAGTTAAATGTGATATGACTGCTGCAACGCATAATTTCCGGAAAATCTTCTTCGGTGTATGCCGGTGAGTATGTATGGGCTTTACTACCGAATTCTTCCAGCGCCAGGCGGGCTTCGTATACGGAACTAGCAGTAGAATGGTCTATATATTCACGGAAAATGGGAAAAGATTTCCACATGGCGAAGGATTTGAAAGCAAGGATAATTTCCACGCCTGCACGATCTTTCACGCTTTTTATTAAGGAAAGGTTTTTCCTTAAAAGATTCTCATCCATGATATAACAGGGAGAAGGAAATTGATTGTAATCTATCATATTATTGTGAAATACCTTATTTATATCAGACGCACACCGTGCGGTTCTACATATTTAATCTACTATTTTAAACCGGGCAAAACGCAGTAATAGCTGCTTATCTCCCGCATTACGGAAATGGATGGTTGCTTTCCGGTTATCACCTTCACCTTCAAGTTTCATGACTTCGCCAATACCGAATCTTTCATGTTCAATCATCTGGCCTATATTTAAATCGCCAACAGGTGCTGCACCCGAAGCAGGTTGTGAAGGTTTAACTGAAGGGGTAATCCTTCGTAGATTTCTCGTTTCGCTCCTCGGTTCATTTACAGAAACCCGCGGCTTAAAAGAAGAAGTACCCGAAGACGAAGACCGGAAAGTAGGAACTTCCTGCCTTACTTCTCTCATTTCATCCGGAAGATCGAGAAAACAAGTATCAATATCACGCAAAAAACGACTGGGGCTGGTAAGTTCCGTTTTTCCATACTTCATCCGCGACTTGGCAAAAGATAAAAAGCAATTCTTCTCTGCCCGCGTAAGGGCTACATAAAATAACCGCCTTTCTTCTTCCATTGCAGCAAACGAAACGGATGAAAGGGAACCGGGAAACAAATTCTCTTCCAGGCCTACCACAAATACATTCGGAAACTCTAAACCTTTTGCTGCATGAATAGTCATCATCGTCACCTTTTTCTCATCACCTGCCTTATCAGAATCCTGGTCGGTAAGCAATGCTACTTCGGACAGGAAATCAATTAGAGAAATATTCGTATCGCCTTCTTCCATTCGCTGGGCACAAAAATCGTGCATACCATTTATCAACTGGTCGATGTTTTCCTGGCGACTCATGTTTTCAGGAGTGTTATCCTGATTTATTTCGTTGAATATACCCGATTGACGGATAATGTCCACCCCCATCTCGTAGGCATTTTTTGTGGGCAGCGCCATCATAAAATTCTCAATTAATTCGCGGAAAGCTATTAATTTAGCATTGGTACCTTTGGATATATTAATATTAAACATCTCAGGATCCGACATGGCTTTCCACAAACTGATGCGGTAATGTACCGCAGCATCTATGATCTTACCTACCGTAGTATCGCCAATGCCCCGCGCCGGATAATTGATAATACGTTTGAATGCTTCCTCGTCACTCGGATTTACTACCAACCTGAAGTATGCAATGGCATCCTTAATCTCTTTGCGCTGATAAAAGGAAAGTCCACCATATATCTTATAAGGTATGGAACGCCGGCGAAGTGCTTCTTCGAACACCCGGCTTTGCGCGTTCGTACGGTATAAGATGGCAAAGTCGGCATATTCATCTCCTTTCCGCCGATGTATTTCAGATATTTTGTTGGCAATAATCTCTCCCTCCTCTATATCCGAATATGCCTGGAACACACCGATTGCCTCTCCCCTATCATTTCTGGAAAAAACTTCTTTCGGTATTTGCCGTTGGTTCTTTTCAATCAAACTGTTGGCAGCACTTACAATGGTTTGAGTAGAACGGTAGTTTTGTTCCAGTTTGAATATTTTCGCGTTCGGATATATCTTAGTAAAATTGAGAATATTATCAATATTTGCTCCCCGGAAAGAATAAATACTCTGTGCATCATCGCCCACAACACAAACCTTCTGTGTTTTTTCACTGATTTGCAGCACAATAGCATGCTGGGCATAATTAGTATCCTGGTACTCATCTACCAACAGGTATTGAAACTGTTCGCGGTATTTTTCCAAAATATCCGGGAAGTCGCGGAATAATATATAGGTATAAAACAATAAGTCGTCGAAATCCATAGCCCCGGCATTCTTGCATCGTTCCCAGTATTGACTGTAAACATCCCGCATAGCCGGCATACGCGATGCATTATCACTTTCAACAATCTCGCGGTTCGAATAATAAACGGCAGGCGATATCAAACGGTTTTTTGCGTTCGAAATACGTGTTTGCACTACTCCCGGCTTATATACTTTCTCGTCAAGCTTCATTTCGCGAAGAATAGAACGGATAAGGCTTTTACTATCAGCCGAATCGTAAATTGTGAACTGGGACGGAAAACCTAAAACATCCGATTCACGACGCAGAATACGCGAGAATATAGAATGGAAAGTGCCCATCCACAAATACCTGGCACGCTCCTCGCCTACTTTGGCAGCAATACGTCCTTTCATTTCGCGGGCTGCCTTGTTAGTAAAGGTTAATGCTAAAATATTCCAGGGTGCATATCCGTTATCTAATAAATAAGCTATTTTGTATGTCAGTACACGAGTTTTGCCCGAGCCGGCACCAGCAATTACCAAAGACGGGCCGTCATTGTACATTACTGCCTCACGTTGGCTCTCGTTCAATTCTTCCAAATAATTTATTGACATCCGAAAGTTAATTTTCAATGTTATTCCGGCAAAGATAGAAAAAATAAATTTTTCCGGAGAACAAATAGATATAGCCTGTTGTTTGACTAAAATAAACCCAGTACTTTTACATTTAATAATTTAACAATTATGAATACAATATTATTAACTTTAATTATGACAGTTATGACATACGAAATGCCTACGCTTCCATATGCTCACAATGCTTTGGAACCTGTAATAAGCCAGCAAACGATTGATTTTCATTATGGCAAACATCTTAAAACATATGTAGATAATCTCAATAAAATGGTTCCGGGAACGGAATTCGAGGGTAAAACCGTGAGAGAAATCGTGGCTATTGCGCCCGATGGTGGTATCTTTAATAACGCCGGACAGGTGTTGAATCACGAGTTGTATTTCTTACAATTTACTCCCAACCAGAAAAGCGCCGAACCGACAGGTAAACTGGCAGAAGCTATTAAGCGTGATTTTGGTAGTTTCAGCGCATTCAAAGAAGCTTTCGAAAAAGCATCTACCGAATTGTTCGGATCTGGTTGGTCATGGTTATCACAAGATGCCAATGGTAAGCTGGTTATCACCAAAGAAGCTAACGGTAGCAATCCGGTTCGTTCGAACCTGAACCCGCTGTTGGGATTCGATGTATGGGAACATGCATATTATCTGGATTATCAGAACCGTCGTGCCGACCACATTAAAGAATTGTGGAAAATAATCGACTGGGATGCTGTTCAAAGCCGGATGAAATAAAAAGATAATTGTAGAAGTTAAGTCAAGATAGGTGTGGGAAAAGGTTACAATCTGCAGAGAAATCTGCAGGTACGTAACCTTTTCTGTTTATATATATTTTGTGTACATTTGCCCTGTAAACAAATGGCAATGGATAAAAGCACCAAATATCGCAAAATGCTCAAAGAACCGCTTTCGCGCGGAATGATATACATCATCACGGACGAATTGAAAGACAATTGCGAAGATTTTGAAATCATTTACCAGCTTATATTCGACACAGAGACAACCGTTTCGTGGAGAGCAGGATGGGTGTGCGAAAAACTGGCCGAAATACATCCTGATTGGTTTTATGGAAGGCAAAGCCAATTGACAGCCAAGGTGCTCGACAGCCGACACGGCGGAACACGTCGTGTTTTACTCTCTATGCTTTTCGATCTTCCGGTGGCTAATCCTTTTCCGGTTGATTTACTGGATTTCTGTTTCGAACATATGCTCGACCTTAATGAACCGATTGCCGTACAATCGCTATGTATCAAAATAGCATATAAACTTTGCCTGAAAGAGCCTGAATTACTTCCGGAACTTAAAATGTATCTCGAAACAGCCGAAACTGAATATTATTCGACCGGTGTACGGACTTGTATCCGTAAAGTGATGCAAAATTTAAATCATAACAACTTTTCACTATAAACTTACCCGTCCACTGGGGTTAATTATTAACTTTGTTGTGTTAAAGGTTAAAGCAAGATGAAGTTATTTGTTATCACCAGTCCGCAATTCTTCGTCGAAGAAGATAAAATCATTACACTCCTTTTTGAAGAAGGGCTGGATGTGCTTCATCTGAGGAAGCCCGAAACCTCAGCTATGTTCTCTGAAAGACTCCTGACACTGATTCCTGAAAAATACCACAAACGTATCGTTACCCACGAACATTTTTACCTGAAGGAAGAATATGGACTTATGGGTATTCACTTGAATATCCGGAATCCGAAAGAGCCACATGATTATGCAGGTTCAGTAAGTTGTTCGTGCCGCTCGATGGACGAACTGCGGCGGAAAAAACATTTTTACGATTATGTTTTTCTTAAAGGCGTATATGATTCTGACCCTGAACAGAATAATTTTATGACTTACTCTCCCGAGGAAATCCGGACTGGGGTTAAAGAAGGGATTACTGACACCAACGTTATGGCCTTCGGTGGTATTTCGCCTGAAAATATACCGGAAGTGAAAGATTTTGGATTCGGCGGCGCCGTAATTATGAACGATTTGTGGGAGAAATTCGATCTGCGCAATGACAAAGACTTCGACGGGATTATCAAGCATTTCAAGTTACTGAAAGAAATGGCAGAATGATGTACTTTACAAGAGTATATACTCTTGCTTCCAAGAGTATATATTCTTAGGTGGTAAGAGTATATACTTTTGTATAGTAAGAGTATATACTCTTGTAGGGTAAAAGTATATATTCTTGGACGGTAAGAGTATATACTTTTATTGCCTATTGATAGTTTATCTTCATTCCCGCACCCTGATTCTCGGTATAGATATTCCTTAATAGGTATTTAATATCGGTTATAACCCCCATTTTGGTATCTCCATCAGCTTTGATCCCTATTACAGGACTAATATTGGTATCTGATAAATTCTGCTTTATTTTTTCTCGTAATTGTACTTCGGTGAAATCCTTTAAAATAATTGGTTGCCGTCCTGGAATATTGATTGAAAGCTCAACGCCTCTGATAATCTCACCCTCAGGGATTTCTCTCTCTTGTGAGGGATAAAAATCAACTATTTCGGTAACTATCAAATTTACCACCATCGGATAAATCATATTAGGATTATTGTTATCCTCCGATACAGGAATTTCTTTCTTCAGTTGTTGCGAAGCCTGAAAAAGAGCATATAACATTGCGTCGTAATGCATTTTAGCAGCCCCTCTATCATACATGATATTGATTACCTGAGTTTCGGGACTACCTTTTTTCTGTAACGACTTTTGTCTTTTCTCATTTACTGTCCGGATAATTACTTCCGATAAATTATTTAAATTGGTTAATTCGGCATTAACCATAAGTTGGCCCGGCTGATTCATTCGCAAAAGAATTGTCCGGCTATCTTTCCGGTTCTTATCAAGTGAATATGCTGGCGCTATTTTCAAATATTCTTCATATTCTTTTTTAAAGAAATTTTCAGGAGAATCCAGAATCATCTCTGTCTCTGCAACTGGATTAATTTCCTGCTCATTTTTTTGCTGTTGCGCAAAAAGATACACGGCTGCACTCATTACCGGGAGTAACAATAACACCCGTAATGTGGCATACTTGTTTGTTTTGTTTTTTAACATCATACTAATTCTGTTTTTAAGTTTACTGTGATTAAAACCGTTGGCCATAGAGTAGAGCCTTGTTCCAACAGCTTTTTGTACTAATAATAATTGATATTTTGTTGCATCGATGCCTGTTTTGATGGTTCCATTATCTGCCTGATATTCGTGTATGTCCTGCAATTCCTTTTTAAGAAGCCAAAGCGCAGGATTAAACCATTGTAAAATCAGTACTAGTTGGATATATATTAAATCCCATGTATGATGTGATTGAGCATGAATAGTTTCGTGCAAAAGGATTTCAGGATTGTTCGAATAGTCTTTTTGAGGAATAACAATATATTTCCCCCAACTAAAAGAACAAATGTCATCACCGGCCAAAATCAATACATACCCTTTGTGCATCTTGTGCGGCAGTGAATTTATTAATCGCATCATCCGAAAATACGAAACCAGATACACCGCAACCGAAATAAACACTCCCGACAGATAAATAATGAAAAGTATATGTATAAACGATAATTTGTGGGCTGTGGAGTTGGATATTGATAGTGCCAATTCCTCATTCGGGTGTATTGCACTGTCATCTACAACCAATTTCCCCTCAATATCTTGCTGATATGTAGTAAATATCCTTTCAATCTGTTGAATGTTAGTAAAGAAAGGTTTCTCCTCAGTAATAGTAATGCGTATAAACGGTAAAACCATACATATGGCGATACCTGAAAGTATAAGAAAACGATTCAAACCGAAAAAGGTTGTCCGGCTCATTATTACTTTGAAAAAGAAATAAAACAGAATCAGGCAAAATCCCGATTTAATGATATAAAGAAGGAAATCTCCCATCTTATTAATTATTTGCGTTTATTTTCAATCTGCTTGATTATGTCCTTGAGTTCATCTATGGACAAGCCTTCTTCTTCAACAAATGTTGACACGACATTTTTATAGGAATTGTTGTAGTAATGGGATACAACTTCTTTAAGTGCTGATGTTTTATATTCATTTTCGGATATAACCGGATAATACTGATAAGTGTTTCCATATGCTTTGTATGCAAGGAATTTCTTTTCTTCCAATCCACGAACAATAGTTGATACAGTATTGTAGTGTGGTTTTGGTTCTTCGTAATATTCTAACAAATCGCGTACAAACATATAGCCTTGTGCCCAGAATATGCGCATAACTTCTTCTTCTTTTGCGGTTAACTTTTTCATGGTATAGTTGGATGTTTTTTATACTAAATATAATCTTCCGGGCAAATATATAGATTAATTTCGAACAAACAACTACATAATACAGTTAATCAACTATACATAGCAGTAATTTAACTAAGATTAGCAGTAGATACAATAAAAGGCTTGTATCTTTCCTCGATGCAAGCCTTTGCTAATGGCATTTGAACAAGTTGATTATTTAATAATCGGCATCCATAGAACTTATCCGTATCAATTTCTTATTTACAAACTCCTTGATTCCTTCTTTCGAAAGTTCGCGGCCATAACCGGAATTCTTAATTCCTCCGAACGGAAGCTCCGGTGCAGAAGTAGTTACATGATTGATGAATACCATACCCGATTCAATCTGCCGGGCAACCCTTACTCCTCTTTCTTCGTCCTGAGTAAAAATTGTCGCCCCTAGTCCATATGCAGTATCATTAGCCAGTTTGATAGCTTCTTCTTCGTTATCAACCGGGAATATACTTACCACGGGGCCAAAAATTTCTTCCTGATAGGCAACCGTACCAGGCATGATATGGGTAATAACAGTAGGTTCCATATAGGCACCCTGGCGGTCGAGCTTTTTGCCGCCATAAATAATGCGGGTACCGTTACTTACCGACTTTTCAATTTGGCTTAGCACTTTGTCTCGTGCATCTTCATTTACCAGCGGTCCCAGTTCGGTATCATCATCAAGCGGGTCGCCAACTTTAATTTTTTCTATAATCCCTTTTACCTTCTCAATACATTCATTGGCCACAGATTGCATAACGATAAATCGTTTGGGAGATGTACAAACCTGTCCGGCATTCGAAAGACGTTCCTTTACAGCAATTTCGAGTACTTCATCCAGGTTATCCACATCATCAAGAATGATAAGCGGGTCACTTCCACCCAATTCCAATACACACTTCTTTGCCCATTGAGATGCTGATTGAGCCACTTTGGAACCGGCTGCTTCGCTACCTGTAAATGTTACTCCACGAACATAGCGGTTGGCTATCAGGCTAGCAGCTTGCCCCTCGCCCAGAAACAGGTTCGTATAGACTCCCTTGGGGAAACCGGCATCGCGGAAAATCTCTTCCATAGCCAATGCACACTGAGGTACATTGTGCGAATGTTTCAGCAAGAAAGTGTTTCCGGCCATAATGTGGGGTGCGGCCGCACGGATAATCTGATAAAAAGGGAAGTTCCATGGTTGAATACTCAGGATAACGCCAATGGGTTCATACGAGATAAAAGCTTTACCATGTTCAGTTTCCAATGGTTTATCCTGAAGAAATTTTTCGCCATTCTTTGCATAGTATTCACAAATAGAAGCACAAAGTTCTACTTCTCCGATTCCTTCTTTCAGAAGTTTTCCCATTTCTTTGCTACACAAACGAGCCAGTTTGTCTTTTTGCTCTCTCATTAGTGAAGCTACTTTATTCAGCAAACAGGCTCTTTGGCAGAAAGAAGTTTGTTTCCATTGGCCGAAAGCCTCGTGCGCTTCTTCTACTATTTGTTTAATTTGTTCGTCCGACAGAGGATGGTATGTTTGTTCCACCTCATTGGTAGCGGGATTTTTAGTCTCGAAGGTTGTTCTTGCATCCTTATTTTCTTCCATAATAACTTGGGGTTTGATAGGTTAAAAATGGCGAAGATGCATCAAAAGCTTACTAAAGGTTGTATACGGAAAAGATTCCACAAACCAGCTTTTGGTGCATCTTCAAATCTTAAATATCTTATTTTATTCGGCTTATTTATTATTTACCGAATTTTTCGTCCAAACGATTTTTAGCTTTCTGACCTGCTTCCTCCATAGAATGTTTAGCTTCGGTAGCTTTTTCGTCAGCTACGTTTTTAGCATGTTTCCAGTCTTGTTTCATATCATCATTCCATTCGCTAACAGTTTCCTGAGCTTTATGGCCTTCTAACTTAGCTTTATTCTTAGCAATCTCAGCACGATCTTCCCACTGTTTTTCGCGGGCTTCTTTTTTCAATTCGTCATTCGTTTTCATAATCGTATATATATGAGTTATTATATTCAAAAAAAAGGAGCCTGTTCAAGTTTTCCATTCACATTGGTATATCCATTCGAACATTACAATTTATAAAATCATACTATTACGGATATATGGTATGGGGCTTGTTACAAACAATCAAAACTTATACAGGCTCCGATTTGCTTATAGAACAGTAGGGGAAAGAATATTGTTTCAGGTTTAACTTTGTTTTGATATTGAGAGGATATTTTTTATAAATGAGGAGATTATTTATATTGATTTTTAGGCAGGGATTACGCGGATTACACGGTTCAATGCTGCATCGAAACCGTGTAATCCGCGTAATCCGCGCCTAAAATCTTAAAACGTTTTTCTTTCAGTCAATGGAGGATTTTCTGCCATATCATAATATTCAATCTCTTTTATTTTCATGGTGAAATACATCACATCCCGATAATCTTCGTATAATCCTTGAAGTATAGTATTTTCGAAATATATAGCTTCACCAGTCTTATTAGTCACGGTAAATTCGGCTATACCGGCCGCACGTACCGAGACAGTTCCTTCCATAGCCAGTATTTCCATATATGGATTAGACATGAGTTGTTTATACACCTCTTTCTCTTTGGATGTAGCAAAATAGATAACATTATTTTCATCTATGCGCATAATTTGGAATGCGCGGAGCTTCGGACGGTTATCTGCACCAATAGTTGCCAGGGCTACATCCCAGTGTGTTCTTAAAAAATCAATAGCTTTTTTCATACCTTTAATATTATATTCATGAATAAATTGTATGAAAGGAACAAAAAGCCGATAAAATTGATTATTAATTTAACTATTTCTAAAACAGCAAAGATTGATAAAGAGATATCGTAGCCTATAATGTGAGGGGTAACAGACTCTGGTTTGCAGATTACCGCTAAGGTACTTTAATCGGGTATATTTACCTTTTCAGGCTCCTGAGTCTGGAACAGTTTAAAATCGTCAATCAGCAATTGAAGGTCTTCCAGAAATTCAACAGAACAACCTTTCTTCCGGGCTATTTCATAATATTCTTCCAGTGCTTCGACAGCGCAGGAATCACTTCCGCACAACACGAATACAGGTATTTCGGCATGCATACATTTATGCAATAATCTTCTCTGATCTTTCATTTTCCTCTATATTTTTATTGCCCTGCAAAAATATAACATTTGAATCAAAAGCAGCAGATTTGTTGTGTTTTTATTAACTTCGCAATATAGAGATCTTATTGATTACTCAAAACTCATTGCTTTCACGCATGTACCTACCATAGATTTTACTATGATTTTATGAAACGGACGGATAAAGAAAAAATACGTTACTCCTAATTTATTGTGAAAATGTACGAGAGTCGAGGTGATTACCGTTCTTGTAACATCGGTACCGTTACTGGCTTCTTTAATATATACTGAAAGTATTGCATCTAAATGCTTATCTCTCAATTCGAGAATGGTTTCTTCAGGAGTTTTTGGAGGAACAGTTACCATTCCTAACTTGCCGCCCGAACGTATGCAATTCTCGAACTCCTCGTTATTCCCTTTCCCATCGGATAGCCCAAAAGGTTTTACCAGAATGTTGCGAATTTTGAAAAGTATTTCGAGCCATTTGGGTTGTACCGTCCAGAAATTAACCTGTAAATCATCGGGAGTGAAAGGTTTACCGTTTAGCACAGTGCATTCGAAAACATCGGAATAATCAGCCGGAAGATATCCTTCAACCAGCGATCCTTTGGGGATTAACCCTTTGCGTACCTTAATCATAAGTAGTAGTTTTACTGATGCGAACACAAAGGTATGTATTATTATGGTAACAGAAAAGCAATTAAAGAAATATTTCTTTAATTAAATAATAATTACTGTGATAGGTTTTTAAAATAAGCATTCAGCCTATTGTAATTCCTGCTTTTAACAGCTTCTGATATTCAGGATGTTTTTTTATATATGAGGCTACAAAGGAGCAGAGGGGAATCAATTTCAAGTTCTGATTTTCAATATCATCAAGAGCATCTTTTACAAGCATATTTCCAATCCCCTCACCCCTGAGTTCGAGTGGCACACGGGTATGTGTCAGAGCTATTTCTCCGGGTCTGGTCCGGTATTCGATCTGTGGGATGTAATCTTCTATGCGGTATTCATACCGGGATAGTTCGCGATTATTAATGAGTTTATAATTTTTCATACAGGTTTGAATATAATTAGTTCTATTTAATAATGCAGAACGTCTGTGATTTGTTTATGGAAAAGTTTTTTGCATTGATAATAAGTTCATTTCATAGTCTGAAAAATATTTTTCACCGTTACTTATGACATTTTCAAACCGTGAAAATTTCTATGCAAGCACAGGAAGCAATGAATAACAAAAAAGCAGAGATACACGGATATTTAAATCCTGTGTATCTCTGCCCTATTTTATATATACTTATTTATATATTCGATTACTTACCCCTACCAGTCTTTTCCGGTTTTACTTCCGGAGTAAATCCAGCCAGTTCCGGGTCAATCATAATACGACCACAATATTCGCAAACGATAATTTTCTTACGCGAACGGATATCCAACTGTCTCTGAGGCGGAATTTTATTGAAGCAACCACCGCAAGCATCACGCTGTACATATACCAAACCGAGTCCGTTGCGAGAGTTCTTACGGATTCTCTTAAACGACTGTAACAAACGGGGTTCAATGGATGTTTCGAGGTTCTTTGCTTTTTCGCGAAGTTTTTCTTCTTCCTGTTTGGTTTCCGAGATAATCTCGTCCAGTTCGCTTTTCTTCTGATCAAGGTCTTTTTTCCTTTCGTCCAGGGCAGCGGTACTTGCAACGATTTCTTCGGATTTCACTTTCTCGTCGGCTGTAAATTCCTTGATACGTTTCTCGCAAAGCTCAACTTCCAGATTCTGGAATTCGATTTCTTTGCTCAGGAAATCGTACTCGCGGTTGTTGCGAACATTTTCCTGTTGAGACTGGTATTTGGCAATAGCAGCTTTCGATGTTTCAATTTCTATCTTCTTGGCAGCAATTGATGATTTAAGTTCAGCAACTTCTGCTTTAATTTTGTCGATACGGGTACTCAGACCTTCTATTTCATCTTCAAGGTCTTGAACTTCCAACGGTAACTCACCGCGTAAAGTTTTAATCTTGTCAATGTCAGACAACATAGTCTGAAGTTGGAAAAGAGCTGTTAGTTTTTGTTCAACCGTTAATTCTTTCGGTTCCGTGTTTTTGGATTCTTTTGCCATTTTAATTATAAGTATTTTATAGGATTCGTATTTATTTTAGTTATGTACACTTCGAATGTAGGAAATAGCTTACTGATGATATCGTAAAAGATTTCCCGGGTGTACTGTTCGCTTTCGTAATGACCGATTTCGGCTATCAGTATATCGTTATCATGCCCGAAATAGTCGTGATACTTCATTTCTCCGGTAATGAAAACATCTGCTCTGGCAGCTAGGGCCTGAGGGAGTAAGAATGCTCCCGAACCACCGCAAAGGGCTACCTTACGGATAAGCCGTCCGGATGTTTTATTGTGTTTCACGCAACCTACTTCGAATGTCTTCTTGATGTCTTTCAGAAACTCCATTTCGGTTTGCGGTACTTTGAGTTCGCCTGTAATGCCCGACCCAGCCTGCGCCCACGAGTTCTTCAGTTCGTAGATATCATAAACCGGTTCTTCGTAAGGGTGGGCAGATAGTAATGCCCGGATTACCTGCGATTTCCGGTAGAAAGGCAAAACTGTTTCAATCCGCAATTCTCCTTCTTTATGTAACTCGCCCACCGAACCGACAAAAGGATTACTACCATCCAGTGCCCTGAAAGTACCTTCGCCCTGAACCGAATAACTGCATGAGTCGTAATTGCCCACATGACCGCATCCGGCATTAAAGAGTGCTTCGCGCACCTTTTCGGCTTGTAAATAGGGTACGAACGTTACGAGCTTCAATAAATAATCTCTCTTCTCGGACAGTACACGAACGTTTTCCAGGCCAATCTTTTCGGCAATCTTGAAGTTTACACCTCCCATTGCATTATCCAGATTGGTATGGGCGGAATAAATAACAATATCATTCCGGATTGCTTTCAATATGCACCGTTCCACATAATCTTTGCCGGTTATGGATTTATAACCTTTGAAGATAAGCGGATGATGCGAAATGATTAGGTTGCAATTCAGTGATATAGCTTCATCAATTACCGCTTCGGTAACGTCAAGACACAACAAAGCCCCTGTAGTTTCCGCGTCTGTCAATCCGATTTGCAGTCCGGCATTATCAAATCCGTCTTGCAAGGGCAGAGGCGCGAACCGTTCAAGGGCGCTTACTATTTCCTTAATTTTCATTATGTAGAAAACTTGGGTACAAAGATAATACAAATAATCCTGAAGTGGAACAGACAGTAAGAAATTTTAATAATATATTTGCCAAATATATAGTAACAAAATGATTAGAACATACCAAGAACAAGACCTCAACCGCATGACGGAAATTTGGCTGGAAGCTTCTCTCCTCGCCCATCCCTTTGTTAATGCTGATTATTGGAAAGAACAAACTGATGCGATGCGGAATGTCTATCTTCCTGCAAGCAACAGCCTTGTATATATCGATAATAGAGGAGATATTGCGGGATTCATTTCTATGGTAGATAATTATCTGGCCGCCATTTTCATTGCTCCGGATAAACAAGGTCAGGGTATCGGAAAGAAGCTACTGGAGGAAGTTAAGCGCAACCATGATACAATAACCCTGGCCGTATATTCGAAAAACGAACGGGCCATACAATTCTATAAACGGGAGGGATTTGAGCAAACGGAAGAAAGAACAGATACAAATACCGGTGAAAAAGAATGGTTAATGACCTACCGACGTTTATAAACTTCGTTTTTCAGCGCATATCTTTCTTCAACAACTTCGGTAGTAGGAAAGAAAGTGAGGATGATTCGCCAGCCATCCTCCTGATAAATAAACTTGCGGGTTTTAAGACCTTGATTTATCAAGGAAAGCTTATCATAAATAAAGTTTCGCAAGCCTCCCGGCATTTTATTGGCTTCTTTGGAACACCCGGCTGTTATAAAATAGCCGGGTGTTTCAAGTTGACTTATATAATCAATAACTTGGTCGAACATGTTAATCTTCTACTGCCTGGAGAATCTCCATGCCGTTTTTATCGTATATTTTCGATTTTCCGAACTCACCAGTATTCAATTCGAAATAGAATGATTGCTTAATCTCCTCACCATTACTATCATATATCTTCAAATCAAGGAAACCTCCGTTATCCATATCGAAATAATACAATAGGAACGGATGCAGCCCCTTACCCAGCGCTTTCTGTCCACGCAGAACTACCGGGCCGTGCGGGCCATCGTTATCCACAACCGTTTCATCATTAATATACAACTTACTTCCATCATCCGAACCCAGGGAGAAAGTATAGATATCATCCTTATCGATATTCAGATAACCGTAGTACTTCATAGCACGTTTGTTATTGATACCCTCAGGAATGATTATTTCATCTACAATATACTCTTTGGTAACCGGAAGCGCATCGATTTTATCCGTCCGGTTCACTACAGCCTCACGCCATTCGCTGCGGAGTCCCGGTTGCCTTTTCCCTATTTCTTCGCCCGCAATGTATTCTTCTTTGCGGTAGGATGTTTTAACGATATCTGCCGCCGTACCATCCGGACGGAAGAAACGAATCGTAAAGTCAGTCGTTTTATCCAGTTTAAACGGTTCGGTATAAACAGCCGAATTCTCATCGGGTACCGTACCGTCGGTAGTATAACGTATGATTACGTTAGGCAGCGGATAATCCCATACCACGGTCGTTTCGCCGACAAATGAGTTGCTTACATGCACACCTGTCAAATCCAACGGGCGGTAGTTGATTTTCATATCATCCATCCGGGCGAAGTGCGCCAGCAAGCGCGGATAGAAATCATCCCACGAACGGTCGGCATCGGGAGTCCAGGCTAGTTCGCTAAGTGCCTGCATACGGGGGAATACCATATACTGGGCACGTTGGTAAGACGGGATATACTCTGCCCAGAGATTAGCTTGAATACCTTTGATAAGCTTTGTTTTTTCGGCAGTAATACCGGCAGGTACGGGTTGAAACTCGTACAGATTGCGCAATGTACTATGGTCTTGCTGGTAATCGAAGTAGAAGTGGCTGTTCGGTGTCAATATCACTTCATTTCCTTGTGCAGTAGCCTGGTGGACAGCTTTATTAGCCCAGGTACGCCACCACATCATGGTTGCGGTTTCCGACATACCACCCTCCAGGATTTCATCCCAGCCAACCATTTTCTTTCCGTTTGCCGTAAAGAAGTCTTCCATCTGGTGAACAAACCAGGATTGAAGTTCTTTTTCGTCTTTCAACTTTTCTTTTTTAATGCGCGCCTGACAGTTGGGGCATATTTTCCAGTTATGTTTCTCTACTTCATCCGCACCTAAATCAACATATTCGAAAGGGAACAACTCGAATACTTCCGCATATACGTTTTTACAGAATTCGAGTGTGGTATCTTTTCCCGGACATATCGGCGCCGAAAATGTTTCGCCCCATCCCGGTTTGTTGAAGCATGAAAGGAATGTATAAGGTGTGATGGCGGCCGAGAAGTGTCCCGGCATATCAATTTCGGGCATTACATCGATTCCGAGCATCGCCGCGTAGGCTACGACTTCTTTAATATCTTCCTGAGTGTAATATCCTCCATATTCGGTACCATTGTTGCGTAGCTTGCTCTCAGGCAACAGGTAATCCGGGTTGGATTGCTTTTCGGCCAGGCGGATACATTCGCGATCGTGGTTATTGAATTCTCTCCAACCTCCCACTTCGGTAAGCAGCGGATATTTCTTGATTTCAATGCGCCAGCCCTGGTCATCAGTCAGATGCCAGTGGAATTTATTAAACTTGTACATGGCCATTAAATCAAGGAAATCTTTTACTTCTTCCTTGGTATAAAAATGGCGGGCTACATCGAGCATCATTCCACGCCACTCCCAATGAGGCTTATCGTTAACAATAATGGCGGGAATTTCAAGGGATGCCTCGTTAGCTTTTACCGGCATTAACTGGCGAAGCGTCTGTATACCCAGCATCACGCCCCGGGGATTGGTTCCGGTAAGTTGAATACCATTTTTGGTAACTTCCAGTTTATAAGCATCCCCGCTATTGAGGTTCTTATCCAGATTGATAGAGATTGATTTACCGCTACCCGCACCCTGAGAAACCGTAAGTTCGCTTCCGGTTACTTTCGCTAGTACCGTTTGCAGGTACCGGGCCGGTGTTTCTGTTTCCGCATCACCATAATATATAGGAGTATTTGCAGTTAAAGTGAATGTTCCCGAGCCGACGGTCTGTTCTAGGGGTTTAGGGATAATATTTACCTCGGCGGTTTCTTTTTCCGCGCAGCTTACCAAAATAGCTGCCAATAAAATAAAGATTGTTTTTTTCATAATTTTCAATTTTCCATTCTCAATTTTCTATTTCCATCATGTTTACTGTATCTCCCAACTCCTGCTGCTTTTGTTTAAGCGCGGCGAAAAGTTGCGACTGTATCTCCGCATAGCGTGAATCACCCGCCAGGTTAGTTGTTTCGTAGGGATCGGCGAGCAAATCGTATAGTTGTATCTGTTTAGCTTCCGGATAAACGATGAGTTTATACCTGTCCGAGCGTATCATGCGCTGTATGTGCCGGAAATAGCCGAAGATATACTCCTCGCCCTTACCATCGCCGTTTATTATTGGGCATAGGCTTTGGAAATCAACCGTTTCGGGTACCTCAATGCCGGCCAGTTCGCAGGTTGTGGCGTAAAGACTTTGCATATATACCATTTCATCGACCCGTGCATTTTGCGGTATGCCGGGGCCTGTTATTATAAGAGGCATCCGCATGGAATGGTCGTACATATTTTGTTTTCCCATAAGTCCGTGCATACCTACAGCCAGTCCGTGGTCGGAAGTAAAAAGGATATACGTATTATCGGCCTGGCCGGATGCTTCGATTTTATCGAGTATACGCCCCAGTTCGCGGTCGAAATGCGAGATAATGGCATAATATTCCTGACGGTGTAGCTGTACGGCTTCTTCCGTACGCGGATACGGCGCCAGTAACTCATCGCGTTCGTTCTTTATACCAATATCGAACGGATGTTCGCCCAGGTAATTGGCCGGTATGCGGATTTTTTCCTGCGGATACATATCCACAAACTCTTTTGGGGACTGCCGGGGGTCGTGCGGAGCATTGAACGATACATACATAAAGAACGGATTATCGTGCTTTTTATCGAGATAAGCAATGGCTTCGTCGGCAAAAAGTTCCGAAGTATGTTTCTCTACCTGATACGCTTTCCCGGTCTGCTTTTCATTATCCGTATAAATAATGTCGCGGATAGTTGGACTCCAATGCCCTTTATAATCGATATTCCACGGTGTCCATTTACTACCGTTGGGGCGCGAATAGGCAAACTCGTTGCTATTCATTTCATCGAGAGTTTCGTAAAATCCGGCGGCAACAGCGCTTCCTTTTTCAAAACTTTCGAGCAACGATTCGTCCGTATTATGCCATTTGCCGGTGATAAAGGTATCATAACCCGCCTCGTGCATGGTTTGACCCCATAACTTTGCCCGGATAGATTGTTCATCGGGAACCGTACGCGCCCAACCAATTATATAAGGATTGTTTTTCTGCGCATTGATTACATTCTGCCCTGTTATAAGCATGGTGCGGCTGGCAACAGATACAGCCCCACTCCACGAACCTTGATTGAAAGCGTGGGTAAAGGATACTCCACTCCGTACCAGGCGATCCATATTGGGAGTATATACCTCTTCCGAATTCAGGGCACCGATGGATTCATAAGTCTGGTCGTCGGTAATGATAACAATAAAATTAGGTTTTGATTTGCTTTTACTCCAGATTGTCTGGGTAATAACCGTCATGAATACGACGATTGCGATAGTTTTTTTCATGTTTTAATACGTTGGGGGTTTATAAAAAACAAAATGTGGTGTAAAGGTAATACAGAATTCTGTAAAAACGGTACCATGAGCAAGTTTTATGGCTACAGGGCTTTGTTTTTCTAAACTCCGGAGGGATATAAAACAAACTCTGGAGTTTTGCAGATAAAAGTCTGTAGTTTTGGTGTGGCGAGATGCACATCTCCCTATACCCGAGATGCACATCTCACCCCACCCGAGATGTACATCTCCCCTATGCCGAGATGTGCATCTCCCAACACCAAAACTACAGACTTTTATAAATAAAGGTTCGTAGTTCTCTCAGCAAAAGTCTGGTATTTTGATTAGAGGAAATTTAATAAATGAATAATTTTAAGTAAGTTTGTTCCTGATTTTTTAAACAGTAAATTTGGTTATGATAATAAACGAACGAAACAGCCGCCACGAGCATGTTCTCAACGCTGCCAAACAAATGATGACCGCTGCCCGTACAGCGCCTAAAGGAAAAGGTATCGACCTTATCGAAATAGCTGTAATAACCGGCGAAGATATTAAAACGCTTTCGGATACCATGCTCGAAATACAGAAAGAAAACGGTTTCAAATTCTTTTTGCGTGATGCCGACAATATCCTGAATGCCGAATGCATCGTCCTGATTGGTACCCGCGAAAAAGAGCAGGGATTGAATTGCGGACATTGCGGTTTTCCTACCTGCGCATCGCGTGCCGAGGGTGTTCCATGTTCATTGAACGCGATAGATCTGGGTATTGCTATGGGCTCTGCTTGCGCTACAGCTTCGGATTTGCGACTGGATACCCGCGTTATGTTCTCGGCCGGACTGGCTGCCCAACGCCTGAACTGGTTGAATGGCAGTAAAATGGTTATGGCTATTCCGGTAAGCGCATCGTCGAAAAATCCGTTCTTCGACCGCAAACCTAAAGAAGAAAACAAATAATGAAATCAACGCACTTTCTCCCGGCCGAATGGCATCCGCAAAGCGGTGTGCAGCTTACATGGCCACACGCCGGAACGGACTGGGCATATATGCTTCCCGAAGTAGAGCAATGTTTTACGGACATCGCACGGGAAATTGCCAAACGGGAGCTTTTATTAATCGTTACTCCGCATCCGGATGAAGTGAAAAACCGGATTTCATCCGTGGTCAATATGACGAATGTGCGGTTCGTACAATGCGAAACCAACGATACATGGGCACGCGACCACGGTGCCATTACGCTGATGGATGGCAATAAAGCTTCAATACTGGATTTTACGTTCAACGGTTGGGGGCTGAAATTTGCGGCTAACTACGATAACCTGATTACCCGTAAATTGTGCAGAAACAGCCTTTTGAACGGGGAATATGTAAACTGCCTCAATTTCGTTCTGGAGGGCGGTTCCATCGAGAGCGACGGCGCGGGTACTTTGCTCACTACTTCCGAATGCCTGCTTTCTCCGAATCGGAATGCCTCGATGAACAGGGAAGAAATCGAAACCTATCTCCAATCTGTATTTAACCTGCAACAGGTTTTATGGTTGGACTACGGTTATTTGTCCGGTGATGATACGGATAGCCATATCGATACACTGGCTCGTTTATGTTCTCCTACCTGTATCGCGTATGTGAAATGTGACGACCCGGCCGATGAACATTACGAGGCTTTGCGGCAAATGGAAGAGCAATTGAAAGGTTTCCGGACGCTTTCGGGCAATGCTTATCAATTAATTGCTTTGCCCATGACCGATAAAATCGAAGAAGACGGCGAAAGGTTGCCGGCAACGTATGCTAACTTCCTGATTATTAACGGGGCAGTACTCTACCCTACTTATAATCAGCCGCACAACGATGAAATGGCGAAAAAGGCATTGCAACAGGCTTTTCCGGATTTGGACATTGTGGGTATTGATTGCCGAGCGCTTATAAAGCAGCATGGTTCGTTGCATTGTGTAACGATGCAGTATCCGGAGAATGTAATAAGCTTTTAAGCTTTTGAGAATTTAAGCTTTTAAGAATTAAGTATTTAAGAATATTAGGAGGCATAGGAGAATGAAAAAGATAAACGTCGGTATTATACAACAAAGCAATAGCGCTGATATTGAAGAGAATAAGAAGAAACTGGCAACTAACATCCGGCAGTGCGCTATGGATGGCGCCGAATTGGTTGTTTTGCAGGAGTTGCATAACTCGGTGTATTTCTGCCAAACGGAGAATACGGAACTTTTCGACCTGGCGGAAGCTATTCCCGGCTCATCTACCGATTACTATTCAAGCATAGCCAAGGAGTTGAATATCGTACTGGTTACCTCGCTCTTCGAACAGAGGGCTCCGGGACTGTATCACAATACCGCAGTCGTATTCGACAAAGACGGAAGCATAGCCGGTAAATACCGTAAGATGCATATTCCGGACGACCCGGCTTATTACGAGAAATTTTACTTCACTCCCGGCGATATAGGATTCGAACCTATACAAACTTCTATTGGTAAACTGGGTGTCCTCGTTTGCTGGGATCAGTGGTATCCCGAAGCCGCGCGACTAATGGCTTTGAAAGGTGCAGAGTTACTAATATACCCTACTGCTATCGGATGGGAAAGTTCTGATACAGAGGAGGAAAAGCAACGGCAGTTAAATGCATGGATTATATCTCAACGTGCGCACGCTGTTGCAAATGGTTTGCCTGTAATATCCGTCAACCGCGTGGGGCATGAGCCGGATTCATCGGGTCAGACTAATGGTATACAGTTCTGGGGAAATAGTTTTGTCGTGGGGCCGCAAGGTGAATTCATCGCTCAGTCGGGCAATGATAAACCCGAAAATATGGTGGTTGAGGTTGATTTGGAGCGTTCGGAGAATGTACGGCGTTGGTGGCCGTTTCTGCGGGATAGAAGAATTGATGAGTATGGAGGGTTGACGAAAAGGTTTATTGATTAGGAAAAGAATTATCAAAACCTAAGATATTGTTACATCGCCGGCATCCACCCCCCC
>DAMCMT010000011.1:46932-57502 GCA_032108265.1 Bacteroides sp.
TACAGTTCAACTATACTTAAGTTAGTGGCCCCCTCGACTATGCTCGGGGTGACGATGCCGGCGAAAATTTATGATAGAAAAGCCCTGTCCTATTTATTAGTCTTAGAAGGTAATACCTTATACAGAACCATAAATCCAAGTATTCCAGCCACAAGCGAACCTGATAACACTCCTATTTTAGCTTGATTGAGGAGCACAGGACTCATCTCTGAAAAAGATAAATTGGATATAAATAAAGAAACAGTAAACCCGATTCCACCGAGCAGGGAAACTCCCGCAAGATTCTTCCAGTTCATCCCTTTTGGCATAGGAGTAATACCAGTTTTTACAGCCAGATAGGTGAAACTAAAAATACCAATAAACTTACCGAAAATAAGACCGGCAAATATTCCCAGGGTAACAGAGCCAATCAAACTACCATCCCCACCACCTAATACTACTCCTGCATTAGCAAAAGCAAATAATGGCAGCACGATGAAACTGACAGTATTATGAAGGTTATCTTCTAACGATTGCAGAGTACTTATAACGCGGTCGGAAGCTGACTCAACTACTTTAAGTTTGTGAATTTGTTCGTTGGTAAGGACTATATTGTCTTCTTCACGCGCAGGAAAAGAATTCATCGCCCGTTGAATACGTTTGATGTACTTACCTACATTAAGCCGGGGACGGGCAGGAATAACAAAGGCCAGTATTACACCCGAAATAGTGCTATGAATGCCCGATTGCAGGAATAGATACCAGACAACAACACCACCGAGAACAAAAAAAGTCTTACTTGCAGTACGACTTTTTCCTAAATAATATAATAAAATAAAGATGATTGCGGCAAATAATAAATATGTAACATGCACATGACCGCTATAAAAAAGAGCAATGATAAGGATTCCACCAATATCGTCGACAACAGCAAATGCAGTGAGGAATATTTTCAAACAGAGGGGAACTCGAGCACCAAGCAGGCTCAGTACACCGAGCGAAAAAGCTATATCGGTAGCCATGGGAATAGCCAATCCATGTCCACCTTCGCTTCCGGGAGGACAAATAAGAGTATATATGATAACAGGGATTATCATGCCACCACAAGCTGCAATAAACGGTAATAATGCTTTTCGTACAGAAGATAGTTCACCAACAAGTAATTCGCGCTTAATTTCAAGTCCTACGGCCAGGAAGAAGATAGTCATGAAACCATCGTTGATTAACTGAAGAACAGTGAGGTTGTGCCCGTTATGAGAGAATAAATTAAAATCTCCGATACGCAGAGCTACCTCTAAAGAAAGTAAATCATGATACCAGGATGCAAAGGGAGAATTTGCCAGGATTGCAGCAATCAGGGCTGTTACAAACAATAATACGCTTCCAAAGATATTTTTATAAGTGAAATACCTTCTTGAACTGAGAAATGCCATAGTATTGTATTTTAAAGTTTAAAGCTTTAATCTATCCTCTTTGTTTTAGATTTTCCTCCTTTAATCAAGTTTCAATACAGCCAGGAATGCTTTTTGGGGAACCTCTACATTGCCAATCTGTTTCATTCTTTTCTTTCCTTTTTTCTGTTTCTCCAACAGTTTGCGCTTACGGCTGATATCGCCACCATAACATTTCGCAGTTACATCTTTACGAACTGCTTTGATGGTTTCTCGGGCAATAATTTTAGAACCGATAGCAGCCTGTATAGCTATATCGAATTGCTGACGCGGAATAAGTTCTTTTAGTTTCTCGCACATGCGACGGCCAAAATCATAAGCATTATCGACGTGTGTAAGTGTAGATAGAGCATCAACAGGTTCACCATTAAGCAATATATCCAGTTTAACGAGTCTGGAGGGACGAAATCCATCCATATGATAATCGAATGAAGCGTATCCTTTTGATATACTTTTTAGTTTATCATAGAAATCAATAACGATTTCACCGAGCGGCATACTATAATGTAGCTCAACGCGGTTACCTGAAATATATTCCTGTTTAAGTAATTCGCCTCTTTTACCAAGGCATAGAGTCATAATGGGACCGATGAAATCGGTAGTAGTTATAACTGATGACTTGATATATGGCTCTTCAATATGATCAATCAGGGTTGGATCGGGCATTCCACCGGGATTGTGTACCTCGGTCATCACACCTTGTTTGTCATAAATCTGATAAGATACGTTGGGAACAGTGGTTATTACGTTCATATCAAATTCCCTGTCAAGACGTTCCTGAACGATTTCCATATGCAACAGCCCGAGGAAACCACAACGGAAACCAAAGCCCAGCGCCAACGATGATTCGGGCTGGAAAGTGAGTGATGCATCGTTGAGTTGGAGTTTTTCGAGTGAAGAACGAAGATTTTCAAAATCTTCCGCTTCAATCGGGTAAACACCGGCAAATACCATAGGTTTAACTTCTTCAAATCCGGCTATTGCATGATCGGCAGGACGTGCTATATGGGTGATGGTATCTCCTACTTTTACTTCTTTGGAAGTTTTTATACCGGATATAATATAGCCTACGTCTCCTGTACGGAGTTCTTTGCGGGGAACCATCGACATCTTTAAGACTCCGATTTCATCGGCATCATATTCTTTTCCGGTATTGATAAACTTTACTTTATCTCCGGCACGAATCACTCCATTGGTTATTTTGATATAGGCAATAATACCACGGAAAGAATTAAATACGGAATCAAAAATAAGTGCTTGTAAAGGTGCTTCTTCGTCTCCTTTAGGAGCAGGGATTTGTTCTACCACAGCAGCTAATATATCTTCAACTCCCATACCTGTCTTACCGGATGCACGGATAATCTCTTCACGTTTACAACCGAGAAGGTCGATGATTTCATCCTCAACTTCTTCGGGCATAGCATTTGGCATATCGCATTTATTGACTACAGGAATGATTTCCAGGTCGTGCTCTATAGCCATATATAAATTGGAAATTGTCTGGGCTTGTACGCCTTGTGTGGCATCGACAATGAGTAATGCACCCTCGCAGGCAGCGATGGAACGGGATACTTCGTAAGAGAAGTCTACGTGTCCCGGAGTATCAATAAGATTCAGGATGTATTTTTCGCCATCATACAGGTATTCCATTTGTATGGCATGGCTTTTTATGGTAATACCCCTCTCCTTTTCCAAATCCATATCGTCCAGCATTTGTCCGCCGGTTACCTGGATGGTTTTGGTGTATTCCAGTAATCTGTCGGCCAGGGTTGATTTACCATGGTCAATATGAGCGATAATGCAAAAGTTGCGTATATTCTTCATTTATATGTTTGTTCAGTAAAATGGTGTGCAAAGATACGCAAATGCAAGAAAATAAAAAAATGCGTTGATAACAAACAAATGTATCAACGCATCTTTTTTATGGGTTTGATAGGTGGATTAGATTAACTTAATGAAAAGTTCACCTTCAGTTTCTTCTGCAGAAACTTTGTCTTCTCTTAGTAACCATCCTAAGCCAAGGAAAAGGTCTTTGTCTACTAATTTAGTAGCTTTTTTCAGTTGTTTAGCTGTCATACCTTCGGTACCGTTAAGCGAAGTCCAGATCATACCTGCAACTTCACCAGCTTTTTCTTTCAACATTTGCTTATAAGTTTTTGTTAAACATAGATTTTTTCAGCATACGATTAAGGTATGCGGAATTATTTCCGCTGCAAATATAAATAAAATTATGTTATACAACACATTAATGAATGTTTTTTTGTTATATTTGTAATTAAAACAGCTTGATGTTACAAAACTATTAAGGTGATTTGTTCTTTACAATATTGTATGGAGATTTAATTATTATGGCTATGGCAACAACAATTGATATACAGTTACCTTATTACCCGCGGGGTTTTCATTTGATTACCCGGGATATTATTCCGCAACTTCCAGATTTACCGGAGAGTGGTATAGTGCTTATTTTTATCAAGCATACTTCGGCGGCATTAACTCTAAATGAGAATGCCGACCCGGATGTAAGGACAGACTTCGAATCTTTTTTCAACCGTATTGTTCCGGATGGCTCACCTTATTTTATTCATACGGAAGAGGGAGCAGATGATATGAGTGCTCACATTAAAGCATCGCTTATAGGGTCGTCGGTAATGATTCCAATAAAGAATTATCGCCTGAATCTGGGAACATGGCAAGGAGTTTATCTTTGCGAGTTCAGAGATGCAGGCGATAGAAGAAGATTGAGTGTAACTATAATATAAGGTATACGTTTTACTGGATTTCCAGCACCATAGGACAATGGTCTGAATGAACTATATTATTTTCTATCCAGGCATTTTTGATTCTATCCCGGGCACGTTCACTTACCATGCAGTAATCCAATCGCCAGCCTTTATTATTTGCCCGGGCATTGAAACGGTAGCTCCACCAGGTATATTCTTGTTTGTCGGGATATAAATAACGATATGAATCGATGTATCCTGCTGAAAGAAAACGTGTCATCCACTCCCGTTCTTCGGGTAGAAAACCGCTGTTCTTGGCGTTGCGTATAGGATCATGTATATCAATTGGTTCGTGGCATATATTGTAATCTCCGCAAATAATGAGGTTCGGACGTTCTTTCTGAAGCTCCATGATATATCTTTGAAAGTCTTCAAGCCAAATCATTTTAAAAGCCTGGCGTTCCTCTCCGCTGGTACCTGAGGGATGATAAACGCTGATTATAGTTAAATCACCAAAATCTGCACGGATAAAACGGCCTTCGTTATCATATTTTTCAATTCCCATTCCGTATTGTACATAATCGGGTTCTTTCTTTGTCAGGATAGCTACACCGCTATATCCCTTTTTTTGAGCACAATACAAATAAGAATGGTACCCCGCTTCGTGAAATAGTTCAATTGGATACTGGTCGTTCTGTAATTTTGTTTCCTGCAGGCAAAGTACATCGGGTTGCTCGAGTTTTAACCAGTCTATAAAGCCTTTAGTGAGTGCGGCGCGAAGTCCGTTAACATTATAGGTAATGATTTTCATTGTATCGTATTTTTGTTTTTCTTATTTATTCGTGGATATTTTGATGTAGCTTGCCGAAACATTATCAGCAGCTTCCGCATTTACTGCATTATTAATTAATTCGTCAAGGGAAGCTTGTAATAGTGTTTGTTCGATGGTATCATCATCTATGGTATCTGTTAATCCGTCTGAACAGAGCAAGAAGGCATCTCCGTTAAAAACTAAATCAGTCATATAATGTATATCCAGATATGCTGCTGTTCCGGCTCCTATTGAATTGGTGATTATATTTGCGGGTATATTTTCATTACCTGTCAAAGCAGCTAATGAGTGATCTTTTGAAAGTTGCGTCAGAATATTGTTTCGTAACCGGTAAATCCGGCTATCTCCACAATTAATCCATAATATTTGATGTTCATAAAAAAGAAGGCCAACGAATGTACTACCCATACCATATAAATCCGGAATTTGTTTTCCCTTTCGTATGATTTCCAGGTGAACATCCTGTATCCAGTTATTTAATTCCTCTTTCAATTGCCCGGAAGATAATCCTGTTGCCAACCTATTAAAGAAGTTCGAAAAACGTTTACAGACTATCTCGCTAGCCACATCGCCGCCATTATGTCCGCCCATGCCATCGGCGACGGCAATAACAAAACGTGTATCATCTGTTAATTCAATATGTTTCTGGCTACCGGAATTCCGGATAAGCTCCATCCCACACAGGATCATATCTTCATTCCTGTCCCGTACTTTCCCCTTATTACAGATTGAATTGATTTCCAGAATCATTTTGTTTCAGTATCTATTCCAGTTCAACAATCAATTCTACATTTGCCAATTGTATTTTATCACCTTCCTTTATTTCTACAGAAGATTGAGGCGGAATTTTATTCCCATTTACTAAAGTTCCGTTAGATGAATCCATATCCATAATAATCCAATCATTTTCACTCTTTCCGTGTTTAATAACTGCATGCGTTCCGGATATGTATGGATGATTTTTTAATAAGGTAGAATAAGGTCCGTTTTTTCTTCCAATAACGGCTTCATTTATAGCCTCAAACCTTATTCCTAATGGATAATTGACCAGATAGAATTTAGCAGGACGTTTTACTTTTATATTTCTCTCAACAGCCGATATCCTGATGAAAGATGAGTTTTCTGGTTGAACGGTTTTACCTAGTGTCGTTGTATATAAACGAGTTGGAATCATATTATCTCCACATGTGGCACAAATTTCATTTGCACCAACACGACCACAAGAAACACAACATTTTATTTGTATTCCACATTGGTCGCAATACCATGAGCCCGATTCTATTTCTGATTTACATGAGGGACAATGTATCATATCAATGATTTATAATGAAACTAAAGTTTAATAACATCTTCGGGCAAAATAATTCCCGAGCTTGTATCTCCACGTTGAAGATAATTAGCATATATCTCTCTTGCTTTTTTACGGGCATAATGTCCATTGAGCATATTTTTTTCATTCCTGAACGAATCCAGAAGAGCATCATAAGCCTGAGATGATAATTGTATACCACCCAGTTCTTCATTCAAATGTTTTACGCAGATATTAACCAGTTCTTCAGCAGTATATGTTTTGAGTTTAAAAGTATGTCTGAAACGATTGCGAATAACCGGATTTTGTTCAATATATGTTTCGTTTTCTTCCGGAAGAGCAGTCATAATTAGGATTGGATCATTATTCCAGAAATTCATTTCCAGAAATAATTTATCCAGCAAATTATATTCCTGCATTACGATATTGGAATTCAATAAATTGCCTCCGCTATCAATCATAAGAATTCCTCCTTTCAGTTGACTGATATTTTCTTCTAAATCCTCCAGAAAAAGATATAGGTCATTCGTATTTACTATTTTCAATAATGGTTTCCGGATGATGTTATTGGCATAATATACTTCTTTTAATACCTTTCCGAGCAATTTCTTACCGGTTCCCGGCTCACCGACAATCAAAACATTGCCATTCAAGGAAATATCTTTGGTTTCAGGCCTCATCTTCATGGAAGCATACATGGCAAGGATATCCATTATCTGTTGCTTTACAGGCTCCATACCGATGAGCTTATCGAGTGCTGTCATCGTATCTACCGGAAGTGCAATTCCACACCATTTGCAGAATCGGGCTTCTTTACGGTTTTCTTTTTTACAGTGTTGACAAATCATTATAAATAGTCGTTAATCATTAATTTCTGAACCGGAAAAAATACTTTATGGTATCCCAATTCACTTCCGGTGCTTCCATGCCTTTAAAATTTGAATTAAAAAGGAAATAAATCACCAGAAAATAAACTCCCAATAGAATCCACACCGAATAGAATGTTACCAGTTTCCTTTGTTTCAGTGAGATTACCATTAAAGCATCCTTCATCATTTTTTCATTCGAGCTTTTAAATTTTGATGTTGTTGCTTTAAAAACAAAATCCAGGGGTTCTACCAGATTGTATTGTATATTATCTTCTGAAAGAACTTTCAATTTCCTTATTTTATATGCCGAGTCTCTAATACCCCAGATAAAGATGCCACACACATAAAAAACAATAAGCGCTATAAGTATTAGCATAAATGAGTTGGTAAACATACGGAGCGGCCAATATACAAATACTGCCGGGGCTGCTACTGCTAATGCTCCTAAAATGGTGAATAATATGTTCATTAACAATCCATTGGTAAGATGGAAAGACTTAATGCCGAAATATGCCGCTCCGAATATAGCAATGGGTGCAACTGTTTGATAAAAATAATTATTAAGAAAGAGTTCAGGATCATCAATACCAAATCTTATTATCCAAAAGAGCAGTACAATACCTACACTAAGAAAAAGTATATTGGAAATGATATCAATAGATATAGCTGTATCAAGAGACTTTTTAATTCTACGTTGTAATCCTGATTGCCTCTCGGTTGCCAGAAAAAATCGCTTTCCAAAATAATCGCTTGAATTGTATTGGTCTATTTTTTTGAAATAATCTGCCAACGACTTTTCATAACTATATTCTTCGCTAAAGTTATTAAGCGGATCGGCATAATAGAAAGTGGCAAGCCAGTCTTTTAATTTGCCATTACGTATTTCCTGTCGTATTTCTTTTTCGGGAATTTTATCAATTTCATCAATAGAATGAACAACATTCTGCTTTCTTGGAAACAGATATCCGGGACGATAACCCATCTTTACACAAAGCTGATATGATGCAATGGAAAGATTGAATTCCCCGATCGGTTCTGCATCTTTTTGTTCAAGCTTATTCCGTGTTTTATCCCGGAACTCCAGTAAATCATCCCAGCCATGTATTTTGCAATAATAATACAACCGACTGTATTTTCCCCAAAAGCTATCCAATGCAATCTCGTAAATTGCCGGGTCTTTCACATTTTGTACTGACAGCAGTATCTGGCTCATCAATCCGGCTATTCCTTCCTGGGAATTATATTCATTGCTCAGATTGAAACCACAATCCTTATCCAGACAGTATAATACCCCATAAGCCAGACTTTCGGAGTATGACTGTCCTGTTGTTAATTTAAAAATCTCATCATATAATTCCGGCTCATCTTTATTGGATAACCACACCAAAAGCCGGCCATCCATAAGCGACTTAAAATAAGCAGAATTACGATTATTTGTGGCAAAGGCGCTGACTATCTCTTTAGGTGTAAATGTCGGCTCCGAACTATTAAGCAGAAAAGGCTGCTCCTTATCCAGAATATAAATAGCGGCTTCTACTCCTGCATTCTGATCCAATGGAAAATACTTTTCAACTATTTCGTCGGTCTCAACAGCAAGCCGGTGATTGCCACTTTCTTCCAACCATTTTGTAATTCGTTTATTATAAAGAAATCGTATACCCAGGTTCCGGTCGTTTTTCATTAATATAGCCATATCCTTTGCATTCTTGGCTATTAACTCCTTTTCCGGGTCAAAAAGAAATTTTTTGTACCTCAGGAACGGTATATCATCAGATACGGGTACATTTTCTCCATTGTACCAGCGTTCAACCTCCTCAAATACCCAGCGAAATTCCGGATTAACTACAGTAAGACCACGTATGAGCGTATTAATGGCAGGTGGTAATTGATCTATTCCGGGAAGTTTGCCTTCGTTTTTCTGCTGCATTATTTCCCGCTCATTACCGGTAAATGGGTTCTTTCCCAACCAGAGGTAAAGCAACGTTATTCCCAATGAATAGTAATCGATTTTCGTAGTTAGTTCCACTTCTCCATCAATAACCTGCATATACATTTCGGGCGCAGCATAAATAGGAGTTCTGGCCTGAGTTGTTTTATGTAACTCTTCGTCTTCATTAGATAATGAAGATATACCAAAGTCGCCAAGAACCAATTGACGCTGGTCAGTATCTCGGAAGAAGAAATTAGATACCTTTACATCGCGGTGAATAATTCCGGCTTTATGACACGCTTGCAATGCAGATGCCGCAGCCATGGCTATTCCCTTTAGCTTTTCTTCATCATTCTCTATAGGATAATCTTCCAGGCTTCCACCCTCCAGATACTCCATAAGTTCATAGCATCTTGATGAAGTACCCTGAGTCAAAAATCCATAATCATACAAACGAACCAGATATGGAGTTTCCAGTTCGGCCAATATTTTTAAAAGTTCCTGCTTAGGAGAAAAGTTTGGATAATATAATTTTAGTACATACAGTTGGGATTTGTAATGTACCAAATAAACTTGTGCTTCTCCGGATGTTTCAGATAAAACCTTAACTACATTATATATTTTTCCATGCAAATCGAATGAATCGACTTTAGCAGATATAAAACTTGCTTCGAAATCATCATCAAGTCTTTGGGTTCTCTCCTCATTCATACAGATTCATTTTTTTATACTCCAAAAATAATCTTTTTTATTTAAAAAAAAGCACTTTTGTCAACTTTCAATAAATAAAATCAACTTAACCCTTCAACTTTTCCGTTAATAATATCGATATGAAGAGCTTGCGGCTCTTTTGGAAGTCCCGGCATACGCAGTATATCACCAGCAATTGCTACCAACATTTCCGCTCCATTATTAATTACAATATCTTTGATATGTATTTCAAAATCCTCTGTTACACCATATTGTTTTGGATCGGCCGAGAATGAATATTGAGTTTTAGCAATACATATGGGATAATGAGAAATGCCCATTTTATCAATCATTTTAATTGTTTTACGGGCTTCCGGGCTATAAGTTATTTCTCCCGCTCCATATATTTTAGTGGCGATTTTCTCTATTTTGAAACAAACAGAATCCGTTTCGGAATAGGTAAACTTTAAAGAGCCTGAAGGATTAGTCTCAATAGTCTGAGTAACCAATTCTGCCAGTTCAATGGCTCCTTCTCCCCCTTTCGAGAAAGCATCATTTACGGCAAATCCCACTCCCATCTCGTTACAATGTTCCCGAACAAGATTAATCTCTTCTTCTGTATCACCGCCATATTTATTGAAAGCAACTATCACCGACTGACCGAATCCCTGAATATTACGAATATGCCTATCCAGATTTTTGAAACCTTCAATCACCCCTTCCTTATTAGGTTTCTTGATATCTTCAACACTTACACTACCATGCATTTTCAATGCCTGAAGAGTAA
>DAMCMT010000011.1:57535-69607 GCA_032108265.1 Bacteroides sp.
CCAAATCCGGCTTCGGTTATTACATAATCACTGAATGTCATAGCCATTTTTGTTGCCAGAATGGAATTACATCCATGAGCGATATTGGCAAACGGGCCACCATGTACAAATGCTGGTGTATTCTCGGTGGTCTGAACCAGATTCGGATGTATTGCATCTTTCAACAGAACAGTGATTGCACCGGCAACTCCCAGGTCTTTTACTGTAAAAGGTTTGTCGTCGAAGGTAAAACCAAGTAAAATATTCTCAACCCTTCTACGTAAATCATCCAAATCTTTTGAAAGACATAATATAGCCATTATTTCAGATGCTGTTGTTATATCAAAACCCGATTGCTGGGTTATTCCATTCGACTTTGGCCCTAATCCTACAACAATACTACGCAGAGAACGATCATTGATATCCAGTACCCGTTTCCATAATATTTCTTTAAGCCCGAAGCCCGATCCCTGATTCTGGTACAGGTAATTATCGAGTAAGGCCGAAATCATATTGTGGGCAGAGGTAATAGCATGAAAATCTCCTGTAAAATGCAGGTTTATTCTTTCCATAGGCAACACCTGGGCATATCCTCCGCCCGCTGCTCCACCTTTCATACCGAAACATGGACCCAGTGAAGGTTCGCGAAGGGCAACGATCGCATTTTTACCTATTTTATTAAGCCCCAATGTCAGTCCGATGGAAACAGTTGTTTTTCCGATTCCGGCTTTTGTAGGGGTTATAGCTGTTACAAGAATTAAATTGCTCTTTTCTACCTTTTCCGGATTAATTAGACATAGAGGGATTTTAGCTATATACCTTCCGTAATTGATTACTTCCTCACGGGGTATGCCAGTACATTCGGCAACCTGCTTTATTTTTTTCAACTCGATACTACGAGCTATCTCAATGTCTGATTTCATAAAATATTATTGGTTATTTTAGTTTTTCTAAGTTTTGATTCTCCCCACCCTATTATAACAAATATACTGATAATCATTAATATGGAACATATTATGGAACCTTCAAAACCGAAAGCGCCTCCATTTATCAGATTCTCCTCCGGCAACTCCAATGTTAACAAGGTAGGGAACATCTTTGTTCCGCTAACTTCATATCCCAATACAGGTCCTTGTATCCAATTCCATGCCAAATGCAACGATATCGGAAACCATAGGTTATGAGTATAAAGAAAAGCCGCTCCAAGCATAACTCCAGCCAGAAAAAGATTTATAAGTGGGAAAAGTCCTATATTAGGGTTAGGAATATGCAAGATAGAAAAGATAACAGAGGCAACTACCAGCGCAAGAAACTTATTCATTTTAGTCATCAGACGACTCTGAATGTAGCCTCTAATCATCACCTCTTCCACAATTGAAGCACAGAGGAATAACATAAATGTAAGAATCAATACACCTCCATCAAACTTTATTCCGAAAATGGAAACCGAACCCGATAAAAGACTTACAGTAAATCCAATGGCATACAAAACAACTGCCCACAATAGTCCTGTAAGAATATCTTTTCTCCGGTTTTTAATACTTAGTCCTAATTCACTTATTGAAGTCCGATCCAGGAAAGAAAGAAAAAAATAAGCAGTCAATGTAACAAAAACAGCTGCGATAAACCACTCTATTAGTTGACCTGTTATTTTAAAGTATATGGAATCGGGAAGCAGCGAAGAAATTGTAACCGAGAGAATGTTTACTATCCCCATTAATATAATTGCTACTATTAAATAAAGAAGAACTGAAACCCATACGGGTACTAACGGTTTACGTAGAGAGGGTAATAAATTGCTTTCGGTACACATTATTATCTGATTTGTTAATCCCTTAGCAAAAATAGCTATTTATTCTAAATTTAATCTAACTTACCCTCAATATTATATATATTTGCCCCAAATAATCTCTACGACAGATGAAGAAAAATATTCTAATCCTATTTTGTATAATCCTACTAGGTTGCGGAACCATAGGGGCACAGACTGAAAAAAGAGTGTTTGTTGAAAAGCCCGGAACACTTACCAGCTATTTTACGGAAGAAGAAGCTAACGGGATAGTTCATCTGACTATTACCGGAAAAATTAACGCTATTGATTTCAGGCATCTGAGAGACGAATTTAATAAATTACAAATCCTGGACATCTCCAATGCTCAAATCCGGATGTATGCAGGCAAAGAAGGTACTACAGCCGGTAAATTTAAAATTTTTCCGGTTAATTGTATTCCCGCTTATGCATTCTGTAAGATTGTGAACGAAAAGTTAGTGGGTAAAATTACATTGCAGAAGATTATACTTTCCGACAAGACACGAAACATTGAAGAAGGTGCTTTCCTGGGATGTGAGAATCTAAAAATCTGTCAGATAAAAAAGAAAACACCTCCTGAATTACTCTCAGAAGCTCTCTCGGACAGTATTACTGCTATATTTGTACCCAGGGGAAGCCGTGATGCATACCGGTTCGAAAAGAGATGGGAAAAATTTGCCATACTGGAAGATGAACCTCTTGAAGTAAGCATTGAGATCGGAGCATTGGAAACATTAAAAGACAACATACAAAAGAATGGCCTGCAACCAAAAGAGATTAACTTCCTGGCAATAACCGGAAAAATGGATGATGCGGATTTTCGGCTTATACAGGATTACCTGCCAAATCTTGTATCCCTGAATATACAAAATACCACCGCAACCACTATTCCTGATTTTACCTTTTCTCAGAAGAAATACTTAATGAATATCAAACTCCCAAAAGAACTGAAAACAATTGGTGAACGAGCTTTCAGCAATTGCGAACGGTTGAGCGGTACTTTAATATTACCTTCTACAGTAACACGAATTGATTTTGGCGCTTTTATGGGATGCGAATATCTCAAAAGGGTAATTGCAACCGGTAATAATCTGACTACTTTGGGCGAAAAGATATTTGGGGATCAGGAAAATAAACTGATTCATCGGAAATAATACTACTTATACAGTACAAATGCATTTAAAAGATACTGGGATAACGTTCCTTTCTTACCGGAAAAATGTTCTTTTCATACTGAGATAACGTACTTTTCATACTGTAACATCTTCGTCATCCACGTGGGTGACGCAAGTCCTCCATATGGATGACGACGGGCATTCACCCGTATGACGGAAGTCATCCATACGTAAGACCGAGTCTTTTTTATAAAAAACTATTCTCCGTACATTTTCTTCCGTAACTCCTTGATATGCTCTGAAGTTACGTAATCATCGTAATCCATCATTTTATCAATAATACCATTGGGAGTCAATTCGATAACACGATTGGCAACCGTTTGTATAAATTCGCGGTCGTGAGATGATAAAAGCACATTGCCTTTATAAAGTTTGAGATTATTGTTAAATGCCTGTATAGACTCCAGGTCAAGATGGTTGGTAGGTGTATCCAGAATCAAGCAATTTGCATTGCGCAATTGCATACGGGCAATCATACACCGCATTTTCTCTCCTCCGGATAATACATTGACCTTTTTCAAGACTTCCTCGCCCGAGAAAAGCATACGGCCAAGGAAGCTTTTCATATATACTTCATTTCCTTCGCCATACTGACTGAGCCAATCAACCAGGTTAAGATTACTTTCGAAGAATGCAGTATTATCCAACGGTAGATAAGCGGTAGTAATAGTTACACCCCATTTAAAATGTCCTGTATCGGGCTTTGTGTTTTCATTTATTATCTCAAACAATGCAGTCATAGCACGCGGGTCGCGGGATATGAAAACAATCTTATCGCCTTTTTCGACATTAAAGTTCACATCACTGAATAGTAACTGCCCATCATCACTCCGTTTGCTTAATCCGGAAACTTCAAGTATCTGGTTACCCGGTTCACGGTCGGGAGTAAAAATAATACCCGGATATTTACGCGAAGATGGTTTAATTTCATCCACATTTAGTTTTTCAATCATTTTCTTGCGGCTGGTAGTCTGCTTACTCTTGGCTACGTTGGCGCTAAAACGACGAATAAACTCTTCCAGTTCCTTTTTCTTTTCTTCTGCTTTGGCTTTCTGGTTTTGCTGTTGTCTTAAAGCCAACTGGCTTGATTCGTACCAGAAGCTATAATTCCCAGCGAATAAATTGATTTTGCCAAAATCAATATCTACCGTATGTGTACATACAGAGTCGAGGAAGTGTCTGTCGTGGCTTACCACCAGAACGGTATGTTCAAAGTTCGAAAGATATTCTTCGAGCCAGGTTACTGTTTCCATATCCAGGTCGTTGGTTGGCTCGTCCAGCAACAGGTTATCCGGATTGCCGTAAAGAGCCTGGGCAAGCATTACACGTACCTTTTCTTTACCACTCAGATCGCCCGTCAGCATATAATGTTTGTCTTCTTTTATACCGAGTCCGCTTAATAAAGAAGCTGCATCGCTCTCTGCATTCCAACCATCTAGTTCTGCAAATTGCTCCTCAAGTTCGGAAACTCTCAGACCATCTTCGTCTGTAAAATCTTCTTTCGCATATAGTTCTTCGCGCTGTTTCATGATGTCCCAAAGTACCGTATGGCCCATCATTACAGTATCCATTACCGTATACGCATCCCATTTAAAGTGGTCCTGGCTTAATACAGATAACCGCTCGCCGGGGCCAAGTGTTATAGAACCGGTTGTTGGCTCCAAATCACCATATATTGTGCGCAGAAAAGTTGATTTACCGGCTCCGTTGGCTCCGATAATACCGTAACAGTTTCCGCTTGTAAATTTCAGATTAACGTCCTTAAATAAAACTCTTTTACCAAATTGAACAGATATGTTCGATGCTGTAATCATTATTATTAATATTTAGAATTCAGGAGTTAGAATTCAGGAGTTAGAAAGTGTCTCGTAACTCAAAACTCACAACTCAAAACTTTTTCGGCTGCAAAGGTAGTCATTTTTGACGGATTACGGAATAGTTATTCTGCGCCAATCTGTCATTATTTCACTATCTTTGCACTTTCTTTTAGAAAACAACTAAAATGGCAGAGTTTTTGTTAGTTAAGTTGTTATGTGGAATATGAACAAATTACGTAAAAATATGAATCCGAACGAAAAAGAAAAAGAAACCTTTCAGGAAGAAGATCTGAAAAATGAATTCTCAGAAGAAATTGATAATGAAACGGCTCAGGATGATACTCAGAATGAAGAAGAAACTCCTCTGTCGAGAGAAGAAGAATTGGAAAATCAGGTCGAAGAACTTACCGGGCAGTTGGATAACCTGAAGGATAAGCACCTGAGGCTACAAGCTGAGTTCGATAACTTCCGTAAAAGGACAATGAAAGAAAAAGCCGAACTAATCCTCAACGGTAGCGAAAAAAGTATTTGTAGTTTCCTACCTATTATAGATGATATGGAACGGGCGCTGAAAACTACGGAAACATCGACCAATGTGGAAGCAATACGCGAAGGGTTCGAACTGATTTACAGTAAATTCCTCAGTATCCTGTCGCAGAACGGAGTGAAGATTATCGAAACAAATGAACAACCACTGAACACTGACTTCCACGAAGCAATTGCTGTAATCCCGGCTCCCTCGGAAGAATTGAAAGGTAAAATCCTGGATACAGTACAAACCGGATACACAATGAACGACAAAGTCATCCGTCACGCCAAAGTTGTGGTAGGAGACTAAGCAAAAGCAATCGTAAAATATGGCAAAAAGAGACTATTATGAAGTGTTGGAAGTCAGCAAAGATGCTTCCGCAGATGAAATAAAAAAAGCATACCGAAAAAAGGCTATTGAATACCATCCGGATAAAAACCCTGGTGATAAGAATGCCGAAGAGAAATTTAAAGAGGCAGCCGAAGCATACGATGTGCTGAGTAACCCGGATAAACGTTCGAGATACGATCAATTCGGTCATGCGGGAGTAAGCGGTGCTGCAGGTAATGGAGGTCCTTACGGTGGATTCAGCGGAGGTATGTCCATGGATGATATCTTCTCTATGTTCGGCGATATCTTTGGCGGTCATAGTGGATTCGGTGGTTTTGGCGGATTCGGTGGCGGCGGAGGAAGTCAGCAAAGACGTTTCCGTGGCTCCGACTTGCGGGTTAAGGTAAAACTAGACCTGAAAGAAATAGCCGAAGGTGTTGAAAAGAAATTCAAACTCAAAAAATATATTCCGTGCGACCATTGTCACGGTAGCGGAGCTGAAGGAAACAGCGGCGCCGAAACCTGTCCGACTTGTAAAGGAAGCGGTTCGGTTGTTCGCAACCAGCAAACCATTCTAGGAACCATGCAAACGCGTACTACTTGTCCTACCTGTAGCGGAGAAGGTACAATCATCAAAGAAAAATGTAAAGTTTGCGGTGGCGACGGTATTGTACATGGCGAAGAAGTAGTTAGCGTAAAAATACCCGCAGGTGTTGCCGAAGGTATGCAACTTTCTATGAGTGGTAAAGGTAATGCCGGTAAACATAATGGTGTTCCGGGCGATTTACTTATTCAGGTACAGGAAGAAAAGCATCCCGACCTTGTTAGAGATGAAAATGACCTCGTTTACAACCTTCTCCTGAGTTTCCCCATTGCTGCATTGGGTGGAGCAGTCGAAATACCAACTATTGATAATAAAGTAAAGGTTAAAATAGACCCGGGAACACAACCTGGAAAAGTACTCCGACTGCGCGGTAAAGGATTACCGAGTGTCAATGGATACGGAACCGGCGATTTACTTGTAAACGTTAGTATCTATGTGCCCGAGACTTTAACCAAAGATGAAAAAAGCGCATTGGAAAGCTTTGAAACATCTGATAACTTTAAGCCTAGCAGCACTATAAAGGAGAAAATCTTCAAAAAGTTCAGAAGCCTCTTTGATTAATTGAAAATGGAAAATGGAAAATTGAAAGTTAGCATGCGGCATCGTAACTTTCAATTTTCCATTTTCCATTTTCAATTTATTAATATGCCCTGGCAAAAACAACCCGTTGAGCAGAAGGCTTACCTGTAAATATACATATTCCAGGAGTTTTATCGCCATCCAAAGGAATACAGCGAATGGTTGCTTTTGTTTCTTGTTTAACTCTTTCTTCTGTTTCACTTGTACCATCCCAATGAGCGAGTACAAAACCGCCCTCTTCGATTTTTTGTTTAAATTCATCGTAAGAATCAACGGTATAAGTGCGGTTATTGCGATAATCCAAAGCTTTTCGGAATATATTTTCCTGTATTTCTTTCAATAGCTTCTTAACATAAATCTCAATTCCATCGCACGAAATAGTTTCTTTTTCGAGCGTATCCCGACGCATTACTTCCATTGTATTGTTTTCAAGGTCTCTGCCACCCATAACCAAACGTACGGGAACACCTTTCAATTCATAATCGGCAAATTTAAATCCGGGACGCTTATTATCGGCATTATCATATTTCACTGAAACACCCAGGTCTTTCAATGCTTCGACAATTCCTTTAACTTTCTCGTTTATCTGATTGAGTTGTTCGTCGTTCTTATAAATAGGAACAATCACAACCTGAATAGGTGCCAGTGAAGGAGGTAATACCAATCCGTTATCATCCGAATGAGTCATTATCAATGCCCCCATTAACCGTGTGGATACTCCCCATGAAGTAGCCCAAACATATTCCAATTTATTTTCTTTATTTACAAACTGTACATCGAATGCTTTAGCAAAGTTTTGTCCCAGGAAATGAGAGGTACCGCTTTGCAAAGCTTTACCATCCTGCATCATTGCTTCAATAGTATATGTTTCCAAAGCACCCGCGAAACGTTCATTAGCTGTTTTAACACCTTTAACTACCGGTACGGCCATATATTTCTCGGCAAATTCAGCATATACATTCAACATCCGGATGGCTTCTTCTTCCGCTTCTTCTTTTGTGGCATGGGCAGTGTGACCTTCCTGCCACAAGAATTCAGCAGTACGCAGGAATAAACGGGTACGCATCTCCCACCGCATTACATTTGCCCATTGATTTATCAATAAAGGTAGGTCGCGATACGAGTTAATCCAGTTTTTATAGGTGTTCCATATAATGGTTTCGGAAGTTGGACGGATAACCAATTCTTCTTCCAGTTTAGCCTCGGGGTCTACAACCACACCTTTACCGTCGGGTGAGTTCTTCAACCGGTGATGAGTTACCACGGCACATTCTTTGGCAAATCCTTCTACGTGTTCGGCTTCACGGCTTAAAAAAGATTTCGGAATCAGCAACGGGAAGTAAGCATTTACATGCCCGGTTTCTTTAAACATATCATCAAGTTGACGTTGCATTTTCTCCCAAATCGCATAGCCATAAGGTTTAATCACCATACAGCCACGTACAGCCGATTGTTCAGCCAATTCAGCTTTCAATACCAAATCGTTATACCATTGCGAATAGTTTTCGCTACGTTTGGTAAGGTCTTTCAATTCTTTTGCCATTTCTATATTTGTATTTACAAGATTTGAGGTTGCAAAATTAGTAAAAAACAAATATAAATATGAGTTAGTATGAAACCTATTTCATATTTTTGTTCTTTAAAAATCGAAAAACACATCGCAATGATACTTACACCACAACAATTTGCCATCATTCAGTCTACAGGTGATATTAAGATTAATGCAGTTGCAGGATCAGGAAAAACAACCACCATTATAGAATATGCCAAAGCACGGCCAGGCAGTAAAATTCTTTATCTGGCTTTTAATAAATCGGTGAAAAACGAAGCTAGTTGTAAGTTCGCCCACCTAGGATTAACAAACGTCAGAGTAGAAACTGCCCATTCATTGGCATACAGCCATATTGTATACAATAGCGGTTACCGTATCAGGAAAAACGGGTATAAAAGTCATGAAATAGCAGAAGAACTTAACTTATCACGAGAAGTCGGGAGGTTGGACTCATATATTCTGGCAAGTCATATAGATAAATTTGCAGCCTTCTTTTGCAACAGCAATAAAAATAAGGTAAATGAACTCAATTATCTTGATATTATTTCGGATGATAAAACGAGGGGGTATGTCAAATCGCGTTATACTTTTATTCTAGAGAAAACCAGACGGCTACTTGCCATGATGTACAATGGAGAGATAGAAATCACACATGACTTTTACTTAAAACAATTTCAGTTATCATCTCCCACACTGCATTATGATTTCATTTTGTTTGACGAAGGACAGGATGCCTCGCCTGCCATGCTTGATGTGTTCCTGAAGCAAGATAAAGCAGTGAAGGTTATAGTAGGCGATACACATCAACAAATCTATGCTTGGAGATTTGCTGTAAACTCCATGGAGAAAGTAAATTTCCATCATTATGAATTATCTACAAGTTTTCGTTTCAATCAAAATATAGCAAACCTGGCTATGGAATATTTAGGATGGAAATCATTAATAGGTAATCCGGTATCTGTACGTATTACCGGAAAAGGAACCAACAAGGCTTCCTATTCGAAAGCAGTAATCGGAAGGACCAATCAGGGACTGTTACTTAAAGCCATTGAATATGCAATTGAATCAGGAAGGATGAAAAAAATATATTTTGAAGGGAATATAAACTCTTATACTTATGCGGATGAAGGTGCATCGTTATACGATATTCTCAACCTATACTTAAACAAGCGGGAAAGAATTAGGGACAAGTTGATTGCTGCCATGAAAAACATGATTGAATTAGAAGAATATATCGAAAACACGGGCGATATGCAACTTTCTATGATGGTACAGATTGTAAAGAAGTATGGGAAACGAATTCCTCAGATATTGGAAGAATTAAAAAGCAAACATGTTGCCGATGAGAATAAGCAGGAAGCAGAAATGATTTTTTCGACTGTACACCGTTGTAAGGGTATGGAATACGACTGTGTAGAGCTAGTATCCGATTTTATAACAGAAGAAAAGATATTGAATGGGAAGAAAGAAAATAAGGAACTGTCTGGACCAGCAAAGATAAACGAAGAGATAAACCTACTGTATGTGGCGGTTACCCGTACCCGGAATTTACTTTATTTGCCATCTACATTATTACCATCCATAATTCCGGCAACAGATAATATTGTGATTTTGGAAGAAAATACCGCACATCCGGGAAGCTTGACTCCACTTATTGATTCGCAAAAAAAACTCCGTAATAAGAGGAAGAAGGAGATTGCAAAAAAATATACTGTCGAAGAAATAAGAAAAACCCATAATAAGGCATATGAACCTTGGACTACCGAGTTGGACAACGAATTGATTAGTATGTATTGCCAAGGTGCAAGTATTCAAAAAATGGCAGAATATTTTGGTCGTACAACTGGCGCCATTCAATCAAGGATTTTGAAGCTGGAGTTGGATGAAATATATGGATAATATTCAAGTTGCAAAGATACTTAACGAAAAAAACAGAAATAAACATGGTAAATCAAAAAATATCCCTATCTTTGCACCGCTTTTAAGGAATCCTCCCTATAACATTCGGGGTGTAGCGCAGTCCGGTTAGCGCACCTGCTTTGGGAGCAGGGGGTCCCAGGTTCGAATCCTGGTACCCCGACGAAAAAGAAAATATTAAAGCTGATACAAATTGTGTCAGCTTTAATATTTATAATACCATTGAATTTCTTACGCCTACGAAGTAGAAAAACATGGTGTAAAATTGTATATAATTGCCTATATTTATTATGCCAGACCTAAATGATAAAAATAGAGATGTTATTATTATTTTTGTTTACTGAATAATTACTCATTAAATTGAAAATCAGGTCATGGAAAAAGGAATGTCAAAAGCAATTTTCATCATCTTCATTGAACTTGTAAATATGCTCTTACTGTTCTCTCAGCTTATGTTTTTTGCTTTTGGAATAATGAACCAAAGCATTGATGCACCTCTTCCATCATATTATACCTATGCCCATTTATTTACATTCGTTATATTGATTTGGTTTGGGGTATATTTGTTTAGAGATATATTCCAGGAACTAAGAATGATAAAGAAACCTTTGAAGTATCTCACTGCCAAGATATTTATTCCCTATCGTGTTTTACTTATTTTGCTGGGATTATTAACCTTATATTATCAATTGGAGCTGTTCTTTTTTGAATATTCAAAATCTGGTATTGAAAATGATATAATATTTGTTTTTCTAACAATCTTAGTTGTGATATGGTTTATTGTACATCAGGTAAAACTCTTATTCAAAAGAACTTTACCTGACTGACTAATGGGGATATCGATCAGACCTTACTTCTTCCCCCCAAACGCAAAACTAACCGGAATATAAGCCGGCGAAGGCACCGCCGTATTACCTATCATAAACGTCGGGCGAATTTGTAAACTTACATTGGATTTCTGATCTCCAATACCTACGAAGTTTTTCACAATACCCACCACTGCGTCCTTGCTATCCCCTTTAAGGAAAGTAGCCAGGTCGAAGCCAATACTAAGCGGCAATAAACCTTTCTGGCCCGCAGGCACATTCAGCGTTTGATTGAGCGAGCCGGTAGTAAACTGCACATTGTCAATACTAAGTATATAATCCAGGCCATTGAGGAAAGCGGCAGACTGATTGGGATTAGTTACATCCAGGTTCAAAGTAAAGTTCAATGGAATTGAACTCGTTGATCCTCCTCCTGACAGCAACGCCGTAGCCCGGGCGATATTAGTTACAGATAATCCTTGATTGATATCAATACCCGCCAGATTTATGCTGGAAATGGAATTATAATCATATTTACAATGAATTACATTGTACGCACCGCCTACCTGACGGGCAACATCACAACCTGATAAGAAGGGTAAACAAAGTAAAATAGTAATGAATGCAGTTTTGAAGTTCATAGTGTGTTTTTGCTGCAAAAGTAGCAATTTTTTTTATAATGTTTCAATATAAATCTTATACATCTTTAATCTTGTTTTCAATCATTTAGAAGTGCAAAATTACCAGATTAATACTTTTTATTTACTTTTGCACCATGAATTTCTTTGGCGATTGGGGATATTTAGGGTTATTTCTGGGATGTTTTCTGGCAGCAACCATCTTTCCATTCAGTTCGGATGCATTGTATATAGCTTCACTCGGACTGGGCGGAAGCGTCGGGCTCACTTTATTCTGGGGTACTCTGGGCAACTGGCTGGGTAGCCTTACCACCTACTGGATAGGCTACATCGGCA